>NZ_CP017599.1:653333-1306666 GCF_001767235.1 Moorena producens PAL-8-15-08-1
GTGGGACTAGGTAAACGAATTTTGCTAGCACAAAAATTTCTAAAAACTGATGAAATATTTGCTTGCTTGATTATTCTAGGATTAATCGGATTTGCCATTGATTTATCCTTACGATTGCTGCTCAGACTGACCTGTAAATGGGCGATTGATTAGATTTTTTTTGAAGGTTAACAATTAATGGTTGACTGTTGACGGTAAACTATCAGCTAATGCGCTACGCGCACGCTACTTGAGGTGCTAATGCTTACCTAATCACAAGCAAAAGGGAAAAGGCTTGCAGGAAAATTTAGAATTGCAATACCTAATACCCAATACTCCTAATACCCAATACTCCTAATACCCAATACTCAATACCCAATACCGAATTACCAATATCAGTAATAATAAAAAACCATGCACTTAGAAATTTCCCACCTTTACAAACAATTTCCCACGAAACAAGGTACTATCGTTGCCCTAAAGGATATTAATATGCATGTTGAGACGGGGGAATTGGTCTGTGCTGTGGGTGCATCTGGTTCGGGTAAGTCTACCCTGTTGCGTCTGATAGCTGGTTTAGATATGCCTACAGCTGGAGAAATTACGGTTGATGGTTTGACGGTGACTGGACCTAGTTCAGAGCGAGGGATGGTTTTCCAACGATATACCCTATACCCTTGGATGAATGTGATCCATAATGTGGAGTTTGGCTTAAAGCTGCAAGGTATCCCAAAGCAAAAACGCCGAGAACAGGCTGCTTATTATTTAGATGTGGTAGGGCTGTCTGGATTTGCTAAGTCCTATCCGAAAGAATTATCTGGGGGCATGAAACAACGGGTTGCGATCGCAAGAGCTCTAGCCTGTCATCCTAAAATCCTGCTGATGGATGAACCCTTTGGTGCACTGGATGTACAAACTAAGGAAACCATGCAACAGTTTTTGCTTGAGGTTTGGCAGCGGACGGGTTGCACTATATTAATGATTACCCATGATGTAGAAGAGGCAGTGTTTTTGTCTCAAAGGATTTATGTGTTGACAGCACGACCTGGTACAATCCAACGGGAATTGCGGATTGAGTTAGAGGGTGAGCGCACTTATAAAATTAAGCGTAATCCCGAATTCCATCGCTACACTGAGGAAATTATGGATTTGCTGCGGGATAGGCCAGACAAATTGACATACTCCCGCCGCCAAATCAGAGATTATGGCGGGGGATTCTCACAAAGTGATTCCTGGTTCAGCGAGACAACTTATTGAATCAGGTTTCCCCTCATCAACAGCGGTTGAACTCTCCCCAAGCGTTCCCGGTTTCCCAGCAGTTTCCCAGTGCCCCTGGGTACTCTCTTGGTGCGCGTTCACCCTTCTCGGGGAACCCGTGCGGGGTCGCACCGCTGTTATACTCAACACCTAGAATATTCATCCCCTTCTTTAAAATATTGAGAGCAGCATTAGTATCACGACAGATTTCTGTGTGACAACGTTGACATTGATGAGTTCTAGTGCTGAGAGATTTCTTCACTCGATGACCACAATTTGAGCAATCTTGAGATGTGTAGTTAGGTGCAACAGCTATCACTGTCTTATCCCAAACTTTTCCAAAGTAGTCTAACCATTGAGTTAATTGATACCAACTCGCATCAGAAATCGACTTAGCTAAATGATGGTTCTTGACCAGATTTTTAATTTTCAGGTCTTCATAGACAACCACATCGTTAGAGTGGACTACGCACCGGGCTAACTTAACCGCCCAGTCTTTACGCTGTCTTTGAACCTTCAGATGAGCTAACCCAAGTCTAATTCTGGCTTTGTGGTAGTTGTTTGATTGAGGTTTATTACCTTTCACAAACTTTCTAGATAATCTCCGCTGTAGCTTTTTAATTCTCTTTTCAGCTCGCCTGAGATACTTGGGATATATAGCAGCATTGTCATTTTGGTCTTTGTAGAAATACTTCAAACCTAAATCGATACCGATCACATTTCCGGTATAATTCCCTTTCTCTTTACGGTTAGCATCAAAACAGAATTGAGCATAATAACCGTCAACCCTTCTCACTACTCGCACCCGATTAATTTTAAGCCTAAACAAGTCCTCTCTTGTCTCATGGTTACAAAACAATGAGAACCGACCTGCCTGAAATCCATCGGTGAAGTTAATAGTTAAACAGTCCTCTGACAGTTTCCAGCCTGTGGTTTTATACTCAACCGAACGAGAGTGTTTTTTGAACTGAGGATAACCCTTTTTATTAGCACCCTCTCTACAACGACGATAGAAACTAGAGATAGAATTCCAAGCCCTTTCTGCTGATGCCTGACGTGCCATTGAGTTTAATTTCTTAACCCAAGGATACTCTTGAGCATGTGCAAGTTCTTTGCATAGCAGAGACAGACGACCTTTGTTGACTAATGGTTCGTCTCTCCATAATCTGACTGCTTTATTTCTAACAAATTGAGCAGTTCTTATGGCTTCATCTAAGGCTTGGTATTGGGCTAGGGACCCGTTTAACAGTTTAGCTTCTCTAACTATCATTCATACCATGTTACCACAAGCGATATCGGATAAACATGATTCCTGCATTATTTTTTTATTGGTCGGAATTCATGAGGGGCTGTCTGCGGAATTCACTTCCGCAGTTTATACGCCCCGTCTCACCGCCAAATCGGAGATTATGGCGGGAGCCTTCTTCCGACATTTAGGTAAGTCGGGATGTAAGCTCAGTGCTGAGTCTTTAGTGCTTAGTGGCTAAGTGAGTCAGTGGTGAGCAGATCCAAATAGCTTGAAAGAGATTTTTATCGAAGGAAGCCAGGGGAATTAATATTAATTAATTTCTTGGTGTTAACAGTTAACATTAAACCATCAACCGTTAACCATCAACCCTGAAGAAAAAAAACATCAACTCATACAAAACAAACCTAACTGCAAATGCGATCGCAAACACTAGCCCTTCATTATAGAAAGTATGAAATGTGTGTGAATCGTAGGCCATGACTATCTAATGGGGTGCATCTTTACTTAAACTTTGACTTAAGCTTTGACTTAAGCTTTGACTTAAGCTTTTCTAATTAATTTTCAGAACTAAACCCATCAATGGCCTCAATCAATTTATCAATTTCATCCGGCTGGGTGAAGTAGTGAACACAGGCACGCACACAGTCTGGGTCCCGGAGATTTCGTAGCAAAAAGCCTTGCTGCTCCAGAAACTCTACTAACCTGTTATGGCGCTTGCCATTAGTCAACACAAAGGACACCAGACCAGCTTTGGGAGGTGAAGTAGCCAAACACCTGACTGCTTCCAACTTGGATAAGCCTTGCCATAGGTATTCACTCAATTGACAAATTTGCTGATAACGTTCATCAGCAGTTCCCCATTGCTGATGAATTGCGATCGCACTACGTAATCCTCCATACAGGGGATAAGCCGAGGTAGCCACTTCAAATCTTTTTCCATCTGGTTGCCAATCCACAGGTTTCCCAGCTTTATCCAGAATAATCCCCCGCCAACCAATAAATGTGGGATTGAGGCTGCCCAAGGCATCTGGACTCACATAGAGACCTCCAACTCCTGCTGGGCCACACCACCACTTGTGACCGGTAAAGGCATAGAAATCTGCCTCCAGTTCGGTTAGATTTAAGGGCAAAGAACCTACTGACTGAGCTGCATCCACTAGAACCCTCACCAATTGGCTACTCTGATCGTAGTTGTGACAGACTTGAGTAATATCCTTGAGTGGCAATACTTGACCGGTATTCCACAGTAAATGACTTAATACCACTAATCGCGTCTGAGGTCGTAAGTATTGCTCAATAGTTTTAGTAGGGTCTCCCTGATTTAGAGTTGCCATAATTGGACAAGTAGATACCTCTACCTGATAGCGACGGGAAATTTCCTGGGCAGTAGCGATAATGCCTTGGTGTTCACAATCACTCATCAGGATGTGATCACCCGGTTGCCAATCAATCCCCCACATCGCAATATTGCAGCCAACGGTAACATTTTCGGTTAGGGTGATGGTGTCTGGTGATGTCCCCAACTCTGATGCGATCGCACTTCTAGTTTTGTGGGATTCCTCGGTAACCCAGTCATTGACTTTACCAGAGAATGGGCCATAGCGCTGCACATACTCATAGCCTTGTTGGATAGCATTTAGAGATACCAGAGGCAGAGTCCCTTTGGCCCCAAAATTGAAATAGGCTTTGTGGGCTAATGCCGGAAATTGCTGTCGGTGGATTTCCCGTGGAGTTGCTGTAGGAGATATACCAGTCATCAGAATTTTAGTCATTCCCGTGGTATTATATCTTATCAGCCCCGTGGACAAGCTAAAATTTTTTGGATATATTGAACTAAGACATATGTCTTAATTTAAAGAGCGCAAATTCAGTGCATTTCTACAGCGCTGCTTGAGCTTGTCAAGTGCATATGTATAAATTTTAAGCAATTCCTCAGTTGACTGTCGGTAACACTAATCCGTTGGTCTTGGGGTTATTTTATTATTTATGCACCACTCAAGAGAGTCTGCTACTTTGGATTAAGTCCATAGCAGGAAGCTAGAACTGCTCTAATTAGCTGTATTAATTATTATTAAACTTTTAGTTTGATTTATTTATTAATTTTTATTAATTTTTCTTGATTTTTCTTAATTTTTAAGTTTTTACTAGGTCAATGAAAATCAAACTTGACTAAACTTGAAAAGTTTATTGAATTGAACGATTTTTGTTGAGTTGACCCTATTGGACAGTTAACAGTCAATAGTCAACCAATAGTCAACAGTCAACAAGTTCATGATTAGATTATAGTGTTAAACACCAATTAATTGAACTATGAGTAAAGTTTTGATTGTTGAAGATAACCTGGCTCAGTTAGAGTTAATGGCTAGATACCTACGGGACAGTGGTAACACAGTTATTTGTATTGCCGATGCTAAAGATGCTTTGGATAAGGCAGTAACGGAAAAACCTGATGTTATAGTTCTAGATATAGTTATGCCAGGCATGAGTGGCTTCGAGTTGTGCCGCAGCCTGAAGAACCATCGCGATACCACTAGCATTCCCATTGTTATTTGTTCTTCTAAAAATCAGGACATCGACCGTCTATGGGGTATGAAACAAGGCGCTGATGCCTATCTCACCAAACCTTTTTCTAAACAGCAGCTAGTAGACATTGTTAAGTTGGCTGTGGTTTGAGTCATCAGTTGAGTCACCTCAGTTGAGTCCTAGGAGTCATAATAGGAATTATACCCTAATCTTTTAAATCTTTTATCTCTTAAAAGATTTAAAAGTAATAGATAAAAATAGAGTTCATTTTAAGCCATTTATTTCGGTTATTATTGCTTGCCATTATTAGTTTTTTTTAGCGAAAGATTACCGATAACACAGTACTTTTATAAAAATGCTAGCATTGATCAAATTATAGCATTTTTATAAAAGGTGAAGTACAAAAGTTTTATAGTTGAGTAAACAGGTAAATTCGGATTAGGTAACAGAGGTAAAATAAGTAAGTGCCTGTATCTGATTTAATAATATAATTTCGGCTATATAATTATTATTTTTAGTCTAGTTAAATAAAAATATTATTAATAATATATATCTTATTCTAGTTGGATAGTTACTCAATAATAATGACAGGTATACAATTGCGCCCCGTAATCAAGCCAACGACTAACCTCAGAATTTCTTCCTCTCAACAAACCAAAAAATCACACCTACAATGGTTTTATAACTTACCAGTTAGGAGTAAGCAAATTGTTAGTTTGTTTTCCTCCGAAGTAATTTCTGTGGCTGCACTGATGGGTGTAGGAGCATTATTAATTATAATCGGAGGAAGAGCTCAATTACGTGGACAAGCGAAGTCAGAGTTGGCTGTTACAGAAATCAACTACAACATTAAAATCAACCAAATGGGGTTTGGTTTCCGTGGTCAATCGGAAAATACTGCTATTATTGAAGCTGCTCTTGCCCATAGTAGAAATCAGTTATTGTCCAAATCATTAGAGAGGCAAGTTAAGCAGATTCTCCACAATGAAATTAAGGCTCGCCAGATTGAATATGCCACTCTGGTGGACAAAGATTTACGAATTATTGTTAATGCTAATGCTGACCGGAAAGGAGAAAGTTTTGATCCCAATAACCTGGTTAGTAAAGTCCTCAAGCAGCGTAAGCAAATTAGAGCTAATCAAATTTTAAGCTGGCAAGAATTGATAAAAGAATCACCCCCTTTACCTGAGGGGTTGATGAACCAAGATGCCCTAAAGCAAGGTGCCCTAATTCGTTACACGGTCACACCAGTCAAAGACCCAAAAACAGACGAGGTGATTGGTGCTTTGGTTTCTGGGGATATTGTTAATGGCAAGGAACCCATTGTCAAGGAAACCCTGAAAACCTTTAACGGAGGCTACAGTGCTATTTATTTGCATCAGCCTTCGGGAGAATTTGCCTTAGTAACAGCCTTAGACCAAGGTCAAGCTGCCAATTGGGACCAAGCTCAATCTGATCTTCCCTTACCTAACCAATCCCTACTTGAGAAAGCCGTTAATGTTGGTAAAGTAGGCGAGTTAGTTACCGACCGTCAGAAGGTAGGAGAGCAAACCTATACCATGGCAGCAAAAGCTCTAATGGATTCTCAGGGAGAACCGGTGGCAGTATTAGTCCGGGGGAGTAGCGAATCTGACCTGAATGCTTTTCTTACAGGTAGCCTACTCCTACAAGGGTCGATTGCGTTTTTGGCATTAGCAACAGATGTATTCTTGGCAATGCTGCTGGGGCGGTCAATTGCTGAACCGATTAAAAGGCTACACCAGACTACCCATAAATTTGCAGCAGGCGATCGCGAAACTCGTGCTGAGGTAATAGCTACTGATGAAGTTGGTCAACTGGCAGATACCTTCAATAAACTTGCTGACAACATCGTATCTAAAGAAGAAGCTCTCGCTCAACAGGCTTTTCTCCAGCAAGCCATAGCGGAGCGCTCCCAGTTATTTGCTGAGTTTACCAGCCTTCTTTATAAATCTGTGACATCAGAAAATATCCTCAGTACTTCAGTAGATGGAGTTCGCAGCATCTTGCACACCGACCGGGTGGTGATCTATAGCTTCAATGAAGGGTGGGATAGTGGAACAATCATGGCGGAATCTGTAGCACCAGGTTGGATTCAAGCCATGGGGAAAATTATAAATGATCCATTGCGGGAGGGGTCTGTGGATCGCTTCAAAAGTGGGCGAGTCTGGGTTTGCCATAACGTCTATGAAGCTAGCTTAACGGGCTGCCACTGTGAGATTCTTGAACGGCTACAGGTCAAAGCCAACATAGTTGCGCCTATTTTGCATGAGCAGGAACTGATCGGTTTATTATGTGCTCACCAGTGTTCTGAGCCACGGGACTGGCAGCCAGAAGAGGCGGATTTATTAAAGCAATTGGCCATTCAGATTGGCTTTGCCCTCAAGCAAGCTCATCTGTTTGAACAGTTACAACAAGCACGAGTAGACGCGGACTTAGCGCTCAAGAAAGCAGCATCAACGTCTGATCAAATCGAACAAGCACGCCGGGCGGCGGAGTTAAATGCTATTGAACAACGTCAGCAAAAAGAAGCACTCCAGCACCAAGTATTGGAACTCTTGTATAATGTCGAAAATGCTGCCAAGGGAGACCTCACCGTCCGAGCAGAAGTGGGTGATGGGGAAATTGGTACAGTGGCAGACTTCTTTAATGCCCTGATTGAAAGTTTGCGGCAAATTGTGATCCAGGTCAAACTTGCCTCGACCCAAGTCAATAGTGCTGTTGCTGCTGATCAACAGGCAGTTGGTAAATTTGCCCACCAAGCCATGGAACAGTCAGATAAGATTAGCAACACTCTAAGCTCTATTGAGCAGATGATGTACTCGATTGAAGCCGTATCTAAAAATGCCCGCCAAGCAGCAGACGTTTCTCACATCGCTTCAAACGCTGCCCTTACTAGTGGGCAAGCTATGGATAGCACAGTTGAGACTATTGTAAATTTGCGAGAGACTGTAGTCAAAACAGCAAACAAAGTAAAGCTGCTCGGGGAATCCTCTAAGGAGATTGCTAAAGTAGTCGGGTTGGTACAGGAAATAGCTGTACAGACTAATTTACTGTCAGTCAATGCTGGGATTGAAGCGAGCCGTGCGGGAGAAGAGGGCGAAGGGTTTCGAGTGGTTGCGGAACAAGTGGGTAGACTAGCAACTCAGTCAGCCAATGCCATCAAAGACATTCAACAGGTGATTGACACCATTCAGCAGGAAACCCAAGAGGTGGTCAAAGCCATGGAAGACGGAAAAAAACAAGTGGTTGATGGAACCCAAATGGTTCTCAAGGCTAAACAGAGCCTAGAAGAAATTGTTGCCGTCTCCCATGAGATTGACCAGTTAGTGCAATCTATTTCTAACGCCACAGTTTCCCAAGCCAAAACATCTCGGGACGTTACTGACTTAATACAGGAAATTGCTGCTACCTCCCGACAAACCTCTGATTCTTCTGGCGAAGTCTCTCAATCCCTACGAACAACTGTCGAAGTTGCCCAGAAGTTGCAGATGTCCGTTGGTCAATTTAAGATTGGTGACGAATAGCTGAGGAGGTGAGAAGCAATCTTTTACATTTCCCCTTTTGCCTACAAGCCTTTTGCCATTAGAGGTGCTTTTCAAGAGTATTCGCTAAGGTAGTTTTCGGGACTGCACCCACCACCATATCTACTCGTTGACCACCCTTGAAAATCATCAACGTTGGTATACTGCGAATACCATATTCACCTGCCACCTTAGGATTTTCGTCGGTGTTCAGCTTAACGACTTTGACCTTATCCCCGTACTGCTGTGCTATCTCCTCCACAACCGGAGCCACCATCCGACAGGGACCGCACCAAGGTGCCCAAAAATCTACCAATACTGGGATGTCGCTCTCAAGTACCTCTGCCTGAAAGCTGGAGTCTGTAACTGGGGCGGCGTTTGACATGCCTGGAAATCCTTGCGAATACTTTTGCTACGTACCTACGAAATTTTACCATAGTCACAACACCGATTAAATATCTTGGGCAAAAGTTGACACTCCCATAGGGCGGAACAGGTGAAGCGGTTACAAGTTACAGGTTACAGGTTACAGGTTACAGGTTACAGGTTACAGGTTGAAGGTTACAGGTTGAAGGTTACAGGTTGAAGGTTACAGGTTACAGGTTACAGGTTGAAGGTTACAGGTTGAAGGTTACAGGTTGAAGGTTACAGGTTGAAGGTTACAGGTTGAAGGTTACAGGTTGAAGGTTACAGGTTGAAGGTTACAGGTTGAAGGTTACAGGTTGAAGGTTACAGGTTACAGGTTATCTTCTCAACCTACCCTACACCGAACGCCAAAGGCGAACAACCTTCAACCTTCAACCAAACAACCTTCAACCAAACAACCTTCAACCAAACAACCTTCAACCAAACAACCTTCAACCAAACAACCTTCAACCAAACAACCTTCAACCAAACAACCTTCAAACAAACAACCTTCAACCAAACAACCTTCAACCAAACAACCTTGGCCTTTGGCCACGCGCTTCGCAGCAAAGCGGGACGAAGTCCATCGCGTTCAACCTTCAACCTTCAACCTTGGCCTTTGGCCACGCGCTTCGCAGCAAAGCGGGACGAAGTCCATCGCGTTCAACCTTCAAAATGATCCAAATAAGGAACCGCCCGAACTCTGTCCGGGCGGAGTGTGGTGTGAGGAGTGAACGGAAACATTTGTCTCCGCTTTTTCCATTGTATGTCACCGTTTATTTTTTTTCAGCAATTTCCAAGCCAGTCGAAAAATTTTTACGATTGGCTGGGTAAGCGATAAGTATATATACTCAGCGCTTAAACTATTGACAACAGTTGTTCGTGAACTTTAGAAACCTGTAGAAAAGCTGTTCAAGTTCTCATATACCATAAAATTTGGTAATTGTCAATGCTAAAGTTTCAATTTTCAATTGATGAACAACCAAGAATGATAAGTATTCAACTGGACACTATATTATTTCCCCATACCCAACTGCTGAGCTTTCTGGTACACTTTCCCTTCTGTTAGCAGAGAAGGAGCAATCACTACTTCCACTTGTTGCATTTCCTTGAGGTTTTTTGCTCCGAGGGTTCCCATACTGGTTTTCAATGCTCCCAAAAGGTTGTGGGTACCATCATCCATTTGGGCTGGTCCAGTCAGAATTTGCTCAAGTGTGCCAGTGCTGCCGACTTTAATTCTTGTCCCACGGGGTAGCACGCTGGAAGGGGTTGCCATCCCCCAATGAAACCCTTGTCCGGGAGCTTCTTTGGCACGGGCAAAAGGAGAACCAATCATCACTCCATCAGCACCACAAGCAATACACTTACAGATGTCACCTCCTGTAATTAAACCGCCATCAGCAATCACTTGCACATAGTTACCGGTTTCCTGATAGTAGTCGTCACGGGCAGCAGCGCAATCTGCAACTGCTGTTGCCTGAGGTACACCGACACCCAAGACACCCCGAGAGGTACAAGCAGCACCAGGACCAATACCTACCAAGACAGCAGTTGCCCCAACTTTCATCAAATTGAGGGCAACGTCGTAGGTCACGCAATTCCCCAAAATTACTGGCATGGGCATATCCTGACAAAACTGTGCTAAATCCAGGGGATTGATGGACTCTGGTGACAGGTGAGCTGTAGAAACAACTGTTGCTTGAACAAACATTAAATCAGCACCAGCCTCTGCTACTACCTGACTATATTTACTGGCTCCAGCAGGGGTCAGACTCACAGCTGCAATACCACCTTGGTCTTTGATTTCCCGAATTCGCTGGGTAATCAATTCTGGCTTAATCGGTGAACTATAAAGTTCCTGCATCAGGGGAACAAACTCAGAATTTCCCACCGAGACGATGCGGTCTAGTATGGGTGATGGGTCAGGATAACGGGTTTGAATCCCTTCTAAGTTGAGAACCCCCATTGCCCCAATTTGGGACAACTTGACTGCCATGGACACATCAATCACCCCATCCATAGCGCTGGCGATAATGGGAATTTCCCGTTCAATACCACCAATACGCCAGCGAGTATCAGCCAAACTGGGGTCGAGTGTCCGCTGTCCGGGAACAAGTGCAATTTCATCTATGCCGTAGGCTCTGCGAGCTATCTTACCTCGCCCAATTTGAATATCCACGCTGTTTTTCTTCCGAGATTATTTTAGCTAGGTTATCAAATTGGAGCGAAGATTGCTCGAACTATACAAAGAAACTATGAATTGTGAAGCATGAAGTATGAATTATGAATTCTTAATACTTCAGGTGCGACCGGTGGCGAATTTAATTCTTAATGGTAAGAGCGCACCTTAGCCTTTCCCTGATTTGGGTTTCTTGATGCTTGGGTGGTTAAGGTGGTTTTTTTCGGTAAGGTTTGAGGTGGCTACTGGCTGTGATCGGATCATATCCGTGGTCGGGGTTTTCTTATCCTTTGGTGTGATTGTATTACTGGTGATTGTGCTACTGTTGTTACTCATCATCTGGCGGATTTGACTAATCAATGGCCCTAGCTTGCCTTCCTCTAACAAACCATTAATCATTGATAAGCCAGTGGTAGACAGTAGCAGTTTGTTGATGTCACCTACACTGCTAGCTCCGTTACCATTATTGCCATTGACACCGGGGAAGGAGTAAATCCGAGTATCTCCCAAAATTCCTGGCTGGGGAGCCAAGGCTTTGGCAATTTCTGGTAGTTGAGGGGCTAACTCTGGCCATATGGTAGTGATGATTTTAGCATTGAGCTGAGCATCGCTGATGGAATTTTCGGCTTCGATCAGCGATCGTTTACCTTCTGCCTCTGCCAAGGCTTTATCCCGATTTGCCTCTGCTAGGGTACGGATCGACTCAGCTTCTAGTTCTGCTGCTTGTCTGGCTGCTTCAGCTTGACGAGAGCGGCGGAATACATCGATTTCAATCACGTTTTGCTCACCAATCCGCCTTTGTTCGGCTTCTTGTTCAGCAGCAATGATAGAAAGGCGTTGTTGCCGTTCGGCTTCTTCTACTTCCGTAGCGGTGGCTACAGCGGCTTCAGCTTGAGCTCGTTCGGCTTCTGAATTGAAGCGATCGCGTTCTTTTTCGGTAATTGCGATCGCAGCGTCTTGTTGAGCAATTTTTGACTCTCGTTCTGCTTCTGCCAATTCTACCTGAGAATTAAGCAAGGCAGCATCGACGGTTTTCTGACGAGTAACTTCTGCTACTTCTGCTTCCTGTTTTTGCAGGATTTGTGCCACCTTGAGGGTTTTATTCCGTTCTTCTAATTCAATATCTGCCTGAATTTTCTTAGCTTGGACTGCCAGCTGTTGTTGAATCTTTTCCTCTTCTAAGGTTTTCTGACGATTAATTTCTGCCAATTCCGCTTCTTGTTTTTGCAGGGTTTGGGCTACCTTGAGGGCTTTATTCCGTTCTTCTAGGGTAATATCGGCTTCAATTTGGCTTTGCTGCAAGGCTAGTAGCTTGCGAATTTCTTCCTCTTCTACAGACTTATTCTGTAAAATTTTAGTCCGCTGAATTGTGGCTGCTTCTGTGGCTTTAGCTTCTTCGATTTCCCGCTCACGCTGGGCTTTTAGGGCTTCAACCTCAAGCTTTTGCCCCAGTTTCGCTTCTTCTTGTTCTTGGGCAATGCGTAGGGATTGCTTTTCAGCGTTTAGTTCTTTTTCTTCAATGGCAACTTTGGTATTTAGCTCAACTTCAGTTTTTTGCTGAATTGATTTTTGAATGGTTTCCGTGCGCAGACGTACTCCTTGGGCATCAAAGAAGTTATTCGTATCGTAAGTATCACTTTCTTCTATCTCAGAAATCGCGATATTATTGAGGGTTAATCCGACTTTTCTTAAGTCTTGCTGAATCAAATTCAACACTTCATCAGCAAATCCTAATTTATCGGAATCAATTTCTGCCAAATTCTTTTTCTTGGCTGCTGCTCTAATAGCATCATCCGCCCGTTTTTCGATAGCTTCTTTAATATCTTCGGGGGAAATTTTACCTTCACGAGACAGTCGTTGGGCAGCAGTAATCACATCGTCTTCATTGGCATTGATACAGACATAAAAGGTTACCCGCATATTAGCCCGCAGGTAGTCTTGGGTCCGAACTGCTAGGTTACCTGTCCGCTCAACATCAATAGAAATTTCTCTGAGTGGGATACGGGTAAGTTCATGAAATCCTGGCAAAACCACACACCCGCCACTGAGAATAACCGTTTTCTTTTTGACAAAAACACCACCTGTCCGCAAAAATGCTTCGTTGTTGGGAGTGATGACATAAACTCTGGTGTAAGCCCAGATGCTTAATAGCAATAATACAATCAGACCTCCAATCACACCTGGGAAAAATAGAATTCCAGGAGGAAGCTGGCCGATAGATGACTGTACCGGAACAGTTTGCACTGTTGTATTCATCGATGAGTTTGACATGGCTAAATAGATTTAAGATAAATGGAGCTATATATACTAATCAGGGAAGATCAGAAAATTTTTGATAATCTTGAGCAAATGATATACATCACAGCAGGTTGTGCGCCCTTGCTGACTAATAAGCATTGTCTAACCAGGCTTGCTGATCAGTACTATCTTTAAGGATCACGAGATAGTTATGATGGTGTCGGTCAATCACTAATACTTTGTTCCCCCGTTTAGGAATAACTGTTGCCCAAGTTGGTAAGGTGGCATTAACTGTAACTAAATTACGAGCTGGATCTAGGACATCGACTTGACCGATTTTGCCTTGGTTTTCCTTGGGAAGGGTGGCAGAGGAAACTGTACCGTGACAGCCAATAAAGCGATCGCTACTGGTATCTTCTCCAAAGGAAGCGAAAATTTTTCCTATCGGTCGAGAGATGAATCCTCCGGTAACTAGGGTCAGGAATAATGACATTACTGATACCACCCCTGCCAAAAACCCAGTGGGAATACTGCCAGTAACACCACCAATCATGACATTGAACATCCAGCCGAAAAGTCCCAAAAGACTACAGTCTGTTGCCAGGAGCAAAATTAGGGGGGCTTTGCCGATACCTAGCCATCCTAGAATCTGGATACCGCCTAAATCACCATCGGCATCACTATCTGTATCAGTACCGACATCTGCATCTACATCCAGATCCACATCCAGATCTACATCTGCATCTATATCAATGTCATCGTCTCCGCCACCGGAAACAATGACTAACAGAAACAGTAGAACTCCCATACCCAAAAAGATCCAGTAGGGGAGGTTGGCTAGGTTAAATAGCATGGGTGTATGCGATCGCGTTTTTTGAATGAATTGTTGCTCTATATCTCCAGCCTAACGACTGGTTTCTTGGAAATCGGGAAAATGTATAGTATTTTTAACAAGAGTCGCTATCCAATGGATAGCGAGCCAAGGTCTTGACTTATACCTTGACGCATTAATGCAAAACATATATAATAGTAAGCAAGGTCGATAAAGAGGTTGAGTGCAATGAAGCATAGAGCCGTCAAAGTCAGAATTTATCCTACGCAAGAGCAAGTTCAAATACTGGCTCAGCATTTTGGGTGTGCTCGTTGGTGGTGGAACTATGCACGCTTTTCAGTGTATAGAAACCTACAAGGAAACTGGCAAAGGTTTGAAACAATCTGCACTCAATTGTATGCTTCCGAAACTTAAAAAACAAGAAGAGACGAAATGGTTAAAAGATTGTTACTCTCAGGTTTTGCAATCTGTTAGTCTCAATCTGAGTCGTGCCTATCAGAATTTCTTTGTTCGCGTAGCGTGGCCTACGGCCAAGGTAGAGCTGAATATCCTAGATTCAAATCGTACCATCACCGTCAGTCAATCCAGTATCCCCAAAATGTAAAACAGTTGGGCAATTGCCTTAAATTTCCTGGAAAACTGGGAGTTTTTAAGGCAGTAATTCATCGTCCACTGGACGGAGAAATCAAGACTGTCACAGTCAGTAAAACTCCTTCTGGAAAGTATTACGCTTCTGTGCTAATGGAGTACGAAGGCACTAGTGTGGAATCGTCCACTAATGGGAAGGTGGTCGGTATTGATTTAGGCATCAAAGATTTTGCAATTACTTATGACGGTGAAAAGACCTCTAAGTTCAGTAATCCTAAGCACTTGGTTAAGTACGAAAAAAAGTTAGCCAAAAAACAACGTATTGCTGCCCGAAAGAAAAAGCGATGCAGCGCGGTCTTGGGGGTTTCCCCCATGAGCGACTGCATCAAGACAAGGAAGCAGTGGGCGCAAAAAGGCCAGAAAGATTGTAGCTAAGGTATACGAGCGAATTGGAAATGTCCGCCAAGACTACTTACACAAACTATCCAGAAAACTAGTTGATAACAATCAAGTAGTAGTAGTCGAAAACCTAAATGTCAAGGGCATGGTTCGTAACCACAAATTAGCTAAAGCTATTTCTGATCTGGGATGGGGGAATTTTGTTAACTTTCTTTCTTATAAATGCGAAAAAGAAGGGAAATTACTAATAGAAATAAACCGGTGGTTCCCCAGTTCTAAAACCTGTTATAATTGTCATTACCGAATCAAAGAGTTACCACTAGACGTAAGATTTTGGACTTGTCCAAGTTGTGGCATTCAGCACGACAGAGATGGTAATGCAGCAAAGAATATTAGAGCAGAAGGGATCAGAATGCTATCCTCCTCTGGGACGGGGGAGGTCAACGCCAGTGGAGAAGAAGTAAGACCAAGACGTGGACGCCCGTCCAAGTTAAGGCATTCTTCCGTGTTCGCGTAGCGTGGCCAAAGGCCAAGCTGGAAGCCACGACCTCAACAACGTAGGTCGTGGTAGTTCACTGTTCTTGAAAGATTAACCATTTTGCCGATATTCCGCACTTTAAAGTCTCACAATCAGAATTAACTGAGAAAGGAATCGAAGGCTATCGCCGATCCGATAATGTGTAGCAAATACCCAGGAGTGCAACAACACTGGTTTGTGGTGGAAACTCAGAAGCCCAAGGAGTCTGACCTCAAGCAACTGCAGAAGAAACTTAGCCAAAGCAACACCCCACTGGCAAACCAAAATACAGAAATTGAGCGTGCAAGAGTTTACCTGTGAGCCAGATGCATGGGCTGCAGAGGATCAATTTGAACAGCGCTTACCCTGGCATCGACTGGATACCTGCACTGTGGTGTCGAAAACCGACTATCAGAAACGGAGCAAGCCCAAAGCTCGAACCCAACTGAACGACATCACCTATCACGTTCAAGACCACGGCAGTCGCTCTTGGGGGTTTCCCCCATGAGCGACTGCATCAAGACAATGAGGCCCCCCTAACACACCCTACGCAACTTTTTTTACAAATATGAGATGCACCCGTCTTGAAAAACATAAATTCAATCAATTTATACTTTTTTTATTTCATCCATTTAATCCCCATATTGTTGCCTATTATTTGCTGTTTTTTTTGATATATTTTGACCATAAAATCAGTGTATTTTTGGTAATTTTAAAGAGACGACTAGCTTGATTTTTTCCCATGCCATCGTCAATAGCTCTCATGACTTTTGTTCTTAAATCGTAACTGTAAGGAACGGTTTTTTTATTAATTAATTAATAAAGCTTGACTTGATTACTAGTATGTCCTATGCTTTGCTTCGACTGCTATAGGACGGAACGATTTGGGGGTCAACGAGTGCTCGACAAAGTCAAACAGATGGGCAAGCCGGTCTCGCGGTTGTATCTGATTTGGGTTGATGGAGGCAATAGTTGTGAGCCTTTGATCATGTGGGTCATGGATTTCTGCGGTTGGATGGTACAATTCGTACTTCGACCCCAACAGACCAAAGGCTTCGTCCTGCTTAAAAAGCGTTGGGTAGTCGAGCGCACTTTTGCTTGGCTGATGGGATGCCGTCGATTGGTCAGAGACTTATGAGTTATGGGCTGAAACATCAGAGACATTCATTTATCTGGCAATGATACGGATCATGGGTCGCCGCTTGGCCTAAAGTTTGACCTCTGATCACTTTTCAAACATCCTCTTAGTTCAATCAGTAAGATTCTTGATGCGGCAATTTCAATTTAGATATGAAACAAAAACTGACCTGGTGGCAAATAGCTAAACAAGGGCTGACTTATCTTTTCATGTTCGCTCTGAGTGCTTTTCCCTCAGAGGTAGTCGCTGAGACCTTTCGTCTCAGGGAAGCAACAATCGCAGAGATAACCCGTGCTTTTGAGAAGAATGCACTCACTTCCGAACAATTAGTGCAACTTTATCTCAATCGTATTAAAGCCTATGACGATCAAGGTCCGAAAATTAATGGGCTAATTTCTATCAATAACAATGCTCTTAAAGAAGCAAGGGCGTTAGACCAAGAACGCCAGCAGAAAGGACCGCGAAGTCCTTTACATGGCATCCCCATCATTCTGAAAGATAACTATGACACTACCGATTTACCCACAACAGGAGGATCGGTGCTGCTGGAAGGTTCCTTACCCCCCGATGATGCTTTTACTGTTAAAAAGTTGCGAGAGGCAGGAGCCATTATTCTTGGTAAAGCAAACATGAGTGAATTTGCTGAATCCTATGGTAGGCTAGGTTACAGTTCCCTTGGGGGACTGACACGCAATCCCTACAAATTAACTCGTGATCCTTCGGGCTCGAGTGGAGGCAGTGGGGCTGTAATTGCGGCAAATTTTGCTGTTTTAGCCACCGGAAGCGATACTTCAGGCTCAATTCGTGGCCCTGCAGCAGTAGCAGGTCTTGTCGGTATCAAACCCACTCAGGGACTGGTGAGTCGGGATGGTATTATCCCCCTAACCCTCTCCTTTGATAGTGCAGGCCCTATGGCTCGAACCGTGACAGATGCAGCGATCGCTTTGGGTGTAATGGCAGGGGTTGATCCCAATGATTACCGTACCCTGGAAAGTGAAGGGAAAACATATAAGGACTACACGCAGTTTCTCAATAAAAAAGCCCTAAAAGGGGCAAGAATTGGGGTGGCGATTGATTTTCGGGGTGGGAACCCTGAGGTAGATGCTGCAACTGATGCAGCAATTGCTAAGCTGAGGGAATTAGGTGCAACAGTTGAGTCGGTGGATTTCTCTCCCAAATTGGAAAACCTCTGGCCTTTCATGGAAGAGGTAACAGAGGCTGAGTTTGAACCCCAGATCGATAGTTACCTCAAAAACCTCCAGCTTCCATTCCCTGACACCCTGAGGGAAATGTATTCGATGAGCTTATCTAACCCATTAGTCAATTCAGAACAGGCTCTCAATCCTGGTCGCATCGGAGGGTTTGGAGAGTCTCTAAAGCATCCAGAACTGGCTGATCCCGAATATCTTTATATTCTCCATTTCGAGTTTCCTAGGGTTCGCCAGGAGATTTTATCGATTATGAGTGCCCAAAATCTCGACGCGATTATTTGGCCCACCATGACTTGTCCTGCGGGTCCCCTCTATAATGTCGAGGATCCAACCTATCAATGTGCCTCAAGTGACCCCTACATACCAGGGTACTTAGCCAATGTTTCTGGTTTTCCCGGCATTTCTGTGGCAATGGGCTTTACTGAGCAGGGATTACCCCTAGGACTGACTTTCTTTGGTAAGCCTTACAGTGAGCCTACCTTACTGGGATTCGCTTATGCTTACGAACAGGCAACCCAGTTTCGGCGACCTCCAACAACCACTCCTGCTTTGCCTGGTGAAAATTTTGACTATTAGTGGGTAACTGAGATTTTTTGGGATCTAGACAAGTACAGACCGAATTATAACTAACTGAGTATCAAGGTACTACTAGTACTTCTAATGAGCGAATCGGAACTATTTTAGATGACCTGATTCAGCAATCTAGAAACAACCAATAAATCAATAGAAATCATCCACAAACCCCTACGAGTTATTGTAGGGGTTTTTATAATCTCCTCTCCAACCTAGGGAATGTGGGTTTAAGCATTCAGCCACAAGACTTAAGATTTCCTGGGGATTTTAGGAATTACTAGGAAAATTCCGACAATCAACACTTTAATTAGTAGTGGGGCAAAAACAAAGCTTAGCAACAGGCAAATTATCACAACTAATAATGATGCCACTTTCAAAATTTCTTCTGTAGTGTTCACAGAAAGGTAAGTAGCTACTGCGGCAATCACGAGACTTATGAGTAAGGGCATATACTCTCGATTGAGTCACTAAATACTAATCAGGGTTAAGCCTTAACTTTTATGGCTGAGATGAGCGTTTTGTAACAAAAGTTAACTTAAGTTAACTTACAGGAGTTTTGGCGTTGCTTAAACTACAGGTGATAGGGCACACTATGATCAGGATTTGCTGAAGAATTAAAAACAGTCTGGGTTTCTCTAGCAAGTCATGAGCCCACAAAACTAAGCCAAAAAAACTAAAAATTAGCAATAAACCATCCTAAGCACGGGAAAACTAAAGGGTAGAACTACTAGATACCTGTACGTAAGCGATGAACTTTAGCTTTAACTTTTTTGATCTGTTCTGGATTTTCCTGATCATCTCCTCGTTGCAGCCCTTGTGGCAACGTCGCCAGATGCAATATAGACGTTTTCGAGCTTTGCAAGAATTCGAGGAGAACCGCAAAAGTCGGTTAATTTTACTGATTCACCGACAAGAGTCTATTAGCTTGTTTGGCATCCCTGTGTCCCGCTACATATCTATTGAAGATTCTGAACAAGTGCTCAGGGCAATCCGTCTAACTCCACCAGATGTTCCTATTGATCTTATTTTACATACTCCTGGGGGATTGGTGCTGGCTACAGAACAAATTGCTAGAGCTTTAATTCGTCATCCTTCTAAAGTTACTGTTTTTGTACCTCACTATGCCATGAGTGGTGGTACCATGTTAGCCCTAGCCTCTGATGAAATTGTGATGGATGCCAATGCTGTGCTTGGACCAGTTGACCCTCAACTAGGGAATACAGCTGCTGCTAGCATTCTCAGAGTTGTGGAGCAAAAGCCCCTTGAGAGTATTGAGGACCAAACCTTGATGATGGCCGATTTGGCAGGCAAAGCCATTAAGCAGGTGCAACGTTTCGTGCGAACGCTACTGCTAGACGATATCCCTAAGCAGAAGATTGACCCAGAACACATCGATAGAATTATTGACTTTCTTACCACTGGTCAAATTACCCATGACTGTCCGATTACTGTCGAGGAAGCCTCTGAACTAGGTCTACCTGTAACGGTTGGTCTACCTAAAGCTATCTATAAACTAATGGATTTGTACCCCCAACCTCAAGGTGGACGTCCATCGGTACAGTATATCCCTCTGCCGTACAAACCTACTCCTACTTTACCGGATACCACCAGCAGATCGTTATCCGACAAGTAGTTTTTCATAATGCTGGAATGATGAGATAATCGGGTGAAGTGGATATAATCAATGGCTCCACTCAGGGCTTAGTACGTAAGTTACAGTACTCTTACTGGATATAAAAACCTTAGGGAAGCCCTACCATACGATTAAACCATCTGAAGAAGGAGAATTTAGGATAAATCTGGCAGGGCATACATCAACTTATTCCAGCATATCCCAATTTGGGGTTTTTGTGTCTTTTTCAGATGGCAATTAGTAATTAGGTAAGCTATAAGCTATCAGCTATAAGCTATCAGCTATAAGCTATCAGCTATAAGCTATCAGCTATAAGCTATCAGCTATCATCTATAAGCTATCATCTATAAGCTATCATCTATAAGCTATCATCTATAAGCTATCATCTATAAGCTATCAGCTATAAGCTATCAGTTATCAGCCTATGAACACGCTGCTTGAGGTGCTATCAGCCATTAGCTATCAGCCATTAGCTGTAGGCCAAGCTACGGGAACGAGACAGCTTTTGAATAAAATAAGCTGACCGCTGAGTGCTGATTGCTGAATACTCACGTCATTGGTAATTTGATCAATCTTAACTTTCCCACTCCTAACCGAATTATCGGATAATACAATTGAGGTATGCGTTTGTCTCTGAGCCTTGATTCAATCTGAAACCTTAGAACTACTGGAATGGTCCCGCCTGTGCCAACACCTGGCTACGTTTGCGGCTACTAAGCTGGGAGCCTTTGCGGCTCGTTATCTCCACCCCCCAGCAACTCAACGGGAAAGCCTAGACCTGCTAGCCCAGACTAAAGAAGCCTATCAACTGGAAACTAGTTTAGACACAGGACTAACCTTTGACGGCATCCAAGATATTGGTGAATCTCTGGATCGGGCAGAGCTCCAAGGCATTTTGTCTGGTGAGGAACTATTAGCGATCGCAACAACCTTAGCTGGTGTGAGGCGTCTACGGCGGTTTATTGAAGACCAAGAGGATGTACCAATTCTGAAGGAACTGGTGGCTGACAGCCGCACTTACCCAGAACTTGAACAAGAAATTCACCGTTGTATCGATGAGCGAGGCGATGTAGCTGACCGGGCAACCCCGAAGCTGGCAGGGATTCGGACTCAGATGAAATCATTACGAGACCGAATTTATGAAATCCTCCAGGGGATTGTCCAGCGTAAAGGGGGGGCATTACAACAACAGTTAATTACTCAACGGGGTGATCGGTTTGTACTCCCGGTTAAAGCTCCCCAGAAAGATGCTATTCCTGGTATTGTTCAGGATACCTCTAGCACCGGTGCCACCCTATACGTGGAACCGAAGGCCATTGTTAGCTTAGGCAATCAACTTCGGACCCAGCGGCGGCAAGAACAAGTGGAAGCGGAAGCAGTACGTCGTGCGTTGACCGAACAAGTAGCAGCAGTTAAGCCAGACTTAGAACGGTTGCTGGTTGTAGCAACTACCCTAGATTTAGCTACCGCTAAGGCAAGATATAGTCTGTGGTTAGAAGCCAATCCCCCCAGATTTATTGACCGCAATCAGAATGAAAGCATTACTCTACGGCAACTACGCCATCCTCTACTGGTATGGCAGCAAAAACATGAACAAGGCACATCAGTTGTTCCCATTGATGTCCAGATTCAGTCCTACATTCGGGTAGTTGCTATTACCGGTCCGAATACTGGCGGTAAAACCGTTACGTTGAAAACCTTTGGTTTAGCGGCACTGATGGCAAAAGCTGGTTTATTTGTGCCAGCAAGGGAACCAGTAGAACTTCCTTGGTTTGAGCAAATTCTGGCAGATATTGGGGATGAGCAGTCTATAGAACAGAGTTTATCCACTTTCTCGGGTCACATTCGCCGAATTAGTCGGATTATTGAGGCGATAACTACCCCAAAAGAAGAGTTACAGGTTGACAGGTTGAAGGTTGTTCGCGAAGCGTGGCCGAAAGGCCAAGGTTCTCAAGAGTTACAGGTTGAAGGTTATCTGGTTGAAAGTTTTCCAGACAACATTCAACCTGCCAACATTCAACCAGACAACATCCAACAACCTTCAACTCCTAATTCGTCACTCGTACTATTAGATGAAGTGGGAGCAGGGACTGACCCGGCAGAAGGTAGTGCATTAGCTATCGCATTACTGAAATACCTGGCAAACACAACACAATTAACCATTGCGACTACCCATTATGGGGAACTCAAAGCACTAAAATATCAAGACGAGCGGTTTGAGAATGCCTCGGTGGAGTTTGATGACCAAACCCTGTCACCGACTTACCGTCTATTGTGGGGTATTCCTGGTCGCTCCAATGCCTTGAGCATTGCTAGACGCTTAGGGTTAAACCCATCGGTGGTGGATCAGGCTCAAACCCTTTTGGGGGGAGCTTCGGAAGATGTGAATGAGGTAATTGCCGGTTTAGAAGCTCAACGGCGCACTCAGGAAACTAAAGCCCAACAGGCAAATCAGTTACTGCAACAAGCTGAATCTCTCCATCAGGAACTTTCTGAACGGGCAAAACTTTTGCAGGACCGGGAACGGGAATTGAAGCTTTCTCAGGAACGGTCTGTGCAAGATGCGATCGCACAAGCTAAGAAAGAAATTGCCCAAGTGATTCGGCAGTTGCAACAAGGCTCCCAAACCGCTCAAAATGCCCAAAAAGCCACAAACGCTCTTAAGGAGATTGCCGAGCGTCAAATCCCAGCCGCACCCCCTCCTAAACCAAAACCAGGATTCCGCCCCAAAGTAGGCGATCGCATTCGCATTCCCCGATTGAATCAGACAGCCGAGATACTAAGTACCGCAGATAATGGGGAGCTAACGGTACGCTTTGGCTTAATGAAAATGACCGTTGCCCTAACAGATGTGGAATCCTTGGATGGACAAAAGCCCGAAAATGTGCTAAAAACACCATCAAAACCAGCTCCAGCCCCAACCCCAGTCTCGCGGCCAGCTACGGCTGTGCGCACCTCGAAAAATACCATTGATATTCGAGGAAGTCGGGTAGCTAATGCAGAGATTGACATCGACCAAGCAATATCTAAGGCGATAGAGTTTGGAGTACTCTGGATTATTCATGGCAAAGGAACTGGTCGATTAAGACAAGGTGTCCACGCTTTCTTGGAACAGCACCCTCTCGTGGAGCGTTTTAAGCTAGCCGAACAATCTGAGGGTGGGACTGGTGTTACCGTTGCTTACCTTAAATAAGGTCGCAGGTTAGCAGGTTAAAAGGTTAGCGGGTTAACAGGTTAACAGGTTAGCAGGTTAGCAGGTTAACAGGTTAGCGGGTTAACAGGTTAGCAGGTTAACAGGTTAACAGGTTAGCAGGTTAGCAGGTTAGCAGGTTAACAGGTTAGCAGGTTAGCAGGTTAGCAGGTTATAATGCATTTTTGAACATTCAACCAGACAACCAGACAACCTTCTAACCTTCTAACCTTCAACCAGACAACCTTCTAACCTTCTAACCTTCAACCAGACAACCTTCTAACCTTCTAACCTTCAACCAGACAACCTTCTAACCTTCAACCTTCTAACTTTAAACCAAAGCTTTACCAGCAGGAAACATACCTTAATCTTTGGTCGTCCTGTTTCCAAACCTGTAACAGCGACGGGTAAACCGGATTTGCTTAGGAGGCGCTGGGCTTTAAGAACGGACTGCCCTCTCTTGAGGCAAAGCGCGAGTGGGGGAAGCCCCTTTGGCGGCACTGGCTCCCCAAGACCCCTTAGGTGCGCTTGACCCGTAATTAAATTCGCCACGGGTCGCACCTGAGGCATCGCTGCCGCTCTGTTTTCCTGGTCTTTGTTTTAAGACTGTTGTGCTGACAAACCAGCATTTAACGCCGTAGGCCACGCGGGGCGCGTTCGGCTTTGTTTATCAGTACATTATATTATAGCAATTCCATGCATACCCTGTGCAAAATTCATCCCACACTTATGCTGCGCATTAATAAGGCGATGTGGGGCTTCTTTTGCCGTAAGCTAAAATAAAATTATGGTTTCCACTGTCAAGATGCCAAAATCACCTCCTGCTTGGGAGGATTTGCCTCTGAGTCAAGCCGCAGACTCAATCGATCTCGATAATATCAAAACCCAGCTAGATTTAGTCTTGCTTAGTCTAGAAGCTCTAGCAGGTATTGGTTCAGAGGAGATGCTGCAAGCTGCTGCTGAATTAAATTTAGAGTCAATGATCACAGACCGAGTAGCATTGTGGCGTCTGCGTCAGTCCAATCCCCTGCGCAAAAGTTCAGGAGGACGGAAAAAGCTGGATGTGGAGGAAGCGCGATCGCTAGTTTTAATCATCTGTCACTTGGCTAAAGGCCATCAAGAACTAATCCGTCGTGCGGTGGCTTTACTCGAACAAATGACACAACAGAACAGTGAACCTCATCGTGCTGCTTTATTGGGAGATTACTTAGATAACTTTAACAACACTTATCGAGAGCGGATGGCCCAAGAAGAAAATGTATCAACTGATCGGCTAAAGCAACTAGCTCTTAAACTATTAATCAATTTACTCTTCTATAGTGGCTCCAAAGGTCATCAGCGTTTATGGTTAGCCTTATTAGGTAAAGTTTCTTAAGGATTGTATAGATAAAAATCTATAGCATTTATTAACTGGCTGAGGTACAAAATTATTGATAGTGCAGGAGTAGGGATTATTAAATTGGTAAATGTTTAAAAATCCTGTGTACCTCATAGTTATGATAAACGCTATAGCATTGTCAGTTTAAATGGGAAAAGTTAATTAATTAAATAATGGAACAGTAATCCCCCCTACTGCCCTTAATAAGGGGGGCAGTAAACAGGAAACATTAGGAAAGAGAGCAGAGGATTTTTTGGTGTTATGATAAATCAGTATTGGGTTTTATGATTTCTTGGGAAAAGCTATAGACATTAACCATTAACCCTAAAGGAATAACAATTAACAATTAACAATTAACAAATGACTAATCAATAATCACCAATGACTAACATAGTCCTGCGACGTTACACTCCTCCTACCTGTACCCTATCAATTCGGGCAAACCGCTCACCCTTATCCCGCTGGGTGGGACAATCTGTGGTGAAGAAGTTGCGGTTTGAGTTGCGTTTTGATGACCCCCGCAAGCCAGAAGAACAACAGGTAACGTTACGAGGCAACGCAGAAGATTTAGATGTGTTGTATGAAGCGGTAGATGGCTATGTTCAGCACTTCCTTGAGCCGTCCCCAAACCAACTGGTTGCCTCTGGAAACTCTAAGGCCGTAGGCCACGCTAAGCGATCGGCTGAGGTTACTCCCTTAACTCTGCTAACTCTTCCAACCCCTCAGGAAGAAAATGCCACAGCAGTTCCAACTCAGCAAATCCATCTGCAATCGAAAGGGTTACTGAGTCATAGCCTGTTTCTGGGTAAGCTGGCTAATCAGGAATCTGGGTCAGTAGTAGATTTAAGTGCTACACAGCTGTTTGATCTAGCCACCGCTTTGGATGAATATGCGGCTGAAGTAGTATCCCTACCAAAACTCAATCAGCCCAGTTGGAAACCAGAATCATCCGCTTGGATGCGTACAGCAGCATCGATGGTGTTGGCAGTGGGTGTAACAGCAGCAGTGATTAAGTTGCTTGAGAAACCTCAGTCTGTTGAGCAAGCGAAAACACTAACAACAGCAGAATCACAAACAACAGCATTAGACTCCACCAAGACTGGGAAAAAGCGAGCCATCTCCCAAGTCCCCCCAGCACCGAGCACTCCCATCCCAACTCCGTCGGTGCCACCCCGTCTGTCCCCAGGAACCAAGTTACCCCCACCGCCTCCCGTTAAGCCACCCTCTCTACCAGTACGCACTCCGCCACCGCCTCCCGTTAAGCCACCCTCTCCACCACCAGTACGCACTCCGCCAGCAATAGCCTCACCCCCGAATTCACGTCCGCTCCTCAAGATTGTTCCTGCTCCAGCTAGGAAACCAGACTCTCCCAAACTGAGTGCTACTAGTTCTACTAGTAGTTCTGTTAGTAGTCCTGTTGCTAGTTCTGTTAGTAGTCCTATTGCTAGTTCTGCTGTTAGTGCTGCTCCTGGTTCTGGAGCTAGTAAGGGTGACAAACCTGTTTCTGAGGCTAGTAAAACTAATTTACCTGCTGCTGATGCAGATACCCAACCCAAACCAACTCCACCGAGTCCCATCGCTGTAGTACAAACTGTGTCAGAATTGCCAGTTATTAAACCAGCGCCCTCTCCTACTGAGCTGGAAACTCAGGATTCTTCTAGAGATAGTCTATCGATCCCCACAGAAACAGTGGTAATCCCTGAGGCCGAGTCTTCGATTTCTCCTATTTCTACTACTTCTATTACTTCTACTTCTACTTCTTCTAGTTCTTCTACTACTAATGTGGCGGTTCAAGCCATCCCTGCTCCTCAACAGAATGTGTCCAGTCTCCAGAGAGGTTCTTCTACCTCTAAAATTATTGATCAAGCTGTGCCTGGACTGAATCTCCCGAGTAGCCCTGTTATCGATCAAGCTGTGCCTGGACTGAATCTCCCGAGTAGCCCTGTTTCTGATTCCTTAAAGCCATCTGAGCCTACTGTAGCGAATCAGATATCTCAAAATACCCTGTTTGATAAGATTTCTCAGGTAGCAGAAGCCAGACGATATTTCCAGGAGCGCTGGCAACCTCCCGAAGGGCTACAGAAAACCTTGAACTATAGTTTGTGGTTAAATAATAATGGTACAATTAGACGTATAATTCCCCTTGGCCAAGCAGCGAAAACCTATATAGATAACGCCCCCATACCTCTGATCGGTGAATCCTTTGTTTCCCCTTTAGAAGGGGAAGGGATGCCAAAAATTCGCGTGCTGCTACACCCAGATGGTAAGGTACAAACTTTGTTGGAAGGGATGAATTGACGTAATTAGTAATAGGGGCTCTTGCTTACCACCTATTAGGTTAAATTCCTTCCTAGGATGTCCAAAACTATTGTTAGGCAATTTTGGACAATATTTTTGTGTGGTCTCCCTAGCGATCCAACTAAAGTGTGGGCTCTCCCGCTATTGACCTTTAGTTTAGGATGGGGAAGTCTAAAATCTGGGTATAGCTATCTTGGTAGTTTTTATAACTAGCATTCTCCCATAGTAAGTCCGGAAAATGATGTTAAGTAGACTCTATATCTATCTAGAGTCTTTGGGTAAGCCCTGAGTTGGTATTGCGCTGTTGACATTGGCCTAATGGTACCTCCACCATTCACAATTCGTTTTTATCTGGGTTCAAACTAAAAGGAATATTGAATGAAAGTGAAAATCAAGCATAAAATCCAATTTCCACCTACAAATGTTCGAGAGCTTGGCCAAGATCAAGTCTATTTTTACCTTGTTAATGGAGAATCCAGGGAGAAGATCCGTCTACATGACTATGACCGGATCTTCGCAGTTCCTGAATTATACGAGCAGGTTGTATATGAGCGTTTGAAGTGCCAGTCTCCGTCAATTGTAGTGGATATCCTGCAGTCTTCCGTCTCTCAAGGGGACCAGAGCCTCAACGAGCTTAGGGTACTTGATCTTGGGGCAGGAAACGGGATAGTTGGTGAAAAGCTCAAACAACACGGAGTCTCACGGCTCATCGGAGTTGATATTATTCCGGAAGCTCAGGCTGCCACTGAGCGAGATCGTCCCGGAATCTACGATGAATTCTATGTGATGGATTTCTGCAATCTCAGTGATAAAGATCGTGATCAACTCAATTCTTGGTCACCTAACTGCCTGGTTTCAGTAGCAGCACTTGGGTTCGGTGACATACCAGCAAAGGCTTTCTTGGAAGCCTTCAATGTAATTAGCGAAAATGCCTGGGTTTCCTTTAATATCAAAGAAACCTTCCTTGATTCAAGTGATAATTCTGGATTTTCACAGCTCATTCGGAAACTAATCTTCTCGGAATTTTTGGATCTCTATCATCTGAAAAGGTATCGCCATCGGTTCTCCCTCGAAGGCGAAAAGCTCTATTACTTTGCGCTAGGGGGCAAAAAAAATTCTGATGTTCCGCTCTCCTTAATAGACTCACTTGAATAGACTTACTTGGGTTGTCATCCTGACAGGGAAACCTATATAAAATTCGGCTAACCGGGAAGCTAATATGCAGACAAACCGGTTATTGCCCAATAACTGGGGGATTACAACCAAAGTAATCCTCCACAATCTTTACTATGCGCTCCGCCGCACGACCATCCCCAAAGGGATTAATGGCATTTGCCATCCCCTGATAAGCTACTGAATCACTCAATAACAAACTTGCCGCCCCTACCATCTGTTCCGGGTCGGTTCCTACCAACTTACCAGTCCCAGCTGCGATCGCTTCCGGTCGTTCCGTGGTCTTACGCAATACCAGCACTGGTTTACCCAAACTTGGTGCTTCCTCCTGCAATCCGCCAGAATCAGTCATCACTAAATAACACCGTTGCATCGCTGCTACCAATTCCACATAATCCAGTGGTTCTGTTAAAAATACCCGCTCATGGTCACCTAACATTGCCCTTAGGGGTTCCCTGACCGTAGGATTGCGATGGAGAGGTAACAATAAGGCTGTATCTGGGAACTTATCTAAAATCTGCAGGAACCCCTGGGCTATATCCTCCAGTGGTTTCCCCCAATTTTCCCGACGGTGTACCGTTGCCAAAATCGTCCGGTATCCTTCCCAATCTAAACCCGGAACCTCACACACTGGTTCCCGCTCAGCCACCATCAACAGGGCATCAATCACCGTATTCCCAGTTTTATGAATTGCGCCAGTCACCCCAGACCTCTGCAAATGCTCTACTGCCAGGGGAGTTGGGGCAAAATGTAATTGAGTAATTTGAGAAATCAGCCGTCGATTCGCTTCCTCTGGATAGGGATTAAACAAATCATTGGTGCGCAATCCCGCCTCTACATGACCCACGGGGATACGTTGGTAAAACGCTGCCAAGGCCGCAGCAAAGGCGGTAGTTGTATCACCCTGCACAACTACCAACTGGGGCTGCAATTCCTGAAATAACTCCTCTAACCCCCGTAAACTAAGACAAGTAATATCCGTCAGAGTTTGCTTGGGCTGCATAATTTCTAGATCCCGATCCGCCCTCAGGTCAAACATCTGCATTACCTGGTCTACCATTTCCCGATGCTGACCCGTTAACACTACCTGAGTCTTAAATTTCCCAGAGCGTTGGAACTGAAGAATCACCGGAGCTAACTTAATTGCCTCGGGACGAGTCCCTAATGTGATACAGATTTGAATTGGAGACTTGGTTGAACCCTGGTTTAGGGTCTTGGGTGTAGGGTCTGGGGGAATTTCCAGGGGTTTCATAATTACAGCATTTCTCAATTGGCTGAAGTACTTTCGTTCTGGGTTGCGCGGGAATAGGGAATAGGGAATAGGGAGTAGGGCGCGCGAGTCAGCGGGCGTGGGAAAACCGGGCGCGGGGAGGGAGGGAAGGGCTGCGAAAAATGTTCAACCGTTGCTACCCCTCAACACTCAACACTTAGCAATAACCCAAGCGAGTCAATAATAGAACAATTTCATCAATAGCACGATAGAGTGTAGTAACAGATTGGTCAGATTGATTTACCAGAATACTAAGTACCAAGGTTTTATAGTCAGGAATATCAAGATAGCCGGATAAGGCTGAGACACCACTTAATGTACCAGTCTTGGCCTGGAGCTTACCAACAGCTGCGGTATCACGAAAGCGATCGCGTAAAGTTCCACTAACCTCAGCCGTAGCCAAGGATTCTCGATAAACCTGAGCTAATGGGGTTTGTGCCATCAGTCTCAGAGTTTGTGCGATCGCAAACGGACTAGCTAAATTATGGCGAGATAACCCAGACCCATCAGCCAGACTATAGCTTTTTGGGTCAACCCCTAACTCTGTTAAGCTCTGTTGAACCGCTACCAGACCCAACTTAGCGCTAGACTCACTCCCCACCTCTGTTTCCAGTTGGTGCAATAATGCCTCAGCATACAAATTATTACTGTGCTGATTGATTTCCTTTAACAATAGCGCTAAGGGAAGAGATTCTACTGCTGCCAACTCTCTGGTTGTTTGTGTATTGGTTATTTCTGTATTATTAACATTAGAACGAAATCTATTATTAACCTCTCTTCCCATCCCCTGATCTGATGATCTGACCATCTCAGCTGAACTGTCTTTCACCAATGCCTTGATCACAGCAATTCCCTCAGCTTCGAGGATACGGCGGAAAGACTCCAGGAAATAATGGGCTGGGTCGCGAACTGCTAACCCCCAGAAGTCTGGTGCAGCATCTGCTGCCAGTTGACCGTTAATCACTAACACCGGCTCACCTAAAACTCCCATTATTTCCACTGAGTATGGTATTCCGGCCTTACCCGTAACAGCACGATTATCCACACGCCACTGTCTAGCCGCTATGGAATCACTCCAACTAACGCGCAATTGTTTACCAGGCTGTTGGGGCAATAGGGTTAGTCCGACAGTATTTTGATTGAGAATAAGTCGATTAACTGAAGCGCCATAGTATAGATAACTATCGCTCCACTCCCAGGTTGGATTGATAATACCATAGGGAGTATAGCCATCTTCTACAATTAACTGTTGCACCCACCTCACCCCTTGACGCTTTAGTTGTTGTGCCAAATCTGTTAACTGGGTATTGGTTACGCTTGGGTCTGCTTGTCCCACAATCCGTAAGGACGTCAAATAGGGGCTAGTGCCAGTACCATAAACCGGTGTGCGAATCCGGTATTGCTCACCTAGTTCACGTAACGCTGCTGCTGTGGTAAAGAGTTTGATATTGGATGCTGGAATAAAGAAACGTTCTGATTCAAGACTGTAGAGGGGAGCTGAGTCGGCTAAGGGTTGAATCAAAATGCCCCAACGCGATCGCATAAATTCGGGACGACTGATTATGGCATCAATGGCTGTAGTTAAGTCAGCAGGACAAATCTTGTCTCCAAAGGATTCCGGTTTCTCAACTACTTCAACTGCTGCCGGTGTCGCCATCACCCTTTGCTTGATGACTAACTGTACAGCTAACCATAACAGCAGCAAAGTTATTGGTTTTCCCCATCGATGTAAGGGATTTGGCATTACTCACAACTCATTACTCACAACTCATAACTGACGTACGGGCATCAGGCGTGGAACGGGCATCTTGCCTGTTTCCTGCCGCAACTCACAACTGACCCACTGACGCCCTCAGCACTCAAATCATTTGTCTAATCCGTTAATGACTAAACTATTAAAAATTACTCCTCAACGCTGGCTGATCATCCTTTCTCTATTGATTATTACACCATTAGGGATTCTTTCCAAGTATTACTCTGGTCTTGGAGAAAAATGGGTTCATGACTACTCTGGTGCTATTTTGTATGAAATTTTTTGGTGTTTATTAATATTTTTTATTATCCCCAATCGCCAAGCAATAACCCGAATTACCTTAGGAGTTTTTAGCGCTACCTGTGCCCTAGAATTCTTACAACTTTGGCAAACCCCTCTATTAGCACCGATTCGTGCTTCCTTAATCGGTAAATTCCTCTTAGGAACTACCTTTGTATGGTGGGATTTCCTTTATTATGCCATTGGCAGCGTCTTAGGTTGGCTATGGTTACGGCAAATCTCGCAGTTTCGGAAACTGATCAGATAGGGTGCATCTCATATTTGTAAAAAAGAATGGGAAGTCTAGGAAGTGTGGGAAGTATGGGAAGTTTCTTAGACTTTTTTCCTAATTGTAAAAGCGATACATCGCTACTCCCTACTCCCTACTCCCTACTCCCTACTCCCTACTCCCTACTCCCTACTCCCTACTCCCTACTCCCTATTCCCTTTATTATACCGGACATGATATTACTCAAAACTAACCGATATTTCTACCTTTCCTTTTGGATCTAATCCAATATATTGAGCACGAATAGTAGTTCCCGATTTAACAGGAACTAGAGGAGTCATGGAGCCTAAAGACAGTAAATCGCCTTTCTTCAAAACTTTACCTGATGCCTTCAAAGAATCTTTTAACCAAAGTACTACCTGTAAGGGATTCCCTAATAAAGCACTACTTTTACCAACAGCTAACTCATTACCAGCCTTATCTACCATTACAATCTTTATATTTTTTAATCGTTCTTCCCAATCAGGGGTAGCAGATAAAGGAATCGGTGTTCCTAAAACTCCCAAGCGAGCACCGACGTTAATTGCTACCAAAGCAGTGCCATCAAGACTCACTTTTGGATCATAAACTAAATCTGGTAGTTCCATGAAGGGAATGACGGCATCAAGAGCAGCTAATGCTTCTTTAGGGGTAGTAGCATTATTAATCTCTTGGCTACCAACTCTAACCATTAAGTCTCCTTCATATACAGGTCGAGTGCCGAAGTTAGCAGGGACAACCGCTCCACTGTTGAGCAACATCTTTTCGAGAAGTACACCTCGTATGGGTTCAGAGACTTTGAAGCGCTCTTGAGCAGCAGGATTAGTCAGTCCGGCTTTGTAACCTACAACGTTTCCTAAACTAGAGCTCAACTGTTGTACAAATTGGTCTTGCAAAGCCTGAGCTTGTTCAACGCTTAGCTGAGTCGCAACTGCCCTAGCTGGGGTTTTGTTGAGATAGCTAGTTGTCAATTCCTCCACCACACGACGACCATCAGGGGTTTGGTCTAAAACTTTAGTAGGAGAGCTACTAGTTGACTTGGAGTTGTTATTAGCCCCAGTGAGGTTGCAGCTTGGCAGATATAGAACCGAAGCCAATAGTACAATTGCTAGGGAAATAGATTTGATATCTTGCATGGTGTTGCTAGAGCTGTTTTCAGGATTCAAAGCATTTGGCATAACTCAAGAGCCGAAAATTGCTTCACTTCCATTTTTTGGTGTTACTTATGAGTTAAAGAAGGGGAAGTATACATATAGAGAATTTACGACCAAGAGGAGGTAACCATAAGCGTATAGAAAAGTCTAGACAAAAGCCTAGACAAAGGGGGGATGATTTCAGCTTATCCCATCACTGAATCAATACACTAGTTGATCTCGACTGTCGGCGAGCTAATCAGCAATCGGTAGTGTTGACGGTTAACTGTTAACGGTTGACTGAATACACTCAGCCGTCAACGGGAAATCCCATTCCCTGTCTTCGAGGATCAGCTTCAAGAGATTATTACTCCAAGTCAGATCATGTCCGGTGGAACACTGATCTCGGAACATCCCAAATCTGTAACTGGAGTGTGAGGGTCTCGCTGACTAGCCTATAGTCAGCTAGCAACATGCTTGCACTACAAAATAACAAGTAACAAGTAACGAGTAATAAGTAACAAGTAACGAGTAATAAGTAACAAGTCACAATTTTCCTGAATACGAAGTGATTAAGAGGTGCGACAATCACGCGAATTTAATTCTTAATGGTAAGAGCGCATCTCCGGACTTACTCTCATACCTTGGCGATTAGGAAATATATCAATAAGTAACAATGAACCAATCACCAAACACTGGAACAGTTTTAATCGTTGATGATAATCCCAATAATTTATCAGTTCTCTACAAAACTTTGGAAAGTGCTGGGTTTCAAGTAAGAGTAGAAATGGATGGTGAAGGAACTATTGAACAAGTAGAGTATGAACCACCTGATCTCATATTATTAGATGTAAATATGCCAGGTATTGATGGATTTGAAACCTGTAAACAGCTCAAGAATAATCCCAAATCCCAAGATATTCCAATAATTTTTATGACAGCGTTTGCTGATATAAACCATAAAATAAAAGGATTATCCTTAGGAGCAGTAGACTATATCCCAAAACCCTTTGAACAAGAAGAGGTATTAGCTAGAGTCAGGCTCCATTTGAAACTAAATTTTTTGACAAAAACCCTCGCTGAACAAAACGCCTATCTCCAAGACGCTAAACAAAAAGCAGAAGTAGCTAACCAAGCTAAAAGTGAATTCCTAGCTAACATGAGTCATGAACTCCGTACTCCCCTCAATGGTATTCTAGGATATGCTCAAATTCTCCAACGTGATGCGGCTAAAGCCGCTTCCAAAGGTGAACGAAATTTAACCCCCAAGCAACTCGAAGGCTTAAAAATTATTCAGAAAAGCGGTAGCCATCTCTTGACTTTGATCAACGATATCTTAGACTTATCCAAAATCGAAGCTGGGAAAATGGCACTGTATCCCACAGAATTTAATTTACCAACCTTCTTAGAAGAAGTTGTGGGAATCATCCGCATGCGAGCTACTGAAAAAGATATTGTGTTGAGATTTCAACAAAAAAGTAACTTGCCGACTGGTGTTAAGGCAGATGAGAAACGGCTCCGACAGGTACTGATAAACTTGTTAGACAATGCAGTAAAATTTACCGACCAAGGCAACGTAACTTTCAATGTTGGAGTGATTGAAGACCAAAACCATAACTCCGTTGATCAGGAGCAATATTCCCAAATCCAACATCGGAGGATTTGCTTTGAGATCATTGATACCGGGATAGGAATTAGCCCTCAACAATTAGAGAATATCTTCCAACCCTTTGAACAAACGGGGGATAGCAAATATCGGGCAGCTGGAACCGGCTTAGGCTTAGCCATATCTCGGCAGTTGGTGGAATTTATGGGAAGCCAACTAAACGTTAAAAGTGAGTTAAGTAAGGGTTCAATGTTTTGGTTTGATGTTGCCTTACCTGTGGTTAAAGTTACCGAAGCTAAACGGAATATTGCTGGTCAAGTGATGGGTTACCACGGAAAACGACGCAAATTGCTAGTGGTGGATGATAACAAAGAAAATCGGTTGGTATTACTTAATATGCTTGAACCGTTAGGCTTTGAGGTGGTAACCGCAGACAATGGTCAGCAGGGATTGGATGTCGCCATAACCATCCTACCCGATCTGATTTTGACTGATTTATTCATGCCGGTCAAAACTGCTTTTACCATGGTGCCAGAAATGCGGGAAATACCTGATCTGAAAAATGTGCCGATCATTGCTCTTTCAGCCCGTACTTTTGACATAGTCCAGAAGCAGAGTCAGATGCTGGGCTGTGAAGGTTTTCTAGCGAAACCCATTGACCAGGATAGGTTACTTGGTTTGTTGGAGCAGCTATTGCAATTGCAGTGGGTTGATGAGTAACGTACTCTAAGACTAATTTTCTTTAGCTTGAACCCGCGAGAAGCCCCACATCTCAATGCTACGCCATGAGTGTTTAAAGTTACCGTAAGGATAGTGGAGCCTTTATGGTTAGTCGGTTATGGGTAAAAGGGTTAAAACTTTTTGATTAAGGCTCCACTATCCTAAGGTTTCGTCTCCAGGGATGAATCGCGGACAGGGTCTTTTGGATTCGGCAAAGCCGTTCGCTTTTAGCGTGGCCTTTGGCCTCCGCTACGCGAACAGGGAAGCGAGCTATCAAACTCCTGATCAACTCGGATTGAGTCATTCCACGTCTATTCGCTTCTTGTTCCAATTGCCTTCTTTCAAAATCGGTAACTCGAATTGTTAATTTTTTGTTTTTCATTTTCCCTTGCCATGTGGCCGTACATGTGTTATTCTTATAGGTCTAAAAGCCGAGGAAGCAAGTCAAATGAGGACTGCATATCAATACCGGTTAAAGCCGACAAAAGCACAAAAAGCTATCATAGATAATTGGTTGTCGATGCTTTGTGCTCAGTACAATTACTTGCTAGCAGACCGATTCTCTTGGTATGAACAAAATCGGTGTTCTATTTATGCTTGCTCCCTCGTCTGTCATCTTCCGGAGCTAAGAGATAATCCAGATTATTACAGCCAGAAAAAGACTTTACCCGATCTCAAAAAGGCTCGTCCTTGGTACAAGGAAATTCATTCCCAAGTACTTCAGGATGCTGTCAAAAGGGTTAAGTTAGCTTTTGATCGATTCATCAAGGGAGACAAAAACGGAAATAGAAGCGGCAGACCCAGATTCAAAAAGAGACACCGTTATCGCACCTTTACTTATCCCCAAATGAAAGAGGGGTGCTTGCAAGGTGAATTGATTGATTTGCCTAAAATAGGAAAAGTCAAAATTGTCTTACACCGCCCCATTCCTGTTCGCGAAGCGTCGGCTACGCCGAATGGGTTCAAAATAAAAACAGCCTCAGTAACTAAAAAGTGTGATGGCTACTATTTGGTTTTGTCCCTAGAAGACAAAACAATTCCTGAAACCAAGGCTGACATTAATCCTCGCTCAATCATCGGTATTGACGTTGGACTTAAAGAATTTTTAACTACTTCCGAAGGGGAAACTATTAAGACTCCTCAATATTACCGAAAAGCGCAAAAACGCTTAAAAGTAATACAAAAACGAGTATCTCGAAGGAAGAAGGGAGGAAAAAATCGGCTCAAGGCTATTAAGCAACTTGGAATACAACACAAAAAAGTTGCTGACAAGCGGAAAGACTTCCATTTTAAAACAGCAAACTATCTACTCTCAAAATATGATGTAATTGCTCACGAAAAATTAAACGTCAAGGGACTAACTAAAACCCGATTGGCTAAGTCTGTTTTAGACGCCGGTTGGTCAAGCTTTCTGACAATCTTATCAAGCAAAGCCGACAATGCTGGCTTGTTAACGATCCCAGTAAGTGCCCGAAATACTTCGCAGAATTGTTCCAGTTGTCGCAAAAAAGTACCTAAAAAGCTGCATATCCGTTGGCATGATTGTCCCCATTGTGGATGCAGTCTTGTTCGCGTAGCGTGGCCTACGGCCAATCGTGATTCGGCGAAGCCGACGCTACGCGAACACAATGCGGCAATAAACATAAAAAATAGAGCGGAAGGGCAGTCCGTTCTTAAAGCCCAGCGCCTCCTAAGGGATACCCGGATTGGCTGGGAAGCCTACACTGAACCTGTAAGGTCAGTGTAGGAGCTGTCACTCAACACAGAGATCAAGGATAGGGGGAAAGGGCAATAGGGAAAGGGAAAAGCCCTGTGATTATATCCTTTGCCCTTTAATGTTTCACTTTTTCGAGATTGATTAAGTCAGTCAGGGATTTTTAAAAATGGTATAAGACCAAATCCTCTCATGTCCGGGAGGAGCGGTATTGTAACGTTTTGGGAATAGGTATTAGGTATTAGGTAATTGTGATTACTCCTTTAGGATTACCTATTATTCATTACCTATTACCCATTACTCACTATACTAGTTGAGTTTTCAATTGGGTGAAGTACTTTCGTCTTGGGTTAATGGGAGTAGGGAGTAGGGAGTAGGGCGTAGGGAGTAGGGCGTAGGGAGTAGGGAGTAGGAATGGGTTCATCTCCATCCATGAAATTAGGCAAAAGTGAGATGCACCCAATAATTGACGCAAACACTATCAGAAAAATACTTTTGCAAGAGGTTTATTCACACATTACTGGATAATATCATACTAACGGACTTGATAAGTGTAACGGTTAAAGACTTATGCGACGACGGGAATTCAATCAACTCCCTTGGTTTTTCCTCGGTTTGGGATTGGCTAACTGTACTCACAATTCCCAATCATCAAGACAATCATCAAGACAATCATCAACCTTTGACACACCTAAAACACTTAGCATCTGGTGGCAACAGGGTTTTTATCCAGAAGAAACGGATGCACTACGGAAAATCATCGACCAGTGGGAACAAAAAAGTGGGATTAAAGTTAAATTAGTCATCATACCTCAGAAGGATATTCTCAAAGAAATCGAGAGTGCGATCGCATCAGGTAATCCTCCTGATATTTTCTATGCAGGGGTAGCAGACTTGACCATTATTCCCCGTCTAGCATGGAATAACCAACTAGTCGATGTGTCTGATGTGATAGAGCCTCTGAAAAACTGGTACAGTGAAGGGGTTCTTGCCGGAGTCAATTATCAAAACAAAGTTGCTAAAAAACGTAGCTACTATGCTGTACCAATTATGCAATCAGCCATTCATATTCACTACTGGCAAGACATCCTGACCGAGATTGGTCAGGCAAAGGGGGCAATTCCCAGAGATTGGCAGGGATTTTGGCGGTTTTGGCAGCAGGTTCAGGGACAGTTGCGTCAGAGCAGTTATCCCAATATGTATAGTATCGGCATGCCTATGTCCATGAGCTTAGATACCTACAACAATTTTGAGCAATTTCTAGAAGCCTATAATGTCAAACTAATTGATAACAATGGCAAATTACGCTTAGACGACCCCCAAGTTAAGCAAGGCATTGAGGCTGCTCTCAGGAAATATACCAGTTTTTATATCAATAAGAATGTGCCACCGGATGCCGTAGATTGGGATAATACAGGCAACAATGTAACGTTACTCAGCCGCACTAGCCTGATGACGGTCAATCATACTCTCTCAGTTCCAGGTTCCCAACGACAAGATCCCGAAATTTACACCAAGCAACTTTCTACAGTTAAGTGGCCAAATAAACCTAGTGGGGAACTGATGAGATTCATCGTAGAGATCAAACAGGTCATTCTCTTTAAAGCGTCCAAAAAACAGGAGTATGCCAAGAATTTTATCTCATATTTGGCACAACCGCAAAACTTACAAGCCTACACAGAAGGGTCTCAGGGTCGATACTTACCTGTGATGCCAAAACTGTTTGAAAAACCCTTTTGGAAAAATCCCAGTGATCCTCATATTTCTGTGGCGCTACAGCAGTTAAAACACACCCGACCAGCTTATCAAGTGTTAAATCCAGCTTATAGTGAAGTAGCTGCTCAAAATGTTTGGGGTGAAGTGATTAGAAAAATTGTGGTGGATAATTTGTCAATTAAGCAAGCTACTAATCGAGCTATTGATAAAATCAATAAAATTTTTTCTAATTGGTAGAAAATTAGTTAGCTTCTTCGTTATCACAATGCTTGTTATAGCATTTTTACTTTAATTTTGAACATAGGATTCATAAAAAACGGGCACAGGGAACAGGTAACAGGTAACAGTAGTCAAGATATCCGAGGGTTTTTTGGTGTTATGATAAAGCGATGCAGCGTGGCGCTGCATCCCTTAAAACCATCTTTATAGCATGCATGCCTTTTGCCTTAAAAGCATAAGCAATGTCGCTCAAACGTCGCTGAGAATTGCTATAGCTGACTGTTAATAGTTTAATAAATACAAATAATTAATTTTATGCGAAAATATAAATTATCGCGCTTATTCTCATTGTTATGATCAAATTAACTCAAAAAACGTTACTATCAAAGCTGGTCACTTACTTTTCACTTTTATCAGTTGTTACAGTAAGCATTGTAGCAATTACTGCTTATATTTTAGCTAGGAAAGCTCTCAAACAATCTGTCTTTGATCGACTCAGTGTTGCTGTGTCTATTAAATCTGCTGAACTCAATCAATGGTTTAACAATCAGCGCCAAGATGTCCTGTTATCGGCTCAGTTACCAGAAATCCGAAGACAAGCCGAGGTCTTGCTCAGCAGCAAAAGGTCTCAAACCCGGTCAAAAGATTACCAAATCGCCTATCATAGCATTTCAGAATACCTGACTGATTTAGCTGCCATTAAGCCTAATCTACGAGAAATTTCCCTGCTCACAACTGGTGGGATTATCATTTTCTCAACTAACAAAACCCTGGAGGGCAACTATCAACCCCTTGGTGCGACTACCACTTACTTTACCCCAGAGCAAACGGACATTAAGCCAACGTTTTATAGCTCTTCGCAAACAGGCAAAACAGCCATCACCTTTGCCACTCCACTGTTTAACCAATCCGGTAAGCGTATGGGAGTGATTTCCATTACTCTCGATCTTCAAGAAGTTGATAACCTAATTCGAGACCGTACTGGCTTAGGTGAAAGTGGCGAAACCTATCTAGTCGGTCGATTGGAACGAAAAAATATATTCATCGCCTCAGCTCAGTTTGAGAATCAAAAATACTCTAACGGAATTAGTAGTTTGGGTATTGATAGCGCTACCCAAGGAAAAAATAGTGCTGGGCTTTATCGCAATTACGATGGGATACCTGTTATCGGTGTGTATCACTGGTTGGAGAAACAGAACCTGGCGTTACTAGCTGAGATCTCTCAGCAAGAAGCTTTTACTCCCGCTCGTCGGCTAGCTGGGAACATTGTGCTGATTGGATTGAGTTCTACTGGAGTACTGTTAGTGGCAGTTTATCTACTATCAAGCCAGATTACTAAACCGATTCGGGCAATCACAGAGGCAGCTATTCAGGTAGCTAGTGGCAATCTAAACCATAAAGCTCCTGTGTTGAGTGACGATGAAACTGGTGTGTTGGCTCGGTCATTTAACCAGATGGCACAGCAATTGCAGGATTCTTTTACGGCCCTAGAGAGAACGAATCAGGGTTTAGAAATCCGAGTGCAAGAACGTACTGCCGAATTAGGGAAAGCTAAAGAAGCTGCGGAAGTTGCTAACCAAGCTAAAAGCCAATTTTTAGCTAACATCAGCCATGAATTGCGCACTCCCCTTAATAGCATCTTAGGCTATGCCAGAATTCTCCAGCGCGATACAGCTAAAGTTGCTATCCAAGACGATGGGGTGAAGGGCAGCACCCCAATGAGCGATCGCAATTTAAGAGACCAGCAAATACAGGGTTTAAAAATTATAGAGCAAAGTGGAACCTATCTATTAACCCTAATTAACGATCTCTTAGACTTCTCTAAAATCGAAGCCCGTAAGATGGAACTGTACCCCAGTGACGTTCATTTTCCAAGCTTCTTGGAAGGGGTAGTTGGTATTATCCGCATGGGAGCTAATGAAAAAAATATCTTGTTTAACTATAAAACTCAAGGTAACCTACCCACAGGGGTTAAGGTCGATCAGAAACGGTTACGACAGATTTTACTCAATCTATTAGGTAATGCAGTTAAATTTACTGACCAAGGTAATGTCACATTTAAGGTTGGAGTCATTGAGAAACAAAACCCTATCTTAGGAATATCGAAGTCTTCCAACACCAGGATTCAAGGGGGAGATTATAACATCGATTCTCGGACGATCCGCTTTCAAGTGATCGATACTGGCATAGGAATTAGTCCTCAACAGTTAGATAAAATATTCCAACCCTTTGAACAAGTAGGGGATACCGATCGTCGGATAGCTGGAGCGGGTTTGGGCTTAGCTATTAGTCAGCAAATCGTTAACTTGATGGGAAGTACACTAAACGTTAAAAGTCAATTATACCAAGGTTCAACATTTTGGTTTGATGTTACCTTACCTGTGATAGATATTGTTGCCAAAGCTGAACCAGCTATTGCTGTTAAAGGGTTGATTTATAAAGGAAAACGACGTAAACTGTTAGTGGTGGATGACATAACAGAAAATCGCTTGGTATTGCTAAATATGCTGAAACCTTTGGGTTTTGAAGTGGTATTAGCCCAGAATGCTCAGCAAGCATTGGAGCTGGCCAGGGTAATTGGACCGGATCTGATTTTAACGGATTTATTCATGCCTTTTAAAACGGGTTTCACGATGATTCCGGAACTACGACAGATACCGGAAATGAAGCATGTACCAATTATTGCCTTCTCTGCTAACAATTGGGATGTTGTCAAGAAAGAGACTCAGAAACTTGGCTGTGATGCTTTTCTGCCGAAACCAGTTGACGAGCAGAAATTACTGGCATTATTGGAGAAGTATTTACAATTGGAGTGGGTTGATCAAGAGGTGTCGTAAGCATATGCGCTACGCGCACGCTGCGCGAACAGCAGTCAGCAGTCAGCAGTCAGATTAAAATCAACCTATGCAGGCCTATGGCCACGCTACGGGAACGGTAGAATTTAAGATTGAGATATTAATGAGAATTTCAAGTCTGGGGATTTGCCCATCAAAGCTAATGCGCGTAGCGCATTAGCTGATAGCTGATAGCTGATAGCTGATAGCTGATAGCTGATAGCTGATAACTGATAGCTGATAGCTGATAGCTGATAGCTGATAGCTGATAGCTGATAACTGATAGCTGATAGCTGATAGCTGATAGCTTACACTGTTTAGTTATCAAAAAAAATTACTTTTTTAACAATAATAATGTAGTCAATATCAGGACTAAAATTGCTTCAGTTCCCAAAAGACCGTAGATGGTTTGTCTTTGGTCAGGGGTGAAGGCAAAATAATCGATAAAAACTGTGTAAATAATGAACTGAGAGAGAATTCCCACTAAACACAATCCAATGCCCCACACTTGTCGCTGCCAAAGTCCAATCACTGCTGCTGTATCGACAATGCCATAAAAAACATCGCCAATTCTCCAGGTTAAAGGTGTTTCTAACCACGGTATTTCACCAAAACCTGCTATATTACTAAAGTGGACAATCGCGCCATAGGCAAAGACAAAGGCGAGGATTCTTAAATAAATGCTCATCCAAGGGCGTTTTGTAGCTTCGATCAAATAGTCCACCATAGGTCATACGTCCGTGAAAAAAACTACTTTTGTCCACCTTAAGGATAGTGCTCTTAGGGGCTTATGATCTTTGGCAAAATGACCACGATTGGTTCATCGGTAAGAGTAGAGTTGTCATGTCTGCACAACGGTTTTGAGGTTCAAGAATCATGCAGCGACGCCAATTCACTCGACTATCCTTGTTCTTATTTGGTCTGGGGTTAGCTGACTGTAGTAAGAATCAAGTTGAGTCTACCAAAGGATTTACGATAAACCGGAGTAATTCGCTGCGCATCTGGTGGAGTCAGGGTTATTATCCAGAGGAAACTGATGCACTCAAAGAAATCATCGCCAGGTGGACACAAAAGAGTGGAATTAAGGTTGAGCTTAGCCTTTTATCTGAAAAAGATACGTTAAAGGAACTCAATAATGCGATCGCAGCAGGCAACCCTCCGGATATCTTCTATAGTATTGAAGCGGATACCCAGATCATCCCCCGTCTAGCATGGAACAACCAATTGGCAGATGTTTCTGAGGTAGTAGAACCTCTGGAAAAGGTATACACTGGCAGTGTTCTACACAGTGTTAGTTATCTGAACAATGTGGCGAAGAAGCGCAGCTACTATGCTGTGCCGATAATGCAGTATTCAGTCTACATTCACTGTTGGCAAGATTTACTGGCAGCTATTGGTAAGACACCAGACGCGATTCCTAAGGATTGGCAAGGGTTTTGGCAGTTTTGGCACTTCGCTCAACAGCAACTACGTCACCAGGGTCAACAGACTATTTATGGTATTGGTTTACCCATGTCCGAGGCTTCTGATACCTTCGACATTTTTGAAAACTTCCTGGAAGCCTACAATGTCAAACTGATCAACCCCAATGGTCGGTTACTTTTAGATCATCCCCAAGTGCGTCAGGGGATTACCGCTGCCTTAGGGAAATATACCAATTTCTATAAGAATGGTACGGTACCACCGGAAGCAGTGGATTGGGGAAACACTGATAATAATATTGCCTTTCTTAGCCGCACTACTTTAACAAGACTCGCGGAATTCCCCACCCCTGCGACGGGTGGGGATGGATAGCGAGACGACAATTTGTGATGACAAACCATCACGATTTATGTTAGAATAAAAGCGGTTGCTGACCCGCCTGACTGACTAAAAGGCTACCGTACAAAAAGTCTGATACTCTATCAGTTTTCAGACCATTAGGTGTACAAAGTACTAGCTCCAGATCAGGGTCAGAAGTTACCGCAAGAATAAGGCAGCCTTTATGGTTGGTCGGCTATGGGTAAAAGGGTTAAAACTTTATGATTAAGGCTGCCTTATTCTAAGGTTTCGTCTCCGGGAAGAGACTTGCCCCGGCTGGTTGACCATAGAGTCGTAATTCCAAGGTGAGTCTGTCGTAAAACGTTTGCGTCTGCGGAAGGCGGATGTCTGCCTGTGGACGCTGAGTAAGACCAATTCCAGTTCGCTGGTTGAGGCATCGGCGGATGAAGCGGGAAACCCATAAGACGAATAAGACCGTCACTGATTTGAGTTGAGAGTTGGAAGCCCCAACCTCAGCGTTCGCGTAGCGTGACCAAAGGTCAAGCAGGTTGGGGTACTTCACTGACAGCTAACCCATCCCTATCGATTCCCGGTTCCCAACGGCAAGATCAGGCAATTTACACCAAGCAACTTGCTACTGTGCCATGGCCGAACAAGCCAAAGGTCGAGCCTATGAAACCCATCCCTTCAATTGGGCAGGTGATTCTGTTGGAAAGATCGGATAAAAAGCAGGTTGCTAAGGATTTCTTGTCCTATTTGGTACAACCACAAAATCTGGAAACATACATCCAAGGTTCTCAAGGGCGATTTGTTTCTGTTTTGCCTAAAGCTTTACCAGACCGATTCTGGAATGATGGAACAGATCCCCATATTTCAGTGGCTCTAAAGCAGTTACAACAAACGACCCGTCTACCCTATCAAGTCTTCACCCCAATTTACCCTGAAGTACAATCCCAGAATGTTTGGGGTAAAGCGATTAGAACAATAGTTGTAGATGGTTTGTCTGTGGTGCAAGCTAGCAATCAAGCGATCGCACAAATCAAACAAATTTTTGCTGATTGGAAGTGATCATAGGTATTAGTCAATCTCCCTTTTGTTGCCCCACTGAGGGTCTGTTCCCCCTCTTCAGGAACAGTAACTGGTTTTCTTAGGGCAATATTTGCAGTTAGAGTGGGTATATCAGCCAATATCTCAACAGCCTGTAGCTTGATCACAGGCAGGACTTACGCACACAATCCATGGGTAGGGTGGGCAAAACCTTGCCCACCCTACAGGTAGCGTTAAATTGAGGGATTTGCGTAAGTCCTAACAGGGGTCAAAACCCAGTTGTGATCAACGCTTTGTAGTACCCCCCCTCAGGAAATGAAAGTGCTCTATAAACTTGGCGATGCTGGGCAGTATGACAAAAATTCGCCCAGGAACTCACTATCGGGTTTCGTGGGCGAGTTGTGAAAATCCAGAAGTCCAAAATTCCTGGTAGTGCGGGCAGGATGCCCGCGTGAGAGTTCACAATCGATTAGACCTCTCAGGAAAGCGCGGTTTTAGCTCAATTGGGGCAAGACTTCCAGAATCTTTTTCGCTTCTGTTGTCTATTGAGACCCCCATGAGAGTTCACAACCTCCGCCAGAATTGCTGTAAGCATATGCGCTACAGATGGTGCTACTTGAGGTGCAGTCAGCAGTCAGCCGTTGGCCTTGGCCGTTGGCCACGCTACGGGAATGGCTGATCGCTGAATACTTAGGAATTGCTATACCTCGAAGCAGTCGATTACAACTACATTCCCAAAGCCCACCAAACTCAAAAACTTAGCCAAAGGGTTTCAATAAAAAGCCATTGTTACTTTGGTTAAAGACTATCTGCATCTGGAATAAAATCCATGAGTGTAATTGCTAAAACAAATGACTTTGACTTAAAAAAGTATACCATATTGATTATTGATGATAATCCCACAAATTTAAGGGTTGCCTTTGATTATTTAGAAGATTGTGGCTTCACCATTTTAGTATCCCAAGATGGTGAAAGTGGGTTAAAACGCGCTAAGTATGCCCATCCTCAAATTATTTTACTGGATGTTTTGATGCCAGGTATAGATGGCTTTGAAACCTGCTGTCGCTTGAAGGCGGATCAGGCTACTAAAGATATTCCTGTAATTTTCATGACGGCGTTATCTAGTACCGAAGATCAGGTGAAAGGATTTGAAGTTGGGGGAGTCGATTATGTCACTAAGCCACTCCAACATGAGGAACTCTTAACTCGGATAATTAACCATTTACGGATTCAGGAGTTAACTGAAAAGCTGCAACTTCAAAATCAGGAGTTAAAACAACAAGCCATTGAACTGGCAAAAGCTAAAGAAGCTGCTGAATTAGCTAGCCAAGCCAAAAGTGAATTCCTCTCCAATATGACTCATGAACTGCGTACTCCTCTCAATGGCATTTTAGGTTATGCCCAAATCCTCCAACGGGATAAAACCGCTACCCCTAAACAAAAGCATAGCATCGATCTCGTTTACCAATGTGGCACTCACTTGCTCCACTTGATCAATGACATCTTAGAGCTTTCTAAAATCGAAGCCAGGAAAATGGAACTGTTGCCGAAAGAGATTCATTTTCCTACTTTGTTGATCTCGGTTGTAGAAATCTGCCGTATCAAAGCTCAGCAAAAGGGTATCTCTTTTATTTATCAACCATCATCCTGTCTACCAGCAGGGATTGTGGCTGATGAAAAACGACTGCGACAAGTTCTGATTAACCTCCTGAGCAATGCTCTTAAGTTTACTGACCATGGCGGAGTAACCTTCAAGGTAGAGGTGATCAGTAACGATAAAGCCGTACAACCCCCACTCCCTAGGATTTATAGAGATCAGCAAGAGGGGGAAGTTATCACAGACAAAATCATGCCACTAATAGGCAAAGCTCCCGAATCACCCATGCTTAGAATTCGATTTCAAATCGAAGATACTGGCATCGGACTCAACCCAGAAGAATTGGAAACAATATTTTTACCCTTTGAACAATTTGGGGATAGTGCTATTCGAGATCAAGGCACTGGTCTGGGATTAGCTATTAGCCATAAAATTGTTAATCTCATGGGAAGTCATATCAAAGTTGAAAGTACTTCTGGCAAGGGTAGTGTTTTTTCTGTGGATTTGGATTTACCTACTACCACAGTAATGGATCACAAAACTAAAATTTATACCAATACTATCGTTGGTTTTCAGGGCAAGGTGCGTAAAATAGTAGTGGTAGATGACAAACCGAAGAATCGCTCTTTTATTGTTAATTTTTTACAACCTCTGGGATTTAAACTTTTGGAAGCGAGTAATGGGGTTGAGGGTTTGGAAAAAGCTATAGAATTTCACCCTGACTTAATTATTACTGACTTAGTGATGCCAGTGATGGATGGCTTTGAAATGATGCGACGTATCCGCTCATCAGAGCAATTGAAACAGATCATGGTAATTGCGACATCTGCCAGTGTTTATGAATTAGAACACCAACAGAGTCAGGATATAGGCTGGATCGATATTCTTTCTAAGCCTGTGAACGTTGAAGAATTACTCGATAAATTAAAGCGGCATCTGCAACTGGAATGGGTATATGAACAGTATGATCCCGAAGTATCAAAAATCAAAATTGAATCTGTTAAAAAAGTTATGCCAGAGGCTATTGTACCTCCCCCAGCTGATGTATTAGCTGAACTTTATGACCTGGCCAAGAAAGGGAATATGTTCGCGATTATTAAATCCGCAGAAAATCTTAAACAATTAGATGATAAGTTTGTGACCTTTGCTCAGACTATATCTAATTATGCTGATGAATTTCAATTAAAAAAAATTAGAATATTGATAGAAAAGTATCTTGAAAAGAATTAGTATAGCGCAGGGAATCGGGAATCGGGAATCGGGAATCGGGAAAGAGAGGGAAGTGTGGGAAGTGTGGGAAGTGTGGGAAGTGTGGGGAGATGGGGAGATGGGGAGATGGGGAGATTTTTATTAAGCGATGCAGCGCGGTCTTGGGGAGGCAGCGCGGTCTTGGGGGTTCCCCCCATGAGCGACTGCCGTGGTTTCCCCCATGAGCGACTGCATCAAGACAGAGTAATTATCCGGACATGATATAAACGCTATATTCAGCCTGTTAATTATTAATTAATGAAATAGGTATTGATGAATTAAAACTATAATTTATTAACCGGAAAAGGGATCTAGTTTTTATCATATTTATGAGGTACATTAAATTTTATTAGCCCGACTCCCGACTCCGACTCCCGACTCCCGCCTCCCGACTCCCGACTCCCGACTCCCGACTCCCGACTCCCGACTCCGACTCCCGACTCCCGACTCCCGACTCCCGACTCCCGACTCCCGACTCCGACTCCCGACTCCCTAATCCCTAATCCGACTCCTAATCCCTAATCCCTACTCCCTACTCCCTACTCCCTACTCCCGAAAAACCAAAATTTTGTACCTTACTTACTTGAAAAGTACTATAAGATGATTCGTCTTTATTTATTAATTAAGTCCAGCCTGATTCTAGGCATGGGATTATCACTAATAGCATCGACTGCCCCAGGGATTACTTCTGCTCAGGAACCTGTAGATGGAACAGGACAAATAATGAATTCAGAGGTAAAGATTGTTAAGGTGGGAGTGCTGGCAATTCGGGGTGTTGAGCATACTAAAACAAAATGGCAACCGACCCTAGACTATCTCAGTGAAACCATTTCCGGCTATGTTTTCCAACTTGTACCACTAGGGTTTGACACCCTCGAAGAAATAGTAGCTAACCAGGAGGTGGACTTTGTGTTGTCCAATCCTGGAATGTATGTACGGTTGGAATCGATTTATGGGGCAATACCAATTGCCACCCTAAAAAATCTACGCCTAGGCCAGCCTTACACCCAATTTGGAGCGGTGATCCTGCGTCATGCTGACCGCAATGATATCCAGGATTTAAAGGATTTACGGGGCAAAACCTTTATGGCCGTTAGTGAAAATGCCTTTGGGGGCTGGCAAATGGCATGGGAAATTCTGTTACAAGCTGGAGTTAACCCCTACCGTGACTTTCCAGGGCTCCACTTTGGTGGTAGCCATGACGCAGTGATCTACGCTGTTCGTGATGGTATTGTCGATGCTGGCACTGTCCGCACTGATACCCTCGAACGTATGGCACAGGAGGGCAAAATTAATCGAGATGACTTTGTGATCCTAAATCAGCAAACTCAATATCAAGACACTTTCCCTTTTGCTGTGAGTACTAAACTTTATCCACAATGGCCCTTTTCCACACTATCCCATACCCCAGTGGAGTTAGCGGAAGAGGTTGCGATCGCATTAATGACCATACCTTCTGAGCACCCAGCCGCCAAAGCTGGTCGTTATCAGGGCTGGAGTATCCCGGCCAACTACCAAGCTTGTCACGAAACCTTACGGAATCTGCGGGTTCGTCCCTACGAAGATTGGGGAAAAGTGACTCTGGGTCAAGTCATCTATCAGTACCGCTATTGGCTGTTATTTGCTGGTGTTTCCTGTTTTGGATTTAGCTATGGTCTAGTTTATCTAGCTGGCCGTAGGCGAATCGAAGCAGAACTGCGACAAACCAATGCTTTACTGGAAATCCGGGTCTCCGAACGTACAGCTGAGTTCAAAGCAGCTAAAGAAGCGGCTGATCAGGCTAATCACGCCAAAAGTGAATTCCTGGCGAATATGAGTCATGAATTGCGTACTCCCCTCAATGGCATTTTGGGTTACGCCCAAATTCTACAACGGGATCCACAGATAACTGCTAAACAAAAAGACCAGATCAAGCTTATTTATCAGTGTGGCAACTATCTACTCCATTTGATTAATGACATTTTAGACTTATCCAAAATCGAAGCTCGGAAAATGGAACTGTTTCCGACAGAAATTCATTTGCCGTCCTTTTTGAAAGAAGTTGTAGAAATGTGCCGCGTCAAAGCCCAGCAAAAGGAGATTGCTTTTATTTATCAACCCTCATCCCATCTCCCAGAGGGTATCCTGGCTGATCCCAAACGATTGCAACAAGTTCTGATTAATCTTTTGGGCAATGCCATTAAGTTTACTGACCATGGCGGAGTCACGTTTAAGGTAGACGTTATCAGTAACCACCAAGAAATTACTACTCGCAAATCCCCCCTAGTCAGACTTCGATTTATCATTAAAGATACTGGCATTGGGATGACCCCAGAACAAGTGGGAAAAATCTTTTTGCCCTTTGAACAGGTGGGTAATCTTGAGCATCGTGAACAAGGTACTGGACTTGGATTAGCGATTAGCAAAACAATTATCAATTTGATGGGAAGTGCTATCAATGTTGAGAGTACTTATGGCCAAGGTAGCCTTTTCTCGATCGAGTTAGAGTTACCGATTGCTACAGCTGTGAGTCAGAGTAAGCAAGCCTCCACCAAAACTCTTATAGGTTGTCAGGGGAAAGCACGGAAAATATTAGTAGTAGATGACAAATGGGAAAATCGCTCTGTAATTGTGAATGTGTTACAACCTCTGGGATTTAAACTGTTTGAGGCCAGTAATGGGGTTGAGGGTTTTGAAAAAGCCACAGCATTTAACCCTGATCTAATTATTACTGACTTGGTGATGCCGGTGATGGATGGCTTGGAAATGATGCGACGTCTGCGCTCATCAGATAACTTGAAAGATCTGTTAATTATTGCTTCATCTGCCAGTGTTTATGAGTTAGACAAGCAACAGAGTTGGAATGCAGGCTGCGATGATTTTATTCCCAAACCAGTGGAGGTAGACGAATTACTGGAAAAATTAAAACAGCATTTGCAACTGGAATGGGTGTATGAAGACTTCATACCAAAACCAGAAACTATAACAGATGCTGGAGCTGAAGAAATCCAGCTAGATGCCATTGTGCCTCCCCCATCTGATCTCCTAATCCTACTTTATGACTTTGCTAAGAGAGGTAGTGTGTTTGACATCAGCCAAGAAGCTGAAAAGCTAGAACACTTAGATGCTAAATTTGTCCCCTTTGCTAAGCTAATTTATAAATTAGCTAAGGAGTTTAAGGTGAAGGAAATTAGGAAGTTTATCGAAGAGTATATCGATTAATTATAATTATAGGTGGAATTTAAAATAGGAAAAAGGCAAGAGGCAAGAGGCAAGAGGAACCCACCCCTAACCCCTCCCAGGAGGGGAAGGCAAGAGGCAAGAGGCAAGAGGCAAGAGGAACCCACCCCTAACCCCTCCCAGGAGGGGAAGGCAAGAGGCAAGAGGCAAGAGGCAAGAGGCAAGAGGCAAAAGGGAAAAAATCTTATGTACATTAGGTGCGAGTCGTGGCGAATTTAATTCTTATATCATGTCAGGATAATTACCCTTATAAAAATCTCCGCCATCTCCCCATCTGGCCATCTCCCCACACTCTTTCAAGGGTAGGTTTTTTAATAAACTTGACAAAAACGCGATACTCTCGAAGAGCTGCTACGGAAACACAGCGATGAAGAAGAATCAAGACTACCAAAAAGGCTCCTGCAATGGGTGTTGAATGGATGGCCACCCCTGGAAAAATCGATAGTTTTAGCCCTTGATGCATAGAGGCTTTTCAGCTTGCGAACAAACTGGTACTCTCTTGAGCACAGCACAATAATATATTTTTGTTCTAGCAAAGCACAAATTTTCAATGATACGCAACATTTTCAGTCCCCAATTCCTAAGGGGCCGTGTGCGGAACCTGCGTCCGCACTTTATGCGCCCCGTCTCCCGCGCTTGTCTTACTGGCAGTGCCAGACGCTGCTTAACACGACTATAACGGGAGTCCCCTTGGGGAAGAATGATGGTATCGAATGGGTTCACCGATTGAGTGTAAGTTCATTGATATGTTGCCGGGGAGGTTGGCAATGGCACCAGACTAAAATGACTGACCCCCAACGCGCTGAGCGTCATTGGTTGGCGATTGCGATTGCCACCTTGTGGGTCGTCAGTGTTGGAGGGGAATCTGATGCTGATCTATGCTCCAACCACTCAGAACAGTTACCGGCAACCCCTCTCGAGAGTCCAAACTCTGACAGCAGTACAGCGAATCCCCGGGTTTTGAGCTGTTTTCGTCGGGGCATGAAGCGTGATTCAAGCTGCTCTACTCAATCATCTTCCCTTACCGATTGGTCAATTTTTTCCCGATTTTTCTCCAAGTATCCCTGTTCTCTCCTCAGCCTAAATCTTAAAAACCTACCCCTGAAAGCTACTTCCTACTCCCTACTCCCTACTCCCTACTCCCCAAAAATTCGTACCTCACATAATTGAAAACTGCTATACTATGAGTCGTCTTTACTTCTTAATTAAATCCAGCCTGATTCTAGGCATGGGATTATCACTAATAGCATCGCCTGCCCCAGGGATTACTCTTGCTCAGAAATCTGTAGATGGAACAGGACAAATAACGACTTCACAGGTAAAGATTGTTAAGGTGGGAGTGATGGCAATTCGGGGTGTTGACCATACCAAAAAAAAATGGCAACCGACCCTAGACTATCTCAGTGAAACCATTTCCGGCTATGTCTTCCAACTTGTACCACTAGGGTTTGACACCATCGAAGAAATAATAGCTAACCAGGAGGTGGACTTTGTGTTGCCTAACCCTGGAATGTATGTAGAGTTGGAATGGATTTATGGGGCACGACGAATTGCCACCCTAAAAAATCTACGCCTAGGCCAGCCTTACACCCAATTTGGAGCGGTTATCCTGCGTCATGCTGATCGCAATGATATCCAGGATTTAAGGGATTTACGGGGCAAAACCTTTATGGCCGTCAGTGAAATTGCCTTTGGGGGCTGGCAAATGGCATGGGAAACTCTGTTACAAGCTGGAGTTAACCCCTACCGTGACTTTCCAGCGCTCCACTTTGGTGGTAGCCATGACGCAGTGGTCTACGCTGTTCGTGATGGTATTGTCGATGCTGGCACTGTCCGCACTGATACCCTCGAACGTATGGCACAGGAGGGTAAAATTAATCGAGATGACTTTGTGATCCTCAATCAGCAAACTCAATATCAGGACACTTTCCCTTTTGCTCTGAGTACTAAACTTTATCCAGAATGGCCCTTTTCTACACTACCCCATACCCCAATGGAGTTAGCGGAAGAGGTTGCGATCGCATTAATAACCATGCCTTCTGAGCACCCAGCCGCCAAAGCTGGTCGTTATCAGGGCTGGACTATCCCCGCCAACTACCAAGCTTGTCACGAAACCTTACGGAATCTGCGGGTTCGTCCCTACGAAGATTGGGGAAACGTGACTCTGGGTCAAGTCATCCATCACTACCGCTATTGGCTGTTATTTGCTGGTGTTTCCTGCTTTGGATTTAGCTATGGTCTAGTTTATCTGGCTGGCCGTAGGCGAATCGAAGCAGAACTGCGACAAACCAATGCTTTACTGGAAATCCGGGTCTCCGAACGTACAGCTGAGTTCAAAGCAGCTAAAGAAGCGGCTGATCAGGCTAATCACGCCAAAAGTGAATTCCTGGCTAATATGAGTCATGAATTGCGTACTCCCCTCAATGGCGTTTTGGGTTACGCCCAAATTCTACAACGGGATCCACAGATAACTGCTAAACAAAAAGACCAGATCAACCTTATTTATAAGTGTGGCAACTATCTACTCCATCTGATTAATGACATTTTAGACTTATCCAAAATCGAAGCTCGGAAAATGGAACTGTTTCCGACAGAAGTTCATTTGCCGTCCTTTCTGATGGAAGTTGTAGAAATGTGTCGCGTCAAAGCCCAGCAAAAAGAGATTGCTTTTAGTTATCAACCCTCATCCCATCTGCCAGAGGGTATCCTGGCTGATCCCAAACGATTGCGACAAGTTCTGATTAATCTTTTGGGAAATTCTATTAAGTTTACTGACCATGGCGGAGTCACGTTTAAGGTAGACGTTATCAGTAATCACCAAGCAATTACTACTATCCAATCCCCCCTAGCCAGACTTCGATTTATCATTAAAGATACTGGCGTTGGGATGACCCCAGAACAACTGGAAAAAATCTTTTTGCCCTTTGAACAGGTGGGGGATGTTGAGCATCGTGAACAAGGCACTGGGCTTGGATTAGCGATTAGCAAAACAATTATCAATTTGATGGGAAGTGCTATCAATGTTGAGAGTACTTATGGCCAAGGTAGCCTTTTCTCGATCGAGTTAGAGTTACCGATTACTACAGCTGTGATTGACAGTAACCAAGCCTCCACCAAAACTCTTATAGGTTGTCAGGGGAAAGCAGGGAAAATCTTAGTAGTAGATGACAAATGGGAGAATCGCTCTGTAATTGTGAATGTTTTACAACCTCTGGGATTTGAACTGTTGGAGGCCAGTAACGGGGTTGAGGGTTTGGAAAAAGCCACAGCATTTAACCCTGATCTAATTATTACTGACTTGGTGATGCCGGTGATGGATGGCTTGGAAATGATGCGACGTCTGCGCTCATTAGATAAATTTAAAGATCTGTTGATTATTGCTTCATCTGCCAGTGTTTATGAGTTAGACCAGGAACAGAGTTCGAAGGCAGGCTGCGATGATTTTATTCCCAAACCAGTGGACGTAGCCGAATTACTAGAAAAATTAAAACAGCATTTGCAACTGGAATGGGTGTATGAAGACTTCATACCAAAACCAGAAACTATAACAGATGCTGGAGCTGAAGAAATCCAGCTAGATGCGATTGTGCCTCCCCCATCTGATATTCTGCTCCAACTTTATGACTTTGCTAAGAAAGGTAATGTGTTTGACATCAGCCAAGAAGCTGAAAAGCTGGAAAAGTTAGATTCTAAATTTGTCCCATTTGCTAAGGTTATTTATAGATTTGCTAAAGATTTCAAGGTGAAGCAACTTAGGAAGTTTATCGAAGAGTATGTCGATAAGTTATAATTATCATTGGTTAAATTTGTTGACTTTGAACAAAAAAAACTGCTTTTAAGATGGGATTTATTCGAATTTCACAAAAAATTGAATTAATCATTTTTTTTTCTGTTACTATTTATACTAAGTAAGATGCGTTTACCCTGCCCTTGGACACTATCCAATTAGCTACCAGTAAACCTAAACCTCCCAAACCTCCTTTAATCATGTAGCTAGCATCTGAAAGGAAACTTAAAGGCTTTTGACATGATCGTTTTATCAAAAATTAAGTAATCATATTGGAGCTATATGGAACAATCACTATAATAACACAATTTGTACTTGACCATTACTATGCAGGACTACCGAATAAAAATAATCATTATTATTATGAAGTCTGCGATCGAAGATCGCAGACTTCACCAGCGATTGCTATCACCTAAATCCTTACAAATCTTTGCCAAAACGCTGTCTAAAATTGGCTATTGATTTTGCTGGAAGTACATAATGTTCACAATGTAGATCGCCTGCTTCAAATTCTAATTCTTGCAAAATTTGGTAATGTAATTCAGACTGTTCTCCATCGCAAATTCCTACAGTAGGCTCCAGTTGCTCGAACTGAGATGAGAGTAAACCAGAAAAAGCACAACCCATGATATTAAAAGGATTTGAAAAAATTGATGACTTTTGAGCATTATTCAATATATTTTCTACAGAGGGTGGTAAATGGATTGTTGTTTTCATAGGATATGGCGATCGCAACATTCCACCCTCACTAAACAAAATATCTTCCCGTTCCTGAAAACGCTGAATAGCTTGCTCCACTGAAAAACAATGAGGACCAGAATCATCAACAATTAGTGTACCAGGCTTAACCTGAATAATATCTAATACATTTGCGACATTTGTAGCTCCAACAATTAAAGTAGAGTCGTAAATTTTTTCGGGAACTGTTGTTTTTGATAATGCCAAATTTATCTGACCTTTAAAACCAAATTTTTGGACTAAATCTTGTTTAATATTATCCAAAAATTCAAACTTACTATAAACATCACAAAGAGTAATTTCTTGAGGATGTGGTAAGCATTTCAACATTAACGGCAACACATTCATTCCCACAGAACCTAAGCCAATAAATCCTACTTTTTCTGTACTTAAATCTCGCCCACCTTGCTCACATATCTTCTTAATAGTAAGTACAACAGCAGCACCAGTTGTTCTATGTCCAGTCGTAATTTTTGGCAAATCATGACGATTAGCAATTGCCTTGGTAATTGCCAAACCATAATCAGTAGCAGAAGGAATTAAGCCAGTCAAAGAAACAAACTTAGCACCAATTCTTCCAGCCATTTCTAATGCTTCAATAATTACCTGTACTGTATCATCTTGATTGCTATATAAATCAGAAATAAATCGAGGCAAACCTATTAGTGCAATTCGACCCCAATTAGTCTGTTTAATAATTGCCCAAAAAGGAAGATTTTCAAAGATATTTTCAATAATATAATCTCGACTAAAACTAAACATTGCTGGATCGTATTCTCCTAAACAACCTAAGGCGGCAGCATCGACAGGAGGAATTTTCCCCACAGCAAATAAAGATAACAAAGAGCGAGATTCTAATTGTATATAGTCAGATTTTTTGGTTTGTACAACTTCCTCATTTAATGTTTCCTGAGCTTCATTATTAATTGATTGATAGCTTGGCTCTTGAGAAACATTTTTATTTTGTATTAGTTCCGTCATAATATTACTTAACTCAGCAATTATTGGGTGTAATAATAAAGTTTTTACTGAGAGACTAATGTTTAAATTTGTGGATATCTTAGAAACTAATTTGACTGCGGTTAGAGAATGACCTCCCAAATCAAAAAAGTTATCATATATTCCCACTTTTTCTATTCCCAACACTTCTTGCCAAATCTCTGCTAACAGCTTCTCTGTCTCCGTCTGTGGAGCCACATACTCCGTTGAGACACTACTGGTTACATCCGGTACAGGCAATGCCTTACGATCTACCTTGCCATTGGGAGTTAGAGGCAATTGCGACAACGCTATCAACCCCGATGGCACCATATACTCTGGCAACCGCGACTCCAAATACTCTCTCAACTCTGGTATCAGTTGGTTTCTCAACTGGGAACTCAACGGATTATTCCCATAATTATTCCAGTTACTTGCTACCACCGATTTTTGAGTTAGGGGTGTTAACACTATCCCTTCTTTGGCTAACTCACTGCGCACAAATACTCCATCCATCAATTCCGGACCTCCCTGAGCAGACCAACACAACTCTAGAGAATACCCATTATCCGAGCTCAGTTGATGTAGCCTCTCTGGGTCGATGCCATTGACTAGCTTCTCCTGTAAAAACTGCCTCAACTGCTGCACATTCTGTTTTGATTCTGGCTGTGATAGCAACTCTACCAACTCTACATCATTAGCTACTCTGCCATTGACTAAACCACTAAAGCAAATTGATTCTGGCTCTTTGTCTCGCAGATAAGTTTCTATCTCCTGAGCACTCAGAGCCGCTCCACTTTCTACAGTCGGTGTTATTACTTTTCCTGGTTGTGCCTCTATATGCAACAGTACGCTGTAGCGATATTTATTCAGTTCATTGTGTTCTGTTCCTCTCTGTAAACGGATTTGTACATGAGTTATTTCTGGGTGTTTTTCTTTGAGAGCTACAAACAACTCTGGTGACACTAACAACTCTTTCTCCTGCTCCATTTGTCTGTCTATCTTTGGCTTGAGTTGTTCTACTGAAAGTGAGGGAGTTGCTTGATACAGTTGCACTGAACTGTGAAAGGCTTTCATTAATGGCCAACTGCGGATATCCCCTAGGAAAATCATTCCTCCTGGTTTGACTACCCTGATACTATTTTCTATTACTTGTAACAGATATTCCACACTCGGGAAATACTGGACTATGGAAGAAAGCAGTACGACATCGAAACTGTTAGGAGCTATATCAGCCATGTCTTCAGCTCGTTTCTGTGCTAAGGAGACATGACTATATTTGTCTGGTTGCTGTTCTATTTGTTGTTTGATGTATTCTAATGAGACCTTGGAGATATCTGTCCCATAATAGTTTTGTGTCTGGGGTGCGATTTGAAATAGCAGCATTCCTGTGCCACAACCTATTTCCCACACACTCTCTGGTTTCTGCGCTAATACTTGAGTGACAATATCCCCTGCCCAGATGCGCATTTGCTCTACTGGTATGGGCTGGTTATCATAGTTGCTGATCCATCCTCTAGTGTTGAATAGAGGGTCAGTTACTTCACTGAGCTGGTCGTATATTTGTTGATTGAATATATCTTGCCAACTGTCTACTTGGGTTTCTGATAGTTCTCGGTTGGAGGTGGTTGTGGTTTGGGTTTCTGGTACTATGTATGCTACCAGGCGTTTGTCTCCTGGGTTGTCTTCTGTTGCTAAGACTACCGTTTCTTTAACGATGGGGTATGAATTGATAACTGCTTCTATTTCTCCTGTTTCGATGCGATATCCCCGGATTTTTACTTGGTGGTCTATTCTACCTATAAATTCGATGTTGCCATCCCCTAAGTAGCGAGCCAAATCTCCCGTCTTATATAATTTTGAGTTCTCAAAAGGGTTGGGAATAAATTTTTCGGCTGTGAGTTCGGGGCGGTGGTGGTAGCCTATGGCTAAACCATCTCCTCCTAGGTGTAATTCTCCTGCTACTCCTATGGGCACTGGTTGTAAATTTGAGTCCAGAATATATACTTGTGTATTGGATATTGGCTTACCGATGGGTACTGATTTTTCTAGATTACTATCAGCTTTGACTTGAAAACAGCAGGTGAATGTAGTGTTTTCTGTTGGTCCGTAACCATTTATTAATTGACATCCTGGCAGTTTTTCTAATACTTTCTGCACATGGGTTACTGATAAGACGTCTCCTCCTGCTAATAGTTGCTTTAATGATTTTAAGTTTTCCAGTTGCTCTTCTACCATCAGTTGGAATAACCCTGCACTCAGCCATAGGGTCGTGACTTGGTTTTCCCTAATTGCTGCTCCTATTTCTGCTAGGGAGGGTTGATGGGGTGGCATTACTGCTAGGGTTCCTCCGTTAAGCATACTGCCCCAAATTTCCAGTGTAGCTGCATCAAAGGATATGGGTGCTAATTGTAGGAATATGTCTTCTTCTGTGAGCTTAATATAGTTGGTATTTTTTACCAGTCGCACTACTCCTTGATGTCTGATGTTCACTCCCTTGGGTAGACCAGTGGAGCCGGAGGTATACATCATGTATGCCTGATGCTCTGATGTTATTGATACTGTTAGGTTTTCTGAACTTGCTGTATTTGGTAGCTCCCGGTCCAAACATATTACTTGAGCTGCCGTAGATGGTAGATCGTGTTGCCATTTTTCTTGAGTCAAGATGATAGATACTTGTGCATCTTCTACCATGTAATTGAGACGCGAAGTTGGATAATTTGGGTCTAATGGCACATAAGCTCCTCCGGCTTTGAGTATGGCTAATAAACCTACTACCATCTCTACTGAACGCTCTACACATATTCCCACTAGGGTTTCTGGAACTACTCCCAATTTTTGCAAGTAATGGGCTAGTTGATTAGCTTTGCTATTTAATTGGGAGTAGGTCAGCTTTTGTTGTTCAAATACTACTGCTACTGCATCTGGGGTTTTCTGGACTTGTTCCTGAAATAATTGATGGATACATTTGTCTGTTGGGTAATCTGTTTTCGTGTTGTTCCACTCCACCAGTATTTGGTCTAACTCTGGCTCTGTCATTAATGGCAACTGGCTAATAGGTCCCTCGGGAGTCTCTACTGCTGCTGAGAGCAAGTTTTGGTAATGTGACAGCATCCTGCTCATAGTTTCTGCTTCAAACAAGTCTCGGTTGTAAGCACAAAATCCTTTGATTTCTTCTCCTTCTACCCACAGATGTAACTCTAAGTCCATTCGCACTGTCATCTTAGCTCGTGCCCCTTCATACAAACCTACCTCTAAGTTAGGCAAGCTATAGGATGGTTTGAAGATTTCCTCCTGCTGAAGGGCAAACACTACCTGAAACAAGGGGTTTTGCGATAGAGACCTTTCTGGCTGCAACTCTTCTACCAATTTCTCAAAGGGTATGTCTTGGTGACCATAAGCTTCTAGGGCTGTTTGTTTCACTCGGTTTAATACTTCTGTGAAACTAGGGTTCCCTCCCAGGTCTGTGTACATGACTAGGGAGTTGACAAAGAAACCTATCAACCCTTCTATTTCACTGCGGTTGCGGTTGGCTATCGGTGTTCCTACTGCTATACTTTCTTGACCACTGTAACGAGACAGTAAGATTTTGAAGGCTGCTAACAGGGTCATAAATAGGGTGGTTCCCTGCTTTTGGGTGAGTTGTTTAACTTTTGATGTTAGTGCTGCTGGTATGTTTATGGGTATACCTGCTCCATTAAAAGTTTCAACTGCTGGTCGGGGATGGTCTGTGGGTAGTTGTAGTTGAGGTAAGTCAAGGAGCTTTTGCTTCCAGTAACTTAGTTGGCTAAAGAGGGTTTCACCTTGTAAGTAGTTCCTTTGCCACACTGCAAAGTCGGCATATTGTATCGGTAGTGAGGGTAATGGGGATGGTTGGTCTTCCAGTGTGGCAGTGTAAATAGCTGAGAGTTCTTTGGGTAATACTGTCAGTGACCAGCCATCGGAAGCTATGTGATGTAATGTGATTTGCAGTATGTGTTCTGTTGTTCCTAATTGATACAACTGAGCCCGTATGGGAGGGTCTACTTCTAGATTGAATCTTTGTTCATTTTCTTGTTGGAGTAGTTGTTGGAGTTTGGTGGTAGCTTCTGATGGTGTTAACTCACTTAGGTCAATTATGGGTAGTTCTAATTCAAAGGGGGGTTGAATTATTTGTACTGGTGTGCCGTTGATTTCACTGAAGGTAGTTCTCAGGGTTTCATGGCGAGCGATGATTTGGTTGAGACTTTTTTCTAGGGCTACATAGTCCAATTGACCTACCAGATGTAGGGTTAATGGCATATTGTAGGCATTGCTACTCAAGGCCATTTTTTCAATAAACCATAGCCTTTGTTGTGCGTATGATAATGGTGAGGGGTTGCCATTTCGCTCAATAGGCTTAATTAAGTTTTCCTTGAATTCTCTCTTTAAATTAGCTTGTTGTAAAAAAGTAATAATTTCCTGCTTATGATTGCTTAATTGAGTCCGTAGCTCTGATGTCAATACTCCCTCTGGAGCTTTACAACGCAAGCGTTCACCTTCAAGCCATAATTTGACATTTTGATTAGCCAGATTCTCTAAAAATTTCTTTAATGTTTTCATAGTTCGATTTCCTCTAATTTTTCTTGATTGTTAGAAATTGTTTCTAGTCGTTCTGCTAAAAATGCGTTGTCATCTATGGCATCAATATCAGCGCCTAATTGTTTGATAGTAGGATTTTCAAATAACCTACTGATAGGTAACTCCACTTGAACAGTATTTCGCAGCCGAGACACAACCTTCGTTGCCATCAAAGAATGACCACCCAAATCAAAGAAGTTATCGTGTATTCCCACCTGTTCTATACCCAACACTTCTGCCCAAATCTCTGCTAATACCTTCTGTGTCTGTGTCTGGGGAGCCACATACTCCGTTGACACACTACTGGCCACATCCAGGTCAGGCAAAGCCTTACGGTCTACTTTGCCATTGGGAGTCAGAGGCAGTTGCGACAACACCATCAACCCCGATGGCACCATATACTCTGGCAACCGCGACTCCAGATACTCTCTCAACTCTGGTATCAGTTGGTTTCTCAACTGGGAACTCAACGGATTATTCCCATAATTATGCCAGTTACCTGCTACCACCGATTTTTGAGTTAGGGGTGTTAACACTATCCCTTCTTTGGCTAACTCACTGCGCACAAATACCCCATCCATCAATTCTCCTCTTCCTTCTGCAGACCAACACAACTCTAAGCTATACCCTAAAGCTGAACTCAGTTCATATAACCTCTCTGGGTCTATGCCATTTACTGCCTTTGACTCTAAAAGCTGCCTCAACTGCTGTACATTCTGTTTGGCTTCTGGCTGTGATAGTAACTCCAGTAAATCTACTTCATTTGCCAATCTACCATTTACTATACCACTAAAACAAATTGATTCTGGCTGCTTTTGCTGCAGATATGCTTCTATCTTTTCATAACTCATACCTGCCCCACTTTCTACAGTCGGTGTTATTACTTTTCCTGGTTGTGCCTCTATATGCAATAGTACGCTGTAGCGATATTTATTCAGTTCATTGTGTTCTGTTCCCCTCTGTAAACGGATTTGTACATGAGTTATTTCTGGGTGTTTTTCTTTGAGAGCTACAAACAACTCTGGTGACACTAACAACTCTTTCTCCTGCTCCATTTGTCTGTCTATCTTTGGCTTGAGTTGTTCTACTGAAAGTGAGGGAGTTGCTTGATACAGTTGCACTGAACTGTGAAAGGCTTTCATTAATGGCCAACTGCGGATATCCCCTAGGAAAATCATTCCTCCTGGTTTGACTACCCTGATACTATTTTCTATTACTTGTAACAGATATTCCACACTCGGGAAATACTGGACTATGGAAGAAAGCAGTACGACATCGAAACTGTTAGGAGCTATATCAGCCATGTCTTCAGCTCGTTTCTGTGCTAAGGAGACATGACTATATTTGTCTGGTTGCTGTTCTATTTGTTGTTTGATGTATTCTAATGAGACCTTGGAGATATCTGTCCCATAATAGTTTTGTGTCTGGGGTGCGATTTGAAATAGCAGCATTCCTGTGCCACAACCTATTTCCCACACACTCTCTGGTTTCTGCGCTAATACTTGAGTGACAATATCCCCTGCCCAGATGCGCATTTGCTCTACTGGTATGGGCTGGTTATCATAGTTGCTGATCCATCCTCTAGTGTTGAATAGAGGGTCAGTTACTTCACTGAGCTGGTCGTATATTTGTTGATTGAATATATCTTGCCAACTGTCTACTTGGGTTTCTGATAGTTCTCGGTTGGAGGTGGTTGTGGTTTGGGTTTCTGGTACTATGTATGCTACCAGGCGTTTGTCTCCTGGGTTGTCTTCTGTTGCTAAGACTACCGTTTCTTTAACGATGGGGTATGAATTGATAACTGCTTCTATTTCTCCTGTTTCGATGCGATATCCCCGGATTTTTACTTGGTGGTCTATTCTACCTATAAATTCGATGTTGCCATCCCCTAAGTAGCGAGCCAAATCTCCCGTCTTATATAATTTTGAGTTCTCAAAAGGGTTGGGAATAAATTTTTCGGCTGTGAGTTCGGGGCGGTGGTGGTAGCCTATGGCTAAACCATCTCCTCCTAGGTGTAATTCTCCTGCTACTCCTATGGGCACTGGTTGTAAATTTGAGTCCAGAATATATACTTGTGTATTGGATATTGGCTTACCGATGGGTACTGATTTTTCTAGATTACTATCAGCTTTGACTTGAAAACAGCAGGTGAATGTAGTGTTTTCTGTTGGTCCGTAACCATTTATTAATTGACATCCTGGCAGTTTTTCTAATACTTTCTGCACATGGGTTACTGATAAGACGTCTCCTCCTGCTAATAGTTGCTTTAATGATTTTAAGTTTTCCAGTTGCTCTTCTACCATCAGTTGGAATAACCCTGCACTCAGCCATAGGGTCGTGACTTGGTTTTCCCTAATTGCTGCTCCTATTTCTGCTAGGGAGGGTTGATGGGGTGGCATTACTGCTAGGGTTCCTCCGTTAAGCATACTGCCCCAAATTTCCAGTGTAGCTGCATCAAAGGATATGGGTGCTAATTGTAGGAATATGTCTTCTTCTGTGAGCTTAATATAGTTGGTATTTTTTACCAGTCGCACTACTCCTTGATGTCTGATGTTCACTCCCTTGGGTAGACCAGTGGAGCCGGAGGTATACATCATGTATGCCTGATGCTCTGATGTTATTGATACTGTTAGGTTTTCTGAACTTGCTGTATTTGGTAGCTCCCGGTCCAAACATATTACTTGAGCTGCCGTAGATGGTAGATCGTGTTGCCATTTTTCTTGAGTCAAGATGATAGATACTTGTGCATCTTCTACCATGTAATTGAGACGCGAAGTTGGATAATTTGGGTCTAATGGCACATAAGCTCCTCCGGCTTTGAGTATGGCTAATAAACCTACTACCATCTCTACTGAACGCTCTACACATATTCCCACTAAGGTTTCTGGAACTACTCCCAATTTTTGCAAGTAATGGGCTAGTTGATTAGCTTTGCTATTTAATTGGGAATAGGTCAGCTTTTGTTGTTCAAATACTACTGCTATGGCATCTGGAATTTTCTCTACCTGCTCCTCAAATAACTGATGGATACATTTGTCATTTGGGTAATCTGTTTTCGTGTTGTTCCACTCCACCAGTATCTGGTCTAGCTCTGGCTCTGTCATTAATGGCAACTTGCTAATAGGTCCCTCGGGAGTCTCTACTGCTGCTGAGAGCAAGTTTTCATAATGTGACACCATCCGACTAATTGTTTCCGCCTCAAACAAGTCTCGGTTATAGGCACATAATCCTTTGATTTCTTCTCCTTCTAGCCACAGATGTAACTCTAAGTCCATCCGCACTGTCATTTGATCTCCCATCCATCGCTCCCAACCTAACTCTACCTCTAAGTTAGGCAGGCTGAAGGATGGTTTCATGTGTTCACTCTGCTGAAGGGCAAACACTACCTGAAATAAGGGGTTTTGCGATAGAGACCTTTCTAGCTGCAACTCTTCTACCAATTTCTCAAAGGGTATGTCTTGGTGACCATAAGCTTCTAGAGCTGTTTGTTTAACTCGGTTTAATACTTCTGTGAAACTAGGGTTCCCTCCCAGGTCTGTGTACATGACTAGGGAGTTCACAAAGAAACCTATCAATCCTTCTATTTCACTGCGGTTGCGGTTAGCTATCGGTGTTCCTACTGCTATACCTTCTTGACCACTGTAACGAGACATTAAGATTTTGAAGGCTGCTAACAGGGTCATAAATAGGGTGGTTCCCTGCTTTTGGGTCAGTTGTTTAACTTTTGATGTTAGTGCTGCTGGTATGTTTATGGGTATACCTGCTCCATTAAAAGTTTCAACTGGGGGTCGGGGATGATCTGTTGGTAGTTGTAGTTGAGGTAAGTCAAGGAGCTTTTGCTTCCAGTAACTTAGTTGGCTTTCTAGGGTTTGACCTTGTAAGTAGTTCCTTTGCCACACTGCAAAGTCGGCATATTGTATGGGTAGCTCTGGTAATGGGGATGGTTTGTCGAACAGTGTGGCAGTGTAAATAGCTGAGAGTTCTTTGGGTAATACTGTCAGTGACCAGCCATCGGAAGCTATGTGATGTAATGTAATTTGCAGTATGTGTTCTGTTGTTCCTAGTTGAAACAACTGAGCCCGTATGGGGGGGTCTACTTCTAGATTGAATCTTTGTTCATTTTCTTGTTGCAGTAGTTGTTGGAGTTTGGTGGTAGCTTCTGATGGTGTTAACCCACTTAGGTCAATTATGGGTAGTTCTAATTCAAAGGGGGGGTGAATTATTTGTACTGGTGTGCCGTTGATTTCACTGAAGGTGGTTCTCAGGGTTTCATGGCGAGCGATGATTTGGTTGAGACTTTTTTCTAGGGCTACATAGTCCAATTGACCTACTAGATGTAGGGTCAATGGCACATTGTAGGCGTTCCTACTTAAGGCCATTTTTTCAATAAACCATAGCCTTTGCTGTGCAAAGGATAAGGGGATTACCTGTTCCCTAGAAATTGCTTGAATAGAAGTAGCTCCATCTGATTGCCTATTTTTCTGGGCTTTCCTAAGCAACTTTAGGATGTCTGCTTTGCGCTCAACTATACTCTGTTTCAGCTCTGGTGTTACTACTTCCTTCGGAGAACGATAACGGAGTTGCTCTCCATCTATCCAAAGTTTTACACCCAGATTTTGCAGGTAAGACACAAATTCTATTGTTTTCATAATGCTTCCTCCTCATAGTCTTCATCTGTTTCAGAAATGAATGTGTTTTCATCTTGAGCTAGCTGACGCAGCACTTCAAGATTTTGGGTTATACCAGCAACAGTGGGATACTCAAATAAATCTTGTAAGGTCAGTTCATTCCCCAAAGCCTGACGCAAGCGAGAAATCACCTGAGTAGCCAACAGTGAATTACCCCCCAACTCAAAGAAATTATCATAGATACCCACCTGGGATACCCCTAATAAATCCTGCCAGATTTGAGCAATTTGACGCTCCGTCTCATTCCTGGCCTTTATCCTTTCTTGAGTTGAACGACCCAAATTACTCTCAGAAAGTAAAGCTATATCAATTTCCCCACCCTCAGTCAAAGGCATTTCTGCCAACTCTACCACAGCACAACTACTAGGTTGACCCACTGCATCCTGTACCATTAGCTCCAGAAAACTCACATTGGGTTTACCTTTACCGTTAGTAGTAAAGTAAGCTGTTAATTGTTGCAGACTATCCGAAGTAAAAGTCAACCTTCTGATATTAAGATTACTACCATCCAAACCCACCATTAAGTAGGGTTGGTCATGGCATAAACCAGCTAACAGTGAAGACATACCTTGAGATAATCCCACAGCTATATAACCCTTAGCTTGAGTTAACTGCTTCATCTGATAACCCCGACTCATCCCCATTTCATCCCACATACTCCAAGCTAAACAATAGCTCTGTAACTGACTCTGATAACGTTGATAGTAATAAAAAGCATCCAAGAAACTATTAGCTGCTCCATAAGCTCCCACCGTTGTGCCACCAAAGAAACCATTAATAGAGGAAAAATTGATAAACAAACTCTGTGGCTGCTTTTCTACCAATTGATGTAATACCAAAGTTCCTATCAGCTTAGGACGTAACACCTCAGCTAAACTTTCTGGTGTTTCCTCCCTCAGCAAACGCTCTTGCATCAACCCTGCTAGATGAATCACCCCATCCAGTTGTTGAACGTGCCATCCAGACAAGGTTTGCTGTACTACCTCCTGCACTGCTTTTTGATGGCCAATATCTACCCCTTGGTAAATCACCTCACCACCTAGTTTTTGTAATTGTTGGTAAGCTTTGATTTTCTGTGCTAGCTTACCTCCTTGCTGTAAATAGGTTTCCCAACTGTTGCTATCTGGTAGGGGTGTACGACCTAACAGCAATAGTTTAGCCTGATAATGTTCCAGGAGATACTTAGCAATTTCAACACCAATTCCTCCTAAACCACCACTGATCAGGTAAGTGCCTCCAGTTTTGAATGGTAATGGTTGTAATGGTAAGGAAGGTAGGTCAATTTTCTCCAGACCTAATACCCAACGCTCTCCATCTCGATAAGCTACTTCTGAATCTTTGGCATCAATAGTTAGTTCCTCAAGTATCCGATTGCTATTGACTTCTAATGAGTCTTGTGGTAGGTCTAGATGCCGACAATGCCAGTGAGGGATTTCCATCGGGATAGTTTTCAACAAACCTGGTACTGTTGCTTTTTGATATGCAATGGTTTCTTGGGTATTCAGAGATTGACTATGACTGGCGACATACAGTAGTCGTACTGGATAATTTTCCTGATGATTACTAAAGGTTTGTAGGAGTAATAAGAGACTGTAAATACCGGTTTTTTGTGCTGTTTCTAGAGTTTCTGTGTCAGTAATTTCTCCAGTACCCGTATAGTTATCATAATGCCATAGGTGAATAATTGCTCCGATTTGGATATTGTCTCCTCCTAGACATTGGTACAGTTGTTGATAGTCTTCTTGAACATCTGGAGCAATTATATAGTGATTGTCATTGATTTTTTCGAAGGTTTCTCCTTGTTCTATCTGCACATAAGCTTGAGAATTATTTTCTAACTTTTGGCAGACTTGTTGACCTAATCCTAACTTATCAATAAATACTAAGAATACTCCAAATTTGCTTAATTTGTGTGGCGAATAATTTTCTTGTTTGCGTTGCCATGTTTTTTGATAGAACCAGTCAGGAATTGTTTGAGTATTTTCGGTAATTAAATCTACCCGTTTTAAGACTTCCTGGAATTCTCCTGTGGCAAATCTTTGACTAAGCTGAGTTCGTTGAATCTTACCAATGGAAGTTTTGGGAATTAAGTCTTTGTCTAGGGGGATTAAATAATCTGGATTAATTCCCATGCGGTTTATTACTTGTTCTCTGATAGCTTTTAATAAAGCTAATAACTCTGTATTTTCTGTTTTTTCACTATTGTAAAATATCCCTAATTTCTCGGTATTGCTATTAGTTGATCGCACAGCACAAGCGCAGGTGTAAGAAACTTCTATTCCTGGTAATTCTTCTACGGCTGATTCGATTTCATGGCTGTAGTAGTTTAACCCGTTGATAATAATTACGTCTTTTTGTCGTCCGGTAATAGTTAAACTTCCGTTCTTGAGAAAGCCTAAATCTCCTGTGTTAAACCAACCATCTGCTGTAAAAGCTTCTTTATTTGCCGTGGGATTTTGATAGTAACCTGATGTGACTGATGCGCCTTTTACCTGTAAAGACCCAACAACTCCTTCACGAACTACTTGTTGGTTTGCATCAACAATTCTCAAAGATGCCCCCGCAATTGGTTGACCAAGTTCAACAAATTTATCTTCATCAGATGATGATTCCAGAGAAAAACTATGAGAAAATGTAATCCCGGAACAAGTCTCACACATTCCGAAAGATGGATGAATAGCTTTTGTCGATAAACCATAATAATTTAAAAGTTTTAGAAAGTTTCTAGCAGTTTTAGTAACGATTACTTCTCCTCCATTCACCAAGAATTTCATTGAAGACAAATCCCAGTGTTGTTTCGTAACTTCTTCTGCGCGATCGCTGAAAGCGGGGCTTCGCCCATCGGCTTCGCCGCGCCAAAGGCGATCGCCAATAAGAGTAAATGCAAAATTTGGGGCCCAGCTAATTGTGGCTTGATGACGGTCAATTAAATCTAACCACTTGAGTGGATTTTGCAGTATCAATTGTGTCGGTACATGAATCTGCTGACATCCTAAGTCAACTGCCACAATACTCAGAAGTACCAATGCTCCTACATGGTCCATCGGCATCCAATTCAAGGTGACGTCTTGACTAGAAAATTGGTTCATTGCAATTGTACCAGCAGACATACTCAATAGCTTGCTGTTTTCCTGCATTACTGCTTTAGGTATCCCAGTGCTACCAGAAGTTAAGAGCAAAACTGCTAGGTCTTGTGGTTGACTTTTGTAAATCTTTGGATCTGGTTCAAAACCTCGTAATTGTTCCAAAGTTTCAACCACAAACTTACCTAAATTCAAACGTTGTGACCACCCACGCACAGATGGAGCTAATTTCCTATCTGTGAGTATCAAAGGCTGTCCTAACAAAGCCCAAGTATTTTGCAGTTTGGTCAGACTACTGTGGGATTGGTCATAACTAGGGGGTATTGATACTGGTACTGGTACAAATCCTCCTAACACACAACCCCAAAATGCACTGATAAAGTCTTGATTTGATTCTAACTGAAAGATTACTTTGTCTTGAGGTTTCAAACCTAACTGCCTTAACCCTCCTAATATTCTTTGAGCTTCTACCCACAACTCACTATAGGTTTGAGTGATTACTTCCCCATCTGACTGAATATATATCAGACTGGTATCCCCGTGCTCTTGAGCTGCTCGTTCTAATGCTTGTGCTAAAGTAGTTGGTGCATTTGGCGGCCACTTTATTGCTTCTCCTTCACTGATGGCTTGGTTTCCTGATGTTGATTGGGTTTGTAATTCTGTTGTTGGAGATGACTTTTCTACTAGGGGAGTTCCACCATGATTGGGCAGTTTTATTTGTTCTGATGGCAGCAAGTCTGATAAATGCAATGGTGGCAACTTTAGTGTTTTCTGTTGCACTACTACTGCTACTTGTTCTATTTCTGGCACTGCCTTTAGTTGTGTTTCCCATCGTTGCACTACGTTATCGTCAATTACTGGGAAATGCCCTAATGCTACTTCGTCTACTTTTCCTTTGTGAGTCAAAGGTAAGCTCGACAGAGGTACATAAGCTCCTGGCATCATGTATGGGGGTAACTGCTGTTGAATTTGGGAGTGTAATTGTTGGGGGTTCCAGACTCCGGTAACCACTACATAAGCTACTAATAAGGTTTGATGAGCTAGTACATAAGCTTGTTCTACTCCGGGGGCTGATAACAGGGCGGTTTCTATGTCTGCTAGTTCTATTCGCTTCCTTTTTATCCATGTCTGCCTTTGTTTGGCTCCGACTATTTCTAGATCGCCTTTGTTGTGATAACGACCTATGTCTCCTGTTGGGAATAGTCTACCTAATTGGGGATGTTGGATAAATTCTAGTGATGTCTGTTGCTGTATATAACCTCTGGCTAAACTGGAACCTCCGATATAGATTTCTCCTGGTACTCCTTTTGGGACTGGGTTTTGGTGTTGGTCCAGTAAATAAACTGATAACCGACCGGGGTTGCCTACGGGTACCTTTTCTCTCTTTGGTTTTTCTGACCAAGACCAGTGGGTGATTTCTCCTGCTGCTTCTGGAAGACTGTAGAAGTTGTGTAATGAAACTGGGTAGCTTTGGAGAAATTTGTTGGCTATTTCTGTTGATAGGGTTTCTCCACTGCAAAGAAGCGATCGCCAACTTTTCATAAATGCTACCTGGTTAGTTGTGTTTAACCAGGCAGGTAGTTCTGATGGATACAGGTGAACTATGGTAACTTTGTGCTGGCCGATTAATTTCTGTAATTCTTTTGGCTCCTTATTTGCAGCTATAACTACACTACCACCACTGATTAGAGGTAAACCTATTTCTAGGAGGGCTACATCTTGAGTCAGAGAGGTTTTATGCAGCAGAATGTCTTGATTAGTTAGAGTCAAGATTTCTTGTAGCCATTGTAAACGTTGAGCTACAGCTTGATGTTCTACTAAGGTTTGATTCAGAATGTAGGCGAGGTTGGTGGCTGTTGTTTCTGTGTTTGGGTTTTCTGTATTTTGTTTGGCTATTGATTCCCACTCGGTGTCTAGACACAGAATTTGAGCTACCGTAGCGCGAGCATCTTGCTCGCTATAGGTGTACCCTTTTGATTTGAGGTGGTTTTGGGTTAATATTACTGAAATTGATGGCAAATCCTGTAGATTCTTGGAATCTAATGGCACATAAGCTCCTCCTGCTTTGAGTATGGCTAATAAACCTACTACCATCTCTACGGAACGTTCTACACAAATACCCACTGGCGTTTCTGGAACTACTCCCGAATTTTGCAAATAATGTGCTAGTTGATTAGCTTTTCTGTTTAATTGGGAGTAGGTGAGCTTTTGTTGTTCAAATACTAATGCTATTCCATTTGGGTTATTTTCGACCTGTTCCTCAAATAACTGATGAATACATTTGTCTGTGGGATAATCTGTTTTGGTGTTTTTCCATTCGTGCAGAATTTTCTGTTTTTCTGCTGCTGTGATTAAGGGAAGTTTTGAGATTTTTTGTTGGGGGTTGGCTACTATTGCTTTTAGTAGAGTTTTAAAATGTGCCATCATCCCAGTGATGGTTGCTCTGTCAAATAGGTCTGTGTTGTAAACAAAATAGCCTTCTAGACCGGATAGTGCTTCCCACAGATGCACTTCTAAATCCATTGTAGAGTTGAAACCTTCTTCCCTCTGAAATACCCTTAATCCTGGTAAATCCCAGTTCATTGATGGTACATCTATGAAGCTAAATATCACCTGTACCAGAGGGTTATAGCTTAAATTCCTTTCTGGCGAAAGTTCCTCTACTAGCTTTTCAAATGGTAAATCCTGATGTTTATAGGCTTCTTGAGTTGTTTGTTTGACTTGACTTAAGAATTCGGTAAAGCTAGAGTCATCTGAACATTGAGAACGAAGTGCAAGGGCGTTGGTAAACATACCAATTAAGGGTTCGATTTCGACTCGGTTGCGGTTAGCAATTCCTGTACCTACTATTAAGTCAGACTCTCCAGTATAACGATAGAGTAGAACAAAAAATGCACTCAACACAGTCATAAACAATGTTGTACCTGACTCCTGACTTAGTTGCGTGAGTTTTTGTATCAAGTTCTGATTGAGTTGAAATTTTTCTAATCCTCCATGGAAGCTTTGCACTTGTGGACGTGGGCGGTCTGTTGGTAGGGGGGATATTGGGGAAACTCCTGCTAGTTTTTCTCTCCAGTAGCTCAGATGTTTTTCTAATACCTCTCCTGTGAGTCTCTGTCGTTGCCAGTGGGCGTAGTCGGCATATTGAATAGGTAGTTCTGATAATGGGGAGGGGTTTCCTTGACTGTAGGCTTCATACAATGTACATAGTTCCGATGCTAGTATGCCTATAGACCAACCGTCATATATTATGTGGTGCATGGTTAACATTAATATATGAGTTTCTCGGCTGAGTCGTACTAGGGTGACACGCAGCGGGGGGCTTTGGGCTAGGTCAAAGGGTTTTTCTGCTTCAGTGCTAGCTAGTTGTTTGAGTTGAGTTGTTTGTTCTGGTGATGATGGTAATTCTACTGTTGACAGATTGATGTTGGCAACAGGATAAATTACTTGCATGGGTTTCCCGTCTACAGAGGGGAAACAGGTGCGTAGGTTTTCGTGTCGCCTGATGATTTCGTTGAGACTTTGCTCTAAGACTGTTACGTTGAGCAGACCTTCTATTTGTAGGCTCACCAGCAAATTGTATAACGGATTATCTGGCAAAAGCTGATGCCAAAACCACATCATTTCCTGTGCGAATGATAATGGTAAGGAGTTATTTCGCTCAATAAGTTTTATTTGAGACTGCTGTGAGTATACAGATTGTTTGGCAGTGTGCAAAAAGCTGATGACTTCTGCTTTACGTTCCCGCAGTTGAGCCAGCAATGTGGGTGTAAGTTTTCCTTCAGGAGCACTATAGTGTAGTTGCTCTCCTTCAAGCCAAAGTTGGATATCTTGGTTGCGAAGCTCAAGTAAAAATTCTTCTATCATTTGCATTTGTTTCATACCTAGATAACTCCTTGATTACGTTGGTTAGCTGTGTTATTTTGGGTAATTTGATGTGTTTTAGCCGCCCAAATACACGCATCTATATACTTACTTATACTTTCCACTGTAGAAGATTCAAATATTTTGTTTAAAGGAAACTCTATGTCAAAAGCTTGTCGTATTCGAGATACAACTTGAGTTGCTTTCAAAGAATGCCCACCCAAATCAAAAAAGAAGTTATCATATATTCCCACCTTTTCTATTCCTAACACTTTTTGCCAAATCTCTGTTAATACTTTCTGTGTCTGTGTCTGGGGAGCTACATACTCCGTTGACACACTACTAGCCACATCCGGTACAGGCAAAGCTTTACGGTCTACCTTACCGTTAGGAGTCAGAGGCAGTTGCGACAACACCATCAACTCCGATGGCATCATATATTCTGGCAACCGCAACTCCAGATACTCTCTCAACTGTGGTACCAGTTGCTTTCCTAGCTCGGAACTCAAGGGATTATTCCCATAATGATGCCAGTTACTTGCTACCACCGATTTTTGAGTTAGGGGTGTTAACACTATCCCTTCTTGGGCTAACTCTCTGCGCACAAATACCCCATCCATCAATTCTCCTCTTCCCTGAGCAGACCAACACAACTCTAAGCTATACCCATTATCCGAACTCAGTTCATATAACCTCTCTGGGTCGATGCCATTTACTGGCTTTGACTCTAACGTCTGCCTCAACTGCTGCACATTCTGTTTTGATTCTGGCTGTGATAGGAACTCCACTAAACCTATGTCATTAGCTACTCTGCCATTCACTAAAGCACTAAAGCAAATTGATTCTGGCTGCTTTTGCTGCAGATAAGTTTCTATCTCTTGAGCACTCATATCCGCTCCACTTTCTACAGTCGGTGCTATTATTGATTCTGCTTGGGCTTCTATATGCAACAGTACGCTATAGCGATATTTATTCATTTCGTTTTGCTCCCTTCCCCTCTCTAAACGTATTTGTACATGAGTTATTTCTGGGTGTTTTTCTTTGAGAGCTACAAACAAATCTGGTGATATTAGCAATTCTTGCTCCTGCTCCATTTGTTTGTTTATCTTTAGCTTGAGTTGTTCTACTGACAATGATGGAGTTGCTTGATACAGTTGCACCGAACTGTGAAATGCTTTCATTAAAGGTAAACTCTGGATATCCCCTAAGAAAATTATCCCTCCTGGTTTGACTATCCGAATTGCCTGAGATATTACTTGTAACAAATACTCTACATTCATAAAATATTGAATCACCGAGTTTATAATCACCATATCGAAGCTTTGAGATGCTATGTCACTTATCTCATCTGCTCTTTTATGTGCTAAATTGACATGAGCATATTTCTCTGGTTCCTGGAGTATTTGTTGTTGGATATATTCTAGTGAAATACTAGATATATCGATGCCATCATAGGCTTGTGTGTGGGGTGCGATTTGAAATAGTAGCAACCCGGTTCCACAACCTATTTCAAATACTTTTTTCGGTTTATGCGCTAATACTTGAGCTACAATATCCCCTGCCCAAATTCGCATTTGACTTTCTGGTAAGGATTGGTTGTCGTAACTGCTGCGCCAACCTGAGATGTTGAATAATGGATCAGTTACTTCACTCTTCTGTTCTTCAATTTGTTGGTTAAATAGGTTTTGCCAACTGTTGATGAGAGTATCTAAGAGTTGTAACTTAGAAATGCTAACTGTTTCAGTTTCTGCAAATAACCTTTGATAAAAAGGAGTTTGCTTAAACTGTTGTTTCCAGTGATAAGAAATGTGTTCAAAATCAATATCTTTTCCTTGTTGCCTGATAATACGTCCTTGGATAGCATAATCTGGATTCAAATTATTTTCGCAAAGCTTTCGGCTACAAACAGCTTCTATCACATCTCCTTCACTCACCTCAATACCAGGCTCAAACACTGGAAAATAAACTGGTAACCAACAATGATCATGTTCGAGAATATCTATACACTCACCCTCAATAGTATGCAAATTTAACCAGACCAGAAAACCATCTAATCTGCCGGATTTTTCTATCCTTAACTGAATTTGATGAGTCAACTCTGTATCTAAAGATTTAGTAAAGTCTAAATCCTCAAATATTTCTCGATTGGAGAGTAAATTTGCTTGAGGAAATCCTTTAATACAAACCCGTAAATCAAAAGGATACCCAACCTGTTCAAATATTTTCTGGGTATAATAACCAGAAACCTTTGTAAACTTTGGTTGATTAAGTAACGGTTCTGGAATAGTTACTGCTGCAATCTTAGTCACACTTCTTTCGGGAATCATCGCACCGTCTGGTTTCAAAAACCTTCTGGCATTATTAATAATTACTGCTGCTCCTTCAGAACCACCTATTGCTCCCACAATTTCCGAAACACATACATCTGCTAACTCGGGTAGGTTAACCGTCATCGCATCTCCATGTATGATTTCAATCTGTGCCGATAATCCCAACTTATCCACGCAAGCTTTAGCTAACTGAGTGGTTTCTCTATCTCTCTCAATAGCATAGATTTTCTTAGCTCCTGCTTTGGCACAAAATCTCGCCAAAATAGCATCCTTACCTGTACCAATTTCTACTACTACTCGCTCTTTAACAAGTTGATTAATTGCCACTTGATAACTTTGGTTTCGACGATGGTCATTAGTCATCGCATAGTACAATAACTCATCATAAACATAGTATTCTGCTATTGATGGCCAAAGTTCTATGCCTTTCATCTTCTGGATATTTTGTTCCAACTCTGGTTCGGGAACAAAATATGCTACCAATCGCTTGTTCCCTGGAGTATCTTCCCTGTCTATTACTACAGCTTGTTGTACTTGGGGATGCCTCCTGAGAACTGATTCAATTTCTCCAGGTTCAATTCGGAAACCTCGTATCTTCACCTGATTATCTATGCGACCAAGAAACTCAATATTGCCATCCGGTAAGTAACGAGCTAAATCTCCTGTTTTGTACAGCCTCTCCTCGGTTAAATTCCTCAAAGGATGGGAAATAAATTTTTCCTGTGTTAATTGAGGTTGGTTAAGATAGCCACGAGCTACACCAACACCACCTATATAAATTTCACCAGGTACTCCTATGGGGACTGGTTGTAAATTTCTGTCTAGGATGTAGATTTGAGTATTGCCGATCGCCCTACCTATGGGTGCCACAGAAGACTCTGGCGAGCATTCGGCCATGGTAGCACATACTGTTGATTCTGTTGGTCCGTAGGCGTTCACAAATTGTCGCCCCACAGACCACTGAGATATTAGCTCTGGTGGGCAAGCTTCTCCTGCTACCACTATGGTCTTTAAATCAGGTAATTCCTCTTTGGGCATCACTGCCAGAGCTGAGGGGGGTATGGTGATATGGGTGATTTTGTTGTTGTGCAACCACTGACTCATACCCACTCCAGGCATTAAGGTATTTCGGCTGCCCAGATACAAACTGGCTCCTGAACCTAAAGCCATGACTATTTCCGAGATGGAGGCATCAAAACTTAATGATGCGAACTGAACGACTCTGCTGTTTGAGTTGACTTGAAACCCTTGCATTTGAACTGTAGCCAGATTACACAGTCCCTTGTGTTCTACCAAGACTCCTTTCGGTTTACCTGTGGAACCTGATGTATAAATTACATAAGCTAAATTTTGGGGGCTGACTTCACTCTCTACTTTTTCTGGTGTTTCAGTTGCTATTTTTTCCCAATCTCTATCTATAAAAACTACTTGGGTTTGATGTTGGGGGAGTTGAGCTAATAATTGTTCTTGAGTTAGTAACACTGACACTTGGGAGTCAGCGAACATATACTCTAGGCGTTCTTGGGGATAGGCCGGGTCTAGTGGCACATAAGCTCCTCCGGCTTTGAGTATGGCTAATAAACCTACTACCATCTCTACTGAACGCTCTACACATATTCCCACTAGGGTTTCTGGAACTACTCCCAATTTTTGCAAGTAATGGGCTAGTTGATTAGCTTTGCTGTTTAATTGGGAATAGGTTAGCTTTTGTTGTTCAAATACTACTGCTACTGCATCTGGGTTTTTCTCTACCTGTTCCTCAAATAACTGATGGATACATTTATCATTTGGGTAATCTGTTTTCGTATTATTCCATTCTACCAATATCTGTTCTCGCTCTACCTCTGTCATTAATGGTAGTGCTGTTACTCTCTGTTGCGGATCATTCACTATCCCTTCTAACAAGTTCTGGAAATGACCAGCTATTCGGGCAATAGTTTGCTCATCAAATAAGTCAGCATTGTATTTTAATAACCCAACCAGAGATGAGTCCTCTTCAAACATTTCCAGGAATAAATCATATTGACTTTCATACTGTTCGAGTACAAAAGGTTCTACTTCAAGTCCTCCCCAATTTCTCAAGGTTTTTTTGCTGCTCAAAAAACACTTTGGCACATCTTGAGATTCCTGGAATTTTTTTAGTACAAAGCCAGCCTGAAAAAGAGGAGCACGACTGGAGTCACGTTCTACCTGTAACTTCTCTACCAATAAAGCAAAGGGATAATCTTGATGAGCTAGTGCTCCCAGGACTGTCTGGCGTACTTGAGAGAGGAAATCTCTAAAAGAGAGATTCCCTGACAAATCTGCCCTCATCACTACTGAGTCCACGAAGTAACCAACAAGAGAAGCAAACTCCGCTTTTGTTCTGCCAGAAGTAGGATAACCTACTAAAATATCCTTTTGACCGGTGTAACGATACAGAAGCACTTGAAAAGCAGCCAACAGAGTCATATACAGAGTTGCCCCCTCTGTTTGAGCTAGTTCCTTCAGTTGTTCAATCAACTTTTCTGATAACTTGAAGGGATAGCTGCCACCATTATCAGTCTGTATAGGGGGTCGTGGTTTGTCTGTAGGCAAATTCAAGACCGGTAATTCCCCGCCCAATCTTTGTTGCCAATAGTTCCATAGTTGTTCTCCTTCTTGTCCTTCTATTAACTCCCTTTGCCAATTAACATAATCTTGATAAGAATACTGTAGTGGTGCTAGGGATGCCTCAAGCCCATTTAGTTGAGCTTGGTAAAGTTGTGGTAGCTCTTTGGCAATTAAGTTCCATGACCAACTATCTAAAGCAATGTGATGTATTGTCAGTAACATAATATGGTCTTGCTCGGAACAAGTGAACCACCTAACTCGCATCACTGGTTCTGTTTCTAGGTTAAAAGGATGTCTGTGAGCTTCAACTACCTTTTTGTTTAACTCCTCTTCACTCCAACTAGAAGCATCTATCTGTAATAAGTCTAACTCTTGATGTTGATGTAGTTGTTGGATTGGTTGTTCGCCCAACTTCGGGAATGTACTCCGTAGTAGCGGATGCCTTTCCCTTAGAGCTTGAAAAACCTGTTGCCAAATAGTTATATCTACTTTGGAGTAGATCCGAACCGAAAATGACACATTATAATTATGACCCTGGGGTGATAGCTCCCACAAAAACCAGAGATATTTTTGACCATAAGAGAGGGGATGGACTTGGGATATATCTGGGTTTTCCCTTAGTAACTGTAAGATTTCTGATTTATACTGCTCTAATTCGGCCATAACATCAGTGGTCAGTACTTCTTGGTAACCTTCAGTTCTTAACTTTCCTCCATCATTCCATAATTTAACCCCTTTGATAGAAAGGTCTTGTAAAAATTTAATTAAGTTCATAGTTCTAGCTTGATCCAGTTATTTTATTTAATGTTATCTGTGCGATCGCTTTGATGTTAGTTGTTAATTGAGTGGATTTTAGAGATCAGCAATGGTGATTAATTCCATATTTATTGGAATTGAAACATCCACGTCTACCTGACTTTAAAATTTACTTCTTAGCTCAATTGACATGTTAAGATTCCAATCCCATTTTATTTAGGACTGGTACACAAGATTTTAGCTCCCGAAACCTCGATTAGGCCGTAGCAAAATCACTACATCTTTATCACTACCTTTTATTTAAAGGTTTGTGTATATCGATTAGGTAATTTTTCATGGCTAATACTCGAGCTGCTTTATTTTGGATATGAGCAGTTAATATCTTTGGCTCTCCTAGCTTGATTCAAAACCCAGTGACATCATAGGGGAAAATATAATCTAATTCAGATTGTTTAATATTATCTTTATAATCTATTTTGATAATCATTTACAGTAATACCAACAAAAACTCTTGTAGACTCACCTTGTAACCGTTGTGGAATGTGCCCGTCATTTTCCATGGCTTCCCAACAAACTTCCAGAAGTAACCGATGTTCTGGATCGAGACTGACAGTGTCCCGAGGTGAAATCCCAAAAAAGCGAGTATACATCTTACCTGGAACGCTTGGATCACGGTTGTAGTAAGCATTACATCCCAACGTTTAGCAGGAATTTCTGTAATAGCATCATTCGTTACAAGTTCAGGTTGTGTATCATTTGTCAATGACTTATAGCAATTATTATACTTATGAGGTACAAATTTATGGGTTTTAGGGAGTAGGGAGCAGGGAGCAGGGAGCAGGTAAGAGGTAAGAGGCAAGAGGCAAGAGGCAATAGGCAATAGGCAATAGGCAAGAGTGAAAAAATATTGTGTATCTCATAGCTATGAAAAAAAACATTGTTTGTATAAATGGTAACAGACACAAAAATGATTAACTCAATTTTGTGTAAACTTTGAATAAATCCCATCGTAAAGCAGTTTTTTTGGTCAAAGTCAACAAATTTTTCGCTGACTTTAAACAAATATGAAAGATTTTGGTAAACTTTTATGGGTGAATTCCAGACTTCTGGGTAATTGCTAAAGGAGAAAACTACTAATGTCAGAGCACATCTCGTTTGATGAACTGTTAGGCAAAATCAGCGAAGCCTATGAAGATGCCCAGAGCAAAATTGAGCAATGTAATGTTTTAGTAATTGGTCAAACCGGTGTAGGTAAAAGTACTTTAGTAAACACAATTTTTCGCTCTCGTCTGGCAGAAACAGGAGTGGGCTATCCTGTTACTCAAACTATTCGTCGTTATACAAAAACAGGTTGCCCGATTACAGTGTATGATACGCCAGGGCTAGAACTTAAAGCCGAACAGATTGAACGAGTAAGGGCAGATATCTCGAAACTAATTGATGATCAAAGGAAACTAGAGGCAAAAGAACACATTCATGTGGTGTGGTATTGCCTTAATCATGAAACAGCTCGATTGGATCCGATTGAGGAAGAATGGCTAAAGAGCCTGCAACAAAAAGATGTACCCGTTATCTTAGTTCTGACTCAAACCTTAACGAAAAAACGTAGTGAGTTTATTGCTTTCCTAGAGGGTAAGAATCTACCGGTTAGTCAGATTATTCCAGTGCTAGCACAATCAAAACCAATCGATGATGATTATACGGTGACAGCTCATGGTTTAGAGCGTTTAGTAGAAGTGACGGCAAATTTACTGCCAGAAGCCCAGCGCAAAGCATTTCTGAGAGAACAGATTAGAAATATTGAACTAAAAGCAGGTGAAGCGTTTAAATATGTTACGGGTTATGTTACTGGTTCAGCATTGGTTGGTGCCTCACCAATTCCGTTTTCCGATGCGCCAATCTTGGTAACGATGCAAACGGTAATGATTGCTAATATCACCAGCATTTTTGGATTAACGGTTGAAAGAGCTTTTCTGGGCATGGTGATATCTGCTCTTGGCGGTACAGGAGGAATGACCGCAGTGGGTAAAGTAATTGTCGCGAATTTACTCAAAATGATTCCTGGTGCAGGCACCGTTCTTGGTGGAGCAATATCAGGCTCAACGGCAGCAGCACTAACCCTGGCTCTTGGTCTATCTTATATCGAAGCACTCAAGATTTATGTGAAAGCTCAGATTGATGGTAAAGAAATACCCCTTTCTGAGCTGGCAAAAATTATCATTGAACAATACAAATACTATGGGGGAACAGGTAAAAAAAGCTTGAGCGATCGGGAATTACCCCCTTCAGATTAGGGGAGGGTGGGGAGTGTGGGGAGATGGGGAGATGGGGAGATGGGGAGATGGGGAGATGGGGAGATGGGGAGATGGGGAGATGGGAAGGGGAGCATGTCACTTATGCAGCAACATTAGTACTAAGGTAATAGGTAATAGGTAATGGGTAATGGGTAATAGGTAATAGGTAATAGGTCTTCAGGGGAGCTAGTCCTGGATGAATATTTGTACATTATCTATAGCCCCCTCATGGGTTTAAGCTTGCTCTACTGGAAAATAGTACTAATGTTTCAGCAAATTTGACCTGCTCCCGATGGGAAGTTTATTATATAGCAGTTATCCTATTAATTAGCTACACATATTTTTTCCCTATTACCTATTACCTATTACCTATTACCTGTTCCCAATTCCCGATTCCCGATTTCCGATTCCCGACTCCCGATTCCCGATTCCCGATTCCCGATTCCCTACTCCCTATTCCCTACTCCCATCATTTAAATATGATAGAGATTACTCACCATTAGTTTACTGTTTTGATCGTTGATAAATCGTTGGATAAATTCGGGGATTTCTTTATTGTGATTAGGATAGACAGTGGATTGCCAACAATAGGATAATTGACCAATTTGGAATAACCGAAATGCTAAATCTAGATCGGCTCCTTCGGGAATTCTAATGGTTTCTTTAAATCCACCAATTTGTTGAAGGGCTTTTTTCCAAATCAGGGCATTGGCTGTAATTAATGATTCTGGTCTACTGATCTGGCACTCTTCAAGCATGGTTAAGGGAATGAATCTTTCTTGACCGTCATAAAATTTTGACAATAAATCCTTGCCCCATGCTTTAACATTACCTGCATAGCCTATTGCTCCATTTATGCTATTAAGATATCCTTCGATAAATGATTCAGATGGAAGACAGTGGCTATCGGTAAATAATATCCAATCTCCTTTGGCATAGTTGATGCCTACGTTTCTGGCAGAGGCTAAATCATTTTTTGAGCATTTCAGTAATCTGATCGAAAGATTATTACCTTGGAAGTGTTGAGGGATAGTAATTGGTCGCCTGGAGTTATTATCAACAATAATTATTTCTTTTGGATAGATGTGGGGATTCTGGGTGTTAAAAAACTCAGTTAAAAATAAATCAAGTCCTTCTTGATTATTCCTGACGGGAATAACGATTGATATATCAGATGCTTGAATGTTTAAGGGTACAGTAAAATCGGAGTAATTCTGTGGCGTTGAATGAAGTTTGTTGATGAAAGTCATAGGATTACCTCAATTGTCTGGATTAGAGTTCTGCCAACTGACTAGTGCAGGGGGGCAGAAATAACAAACCCGCGTCCTACAGTGGAAATCCTTGATATTAAAGAATTTATGACTTCTGAGTTGAGACTTCAGACTTCCGGGTAGCTGCACTATAACTCCTATACACAATCTTGGCTATTCCACCAGGACATTTTTAGGAAGTGTGGGAGGTGTGGGGAGTGTGGGGAGTGTGGGGAGATGGGGAACAGGGAACAGGGAACAGGGAATAGGCAAGAGGCAAAAGGCAAGAGGCAAGAGGGAAAAAATCCTGTGTAGCTGATTAGACCTCTTGCAAAAGTAGTTTTCTGATAGTGTTTGCGTCAATTCTTGTCCACTGTTCCCTGTTCCCGTCTTGATGCAGTCGCTCATGGGGGAAACCCCCAAGACCGCGCTGCATCGCTGTTCCCTGTTCCCTACTTCTGCAAGAAGTCTATTACTATGAGAACTGCTATAGATAAAATCAAGTAATCTTTTAACGATAGGGATTCGTCTAGGAATTGTAATAATTTTTGATGCCATATTCCCTACTCCCTACTCCCTACTCCCTATTCCCTACTCCCTACTCCCTACTCCCTACTCCCTGTTCCCTACTCCCTGTTCCCTGTTCCCTGTTCCCTGCTCCCTTTGCTATAACCCTATATCCTACTATAAGACACACATATTGTAATGTTGACAATAGTTGATTTATCAAACCGGGTTTATTGGGAATAAAAGGTTGAGGAGTTAAGTCAATGGAATATAGCTGACTGACTAGTTTGTTGCCTTTTCCATATCTGATAAATCTTTTAATAAATCCCAGAATGCCGTGAGTGAAATCATGATAGACAGTTGATTCCCAACTATAGGATAAGTTGCCAATTTCTAATAACCTAAACCCTAAATCTATATCTTCACCGGCAGCAATTTTAATAATTTCGTTAAATCCACCGATTTTTTCAAGGGCTTTTTTCCACACTAAGGCATTGGCTGTAATTAAATATTCCGGTCTGAGCATCTGGCCATCTTCAATAACTTTTAATGGTACAAGTATTTCTTGAGTTTCATAATAGTTTGACAATACATCATTGCTCCAGGCTTTAACATTACCTGCATATCCGATGGAGCCATTCATGGCATTAAGATAGCCTGTGATTAAGGATTCTGAAGGAATACAGTCACTATCGGTAAATAAAATCCAATCTCCTTGAGCAGACTTTATTCCCATATTTCTGGCAGATGCCGGTCCAAGTTTTGAGCATTTTATCACTCTTATTGAAAGGGGAGCAACTTGAAACTGTTTAGGGATAGTAATCTCTGGCTTTGATTGATTATCAACGATAATGATTTCTTGTGGATAGCTTTCTAGGTTCTGGGTTTTGAAAAATTCTGACAAAAATAAGTTAATTCCTTTCTGATTATTCCTGACGGGAATAACTATCGATATATCAGATGATTCAATTGTTACTGGTGCAATTAAATGAGCTTGCTTTTGTGGCTTAAACCCCAATTTACTGATTAAGGTCATAGGATTGGCTGAATTTTATCCTTCAGAGGTTTTAGACCCCTATACAGAATCTCTGCTATTCCATCAGGACATTTTTGGGGAGAGTGGGGAGATGGGGAGATGGGGAGATGGGGAGATGGGGAGATGGGGAGATGGGGAAGTGTAGAATTAAGAATTAAGAATTAAGAATTAAGAATTAAGAATTAAGAATTAAGAATTAAGAATTGAGAATTAAGAATTGAGAATTAAGAATTGAGAATTAAGAATTGAGAATTGAGAATTGAGAATTGAGAATTGAGAATTCACCATTATGCATTCTGACAGACAACCTACCCTTCGGGAACGCCAAAGGCGAACAACTAACCAACCTTCAACCTTCAACTAACCAACCTTCAACCTTCAACTAACTAACCTTCAACTAACCAACCTTCAACCTTCAACTAACCAACCTTCAACCTGCTAACCTTAAACCTGCTAACCTTCAAAAAAAATAGCCGCAGAAATACTATCCACGGCTAGGAATTTACCTTATGTCATTCAGTTTTCCAACTTATCCAGACGTGAGTGATCTTACGGGACTCGACCGGATGGTTTGGCCGGGGGAAAACCCCCCAGCAATTTAACGTTTTAACGGAGCCTGAAGTACTTGGTGCTAATTGTTATGAATTCTCCCGGAACATCCGTCGGCTGCAGAGGACTCCACTCGGATATTTCGGTGTAGCCAAGTGCATAGAGGGTATGCATGGTATTAGTTATTGCCTTGCGGGAGCCCTTCAAAATGTGCTGAACACGGATTTTGTTTTGGGAATAATCATCGGGGTTGTTGTCTGGATTTTGTGGAATTTCTGAAGTCATAAGGTTTACCTTTTGCTTTTTAGTTACATTTATAATTGTAATGATTATATTTTATTTTGTCAAGGGTTTTTAGAATTTTTTTTTGAGGGGTAATGTAAAGAAAGGCGATGCTATTTCAGCATTTAAATTGGGATACCTAAATTTATCAAAGGCAATAGGCAATAGGCAATAGGCAATAGGAAAAAAATCCTGTGTACCTAATTACTATGAGAACAGATATAATGGAAATGTTTAGCAAAATTAAATGAATTGTGATATTTTTTTCCCTTTGGGTGCATCTCCTAAAAGCTGTTTGACCCGGTGGTGCGTTACGGGGCGGGCTATCCCAAAAAGGCGCGAAGAGGCGGAAAATGAGCCCGCCCCTAACACACCCTACGCAACTCCCGATTCCCGATTCCCGATTCCCGATTCCCGATTCCCGATTCCCTTTTATTTAGGAAAAAACTGATTAACAGTACAACTAAAACCAGGTAGGATAGGAGAGGTTAGGGTATCTTGGCTGAAAAGGGTTGCTACTAATTTGAGCTGACTGTTTTCCCGGCGATAGATTTCGATCTTGCGAGACCTCCAATCAGCAATCCAATATTCTTTGACGCCTCGTGAAGAGTAAAGTTTTAGTTTAGCTTCTCGGTCTGGTCTTTGGTCTTGTTGACTAGCAGATAAAACTTCGACTGCTAATTCTGGGGCACCAGTTAGATGTCCAGATTCGTCTAATATTAATTCATAGGTTTCTTGAGTAACCCAAACGACATCGGGAATAACATTATCGGATTCGGAAAACAGGACACCGGGACTAGGAATAGCTTCCCCTAAACCACTTGCTTCAGACCAAGCATCTAGCTGTCGAAAAATTTTGCCACAGGTTTGCTGATGTTTAGTATGAGGCGCTCTAGTGACAAATAATTCTCCATCAATGATTTCGTAGCGTGTTCCTTCATTTTCTGGTAGCAATTCTAGGTCATGAATAGTCCAGTATACTCTCTCATGTATTGCCTGATTCATAATTACACTCCGTTAGCTCTATACTAATCCTACTCGCGACTCCCGACTCCCGACTCCCTATTCCCATAGTGTCAGAGTTAGGTTATGAGCTAGGGAAGCTATAACTATAATGTGATCCTCGGGGCATACTCTAGAAACTAGTTATATCAACGAATGAAGCTAGAAAAAAATCCAATCAACACATATCTAATTACCTTTACTCTGGAAGAAGAATGCTTTGGGTTCCCAAAGGCGCCAGAGATAGTACATCTTGAGGGATTGAGCTCTGAAGGCGACCTCATAATGACTGATGTCAGGCATTGCCACGCGATGACATTAAGCCAAATGCTTGATAGCATCAACGAAGACAAAAGCGCCTATGACAAATTTATAAAATACATCAAAAGAACAGGTAAAATTGAACTAAATAGTTTTAAAGCTGTCTATGAACATAACTCAGAGATAGTTAAAGAAATTGCTTTTCCTATCAAAACAGTGGTTGCATTTTGGGAATACATGTTTAATCCCCGATTTCAGAACAAAGAGGTTCGTAAACTAGATAAAGCAGCTAATGGGTTCTACGGTTTTCAGAATTTTGAAGAATACTCAAAGACTAGATGGAGTGACATACTCCCACACTGACTCTGCTCTTACAGAGCCGCTTCGCGAACGAGTTCAGTGTGGGCTTCTTACCAACTCCAGCCATCGCTATCGGCTTTCGCCGACGCTGCGCGAACGGATACACGGTAAGCTTTATTAACGACACGGTCAGAAGTTACCGCAAGAAGAGTGGAGCCAAAATGGTTAGCAGGCTATGCATAACAGGGTTAAAACTTTATGATTAAGGCGACCCTCTGATAAGGTTTCCTCTCCGGGATGCCCCTCCGCGCCGGAACAATAAATAAGTTCTATTTTTTAATTAGTAGGTGGCGGTTAGCTCTTAATTTGTCTTCCCTACTTCTTTTATTATAGACGATCTTCAATCGTAATTGTTCCCTATTACATAAATATCTTGTGCAAAATTCATCCCACACCTATGCTGCGCATTAGGTGTGGGGCTTCTTTTGCCGGACAGCTAAAGAAAAACATGATATTCAAAGAAATATAGACCAAATCGTGCAGGAGGCGCAATTAGCGTTAGCCTCCCTTTGGTATGACATGGCCATAGTGAATACTTATGACAAAAAGTTTGAGGATGCAATTGCATCATGCAATCAGGCTTTAGAGTTCAATCCTGATTGTCTTGAAGCCATAGACGTGACATACTCCCACACTGACCTTTACAGGTTCAGTGTGGGCTTCTTACCAACTCCACCTATTGGTATCGGCTTTCGCCGACGCTGCGCGAACGGATACAAGGCCTATGGCCACGCTACGCGAACGGTAAGCTTTACTACTGGCAGGATGCCCCACCGCCAAATTTAATATATTGATCGCTGCGTTTACATCTCTATCAGCTACATAGCCACAATGAGGACAAGAGTGAGTGCGATCTTTTAGTTTTTTCGGCACTTTTTTGCCGCAGTTAGAACAGTTTTGGCTAGTGTTTCGGGGATTCACTGCTTTCGTTGCCAGTCCAGCATTTAAGGCTTTGACTGACAAGATTGAGAGGAATTGATTAAACTAAGCCAGGGAGTCGCCTCACTTCTGACTCGTCTCCAAAACCGTACGTGAAAGTTTCCCTTCATACGGCTCCTCATGATAGGAACTACTGTCATTGGTACCTCTACATTAGAATGGGTTTTCATCTAGTTCAGAGGAGTCGGTATTTGACTCTTGACACTTTGGATTGACTTTTGTTCTATGTATTATGTCGTGGCAGTGTAGGTGAAGTAATTCAAGATTTTTAAGTTGGTCGTTTCCACCTTGTGCGCGTGGTATTATATGGTGTGTTTCCATCAAATCTTCATTCCTAAAGGTGAGTCCACAGTACGCGCATTTCCCTTCTTGCCTTTTCAGGAGTTTTCCTTTCTGGCTGGTTATTTCGGGGTGTTTCTGCATTCTGTGATTCCAGTATATTAGGTCACCATCGAATGGACTTCTGGTTTCTTTGACTTTGACATGTCGAATTATTTTTGTTTTTACATGTTTTGGGAGGTAATTATCCTCTTTTGTCATAAAAACCCAGTTGTCTATCTTTGGCATTTCCCAAGGTTTCTTAGGTTTTTCGACCTTTGTTCCCCAATACTTTTTATTCACCCAGGTTTTAGATTTGTTTGGATGTCTTCTGTATCCCCACCTTTGAAGTTTATTCCAGAGCATATTGTCTAGGTTTGAGAAGGCTTCTTTACTTACTACTGGTTTGTAGTAGTTACACCATCCCCTTATAATAGGTTTAAGCCTGCTAATGAGTGCGGCTTGAGGAGCTGCTTTGTGTTTGTCTATGACTTGAGAAAGCTGCTCCCAATGCTCTTTTATTTTCTTCTTGGATGGTTTGATGAGGGTTTTAAAGCCTTGTTTTGACTGGTTTTTACCTGCTGGGTATTGACGAACGTTAAACCCTAGGAAATTAAATCCTGTGAAGGTATGGGTCAGTCTGGTTTTACTTGGCTTTAATTCCAGGTCTATGTTCTTTAGCCACTCACTGATAATCTTTTGACATTCTTCTACCACTTGTTTGGATTTATGCATGATGACAAAATCATCTGCATATCGAATAAGGCTTAATGCTTTTTCATTATCCCTTTTAGTTCCAGGTAATGATTTGGCGTATTCCTTAATTCTTTTTTCCATTCCGTGTAGGGCTATGTTCGCTAGGAGTGGAGATATTATCCCACCCTGGGGGGTACCCTCTTCTGTAGGAGAGAATGTCCCGTTATCCATTACTCCGGCTTTTAACCATCCTCTGATTAATCGCTTCATTGAAGGATAAGTATTTAATTTTTTGAGAAGTGTGTTGTGGTTGATTTTATCAAAGCATTTGGAGATATCAGCATCTAATACCCATTTAGGTGTTTGTTTGATACTGAGGAATATTGCTTCGATTGCATCGTGACATGACCTTCCTGGTCTAAACCCGTATGAGTTGGGCTCAAATATTGCTTCCCATTCAGGCTCTAGTGCCTGTTTGGTGAGAGCTTGGAGCGCTCGGTCGTAAATCGTGGGTATCCCTAGAGGGCGTTTTTCATTACGTCCAGGTTTGTCTATCCAAACTCTGCGGGTTGGTTGTGGTTTCTTATACAACTTAAGGTTGGCTACTAAGGTGAGACGTTGTTTGCTATCATTGGCTTTACGTCCATCTATTCCGGCAGTCTTTTTACCTTTATTTTGTTGTGTTACCTTCCTTACCGCTAGCATTTTTGCCGACCAAGACTTCATCAGAGTCTTTTGTAGTTTACGTACCACGCGAACATCACCACGTTGGGAGGCTCGATATATTCGTTTTTGCAACTTGAATACGACACGTTCTAGCTTTCGCCAATCCGTACGATTCCATTCCGACTGTGGGGCGAACCCCCGAGTTTTAGACATATCAATTGCTACTTACAACTACATCATTTCCTATCACGTGAGTCTGTCTGCATATCTTAAGAGTTACCTTAAGCTTTGGCTTCTGACTCTATCTTCCTTACATAGGCCATACGGCTAACTACCTACTCGGAGACCGACCTTTCCGAGAGTACCTATGAAGTTACTTCGTTCCTGGTAACCATTCTGTTGAACTTTTAGGGTGGTATTCTCCGCCGGGAACTTGGGAAATCATTATAAGGAGGGGTAACCTTATAATCCTTTTATGTTCCTTTATCTATTTGAATGCAGCGTATCAGCTCATTTCGCTGCGTTGCTGTAACGACGGTTCAAACATATCTTCCTTTTGGTACCCTTGAGTTCATTTGCCTGTTACTAACGCCATTTTGAGTTAATAGCGCTTCACTGTTCGACCCCGCTTTACCCGCTTAGTTTGTTATTACTCAGTGGGCAGGGGTAAGGCTGTCACTCGGATTTCACGAGGGTTGGTATTTCACCAACATGGTTATCAAGTTATCAAGGCTCATTAGTCCTTGTGGTTAATCCCCCAGACCTTTATTAGGTATGGTTTCTAACCAACGAATCGCACACCCCACCCAGCATCTAATATAGATTTAGCCAATTTGGTCTTAGCCAGACCTTTAATATTGAGCTTCTCATGAGCTACTAGATCATGTTCATCCAGTAATCCCTTTGCAGTTTTAAAATGAAAATCTTTCCTGGTGTCAGCAACCTTCTTGTGAGCTTTCCCTAGTTTAGTGACAGCTTTTTTCCTATTATTACTCCCTTTTTTAGATCGGCTGACAGCTTTTTGAACTTTCTTCAGTCGTTTCTGAGCCTTTCGATAATACTGAGGAATTGGCACCTCTGAACCATTTGACTTGACCAGAAAAGACTTGAGACCCATGTCTATTCCAATAGGATTTTTAACACTATCTACTGGGATGACATCTGGGACAGTATCATCTTGTATTGACAACGTAACATAATAGCCGTCAGCTTTTCGGGTTACAGTGGCCGTCTTGATTTTAAAACCTTCTGGAATAGGTCTATGGTAAATCAGCTTGACTTTTCCAAATTTCGGAAGAGTCAAATTATTGCCATCTATAGGGTTTGTGCCAAGAGAAGGAAATGTAAAAGATTTATATCTGTTTTTCCCTTTAAAGCGAGGTCTTCCGCTCTTTCTTCCGTTACTATCCCCTTTGAGGTACCGCTTAAAAGCTAGATCTACTCTCTTGACACAGTCTTGGAGAACTTGGGATTGAACTGCACTGTACCAAGGTCTATCCTTCTTTAACTGGGGGAGGGTTTTCTTTTGGGAAAAATAGTCTGGATTGTTCCTTAAATTTGGTAAGTGGCAAACAAGAGGGCAAGAGTTAATGGAACAGCGATTCTGTTCGTACCAGTTAAATCTATCAGCCAATAGATAGTTATATTGATGGCGAAGCATGTCTAGCCATCTTTCTATTTCCATTTCCTGTGATTTGGTTAGTCTTAACCGGTACTGATACGCTGATCTCATTGTTGCTATCTCTTGTTTATCGACCTATTATTAGGTTAGCAACCGTATTTACAAGTGTCAAGGCGAAATGAAAGATAAAAACTTAATGATCAGATTGACTAGTTTTGAGAAAAAGCAACTCAAACAGGAAGCTGACCGGAGAGGAATGACTTGTTCGGAATTACTTAGAAGCTTGATAGCTCGCTTCCCTATGCCGAAAGACTCTGTGTAAAATTCATCCCACGCCGACTTTCAGTTCGGACGTGGGGCTTCTTTTACCGGACAGCTAAAAGAAAAACTTCTGAACCAATAATCCCCTGGGATCCCAGGGGATTGTCTAGAAAAAAATATCACTGCTTACAATCGAGAGCATGTGACTTAGGGAGATAGGGAGATAGGAGGAATTAAAGCGAATCAAAAGGTATTTTTAACCTTAAAAAAAACCTCTTCCCTACTCCCTACTCCCTACTCCCTTAACAATCGCTAAACCTTAGCCTCTTCTTTCACTAACTTATCCCAACCCAAATCCTTGAGGCTGTTATTGCGACGTAACGGACGAGTTGCCAATTCCAGAATGTCTCGGGCATTAGTAAAGCCGTGCATTTGAGCAAAGGTAAACTCAACGGACCACTTAGTATTAATTCCCCGTGCTTCCAAAGGATTAGCATGAGCCATACCGGTAATCACCAAATCCGGCTCTAACTCATAAATCCGCTGAATCTGGTTGTAATTGTCTGGCTTCTCGATAATCTTAGGAGTTGGTACACCCATTTCGTGACAAGTCTGTTCTAACAGAGCTAACTCAGCCTTCTGATAACGCTTATCCATGTAAGGGATACCGATTTCATGGCAAGTCATACCGCAACGAACGAGGAAACGAGCTAAGGAAACTTCCAGCAAGTTATCCCCCATGAAAAATACAGACTTGCCACGCAACAGCTGGATATAATCCTCCAAGCTTTCCCAAATTTTAGCTTCCCGTTCTGCCAAGCCTTTTGGTTCAATACCAAACACAGAACACATTTTCTCTATCCAAGCCCGAGTGCCATCCGGACCAATGGGGAAAGGTGCGCCAATTAACTTACACTTGCGGCGGCGCATCAGAGTAGTAGCAGTACGGCTGAGGAAAGGATTCACCCCAGCAACATAGTAACCTTCTTCAATTACTGGCAATTCCGTGTAACGCTTAGCAGGCAACCAACCAGACACCTTAATCCCCTGCTTCTTCAACTCTAGGGTGAGGTTAGTCACAACCGGGTCAGGTAGGGAGCCAAACAACACTAGGGGTGGATGATCCGCATACTCTGACTCTTCCGCAGCCACCTCTTCTTTCTGGCGTCCAAAGTTGAGGAGTTTTGCGATCGCATTCCGCTCTTGTTTCTCCTCTTCCACCTGGGGTGCTTCTTTCGGACACTTGTGAGCCATAGCGGCCAATACTGTATCTTCACCCTGGGTGAAAGCATAGTCTAAGCCATTAGCACGAGCCACCACAATCGGAATGCCAATCTCAGATTCCAGCTTGGGAGCCAAGCCTTCCAAATCCATCTTGATAATTTCCGTAGTGCAAGTACCAATCCAGACAATCACACTAGGATTGCGATCGCGTTTAATCTGCAAACACAACCGCTTCAGTTCTTCGTAATCATTGAGCTTAGCGGAAATATCCCCTTCTTCCAACTCCGCCATGGCATAGCGTGGCTCAGCAAAAATCATCACCCCCATCGCATTTTGGAGGAAATAGCCACAAGTCTTAGTACCAATCACCAAAAAGAAACTATCTTCAATCTTTTGGTAAAGCCATGCCACGCAGCTAATCGGGCAAAAGGTATGGTAATTCCCAGTTTCGCACTCAAAATCTAGGGCTTGAGGGGTTTGAGCAACAGTCATTTAAAGTTCTCCTCTCCTGGTTTCTCTCGTCGGTTTTAAGGGTTTAAGGTTTTAAGGGTTTAAGGTTTTAAGGGTTGAAGGTTGAAGGTTGAAGGTTGAATGTTGAATGTTTTAATGGTTGTTCGCGTAGCGTGGCCTATTGGCCAAGGTTTTAAGGGTTAAGGTTGAATGTTAGTTGGTTTAAGGTTAGTTGGTTGAACGCGATGGACTTCGTCCCGCTTTGCTGCGAAGCGCGTGGCCTTTTGGCCAAGGTTTTCAGGCTTAGTTTGACCCGGTGGTGCGTTACGGGACGGACTGTCCCAACACTGGCTACGGAGAATAAAATGAGGGTTCGCCCGTCCCTAACGCACCCTACACCTGCTAACTTTCAACCAAATAACTTTCAACTTTCAACCTTCAACCTCCTAACTTTCAACCTTTCTTTCAACCTTTGGTTACACCATCATCAGGTCTAATTCTTCTTCCTCAGTCACTGCTGGGGTTTGAGGATTGAGGTAGAAGTCAGACAGCAAAGAGAACAACTCCCGGTCTGGTGCATCTTGAGGTACAACCCCCTCAGGCTGTGCCAGAATTTGGTCAGCAATGTTGAGATAGTATTGGCAAACCGGTTCCAGGCTAGGGTCAGTTTCTGCCATTTCAAAAATCGTTTTGCCCTTAACCCGAGAGACACGGATATCTTCAATTAGTGGCAGAATTTCCAGCACTGGCATGGGGACAGCTTCCACATACTTATCGATCAAGTCGCGCTTAGAGGTGCGGTTGCCAATCAGACCAGCCAGACGCAGGGGGTGAGTGCGAGCTTTTTCACGAACAGAAGCAGCAATCCGGTTAGCAGCGAACAACGCATCGAAACCGTTATCGGTGACAATCATGCAATAGTTGGAATAGTTCAGGGGAGCAGCAAAACCACCACAGACTACATCACCCAGAACGTCAAACAGAATCACATCGTACTCATCAAAAGCATTCAGTTCCTTGAGCAGCTTTACAGTTTCACCAACCACATAGCCACCGCAACCCGCACCAGCCGGGGGACCACCAGCTTCTACGCAATGAACACCACCATAACCTTTGTAAATCACATCTTCAGGCCAGACATCTTCGTAGTGGTAATCCTTTTCCTGAAGGGTATCAATAATCGTAGGAATCAGAAAACCAGTCAGAGTGAATGTGCTGTCATGCTTCGGGTCACAGCCAATTTGCAGCACCTTCCGACCCCGCTTAGCTAGGGCAACTGAGATATTACAGCTAGTTGTGGACTTACCGATACCACCTTTTCCATAAACTGAAAGTTTCACTTTTAGTTATCTCCTGTTTCAGATAAAAATTCTTCTTTTGTCTTTGCCGATACTTTTTAGCTACCAAAATCTACCAAGGTAGGCTTTAGCCCGCCAATGCAAGCTGATTTTTCAGCCAGGGTGTATCTACCAAAGCCCGCAGAAAAATTCCACGAGCGCCATTGATGTCGCGATCCATTAAACGACCATCAATTTTTGATTTGATGGTTTTACTTCCGCCAATATTGACTAGTTCACCAGTCCAACTAACAGTTTTACTGGTATAAGCTTCACAGACGTCAAGGACAATTTTGCCTGTCTCAGATGCTTTATGCTTTAGAAACTCTTTAAACCTGTAATGAGCAAAAGACAGCATGTTGCGAACAGTCAAAGACCTGATTTTCCTGGTCTTTCTGTTTGACATCTGAGAGGTTTCAAAAGTAGGAAGCAGTATTACGTCAAAGTGATCAACTAGTAATCGAGCAGCTTTGTGATGTAGTTCGTTTATCAGGTTCTTGATTTTGATGATTATCCGTCTAGCGGCTCTCTTCATTCGATATTTTTGTTTGCCTTTAGCTTTACTTGTTCTGGACAGCAAACGATCGAGGTGAGCACATAGTCGCTGAATTCGGGAAAAGTCACCTTCTCCAATTTTGCCAACGGAGTTTTCACTGAAAAACGTCAAGAATGTTCTAACACCAGGGTCTAAAGCGACTACTCTGCCTTGGCTTTCGGCTTTTATTTGAGTGCTTTTGTGGGGAACTGTTAGGTAATAGTCCCCATTAGTGCTAGTTAATCGACAGTCACCAATATTACCGGGAATGGTTTCAGTAAAAGTTAATTCACCTAATTTTGTGTGATAAATGCCTTTAGCTGAAACGGCTGATTTAGGAATGTAACAAGATTGAACGGGATTCTTTCGAGACCTAAACCTAACCCGATTAATTTGGCCAGTCTTTTTATACTTCTTCTTGGCTTCCCTAACAGCCGTGCAAGCCTCCTTAATCGCTATGGATTTAATTTGATAAGGTACTGTCTTGCACCACTCGGGAAGGTTGTTTACTATTTCCGTTTTAATGGCAAACCAGTTAGCTTTTTTTTCGCCATTTTCTAGGATTTTTACAGTTTTATTAAAAACATAACGGGACACTCCAAACCAGTGGCGGATAATTGCACGCTGTTCAGAGTTTAGGAACACTCTTATCTTCTTTGATTTTTGTCCCGTACTTTCTGAGTCCGTGGACTCTACAGGAGAAGACGTGAATGATGGAGAGAATATCTGCCGTGAGTTCAGCCTCGGGGCAACTTTCAGGTTGGTCGGATCCCATGATTTTTCCACCGTTGAGACTGACCAAGTACTCAATGAGTTCAAATCCAAATCTGGTAAGTCTGCAAGGGCAGGCAACAGCAATCGTGAGCTGATCTCCTCGCACAAGCCGTTCCAGTATGGTTCTAAGACCTTTGCGTTTATAGTTGAGACCTGATCCGATGTCAAAGATGATTTCCGCTTCCGGGAAGAGGGAGTGCATGTAGGCAATTTGCCTGGCGAGGTCGTCAAATTGTTTGCTACTGCTGACTCGGCAGTAACAGATGGTAGCTGGCTGTCTTGGTTGTCTTCGCCCCAGACTGAGCAGGCTTTCTGTGTCAAAAAACCTTGTTCCTCCTGGAGTTTTTTCGGATTTGATCGTTCCATCGTCCGCATATTTCCTCAGAGTGTTCCTAGATAGTCCCGTAAGTTCGACCGCCTTACGAAGTGGTACGAGTGCCCTCCTTATAATCTACCAAATATTTGGAGATTTTGGGATATTACTGGACAATTTGCTTAACTGTCACAATCCCCCTAAGCCAGCCGAAAGGATAATTGCTGAAATTCTGCTGGATTTATCTTAGGCACCGCTTCGGCGTTGACCCTAAAGCCAGCCATAGATTGCTTAGCTTTCGGTGCTTCTTGAATTATTCACCAACTGCACTAGAAAATACAGGGTCTTTTTTATCGATATAGCCTTTAAATTAGCTTAAATAGACTTTTATAAATTTAAACCATAATCTAAACCACTTTAAATCATATTTATCAAATTTAATACTTAATTAATTATTTTTAAATAAAAATTAAATAAAAAGTAGTACAATAAACAAAAATGATAAATTACCAGGGGAAATTAAGCTAATAGCACCTCAAGTAGCTTGGGCGTAGCGCATTAGCTAATAGCTGTTCCAGTAGTGTGGGCGTAGCCCATTAGCTTACAAATCATATAGACCCACCAGAAGCCATAGGCGGGTCTAGCTATTCAGATTCTTTGTAAATAATAATTAAATTTTTTCGGAGCAATCACAGCAATCTTCGTCGATAGAGTCACAGACTTTGAAAAAGGTACACAGAATCGGCAATTGGGAATCGGGAATTGGGAATCGGGAATCGGGAATCGGAACCCACCCCTAACCCCTCCCAGGAGGGGTTAGGGAATCGAGAATCGGGAATCGGGAATCGGGAATCGGGAATTGGGAATCGGGAAAACTGATCTGATTCCCCATCTCCCCATCTCCCTATCTCCCTATCTCCCTATCTCCCTATCTCCCCACCTCCCCTGATTCAGATTAAATCTCTATCCGCTCAAGCCCCTACAGCTTCCTTAGCGGCATACATCACTTCAAGAGTGATTTCACTAAAGCCACGCTCACGAGCAAACTTCTCAGTATTGCGCTTTACTTTACCGCGAACAAAACCAGGCACCTTATTCAGTTCTGCTTTAGCGTCCTTACTCCAGTTCAGGTCAGAATCAGCAGAGATCCCCTTGGTAATCACTTCCTTGGTATCATGACCACCAAAGATTTCCAACAAGTGGTCTTCCATACCCAAGGTAAAGGAATTGTAGACCAAATCAGCAATTTGGTTAGTACCTTCGTAACCCATGAAGGGACGATAACCGATGGGGAAGTTTTGGATATGAATTGGAGCAGCAATCACACCACAAGGAATATTCAAGCGCTTACCAACGTGCCGTTCCATTTGGGTACCGAAAATCGCAGCAGGTTCAATTCGTGCGATCGCATCCCCAATTTGACCATTATCATCACTGATCAGGATCTCATCACAGTATTCGCTCACCTGCTCCTTAAACCAATCCGCATCATACTTGCAGTAAGTCCCAGCCAGCACCACATGAATACCCATCTCCCGTGCCAGAATCTTGGTCATAGCCGCAGCGTGGGTATTATCTCCGAAAACCACAGCCTTCTTACCCGTCAAGTTTTGGCAGTCGATGGAGCGAGAGAACCAGGCAGCTTGAGAAACGTACAGGGTTTGGTTGTCGATGTACTCCTCGTAATCGACATTAGCACCTTGACCATTGACAATTTCCTGAATCTTACGGATACAACGAGCAGTTTCCACCACACCCAGAGGAGCAATATCGACATAGGGCATCGAGAACTCTTCTTCCAGGTAACGGGCACTCATCAAGCCAATTTCCCGATAAGGCAACAGGTTAAACCAAGCCCGAGGTAGATTTTTCAGGTTGTGGACAGACGCTCCCTCTGGGAGGACTTCGTTAACCTCAATGCCCAAATCAGCCATCAGCCGCTTCAGTTCAGTACAATCGTGTTGATTGTGGAAGCCAAGGGTAGAAATACCAATGATGTTCACCGAGGGTTTTGCAGTTTTGCCCTCTGGGAGCTCACCCTTCTTGCGGGCTTTGTTGAGGTAGAACTGAACAATTTGATCTAGGGTGCGGTCAGCCGCTTGCAATTCATTGACCCGGTAGTGGTTGACATCTGCCAGCATCACATCAGCCTTAGCATCCATCTGAGCCCGGTTTACGAAGTTCTCCAGGTCTTCTTGTAGGATACTGGAGGTGCAGGTGGGGGTCAGCACAATCAGATCAGGGTTTACCTCCTGATCCTTGCGGGTAATGTTGTCCACTACTTTTTCCTGAGAACCCCGTGCTAGCACGTTCCGGTCAACAATACTAGCAGTTACCGGAGTGTAATCCCGCTCTCGCTCTAGCATTGAGCGCATCACGTTGAAATAGTCATCCCCTAGGGGGGCATGCATAATAGCATGGACATTCTTAAAAGAACTCGCAACGCGCAGTGTGCCAATGTGGGCAGGACCTGCATACATCCAGTAAGCCAATTTCATATCCTATTCTCCCTTGTTAAAAGATTAAGTATCAAGTATCAAACATCAAACATCAAGCATCAAGCATCAAACATCAATAATTCTTAAGCATTAAGCATCAATTATGGAGCAATTTTCTGGATTAGTTACTCAGCAACCAAGATGTTTTCAGCCTTGCTGCCTTGGCCTTTGGCCACGCTACGCGAACAGCCTTAAGACCCAAGCGTGATTTAGATTGTCTCAGAAGTCCGAGGTAATGACTATCCTTAGGGATAAGTGTTTTTTGCCTGGTATCTAATTCGCCAAATCCTCTTGCCAAGATAAACATATCGATTAGGGATATAAGAGAATCTGAATCAAATTGCAATTATTCTTAATTTTTAGTTACAGGGAGCAGGGAGCAGGGAGTCGGGAGTCGGGAGTCGGGAGTCGGGAGTGTGGGGAGTGTGGGGGAGATGGGGAGATGGGGAGATGGGGAGATGGGGAGATGGGGCGGGGGCGCGGGGAGATGGGGAATCAGATCAGTTTTCCCTGTTGCCTGTTGCCTGTTGCCTATTGCCTGTTGCCTATTGCCTGTTGCCTATTGCCTATTGCCTATTGCCTATTGCCTATTGCCTATTGCCTATTGCCTATTGCCTGTTGCCTGTTGCCTCTTGCCTGTTGCCTATTCCCTGTTCCCTATTCCCTGTTCCCTAATATGAAAACCACTAGAGCAAGCATAATAATGTCAAAATAATCACAACCGGTTTGTCTGAAGAGTCCTCATGGAATGGCATATAACTGATGCTCAAAGTCTGGCAATTATTGACCGTGAAATAGGCGAGCATGTCTTTTCACCAGCAGAATACGAGATTGTGCGGCGGGTGATTTATGCCACAGCCGACTTTGAGTATAAGTCTCTGATTCATTTTTCTGAGCGGGCATTACAAGCAGGAGCAGCAGCTCTAGCTGCTCGTAGCACAATTGTAGTGGATGTGCCAATGGTACAAGTAGGGATCACTCCCCACATTCAAGATACCTTTGCTAATCCAGTGTATTCCAGCATGGAAACCCTCACTCGTCCCCAAAAACAAAAGACTAAGGCAGCCTGGGGGATGCAAACCCTAGCTAGACGCTATCCAGAAGGAATTTTTGTGATTGGTCAAGCTCAGACAGCTTTGACAGTATTGGTGGAGTTGATTGAGGCAGAGGAAATTCGACCAGCCTTGGTGATTGGGGTACCTGCGGGATTTGTAGAGGTGGATGTGGCTAAATCTCGGTTGAGGGATTCTTTGATTCCCCACATTCGGATTGATGGTCGTAAGGGTTCTGCGGTAGTGGCGGCTGCTATTGTTGATGGCTTAGTAGACTTGGCTTGGCAAGCCTACGGTCAGGATGATATTGATCTCTCACACGCCTAAAAGGGCGTCGCCCAATTGTGGAATGATTGTGAGTAATGGGTAATGGGTAATGGGTAATGGGTCATGGGTCATGGGTCATGGGTCATGGGTCATGGGTCATGGGTCATGGGTCATGGGTCATGGGTCATGGGTAATGGGTCATGGGTAATGACCTTCGGTCAGGCTCATTGACCAAAACCCTCCGTTGGTGATCGATAAAAATTTGGTTAAGATCCTCTCAGCAACGGTTTAGCAAAGGGATAAGGATGGCAACTGCGGTTAAATTAATAGCTCCAGGTTTTTGTGTAAAGTACCCGAAAACCCCTTGGAGTGTGATATATGTCGAAGATGCTTCAGGCAAGTTTCATTTCCGCCTTAGTAGTCGAGACTTCAAATTTGAGCCCCGCGATCGCTACCGTTACCCCACTCATGAGGCGGCTAAACGGGCAGCATTGTGTTTTCTGGAATTACTCAAACGTATAGAGCGATCGCGGATGCGCATGAGCATTCTGCTAGAAATTGGTATTCTTAAATTTCCCCGACAGACCTATCACTCTTATGAAATTTGGTTATTGATTGATCGGACTCGCTATAGTTGGGAGGTAATAACAGCCAATGGTTTTTGTTTCCGCTCCCAGCGCTGGTACAAAAATCCTAACAGTCCGATTCTTAAAGCCAAGAAACATATAGACCGGGAGCTAGCGGTCTATCAAATCAAAAATGTGGTTGGCTGGGTTTAATAGACTTCGCGGCAGTTGTCGGGAATAGGGAACAGCGGATCTGGGAACAGCGGATCTGGGAACAAACAATAAATCCTGTGTACCTTATGAATAAGATAAATGAATAGTATTACCGCTATCCTTAAAAAGGACGAGTATCAAAACACTTATGCCCGATAGTGCCATCAGGAAATAGGTAAAGAGGACAATACGGTAATTCTATGGGTATGCTGACAATTGTCGTAGGCTCCTGCTGCGGTTGGTCATTATGAGGCCAACGAATTTTGTGACTTTTCCCACCGACAACATCAGCCATTTTCTGATCACTACTGTCAGAGATAGAACTGTCACTTTCTAAGCTTTCGACTAAACCTAAATCAGAGATTTTCATGGGGAGCGATATATCCAATTTATTTCTATTGGTTGTTTATATCAACTTCCCCCATGGCTAATAGAAACGTCTTGCCATATTGGCCATAAGTCACAAAACTTTAAAATCGTCAACTAGCAATTAATTAAGGGAATCGGGAATCGGGAATCGGGAATCGGGAGTAGCGAATCGGGAATCGGGAATCGGGAATCGGGAATCGGGAAAACTGATCTGACTCCCCATCTCCCCATCTCCCCATCTTCCTATCTCCCCATCTCCCCATCTCCCCATCTCCCCATCTCCCCATCTCCCCACACCTCCCACACTCCCTACTCCCTAAAACTATTAAACTTAACTGATGCGACTTGCTTTTTCCCGGTACTTGTTCACAAGTTTAGTGAACAATTGATTCAGCTGTTCAATGCAAAAACTATTCGGGGTCATCATTTTAATGTTAGGATAAAAATAGAATTGACTTGAGCTGATAGACCCAGAATTTACGTCCTTAAAGTTGATAGCAACCTGCTGATTTCCCACGGATATAACTTGAAACCAAGTCGCCATGCTTGCGGGTAATTTTGTACTCAGACGCAAGGAAATTTTGGGACTGGAAAGAGATTGAGCGTAGGCTGGGGTTAAAAATGGTTCATAGCGTTCAGCTTCTGGAGTTAGCTGCTTAATAAACCCTAAACTTACACCTTTGACCAGTTGCCGCAGACTATGGGCATCGTCCCCAACCACCTCTTTGACTAACGTACTTCTAGCGATCGCATCGTTAAGATTCTTCGGGTCAGTCACACTGAGGTGAGTGCCACCAATGGCGCTAATCAAATACTTAGAACCCCCCAACTGATTAAAAGACCGTAACTGATGGTCAAGCGCTGGTGTAATAGCATCCTCCGTACCGGTTAACATTAAGGTTGGTACAGTAACATGACGCAAACCCTTAGTACCAAACAAACGCCCGGTTACGCTATTCAATGCGATCGCTTGCACCACTCGCTGATCAGTAAGATTAACCTGGTCTTCTGGTAAATCAGCCGCTGCACATTGGAACCAATCTGCTGGGGATCTGCCCACAGGAGAGCGATTTTTACAAAACCGTCGCAATTCCTCTAAATCCAGTTTTCCCCCAGCCAACGCTAAAGCCGTGTAGCCCCCCAAGGAATGACCAATAATGGTAACTTGTTGAGTATTGAGTTTACCAACCATGGTAGAATATCTCTGATTGATGTCAGCCAACTCATCCAGTAGAAAGCTGACATCTTTGGGACGGTCAATAAACTCCCCCGGAGGTAACAAATCCCCAAGTTGACCAGGTGCTGACAAACTGTTAATCCTGGTAAAGTTGCTGCCAGGATGCTCTAGGGAAGCTACAGTAAGACCATGAGACGCTAGATGGCGTGCTAAATATCTCAGAAATTTGCGGTCTGCAGCAAATCCGTGGGAGAGAACGACCAAAGGTCCAGTAGTATCCTCAGCCCAGTATAGATCTACAATAATAGTACGTTGCCGTTGTTGGTCTCTTAGTCGTAGTTTACGCTGTTGAACCAATTGGGGACCGGGAGTAGCAGGGTCAAATTTAGGGCGAAAGGTGGCAGCGTCTGCAACAGCCAAATCTTGCTCTAATATTGGACCAACTGCTAAACTCTTCCAATAGGAGGCATTAAGTTGTAGGGCAATGCCAACCGCAGACGAAGCATCCAAAGTGATCTTTTCTCCTGGGTAAGCCCGTAAAAAACTCAGCACACTTAACCCATTAACTTGCCTTGCTCCTAACAACAGCGCAGCTTTTAATTGCTCTAAACTACTATCGGGGAGTGCTAACCCTAGTCTGTCCAACAACCGTGCCCCATCGCTGGAGAGAAGCAGGTCATTAATAAAGGTTTCTGTAGTCTTAGGGTTGAGTTTGAGGCTATTGGTCAAAATCTTCCGGATCTCTGGCGTTAGGATATCTCGATAGGGTTGCAGTGCTCGTGATAACTCCCCTGTCTCAGCAAACTTTTCTAATTCCTTGATAGCCACAGATTGCTCAAATGGCCCCAAGCGTAGCGTGAGATACTCAGCGGCAAAAACTGGTGCAGTCATTGCCCAAAACAGAGTCACAAAGAGACTACCTATAGCACCCTGTCTGATTTTTTTAATGTGACCTATTGAACCAATACAGTGTTTTTTCTTCACAGAAGATTCAGAGGTATGGCGCAGATCAGACCATGGCAGCTGAAAATTGATCATTAGCAATTTATGCAGAATGTGAGTGCGGATATCTCGATCAAAGCCGACTTAATCAAGACTCGACAAGCCCATCGAAATATTTTTTATAAAGCACTTCTGCACTACAGCGTAAGCTATCAGCTATTAGCTATCAGCTATCAGCTATCAGTTATAGCGCTACGCGCAAGGGCTTTAGGCAAAAGGCATGCTAGCAAAAGGCAATAGTTGACTACAAAAGCGTTTGAGCTTGTATCAATGTCAAACACTTTAATGCGTAGTGCTATATCAGCCTATGGGCGTTCGTCACAGCGTCGAAACCTGTCCCACCCCGTTCCCTGTTCCCCGTTCCCTGTTCCCTGTTCCCTAGTAGACACACCTATTGTTTCCCGACTCCCGACTCCCCACTCCCTGTCCTATATCTAGCGTTTCTTATAGCTATGAGGTAAACATTCTTTTTTCCCTCTTGCCTCTTGCCTCTTGCCTCTTGCCTCTTGCCTCTTGCCTCTTGCCTCTTGCCTACTCCCTACTCCCTTTCCCATCCAACTAAATACTCGTATTCAATATCACCCCATCAAGTTCCGCTTCAATCAGATTAGCCCCGTGAAGGTTGGCATGAGTTAAATCAGCTCCGGTAAGATTGGCTTTTCTGAGGTTGGTTTCACTAAGGTTAGCTTCTCTGAGGTTGGAATAACTAAGATTAGCTTGACTAAGGTTAGCCCCTTTCAGATTTGCCTTAACCAGATCTGCTCCTGTTAAGTTAGCTTTATCAAAATTACTACCAATCAGCTTAGCTTCATTGAGATTAGCCCCAGTCATCACCGCCTCAGTGAAGTTGACCCTACTCAGATTGGCTTTAGTGAAATTCACAGCAATCAGGTTAGTTCTATACAAATTAGCTCCCTCAAGGTCTGCCAGAGAAAAGTTAACCCTAATTAGGTTAGCCTCTTCCAAAGATGTCATACTCAGGTCTGCTCTTTGGAAGGATGTACGGGTAAGCTTGGCTCGATTCAAGTAAGCGTGACGAAGAATAGCTTTATCAAATGTTGCCCCAACTACAGAAGCCTCAGTCAGGTCAGTATAAATCAGCAATGACCCACTCAAGTTAGCTCCCATTAGCTCCGCTTGAAAGAGATTGAAACCATTGAGGTTTTTCCCACTGAGGTCTACCTCCATTAGGTCAGGGATCAGTTTGGGATGATTCTCTCTCCATTGATTCCAGAGTTTTACACCCTGCTCAAGCTGAGCCAGATGGGTTGGTTCCGCCATGTAGTTGATTAATCCTCTAGGTAAGAATGCTTAAGAAAGTATTAAATTTAATGTAACATAATGAAAACAAAGTTTACATTTTGGCAATCGGGAATCGGGAATCGGGAATCGGGAATCGGGAATCGGCACCATAGGCAATGGGAATCGGGAATCGGGAATCGGGAATCGGGAATCGGGAATCGGGAATCGGGAATCGGCACCATAGGCATGCTAGCAATAGGCAATAGTTGACTAAAACAGCTTTTGCTGCTTGTATCAATGTCAAACCGTTTATGTATAGCGCTATACAAAATGCCTGGCAGACATATAAAAAGCGACACCCAAGCTATTACGGCTTGGGTGTGACTATTGTTTCAAGGCTAGAGATTCTCTTGATTTCCCGATTCCCGACTCCCGACTCCCGACTCCCGATTCAATGGGATTGACCTTTGGTCACGCTTGACCTTTGGTCACGCTTCGCGAATGCGATCGCATCCCGACTCCCGATTCCCGACTCCCGTATAAACAAGAATTAACTCATTTGACACCCCACCCTTTTCCCATTAATCTTTTTACGGAGCAGAGATTACACCATGCTAATTTCGAGTGTGACGTTGGGTAATAAAAGAATGAGTACCAATAAAGAAAAGATCCTGATCCTAGATCTAGAAACCAGACCAAGCAAAGAAACCGACCTCCTACAGTTGTTGTCACTAGACGACCTCAAAGGGGTATGTGGAGGTGTCGGGTTTGTAGTGACTGAAGATATTACAGGCGTTTAGTGGCAAGTAGGAGGTGTGTTGGGTTTTGGGGGTTGGGGTTGCCTTTTCTGTTCCTATGATAATCAGGATGGCTAACAAAACATCGACCATTAGTCAAAAGTCATTTTCCTGGCGTTGCTGATTATGAGTATGGTTTCGCCCCCCTAGCCCCCCAATTCTGGGGGGAAAAACTCTCAAGCGATGCAGCGCGGTCTTGGGGAGGCAGCGCGGTCTTGGGGGTCTCCCCCATGAGCGACTGCCGTGGTTTCCCCCATGAGCGACTGCATCAAGACAAGTCCCCCAGAATTGGGGGACCAACGGGGGCTTTAATAAAACCAGATGATCGCGCATTCATTCCTTAATTCAGCAACGCCATTTTCCTTAGTGGTCAGCGGTCGATTGGCAGCCAATTTATTGACCGGAAACCCTGGCTACTTCACCGGTCCCCGGCACCGACCTCTTTCCCTGCGGGAGACTTGTTTGACAAATTTGATTCCATAAGAGAAACCCCAGCGGTAGAGCTTGCTACAAAGCGTGGCACCTAGTTGGGGTTTTCTGTTTGAAGACTGACAAAATTTTGAGTTGAATAAGATGTGCCATTAAGTGGCACATGCTTAACTAAAAAAATGAATTTCACTTCCTTAAAAATCAAAAAAATCTTAACTATAAAAAATGCTTAAGTAGGCAAAAAAATGTGAAACAAGCATTGACTTCTCTTCCTCTGATATTTTACTCTTGTCAAAGAGAACAGATTACACTAAGCTGATTGGGAGTGAAAAGCAATAGCATGAAAGAAAAGATAAAGATCCTAGATCTAGAAACCAGAGCAATCCAAGAAACCGACCTCCGTAAGTTGTCAGAAGACGACCAAAAAAAGGTAGTAGGGGGAAGAAGATTCGCGTCGGTGGAAGCTTACCAACGATGGCTGGAGGAGCGGGGACCGGTAGTTGCGTGTTATTTGCCCTGGTCCTCTGGGGATTTGCCCGAGAGGGGTGTTTGGCGGGGGGACTTGTGGTGTGTTTTGGGATACAACTCAGAAGGATAGCATAGCAAAACATCATAGTTATGTCAAAAGTCTTTTTTATCAGTCGTGGGCGGTCGATTGGCAGCCAATTTATTGACGGGAAACCCTGGCCACTTCCGGGTCTTCCGTTACCTGGCACTGCACCGACCTCTTGCCCAAATGCTTCCCCAATGAGACTTTTTTGACAAATGTGATTCCTTCTGAGAAACCCCAGCGGTAGAGCCTACTACAAAGCGTGGCACGCACCTAGTTGGGGTTTTGTGTTTAAAGACGGGAGTGGGGAATCGGGAATCGGGAATCGGGAGTCATTGGAAACTGACAGAATCGGGAAGGGAAAATATTGATAACGGGCAATATGCCCATTCCACAAATATTGATCACGGGCAAGATGCCCATTCCACAAATATTGATCACGGGCAAGATGCCCATAACAAAAATATTGATCACGGGCAAGATGCCCATTCCACAAATATTGATCGTCACGGGCAAGATGCCCATTCTACAAAATTAAAATCATCCCCCATTTATACAAAAAAAATTCTCCCCATCTCCCCATCTCCCGACTCCCTTATTAAGCCCCTAGTAATTGTTACATAATCTGACTATATTGTACCCCTTATTTAGCTAAATGTAAAGGCTTATTTAATCGCTTTAAACATTATATTATAAGGCTTGGCTGTAAATAATATGTGCCATAAAGTGGCACCTGCTTAAGTAAAAAAATTGCTTAAATTACACCGGCTTAAAAAAAATTGCTTAACAAAAAAAAATGTGAAAAAAGCCTTGACTTCTCTTCCTCTGCGATTTTATTCTTGCCACAGAGCACAGATTACACTAAGCTGATGAGTGAGTGTACATGAAAGAAAAGATCAAGATCCTAGATATAGAAACCAGACCAAGCCAAGAAACCTACCTCCTCAAGTTGTCATCATACGAGGAGGAAAAAAAGGTAAAAGGGGGGTTTAGTCAGTTCATTTACCGTGGGGGAATTCGGTGCCTGTTTTGCGATCTTGACAATCGGGACTAAGTAGGTGGGCTTAATTAAGTGTAAAATAGCGATTGAAATTCAAAATCACGAAAACCTTATGAATAAAGGATTTCAGCTTCATTTTCGGATTTTAAGTTTTAACGTTTATTTATGCCCACCTACTTACTAGCCAAGCAAAACATCTCCGTTATGTCAAAAGTCTTTTTTATCGGCGGTGGGCGGTCGATTGGCACGGCTTAATTGACCGGAAACCCTGGCTAATTCAGGGTCTTCGGTTACCTACGGCACCGACCTAAATGAGACTTTTTTGACAAATGTGATTCCTTCTGAGAAACCCCAGCTATCGAGTTGGGGTTTTCTGTTTAAAGAGGGGAATCGGGAATCGGGAATCGGGAATCGGGAATCGGAAGTGATCGGAGACTGACAGAATCGGGACGTGTTTGAGAAGCGAGAAAATATTGATCACGGGCAAGATGCCCATTCTACAAATATTGATCACGGGCAAGATGCCCATTCTACAAATATTGATCACGGGCAAGATGCCCATTCTACAAATATTGATCACGGGCAAGATGCCCATTCCACAAAACAATTAAAATCATCCTCAATTTCTACAAAACAAAATTTCTGCAAAACAACAATTCTCCCCATCTTCCTATCTCCCCATCTCCCCATCTCCCGACTCCCGACTCCCGATTCCCGATTCCCCTATTGTTATCTACTCTGACTCTACTGTACCCCTTACTTAGCTAATTGTGAAGGCTTATTTAATCTTTGTAACCCTTACATTATCAGACTTTGATTTGAATAAGATGTGCCATTAAGTGGCACCTACTAAAAAAAAATGCTTAACTAAATAAAAATGTGAAAAAAGCCTTGACTTCTTTTCTTCTCCAATTTATACTATACATTAAAAAAATTACACCGGCTTAAAACTACAAAAATTATTAAATAGAAATAAAAATGTGAAAAAAGCCTTGACTTCTCTTCCTCTGTGATTTTACTCTTGTCAGAGAGCACAGATTAGACAAAGGTGATTTGGAGTGTATAAAAGCATGAAAGAAAAGATCGAGATCCAAGATCTTGAAACAAGACCAAGCCCAGAAACCGACCTCCAAGAGTTGTCAGAAGAGAAAATAAACAACATAAGGGGAGGCCAGACATTTGGCGGGAGATTTTTGTATTGGCGCGGAACTATAAAATGTCGAAACTGTAGCGACGGCCAGGGCGACCGATAGAATCGCATAATAGCAAAACATCATAGTTATGTCAAAAGTTTTTTTTATCGGCGGTGGGCGGTCGATTGGCAGCCAATTTATTGACCGGAAACCCTGGCTACTTCCGGGTCTTCCGTTACCTGGCACGCCACCGACCTCTTTCTCGTTTGAGACTTTTTTGACAAATTTGATTCTGTAAGAGAAACCCCAGCGGTAGAGCTTGCTACAAAGCGTGGCACCTAGTTGGGGTTTTCTGTTTAAAGAGGGGAATCGGGAATCATCGGAAACTGACAGAATCGGGAAGGGAAAATATTGATAACGGGCAAGATGCCCATTCCACAAATATTGTTCACGGGCAAGATGCCCATTCTACACAATTAAAATCATCCCCCATTTATACAGCACAAAAATTCTCCCAACCTCCCTATCTCCCTATCTCCCCATCTCCCCATCTCCCGATTCCCGTCTGAAGCCCCTAGTAATTGTTACCTAATTTAACCTTTACCTGTTCCATTAAGCCCCTAGTAATTGTTACCTAATCTGACTTTAGTGTCACCCTTATTAGATTCGGACTCCTTGTATAAAATACCTAGTAATTGTTCCCTAATCTGACTCTAGTGAACCCCTTATTTAGCTAAATGTGAAGGCTTACTAAATCGCTGCAACCCTTACCTTGTATGCCTTATATGTAATTAATATGTGCCCTAAAGTGGCACCTACTTAACTAAAAAAATTGCTTAAATTACACCGGCTTAAAAAAAAATGCGTAACTAAAGAAAAATGTGAAAAAAGCCTTGACTTCTTTTCCTATCCAATTTATCCTATACCTTCTTTCAATTACACCAGCTTAAAACTCAAAAAGTATTAACTATAAAAAAAATGTGAAAAAAGCATTGACTTCTCTTCCTCTGATATTTTACTCTCGTTAAAGAGCACAGATTACACTAAGCTGATGAGTGAGTGTACATGAAAGAAAAGATCAAGATCTACGATCTAGAAACAAGACCAAGCCATGAAACCGACCTCCTACAGTTGTCATACTCGGAGGAAAAAAAGGTAAAAGGCGGACGTTTTGCGTTTTTCTTTATAGGAAGGGCGAGTTGCAGGCAGTGCAACCCAGACAACATAGACCTCTAGCATAGCAAAACATCGACCAAAGCGTCAAAAGTCTTTTTTATCGGTGGTGGGCTGTCGATTGGCAGCCAATTTATTGACCGGAAACCCTGGCCACTTCACCGGTCTCGGTTACCTGGCACGACGCCACCGACCTCTTCCTTTGATGAGACTTTTTTGACAAATTTGATTGAGATAGAGAAACCCCAGCTATCGAGTTGGGGTTTTCTGTTTGAAGAGGGGAATCGGGATTCATCGGAAACTGACAGAATCGGGAAGTGAAAATATTGATAACGGGCAAGATGCCCATTCCACAAATATTGATCACGGGCAAGATGCCCATTCCACTTGCACTATTAAAATCATCCCCCATTTATACAACACACAACACAAAAATTCTCCCCATCTCCCCATCTCCCCATCTCCCCATCTCCCAACTCCCTACTCCCTACTCCCTACTCCCTACTCCCTACTCCTCAAAGCCGTGTTCTAGGACGCCCCAAAGTCGTAATATAAACAACCGCTTCATCAACAGGAATACCCAAAACTTCATTGACCTGGTCATCAAAGAAGCCACCAATACCACTTACTCCTAAACCCAAGTAAATCGCTGCTAGATTGAGCCGCTGTCCTAGATGACCAGCATCCATGTGCAAGTAACGGTAAGCGCGATCGCCTAATCGAGCCACTGCTTTTTGTAAGTCTGCGGTGTGGAACACCACTGCTCTGGCATCTCGACCCAAATCTTGCCCTAAACACAGAAAATGCAATTCTTTACGGAAGTTTTTAAAGCGAATTTGCCGCAATTCTTGAGCGTTAGGGGCGTAATAATAGCAGCCTTCTTCTAGGTCATTTACCCCAGATACTGCTATAAATGTTTCGATTAAACTTAAATCAAAATAATCGGGTGTTCCATCTAACCCCTGCTCAATGTAATGCTGAGGTTGGTAGGTAAAATCCAGAAGAGCTTTTAGCTCCTCCAAGGTCAGATTAGCTGCACTATAAGCTCGGGTAGAGCGTCGTTTTAGAATAGTATCTAAACAGGCTTTCGGAGCATTACCTTCTATGGTTAACTCCCCCCAATCTATCGGGTTTGTAGCCATTGAAACTTTATCACAAAACGGAAAGTTGTACTTGTCTTCTAACTGCTCGTCAATTTCTGTACTCTTTACAGTATTATCCTTAGCTTTCCAATCACCACCCTCTTTAATTTCCGTAGCGCGGTGCAAATAACCCAATAATTCGCCATCTGGAATGTCTGGGTACTTAACCTCAGTAGGAGATGCTAACACAGTTGGGGCGATGGGCAAGTTTTGTTCAACTTTAAGCTGATCGGCCAGGGGGATTACTGCGATCGCTCCTTCTTGTTCCAGGTCTAGATAAAGCAGTTCATTAACCTTTTCATCAGCAAACCCACCAATGAGGTGAGGTCGGTAATCACTCAAAGCCCCAGCTAACTCAATATTACCGAGCAGATGACCAGTGTCTAGAAAAATCCTGCGGTATGCCCGGTCTTCATAGCGCCAGGCAGAGCGATAAAACACCGCTGTAATTACAATAGCGAGTTCCGTACTCTCCAAAACTGGGTGCCAGAAGCAAGCCTCTTGCAGTGCATTCCAAACATCACTCTGCCAAAAATGAACTAGAGAATGGCTCAGACACTGATAGTTGTACAGTCCTGCTGGTAATACGGGAGTACCACGGGAAATCAAATAAACTTCAGCTGGGTATAAGCCACCAGCAGAGGGAGCTGCCCTGAGATAAAGTGGTGGTCCCATTGTCTCCACCCTAGCTGTCAAACCATAACTACACAGTAGTAACTGGGACAGCCGCCACCAAGTTTTACTCGGTTCAGAGGTAAACTGCTCCCGGTCTTGTGAGAAGTATGGTTTTAGGTCAAAGTTAGTCCCAACTTTGTAATCTTTAAACGGTATCGGCTGCTTCTCCCAGTCTAAGCCCTTATTTTTGGCTGATATGGTTTCTGGAGCATATTTGGTGCGCTCGTGGTAGTGCTGAGCGATTGATACTGGCGGTTGTGACATCTTAGTTGCAACAGAACAGGAAGCTTTGCTTTATATCTTGACACCAATAGACTTCTTGCAGTTGTCGGGAACAGGGAATAGGGAACAGGGAATAGGGAACAGGGAATAGGGAACAGGGAACAGTGGACAAGAATTGACGTAAAGCGATGCAGAGGTGCGACCCGTGGCGAATTTAATTACGGGTCAAACGCACCATTACGGTCTTGGGGAGGCAGCGCTGCCTCCCCAAGACCGCACTGCCTCCCCAAGACCGCGCTGCATCGCTGTTCCCTTTTCCCTCCCTGTTCCCTACCTTTACCGATAAATTTATCAGCTTAGCTTAACGGCAGTGATAACAATCAATTTAAGTACTTAAATAGTCAAGTCCTATAACTGTTCCCTGTTCCCTGTTCCCTGTTCCCTGTTCCCTGTTCCCTGTTCCCTGTTCCCTGTTCCCTGTTCCCTGTTCCCTACCTATCCCTCTTCTGTCTTCCCTGCTCCCTGCTCCCTGCTCCCTGCTCCCTGCTCCCTGCTCAGAAAATTTTAATTATTAACATAAATACCTTATATTGTCAAAGATTTTTTGTTATCCGTAGTAAATGTTCACAAATATTAAAAAACAATTATAATTAAGTGTGTAACGCGCTACAAAGTTATACCTTTAAAAAATAATTAAGCATAAATACGCATTGACATTATTTTATAAATTGGTATTGGGCGGCAAAAGCTGACCTATCTATAGCGCAATGAAAAAGATTGGTGGAGCCGAGTTACTTGAACAATATGCTAGGGGTAGACGAGACTTTAGTGGAGTAGATATCAGTGAAGCTGACCTGTTTGAAGCAAATATACAAGGAATTGACCTGACCAGCAGCAATCTTAAAAAGACTTACCTGCCCTACTCTAATCTAAGTCAAGCCAAGTTGCAGCAAGCTCAACTTCAAGCAGTTCAGTTAAGTGATGCCCAACTCTACCAGACCAATCTCTCTGGGGCGGATCTTCAGAATGCCAATCTGTTCAGAGCAAATCTACGTCGTGCCAATTTACAGGGCGCAAATCTAGCTGGTGCCAATCTCCAAGCAGCGGACTTGAGGGACACTGACCTTAGCCATGCCAATCTCAGCCATGCCAATTTGAGTAATGCTAACCTGAAAAGAGCTATCCTTACTAAGGCACAGTTGAGGGGTTGCAACTTATTTCGAGCCGAAAACGTCGATCTTTGTGATGCCTACTTGGATAGTTCCACGATTTATCCTGATGGCCACAGAGCAGATCTGTCTGAGTGATCAAACACCTATCCGTTATTCACTACCCTCACCAATGACTTTATCACGACGTCACTTCTTTGCCTTAGCCAGTGCTAGCACCGCCAGTGTAATTCTGGCATCCCCGTTGAAAGAGGTTTTTGCCAAGAAGGCCCTTGGTAAATCATTTCGAGCTAAAGGTTTCGGGTCACTTCAGCCAGACCCTAATCAATTATTAGACCTGCCAGCCGGATTTAGCTATAAAGTTTTATCCCGCACAGGTGACACCATGAGTGATAGCAATTTGGTGCCTGGTAGACCCGATGGCATGGCGGCTTTTCCTGCACCGGCAGGCAATACTGTCCTGGTGCGCAATCATGAACTTAGCCCCCATCAACTGGATAAACATGGATTGGTAGCAGTAGAGTATATCAAGTATGACCCCATGTGTCTGGGTGGGACCACAACACTAGTAGTGGGAGCCAATGGTCAACTGGTCAAACAGTACACGTCCCTGGCTGGTACTGAACGAAACTGTAGTGGTGGACCAACCCCTTGGGGTTCATGGATTACTTGTGAAGAAAGCACCGTTACTCCCACCACTTATCCGGTAGATGACCCCAGAAGTGTTTCGATGAAGCACGGCTATAACTTTGAAGTGCCCATTACCGGTCAAGTAGTGCAAGCTGAGCCTCTAGTGGCAATGGGCCGTTTTAACCATGAAGCCGTTGCAGTAGATCCCAATACTGGGATTGTTTATCAGACTGAAGACAGGATGGATGGCCTGTTCTATCGCTTTATTCCCAAGGAACCAGGGAACTTAAAAGCAGGGGGTGTCTTAGAGGCATTAAAGATCAAGGGAACATTTCAGAAAATCACGGTTAAAAACTTCCCTGTCGGTAAGCCCATGGCAGTGGAATGGGTTCGGATTGAGGATGTAGACCCCAAAGGAGATACTGTGCGGGTTGAAGGTTTTGCGAAAGGAGCAACCCAATTTACCCGGGGAGAAGGGGCATGGTACGGTAATAATGAAGTTTACTTTACCTGTACTAGTGGTGGTTCGTTAAATCCAAAGACTGGATGGGCCAATGGAGCTGGTCAAGTCTGGCGCTATGTTCCTGGTAGCACTCCCCAAGAGGGTGGCACCATTGAACTGTTTGTTGAGTCCCATGACCGCAGCTTACTAGAACACCCAGATAATGTGACCATTAGTCCTTCTGGGGATCTCATCCTCTGTGAAGATGGTGGTGGTGACCAATTCCTAGTTGGGGTTAATCCTAAAGGTGAGCTTTACCAGTTGGCACGGAATGCGATTAACAACAGTGAGTTTGCTGGTGCTTGCTTCTCACCCAATGGTCGGACCATGTTCGTGAACATTCAAGAGCCTGGTATCACATTCGCAATTCAGGGCCCTTGGGTTTAGAGTCTACAGGGAACAGGGAGCAGGGAGCAGGGAATAGGGAGTAGGGAGTAGGGAGTAGGGAGTAGGGAGTAGGTAACAGGGAGTAGGGAGCAGGTAATATGGCATCAAAAATCACTACAATTCATTTATGAATCCCTGTATATTTATTTTATAATTGTTGAGTCAACATGACAACCGTTATTCAAAAAATTATCAGCTTTATTTCATAGTTTTGCTCTCATAAAGATATGATAGTTAATTTTTTAATTATAGCGGTTTTAAATTAGGTAAACTACAAATTTTTTGATTTTAGGGAACAGGGAACAGAAAAAAAACTGTTTATCTCATTAGGCTGGAAAACCCTAGAATGATTACTCCAATTAAATTGGCTTTTGTCTAACAGATATAAAGGAATTTTGGGATGTTATAGCGATCGCTTAACTGGTTCTCAATAACCTTATTATAACTGGAATTTTCTTGTAAACTATTTATGGGCTTGGTGAAATAACAACTAAGCCTATTATAGCAGTCGCCAGGGCAGGCGCGGACATGACAAAAGTCTCAAACCTAAATAAGCGCAAGAGTTTGACTTCTGACTTCTGACTTCTGACTTCTGACTTCTGCTATATCTTGTATTACAAAAGTGATCCATTTACCGACAACTGCGGTGAAGTCTATTGATTACCTACCCTACCATAGTCAAAGTTACCGTCAGCTATCAGCTAATGCGCTACTTGAGATGCTACTTGAGGTGCTATCAGCTAATTGTGAGAATTTTGTGCCCTACTCCCTACTCCCTACTCCCTACTCCCTACTCCCTACTCCCTACTCCCTACTCCCTGTTCTCTTCAAAATAACCAATGACTACTACTAACTCTTGGATCACTCGCCCAAAACCAAATCCTAAAGCCCGCCTGCGTCTATTTTGCTTTCCTTTTGCTGGTGGTGGTGCTTCTAGCTTTCGCACTTGGCCAGACCAATTGGCAGCGGATATCGAAGTCTGCCCAGTGGAACTGCCTGGACGGGGCAAGCGACTGCGGGAACCCCTGTTTACTGGTATATTGCCTATGATTGAAACCCTAACACCAGCGTTACTGCCCTATCTCGATATCCCCTTTGCCTTTTTTGGTCACAGTCTTGGAACAATAATCAGTTTTGAATTAGCCCGTCAACTCCGGCGCGAAAAAGCCCAGAGTCCTCGACACCTGTTCATTTCTGGTCGCCGCGCTCCTCAAGTACCTGCTCGAAAACGTCCCCTTCATAACTTGCCCAAGTCTGAGTTGATCGAAGAATTGCGTCAATATAATGGCACACCAGAGACTGTGCTAGCAAACCAGGAGCTAATGGAGCTGTTTCTACCGATCCTGCGAGCTGATTTCGGGATGAACGAAACCTATACCTACACTAGCGAACCCCCACTTAATTGTCCCATATCTGTTTTCGGAGGTTTGGAGGATACCGACGCCAACAGTGATGAGCTTGCGGCCTGGGGTGACCAAACCAGTAGCACTTTCACGATACACATGTTTCCTGGTGGCCATTTCTTTTTTAATAATAAAAAGGAGTGTAATCAGCTTTTGGAGCTAATCACAAAGTTTGCGATCGCATAAAATCCCATAAAGGTGATTCCTTGAGTTTTTCCTTGAAATCCCCATCTGGTGTTCCCGTAGCGGAGGCCGTAGGCCACCGCGAGCGGGGAGCACAAGCCTTTGACCAGCTTTGATTAGAGTCCCTTTGCTATATATCGTTTATCATAGCTATGAGGTACACATTATTTTTCCCTCTTGCCTCTTGCCTCTTGCCTCTTGCCTCTTCCCTACTCCCTGCTCCCTGCTCCCTGCTCCCTGCTCCCTTTGCTATATATCGATTAATCTTTCGTAACAAAAAAAGGTACCCGCAAGGGTACTGTTAAAACTGTCTCAGATTAAATAGTATATAAATCACCACCAGTACAGAGTTGGTAGAAGTGCTCTGAATAAGTAGAGGGAAATATGGCTAAACAATTACCAAGCTATGAACGGATTTTTGGTGAAATTGATTTCCAAAAAGGCGATGAAGCCCGTTCAGTTTATTCTCCTGCTGCTTATTTAGCTGATTTATTACAACTGTTGGATGATGAGTTTTCTCAACACAAGTTTGACGAGCGTCGCAGTGAGATCAAAGAAATACTGCTGGATGCTAAAAATACCTTTGAGATGCTACCTTACCTGGATCGAGTCAATGAGATCCTAGCGAAAAAAATAGAGAAAGATTCAGGGGCTACAGACGCTTTTAAAGTGATTCGAGAGGCGGTTTATCCCTTTAACCTGCCCCAAGATATTGACTACGCAACAGTCAAGGTCTATCTGCAGCATCTTGGTGTAACAGCAGAGGAACTTTATAGATTGCTCGATGAGATGCCACAGCAAGAGCTGTTGGCAAAAGCCTATTTAGGGATCTTAGAACAAGAGTGGGCGACTCTGATCGAAACCGCGCGAACGGGCAATGATCTCGCACAGTGTTATGGCGTTGCTGATTTATCAGACCTAAAGGTAAAGGTAAAGGATGATAAAGATAAAGAGGTAATCCTAAATCATCTTGTAAGTGTAGATGAATTTATAAAAGCTACAAACATCAGTGAATTACAGCTTCGAGAACTTTTATTTCAAAATCTTAATAAAAATAGTGAAAAACTTCAGGACGCTAATTTATTCTGTAATAGCTCTCAAATAGGTGCTGCTGATCTAACTAATGATCAACAAGCCATTGGGTGGAAAATTCAAGATTCTATATCACAGGGTGAAGAAATTGATTTCTGGCTAGACCGTGCTAACCGCTTCATCCGTCTCGCTAAGAAAACCGGGTTCACGTTTACCGAGCTGGATATCATCCTACGTACCTGCTCTAACAATCAGTTAAACCCAGAAGCCCTTACCCGAATCGCAGTTGTTCACTGGCTCAAGGCTAAGCTGGAACTGGAAGTTGATCAGGTTTGTGCCTTGTTTGCTCCGATGAATATCCTCGGGCAAGGTAATGAGGAGATGCCCATTGACCTGTTTAACCGCGTTTACAATAACCGCTGTGCCATCGCCGATAAACAGTATATCTCGAATCACGCTAATATTCCTCAACAATTTTATGATCTAGGACTTTCCAGGATTGAAGTCACACTAGATCTTCTCGACTCATCCAATGACGGTTATCGAAAAAGGGTTGCCCACTCTTTAGATTTACCAACCAAGCAACTGACCTACTTAATTAAAAAGCTTCGTAGCCACTTCGATAACGATCAGCTTTGGAGCACTGGGAATGAAGAAAGGTCAATGCTTACGACTTTCTACCGTGTGAGTAAGCTAGCCCATATCTGTGAGATTTCCCTAGAAGAGCTATTTATTATTTTCGATATCCTAGAAAAAGACCCCGCTGTTCGTCAATTTAAAAATTGCAACGTTTTAATAGACTTTAATATCAAGGAGCGGGATTGTTATAAAATAATCTACCAGGATAATGTAGAAAACGATAATGTAGAAAACGATAATGTAGAAAACTCCATGTGGTTGATTCAAGTCGTTTATGGATTGACCCAATGGATGCAAAAGAATGACTTTTCTGCCCATGACTTGTTAAAAATTACCAGTGGTGATTATGTCGATAAAATCGACTTGAAAAAAATTGATGACACCATGCCGGTTAAGAAAGTCAAAACCCAAAAGGAGATTGACGACCAAGAAAAACTAGCGTTATTCAATAGTTGGCATCAAGGGTTTAAAGCCTTACATTTTAAGGAGTCATTACTAAAAGAAGCTGGGCTGGACAGGCGGACATCACGGCTGGTTTACGAAACCTTAAGTGACCCCAACTATCATCTGACTAAGAAAGAGCCTAGGTTGATTGACTTTGATGCTAATCTTGTCAAAAAAGCCGCCATCGACGCTGTTAATCAAATTGATACTATTACAGAGAAAGATTTCTTAGGCTTGGGGATTGGGGAAAAAATAGCTGATAAAATTTATGACAATTTGATCCATAAAGGTCACTTGAATACTCAAGGCAGGCTGATTGAAGACAAACTCACTACCGATGTGACTGAATTCCACATTGATACAGAGTTTACCCCGATTCGGTCTGAGCTGTTCAATCAAATTAGCCAGCTACATCAAGACCATGATGATGTTTCCATTTATCCTTCCGATCTCAAACCCTTGGGGTTAGAAGAATTTGAATCTAGAGAGCTCTACCATAATCTAATTTTTAACGGTTATATCGATGATCAAGGTGCCCTAGTTGAAAAGTCATTCTTCGAGGATGCTGATAATGAAGATAATTTTGAAGTAAATGCCAATATCGGTACCCAGTCAAAAGACGTATTCGAGATTCTGTCTAAGCGTAATCAGGAGATAAAACTACACAAGATTGCGGTTAACAAAGGTATCTTTTCTGAGTTAGCACTAACCGAACTCGAAGTGGATGATTTGATTGAAAATCTCAAGTTTAACGACTATATCGATGAAGACGGGCATTTTGTCGATAACCTGAAACTAACTCAGCTCACACTAAACGATTTTTCCCTGGCGTTGCAATTCTATCCCCATAGAACAGCCATATTATCAGCCTTAAAGCAACATATTGAAAAAAATCTGTCTAGTTATCTTCAGTTTAGCCGAGAGCATTTTCTTAAGGTTGCCGAAAAAATTGTAGCCAGATGGTCTTTCCAGGCGGTAAACTACCACTTTCTAGAAGAGGGTAAAATAGCCGAAAAACATAAAGCATTTTTCAGAGAAGAAGAAAATTCCCAAAACTTCGATATTTGGTGGTCATTCGAGCGGACTGATAACCGGGTTGTGTTTAATACTTTGCGCAACATCGTACTGATGTCTGACAAACACCAGTTAGTAGACCATCCACTAGATCAGCAGGGCTTCAGTAGCAGCGAAAAAGAGGAATTATTTGACCTTCTGATCAGTTTAGAGCACATCACCGATGACCGGAAAATCCCAGAGGATAAGCTGGACTATTTCCTAAATATCGACAATGCCCTGGCCATATCCCTAGAAGCATTCGAAGATTACAATAAAGATGTATTCTTTTTGTTGCATGCCATTGCTAAAGAGCAATCGGCGATGGTTAATCAGGTAGTTACCCAGGTTAAAACCCTAGCTGAAAAACAAGAAACCTTTATCTATAAACAGTTAAAGCAGACGTTTAACCTGAATGTGGATAGTATGCGAGTGATCTCTGCTGAGATGTTTAAAGGCAGTGATCATATTGCATCTGAATGGTTGTTACCCTTATTAAAGGCTGAAGATCTTCTGGGCAATATTACCACACTGCCCAAAGAACAACGGTTCAATACTGCCTATCGCCGAACTCAACAGTTTGCCTTGCTGGCGAATAAACTCAAACTGACTAAAGAAGATATTGAGCTAGTCTTTCATGATCAAAGTTTAGTGGAGAAGTTTCCTGAAAAGCTGGAACTTCCCCAAAAACCTGACCCAATTACCACATTTGATGCCCTCCTGGAGAGCACCGATGGCAAGACCTACTTGTTCAAAGGTAACCGATATTGGATTTATGATGGCATAACCTATGAATTAGAAGAGGAAGAAGGAAAGGAACTCAAAGAACTTTCAGTGCACTTTGCCGGTAAAACCATTGATGCGGCTTTTGTGGACAATCATGGTCGAAACGTGATTATCGCAGGGGGAAAATACTATCAGCAAGCCAAAGATACTAAAGTTTGGGAACTAAAAGAAAGAAAATGGGGTAAGCTCCATAATAACTTCCAGAACCTTGATCAAATCGATGCCGCTTATACCGATAGTAGTGGATACACCTATCTATTTTCAGGGGAAGAATATGTTCGCAAATCAAATGGCAGCGACTATATCGATGAAGGCTATCCTAAAACTATTGCCCAACACTGGAAAAATGAACCAGGCAACGAACAACTACCAAAACTATTTCAAGAATCCATAGATGCTGCCTTTGTCGGACATGATGGTAAGACCTACTTATTCAAAAACGATCAATTTGTTAGCTCAGAGGACCTGACTAAAGCCCAGAGTATTATGGCTAAGTGGGGGCGGACGCAAAATAATCTGAAAACTACCGGCAAAGTGGATGCGGCCTATATCGATGGTAGTCAGATCATGATCTTCTGCGGCGATCAGATATTTAGCTTTAAGGATTGCCTTGAAAATGATGGGGTGATGCCCTCAGAAGGTTTCCCTAAACTCATTAAAGAACACTTTAACAATCTTCCTGCTGAGTTCCACCAAGATATAGATGCGGCTTTTAACGATAACAATCAAGTACTTTACTTATTTAAAGACAAAAAATATATAACCGTTGACTCAGCCGGTAATCGTAACGGCCCCGTAGAGATTAAGGAGAAATGGGGTAAAACCTTAAACCCCATAACCAATGGTAAAGTCGATGCCGCCTTGGTTGGTCTTGATGGCAAAACCTATCTCTTCAGTGGCAATCAGTATTTCCGTTATTCCAGCGATGACTATTCCGAAGTGGATGCAGGGTATCCGAGATCTATCCAATCCGACTGGGGGGGATTAGAACAAGTTAATGCAGCCTTCGTCTTGGATGGAAAGACGTATTTATTCGATAATTCTACTTCAAATAGCTATATTCGCTATTCAACCAATGACTACAAAGAGGCAGATAAAGATTATCCAAGAGCTGTGGAAAATAACTGGTGGAATCTGCCTCAGCATTTAATTAATGCTGGTTTTGCAGCAGTTGATGCGGTTTTCACAGATTACAATGGCAACCACTATCTATTTTCTGGCGAGCAATTTATCCACTCTGGTGATATGCACCGTTGGTGGTCAGAACCCCAAAATATCAAAGATAAGTGGGATGATATTACCTTTGATACACTAGATGCAGCCTTTACTGGCAAAGACGGAAAAACCTATTTCTTTAAAGGCCAAGAGTATGTTCGTTTTTCCGACAAAGAGTTTTGTGATTTGGACAACGGCTATCCCAGAACAACTAACAAATTCTGGGGCAACATCAAAAATACTATTTTAGAAACCGGCAAGATTGATGCAGCGGTGCGACTGTATTCTGAATGGGAGGAGGAAGTTAAAAATTCCACCACCGGTAAACCTGAGACTCAGAAGCAAAGCGCAATTCATACCTATCTATTTTCCGGTTCACAATTCTTCCGATACACACATGACAATTATGATCATGTTGACTCTGGTTATCCGAAGTCAATCAAAGATGCTTTAGCCGATGAGCCTCGCTTTAAAAAGCTAAAGGACGATAAAGACAGTCTCGCCTTGGTCGAAAAATTGACTGCCGCGTTTGCTGATCAGCGTAATATTTATATTTTTGGTGATAAACAGCTGCGCGTCATTTCTAATAGCAGATCAAAAACCTACAAAGACTACACAAATTTAACTTATGTAATTCAATGTGCCTTTATTGAAGACGGCTCGGTTTACATTGAGAGCCAAAACAGAGGTTGGGAGCATAGTACTAGCTTAGAAGGCGTAAAGTGGGACCGACTTAACAAAAAACCAGAATTGTTAACTAAACTCCCTGATAATTTCAAATCGGGTATAGACGCTGTACTCAAAGGCACCGATGGTAATACCTATCTATTCAAAGGTCATCAGGTTTACAACCGATTACTGGATGAAACGAGGGATATAAAAGAAGAATGGGGTCGTGTAGCGAATCGCATCTATGAGTCTGGACAGCTTGATGCTGGACTCGTGGGCCGGGATGGTAAAACCTATCTGTTTTCACAGGATCAGTTTTTTACCTATGAAAATAATAAACCCATGGATAACCCAGCGTCGGAGCTCCCCGAAATGATCAAAGATAAGTGGGGTGGGTTAACTCGTGTCGCTTATGCTTATGTTCTCGATGGTAAGACCTATCTACTAGAACCCCCTAACGAAGATGGCGAGTTCCGATATGTGTGTTACTCATCCAACGACTACACACAACCCGATACCGAAAACCCGATGCAGGCCGACCAGAGTTTTTGGAAAATTCCCCAGGAACATCAAGAAGCGGGTTTTGACCAGGTTGATGCTTTATATGTTGATGGTGACAATCTGATCTTGATCCATGATGGTGTATTCCTAGAATACAATCCCCAAAACGATTATTGGTCCTATCCAAAATCACTAGATCAGTTGTGGAACGGTATTGCTTGTGATAATCACGTGATTGAAGAGTTAACCACTGTATTCGTTGATAAAACCGGTGCTATTCATTGTTTCAACCCTGAGTGTTTCTTAACCATTACCCCTGATTCAACTAATCCAGAGCCTAAGATCCACAGAACACGATATCATTGGGGGCTGGTTAAGAATGTTTTAACCGAAAAAGTAGATGCTGCGGTTGTCGATACTAAAGGGATAACGTATCTATTCTCCGGTGACCAATATGTCCGTTATTCCAGCGATGACTATCGACAGATTGATCAAGATTACCCCAAATCTATCGCGATCAACTTACGGAAAGAAGCCAGCTTTACCCATCTACCGGATGAATTTGAAGAGAAGATAGCTGAAGCGCAAGCCAAGCTAGCGGCAGTGGTGATCAATCAACGGAATGTGTATCTCCTGATCGATACCACCTTGTTTGTTGCTTCCATGGAACTGGCAGCTAATTATGACCTGACTAAACTGGCTTGCGGTGAACAACCCTTTTTAGCCAATGGGAAAATTGATGCTGCAGTAGCATATCAAGATTCATCAGACAAGAAGAGCTATACCTACTTGTTCTCAGGTAACCGTTTTATTCGCTATTCCGGTGATGAATACGAATATATCGATAGTGGCTATCCCAAAACCATTGCCTCTGGCTTGTCTAATGTTCCGGTTGAGTTAGTTGATGGCATCGATGCTGCACTCAAAGACAAAGATGGGAAAGTTCATCTGATTAAGGATAGACAGGTTTGGGTTAAGGATAGCAACACTCAACTTAAGGTAACAGAGACCTGGTTAAAAACAAAAAACAATTTTGCTAATTTGCCACCGGGTACATCAATTGATGCTGCCATAATTGACCCGGAAGGCGGTTTACTGGTCTTTAAAGGCAATCAATATCTCCGCTATGGTAGCCCATTACAGAAATATGTTGACCCAGGTTATCCTAAATCGATTAAAAATAACTGGGGTAACCTGCCCAATGACTTTGAAAGTGGTATTGATGCAGCATTCGGGTTTGAAGGTCATAGCTACTTTGTTAAGGGTGAGGAATATGTTCGGTTCATCAATAACAGCCATGAGTGTCCTAAGATTATGGGGCCTTATCAGTTTAAGCTGCGATGGGGAGACTGGGCTGATTACCTGATCTCCGATATTAAAGTAATCACCAAGTTTAAACAGCTGAACGATACCTATGCTAGCGGTGATGCGACCTTGACCGATATCCTTAATCCCCAACAAGGCTACACCAAATTGCCCTATTTTGATTTAGCAGAGCTATTTGATTGGGATATCAATCAGCTCAAGTGGCTCAAGCAAAATAATGGCTTTATCCAAAATCATAATTCCTTCGAGAATCGGTTTACTATTGAGCTTATCCTACGGATAGTCGATTTCTTCCAGGTTGCTCATAAAATTTCCACAGAGCCTAAAACCCTTTATTCACAACTACTGGTTAAACTCTTTGTCACCAAGACCCAGTTCAATGGCGGTCAGCAGTATCCCAGTCATAGTAATATCGTTGCCGCCAAAGAGGAGTTAAACAAACTGCTGACCACAACCCACTGTGGTGCCACAGGGGTGGAGTTGCTACACAACGAAATCCGGGATGAATTGAATCTGCTCAAGCGTGATGCACTGTTACCTTATGCCATTCATCAAGATGACAAGGTAAATAATGCTCGTGAACTTTATCAGACATTATTAATTGATGTGGAAATGGGCAGCGAGGCATCGACTTCCAAGATCAAGGAAGCGATCGCAGCGGTGCAACTGTTTATGCATCGTTACTTTATTAATCTGGAAGAAGCGGAGCTAACAAATCCTCAGGGTAAGCGCCGTCAAGACTTGCTGAAACGATGGGAATGGATGAAGAACTATCGGGTTTGGGAAGCCAACCGTAAAGTCTTCTTGTATCCAGAAAACTATATTCGAGCGGAACTGAGAGATACCAAAACCCCAGAATTTAAAGCCTTAGAGCAAGAACTCCTGCAAGGGGAACTGAATGACGCCAATGTCACCCAAGCCTTTAATCGGTTTATTGACCAATATACTGAGCTATCACAGCTGAAAGTGGCTGGGGGTTATGTGTATGACAATCCTGAAAATCCTGCTGATAAAAACATAGTTCTGTTTGGTCATACCATCAGTGAGCCAAGACGCTATTATTATCGCAGTGCTACCTTTATCAAGGGAGAAACCGACTCAGTTAATTGGCAACCCTGGGAAGAAGTTAATATTCAAATTAATTCCGAGCGGGTTTACCCAGTATATACCCTGAATCGGGTTTATGTTTTCTGGGCTGAAATCGAACAGAAAAGCAGTATAGGTTCTGATACAGGGGTCAATATCAGTTCAGAAAACAAAGACAAAACTAGCAACACTAAGGTTGAGTCGAACGCTGTTACCGAATCGGTTTTGCAGATTTATTACTCCTATTATGATTTGAACAAAACTTGGGTTCCTGCCCAGAAACTAAATCATCAGATGACATCCAATTACACCATTACTAACTATTTTATAGATTTTAGTGGTTCAGAAAGGAGTAAGGCACTCAATCTGGATAGTATTCTAGTACACTGTCACTATGTGACCGAAAAACAGATTAAACCGAAATTGAATGCAGATGGCTTCGCAGAAAAGGACGAACTAATTAAGGCGATCGCAAAAGCGTCTGTGGATGGTAACAGTAAAGTATATCTGAAGGCAACTAACACTGATAGGCTTCATCTGGTCAATTATGATGGGGAAGATCAAAAAGCAGATAAATATTATTCCTACGTTCAACGGATTCTTCCAGGAGATGAATTTGAAGCAGCAGAAAACCAATTTAAAATAGTTGAATCTACCCTGGACAAAAATAGCAATGAACTTATTTCTATCAAGTCCGTTAATAAGCAGAATTTCTATCTCAGGCATCAGGGAAGTCGCATCAAGCTTCACGAACAAGCAGGGGATGATTTATATAAAAATGATTCCAGCTTTAAAATCGTTAAAGGCTTAATTGGTGACGGTTACACCTTCGCATCAGTCAATTATTCCTACGATGTATTGTACTTTGATAATGATGGTGCGATGTGGAAGAAAGACTGGCGAACACTTAAGTCTCAGCAAGATAAACGCCATGCCACCTTCCAAATTATTGCTGATCGCAGAAACGAGGTTAGCAGTTTTAACTTCTATCCCGAAACCAGAGATGTAAAAATTAAGGCAAGTCAGTCTAATACTGCTGGTGTTAACCGTTCTGGTATTGATACCTTTAAAGAATTATTTCCTACTGAAAAAGTGAATAAACTGGAACCCCCTGTACTGTTGCATGTTCCAGAAAACAAAAACTCACTCACCTGGGCCTGCTTCTATTACAAAGGGGCGAGCTTCCTGTGTAAACCAGCTTCGGGTGCAACGGATACTTATGAGAAGGGAAGTATTTCGACACCGGATGCTACATTTACTATGAACGCGGCCTTTGTGGCTAATAATCAGTTGTACGCATTTTCAAAGGAAGGCGGATATACGAAAACTGCTGTTCCTCAGTCAACTGATACTTGGAATATTTCATCCATCACTGCTACGAAAGATAAGTGGGGTAAGGTTGTTAACAAAATCCAACAAGATAACTGGGTCGATGCCGCCTGCGTGATTGAGGGGAAAACCTATTTATTCCGAGATGACCAGTATGTGCGCTATTCCAATGGGTATGATGGCTTGGTAGATGATGGCTATCCAAGAAAACTAAGTGAAAATAAAGATAACCTACCCCAGTGGGAATCCATGGACGCTGCCTTTGAATATGGTAATAAATCGTATTTTATCAAAGGAGATCAGTATGTCACTTCCGACGATCTTAACACCCCATTAAAGATTTCGGATAAGCTCTGGCCAGCAACTGATTACGCAAAAAGTATTAGAAACACATTTGATTATGGAAACGAAACTTATTTGCATGATACCAACGGAAATCTCAAGAAGGCGTCAAGTAAAGCGGAGTTACTTATAAAACTTGATGGATTATATACTGCTGATATCAAGCAACTGAACTTAAGTCAGGTTACCGAAGCGTTTGTCATTAATGAGCAGACTTACTTTATCGCCGACAATAAGTTCTACAAAAATAGCTCTACTAGTGATGCCTATCTACTACACTATATTGCTGAAATAAAAAGTTCGCCGACTAAATCCCTCGTCGGGTTATCCATATATGGGGAGCACTTTATTTTAGCGGTTAATGATCCTCAACCGAAACTATTTGTATTTCATAAGGACTTTGCCAGCAATGTTGATGGAAGAAATCGACCCACAAGGTCACCTATGAAAACTATTCATGTTAACGGAGTGCCTTCTAACCAGTTAACAGGAATGTATATTGACTCCGAGGGTGAACTAATGCTTCTTTCTGCGCAAAATTACATAATGGGTCCTAGCTTTAATAAGGTAATGAATTCATTGCTTATTCCATGGTCTGAACCGGAGAATATTGCCACTTATACATCTAGGCTTGATCCAGGCGTTTCATCCATTGACTATGCCTTAAGCAAGAGGGATTCCACCGGTAGAAAAATCTTGTATTTGGTGTCTGGCAACCAATACATTAAGTTTGTTGACGATCCGTCAAAGTCTGTGCCTGTTAAGGACTATCCTCGGAAAATTTCCCAAGGCGGAGTAGATGGTATTCCCAACGAAAATGGAATTAATGCTGCTTTCTTTGGCTCAGATAATAAAATCCGATTTTTCCAAGGAAATAACTATTTCACTTCCGATAATGCCTCGGATAAAAAGACCATTAAGGAGGATTGGGGAAAAGTAAAAAATAACATCCAAGATGGTATTGGTGTGGTTGATGCGGCTTTTACTCACGGAGGAAAAACATACCTCTTTTCAGGAGATCAGTATTATCGTTACCAGGGTACTCAGTTCGATTATGTCGAACCGGGATATCCTAAATTGTTGAGCAATAATACGGAAGGGTTGCCTAAATGGAATAAAGTTCGAGCGGTATTGAAATTGGATAATAAGGTTTATCTCTTCGACCATAGTCAATACGCAATTTTCGATCCCGAATCCAAAGCCACCAAAGAAATTAACACTATCAAAGGTAACTGGGTATGGCCAGAGGGATTCGATAAGTTCGACGCTGCCTTTCAATATAATAGTCATGCCTACCTAGTATCAGGAAAGGAATATGTGAGGGTGAAGGAATTTGTCACTAAGCAAAATGCTAAGTATGACATCATTCGTTTGTCCTCTATGACCGGAAGTAAATTAAGTCAAAAATTGTTTGCCCATGGCATCGATGACCTATTTAGCCTGAGGAATCAGGAAATCGATGAACTCCCGATGTTTAAAAAGGTAGACTATGACCCGAATAAACCAGCAAAAGAAAGCCCTGATACTATTATTGAAGTGAATCCCAACAGGGTCGAAACCCTACCCTTGCATTCACACTTGGAGTTTCGTGGAGCTAATGGCCTTCACTATTGGGAACTATTCTTCCACGCGCCATTGCTGATTGCTCAATCTCTGAATACTCAACAGAAGTTTGAAGAAGCGAAGAAATGGTTTGAGTACATTTTTGACCCGACCGATGAAGTAGAATATTGGAAGTTCTTGCCGTTCTTGTCAGTGGATATTGAGGCTTTGATTACTCGGATCAAGTCTTATGCAATGGCATTAAACCAGGATGCAACCGCAGTCATTAACTTGCTTGAACCCTACGATGAGGTGTTTGAAGGTCAACGCGAGCTTGACAGAACAGAAAGGACTGATGATATTGTTGATTTGACTGATTTGAAAAAATTGCCTAATGAACTTGCAATTACCAATCTGAAAAAGACTGTCGATGCCCTAGCAAACAATGATCCTAATGCCAAAGCTTTAGCGGAAACCTTGGAGATAGTCATCCGACTTCCGATCCGGTATGGATTTATGGTTCCTGATGAAACCAGCAGTCAGCCGCAAATCCAAGCCTACCTGAAAGACCCCTTCGACCCTCATGCCATTGCCCGACTCAGACGGATTGCCTATCGACGCACCACAGTGATGGCCTATATCGATAATCTGATCGACTGGGGGGATCAACTGTTCCGTCAGTACACCAGGGAGAGTATCAACGAAGCCCGGATGCACTATATCTTAGCTTACGATCTCCTCGGACAAAAACCTGAAAATACGGGTACAAGACAATTGTCAGACGATTTACCGTATGGCCGTGATGGCAACAATAAAATTGAAGGCATTCATGATCAAGGCGCGGAGGCAGATAGTAGTCAATATGACTTTTTGTTTGATGTGAGTAGGAAGGACCCAGATGAAAAGAGTTTAACCTTCGCAGCTAATATTCATAGCTCAGTCACTGAACCCTACTTCTATATCCCCGAAAATCAAAATTTAATTGACTACTGGGACCGGATAGAAGACCGGCTGTATAAAATTCGCCATAGCCTCAATATCATGGGGATTAAGCAACCCTTGCCCTTGTTCCAACCTCCCATTGACCCGATGGCCTTAGTACGGGCGGTAGCTGGTGGCGGTGGAATAGGAGGAGCGATCGCAGGATTGTCTGTTCCTGTACCTCATTATCGCTTCAACTTTATGCTCAATAAAGCGCGAGAGTTGGTGGGTAAACTCAATCAATTCGGTGGGGATTTGTTGGGTGCGATCGAAAAGAAAGATAGTGAAGCCCTGAGCTTGTTACAAAATCGTCATGAGAAGGAAATTCTCGAAGTTACTAGCCGGATTAAGGAAGCGCAATTAAATGATGCACTGGAGAACTTGAAATCCCTTGAAGAAAACAATAAAAGTGCTGAGGGGCAACTTGAGCATTATAACGAGTTAATTAATTCAGGCTTATTATCGTCGGAACGAGCCCAAATCGGTGCGATGGAAACAGCGGTTGATTTACATTTAGCATCGGCTATTCTCAAAACAACAGCCTCGGTTGCCAGCTTTTTGGGTGACACTTCAATAGGTCCTCCATTTGCATCTAAGTGGGATCTTCCTGAATTAAATGAAGTCGCATCCAATGCTAGTGATGCAGTTTCTGGGTGGGCAGAAATGTTTAGTCTTGGCGGCGAAATTGCCGGTATCTATGCCCAATTTGAACGAAGTAAGGAGGATTGGATCCTTCAAAAAGCAATGGCTGAAAGTGAAATCAAGCAACTGGAAGCCCAAATAGAAGGAGCAAAATATCAAATCGCAGTTGCAAGGCTTGAGATTCAGTCAACGGAAAAGGAGATTAAACAAAATGAATCAATGAAACGCTTTATGACCAGCAAGTTCTCCAACGAACAGTTGTATCAATGGATGACCAGCAAGCTCTCAGGTTTGTTCTTCCAAACCTATAAGCTAGCCCATGATATGGCAAAATCAGCCGAGAAAGCCTATCAATTCGAGCGCGGTCTTAAAGAGAGTGAGGTTTCGTTCATTGGTGGTATGTATTGGGACAGCTTGCGGAAAGGTTTACTCAGTGGTGATTCCCTAGGGCATGACCTAGACCGCATGGAGAAGGCTTATATTGATACCAATAGCCGTGCTTTAGAAATCGGGAAACATATTTCCTTGGCGGAGCTGGACCCCATGGCCTTTATTCAATTGAAAACCAAAGGCACATGTGAGTTCAACCTCTCCGAAGCCTTATTCGATTACGACTTCCAAGGGCACTATAACCGACAAGTAAAAACCATTGCCATTGAAATCGATGCGGGTGAAGGAAAAACCGTTAATGCCACCTTAACTCAACTCCGTCATAAAACCGTGATGGAAGCAGACGTGAAAGCAGTGAAGTACTTACTGAATCCCCAAGGTAAGGAGCCGATGTCAATCCGCAGCGATTGGCGCACCACTCAGCAAATTGCCTTGGGTGATATTGGGGAGTACGACGAACCTAACGGTTTATTTGAACTGCGATTGGACGATGAACGTTTCCTTCCCTTTGAAGGAACGGGTGCGGTATCAACCTGGCGATTAGAGTTAAGCGGTAAGCGTGGCAGCTACAACTTGAACGACCTGAATAAGGTGACTATCAAGTTGAAGTATACGGCGCTTAATGGCGGTAACTCATTTGCTAGTGCGGTGAAGGGGATGTTAAAGCCCTATCCCACTGCTGTTTATATCAATATGGCGGAAACCTTTCCTCAAGAATGGCAGGCGTTTATTAGTGGTGAAACTGAAGAACTCGACATTATGCTCAACCGGGAGATGTTGCCAAATTTATCGGGGAGCAAAATAACTGGGTTGGTGCCTCATTATGAAATGCAAGGGGAAGGGCAGGTGAGTTTAATTATGAATGATGATACTGACCTTACCCTGAAGCATGGCAAGTTTAATGAAGGGAATGGGTTGATGATCCGAAGCTCTGGTGCGAGTTGGAACTTTAAAGCGAAGGGGGATAGGAAGAGTTTGAGTAATTTGGGGTTGGTGGTGATGTACAAGGCGATGGTTTAGAGTATACCAATCTCAACTATCTGTAATCTACTTTTCGATAGGATAGATTTGCAAAATGCAGTAACAACAACTAAGGAAATAAATCATAAAACTTAAAGAAGGTTACTATGAAACTCACAATCAAAGAAATAGGTCAAGAAGGACAAAGCAAGACATTTAACGTACCAGATAAATTTTTAAAGGACGACAAATATAAACAAGACAAAATGTTAGGTGAAGCAGGACAAGTAGCTCAAGAAAGCAATCTCGCAAATCAGTGGGGTAACGTTTTGGAAATCAAGAAAAGCCAGGATGGCTCGGAAGACGAAGCAACCATTTACATACCCGAAGAAGGACTTGTTGCCGCTACACATCACTTACAACACATCTTGTGGTCGATTTCGCCAACGGATTTAGCAAAAATAGGTTTTGAGAAAAATATGAAGGTCGTAGGCGATGAGGACATCCCAAGGGAGGATAACTTCCAAACCGGGGAGGGCGACCCAACCGAAGGGGACGACCAAATTGGGGAGGGCAACTATACGCAAAATAGCTTCCCAATTGATGGGGACGACCACAGCGATGACAGCGACTATACGCAAAGGAGCTTCCCAATTGATGGGGACGACCCAGCCGAAGGGGACGACCAAATTGGGGAAGGCAACTATACGCAAAGGAGCTTCCCAATTGATGGGGACGACCCAGCCGAAGGGGACGACCAAATTGGGGAGGGCAACCAAGGCGAGGAGGGCGACCAAGGCGAGTCGGAGGGGGGGTATAACCTACGTGTCTTTGATACTGTCTCGATTTGGTTTAGCACACAACCAGATCAATGGATACGAGCGAATGACAAAGAGCTTATAAAAGAACGAGCCCAAAAAGCGGAGCAAAAAGGAGGAAAGACAAGTCTGGTATATAGTGGAAACATGTTGAATGAACAAGCGCAGACAGACCTAAATGAATATTGCCGTAAAAATAAGATACAGGCTATAGATTTCGACAAACTGAGTCTAAAAAATATGAATAAAGACGATATAAAGTTATATAAACTAGCGAAATTGGAGTTGAACTACTCCAATCAAAGAGGAGGAAACGTAGCAGCGGCTAGTGACTTGGTCAGGTGGATAACACCGATAATCAGTGAAGGCATATATATCGATATTGATATTAAACCGAATTTCGATGAAGCCCCAAATGAGGCTACTGAAAGTAAAAAATTAAAGGTTAATAGCCCAATCCTATTTAACATGGGTTCAACTATTGATGACCATCCCTCTCAGAGAAACTTACTACTTGAGAAAGTGGGCATAAACACAGATATGATTGGTGTTTGTGATCAGATTAATGGAGACGAAGCTCAGAAGTTACTTAAGGCGATAAAAAGTGAAATTATAACCAGATATGAATACGCGATGAATGTATTCCAATGGGAAGGCGTGACGCTTTTAACGAATAGTGAAGGGTACAATAGCATTGCAAAATCTGACAAAAAAAACCCATTGTTTTCATTACGAAAGGAAGTAACTAATGTGAAAAACTGGGATAATGTGAAGACTTTTATGGGGAATCAGTGGAGCCAAGAAGAGCAGGATAAATTCAATAATAAATCAGATGAATGGAAGAGAAACATATTTCGACCGCTTGTGACGCAAATATCAGGTCCATTCGCAGTCAGCACGGCTGTTTTGCACGGTTGGCCACCCACTGAAGAGACCAGCAAGAGTCATCTATTGTTTAATAAACAAGATTCTAGCTTCTTGCGAACAACCATGAGGAAATTACAGGAATCTTGCAGTTTTTACGCTGTCAATGAAGGTAAAATGTACCATTCAGACAACATCCCGAATTGGAACGAATCGAATCAGACATTGTTACAACGAGCACAAAATTTGGAGGGGCTATCCTGGATCCCCAACCAAAAAGATGAGCAAAAGGGTGAACAAGACCAACCATCAGACCCCAAAAAAGGAAAGAAAAAACAATCCCAAAAAACCGGAACCGCCAAGCGAATCAAACCATCAGACCCCAAAAAAGGAAAGAACAAACAATCCAAAACAACCGGAACCGCCCAGGGAATTTTAAAAAAAACATCACCCTCCCGTCAAAATCAACCAAACAACGATTCCGTAAAACAGCGCCAAATACTAGCAGAAAAAAAACATATAAATCGACTAAAAAGAAAAAAACAATAAAAGTAACACTCATGTGCGAGCGCTAGAACAGGTAGGGTGCGAAGCGCGACAGGGTAACGTACCAACAAGACCCATTGCATTTATTAAATAATAATAAACAAGGAAAAAACTATATATGTCACTCTCTAGTAAAGTAAAAAAAATCCGCAAGAATAAAAAAGAGGCAAAGAAAGCGAAAAAGGCAAAGAAAGCCTCTTCAGATTCTTCCAATTCCCAATCCCAAGGAAAAATCAACCCGATCACTGGTATGACCACCGAGGCTGAGATAGAGAAATTGAGTGAGGCCCTTGCTGGTGCTTCTAACCTGTCCAAAGATGATGCTGCTTCTTTTTTAAAGCAGGCGCAAGGTCTTAGAGACAAAAGGTCAAGTGGTCAGCCCATCTCAAAGTCGGAAATGGCATCTTTCAAAGACTCTACCGGCGATATGTTTAAGAAATTGGAGGATGTAAAAGGCTTCGATCAATTAAAAAATCCATTTACCATGACCGAGAGTGAGGTCAATCAACAAGTTGATCAACTCGCTCAGGCGATGGAGAAAGCGGTAAAAGTCCCTTCAGACAATACCAAAAAAATGCTCAAAGATACCTATGCCTTAATGGATCATTTAACCAATACCAAGGGTGACAGGGATTCTGCTGATGGTGACACAAAAGATGACTCAGATACCAATGCCTCTGGCGCTGATTATCAAACCTTACTCAATAACTTCAAAGAGTCTTATAGCCAGCATTATGATGCCTTAGGGTCAAGTGAAGCCGGTAAACCCATTGGTGGTCATTTGTTTAATATGACCAAAGATGAACTGGATGCTGAGATCAAGGATATCAATAAAAAAATAGCAGACGCGAGACAACTTCCACCAGAGCAAATTAGTTCGTTCGTGATGCCTATGCCCTAAGAGAAAAGCTATTTGAATTTTCTCAATCCGCCGAAAATGCTGCTAGCACCGATAGCTCTACTACAGAGGATAAAGAAGAGAGCACAAAAGCGGAAGAGACGATAGATCAAGAGGTTCAGGATAAAAATTCACCAGACGATCAAGTTGCGAAAAATGAGGTTAATCGAGAAATAGGTGAATTTAACCAAAAACACGCTGGCACAATGGAGGAGATAGTGCGGGCGTCACTCAAGTAGGGTGGGTTCGATTACAAAAGATCTATCAAGACATTTTTTGACCGACTATCACCGAACGCACCATCCCTTACTGGGCTTCATTCATTTTTAATTTTTACTTTTGAACGTTGAATTAATCACTGAATCTTGCTAATAATTCCTCACGGGATAGCTGAGATAACTGTAAAATTAAAGCGGAAAATTCTTGATTAGATAAGGACAGCATTGGTTCAATAATTCCTCTAAGTTGGTCATCTAGTGCATTAAACCTCACTCTCAACAAGTTTTCGATAATCGCAGTGCGCTCCATCCTCAGACCCTGCTGCATACCTTGTTGTATACCTTGCTCTATACCTTGTTCTATACCTTGCTGCACACCTTGTTGTATACCCTGCTCTATACCTGACTGAGTAGCAGCTTCTAATTTTTCTAATAAAAGTGGTGATAAGCGCATAATTAACTCCCTGTCTTGCTCTTCTAAATCTTTACTTACTTCTAAGTTACTACGCAGAGAAGATAACAACAATAACGTATTTTCCCGAAATTGATTTGTTTCTGGCAGTGCTTCTAATTCATCAATGGCCTGTTGTTGGACTCTGCCTCTGCCTAACATTCTCAACCATAGAGTGTCTAAGGTCTTTGGTAATTTATGTATTACGACTAATCCAGTCCTCTGGAATGAGGGTAATAAATAAATTCCCTCACCCCAATAGTCCGGATCACTCTTAGCACCAAAGCCTTCTAATATTGCCGATGATGCTGTCGGGGTCAAAATCCATAATTTCGGGTAATTCTCCTCATTAAGCTTAGTATTCTCTCGATTCCCTTTACGAATAAAATCTGTGTGTACCTCTAATAATTTCAGTAGGCAAGTCCGAATTTCGTTAATAGTAACCGGATTTCTAAAGGGTTCAAACAAACAAGGCGTTGTAGCTAATTTCCCTAATAAGCCTAAGGCTTCTGGGGAAGTTGGTGGTTGATTGGCTGGGGCAAAAAATACATCGACTTGTCGGATTTCGCTGCGGATTTCTAGGGGAGCCTGACATTCCCCAAATTGTGATAATAATTCTTCTAAATAATCTTTGGCAAATTGGTCGTGAATAAATCGGGTCATAAGAGAAATAGTCTTGACATTTCAGTGCGATCGCCTGTAGGGTGTGTTCCCTGAAACCATTGCGACTGGGAGATTGATGGGTATTTGGGAACGCACCACCCCAACCGGAATCTGCGGTGGGTTGCGCTGTCGCGTTCCCCACCCTACATTCTATCTTGATGATTTGCTGAAGTGCGATCGCATCATCGATGGCGATCGGGTGGGGATTGCTTACACTGATGGGGATTGGTTAAAATTAATAAGAGGTTACTTATTGTCGGTAAGTAAAACCGTTTGCGCGTCTGACAAAGAAAAGAAAATGATTTGAGAGTATCGAAGCGCGAAAATAGGGTAAAATCCATGAAAATTACATATACATATTGGAAAGAAGCGGATGGGATGTTTTTGGGCTATTTGAATGAATTTCCCGATCATTGGACACAAGGGGTTGATCGTGAAGAATTAAAAGAGAACTTAGCTGTACTCTATAGAACATTTACTAGTGAAGAAATTCCCGGAATTAAGAGAGTCGCAGAACTTGAGCTTGCATGATTTGACGCGATTTAATTGCCTACTTATAAAAATCCGGTTGCTAAATGAATTCGACATGGTGGGAAACACGATATTTACCATAACCCAAATAACGGACAAACGGAACCAATTGGTAGGGTACGTTCGATTACACTAGCTCTATCAAGAGATTGTTACTATCCCTTTGCTAGAGCTAATCTAATAAAAACGACAGTGGACGACTCATATTCTGAGCAAAGCCAAGGAGCCCGCAATCCCGGTATTCGTAGAGTAATTTTCCCTGTGAATCGAATAAGAAGGTTCCCCCTCGCTGGGTCAGATAAGCCCCATTGGGTACATAAGTATTCCAGTGGCTTAAAACCTCTGTCATATTCCGCAGCCGCAGGGTTGCCAATTCAAAGGGTCTTTGAAAACCTTTGCCACCAGCCAGCCTGAAGAATGAGCCCTTGATAGGGGGAAGTGGTATACCTCGCACAACCTCCTCATCATCGAGCAACTGGGGAGCCTGACTATCGCCCCAATAGCCTCGAAATACTTCAGCTAGAGTGCCAGGACTACCAATACCCGCACACATCAGCAGCAAATTCAAGTAGGTATTTAGGCTTATTGAGAGCCCTGGTAGCTTGAGCGATAGTCCTGGATAAAGATTAAGCTGCTGGTGCAGCTGTGCATTGGGAGAGACAAACAACCAATCCCCAGGAAACCCCGTATAGTTACAGAATCGTTTACCAGAATCGCGATTACCAATACCAACAGCTCGTATTACTATACCCTCCCCCTGTAACTTTTTTGCTTCCCGTTGCAGCCACCAAGCGTATTCGAGACTGTCGAAATCTCCAAGTTGGGGCCAGACAAGTACCAGCTGGCGGGTGGCTGACTCACAACCGCTCAGAAGTGGCAGGATGACTCCATCACTTACCCGCTGGCACTGGGTCTGATTTAAGATTGTGTAAGGATTCATTTTAAACCGGTTGTTTTAAGGGGAATGTAGTATTAAAAGTAAAGCACGTTTGGACATTGGTTTGAGCTTTGCTATACCAAAGGGAACAGGGAACAGGGAACAGGGAACAGAGAGTAGGGAACAGGGAACAAAATTCTCACAATTCCTACACGGATTGCTATATGAAGCAAGCGAAGCTTCCGCTAAAAGCGATTGACCGTAGGTCACGCGGGGCGCGTTCGCTTCTTCTATAAATTGTTGAATTACTGCTAAATCAGGAGGCTGTTGGTGGGTTTCCATTGCCAGCCAAGGCAGATACTCAATCCTACCAGCAGGTCTACTCAAATTGCTGCCTCAATCAAAGGTATTTATCGGCCTCGATCGTAAATTCGGGACTTACTTCAAAGTACCATCGAGTTGAGCCTGGTACGATCGCCAATCAACTGAATGAATGAGCGATCGGGCTTTGGATATAATGGATTCTAGGTATCAAGGGAATAGATCGCTATCCAGCAGGGATAGGAGGTTTAATATGGTCTCAGCACCTACTGAAGAACCAGCAATCATTCGGACAGAGCGGGGATTGACAATCGCAGGTACACGCATCACTCTTTACGACGTGATGGATTACCTGAAGGCTCAGTATCCACAACAGTTGATCTGTGAAAAACTCGGTCTTAATCATGATCAGATTCGTTCAGCGCTAGCCTACATTGAAACTCATCATGTTGAGTTTGAAGCGGAATACCAAGAATGTCTCCAAACAGCAAAGGAAATTCGGCAATATTGGGAAGAGCGAAATCGAGAACGATTTACCAAGATCGCAGCAATGCCTCCGAAGCCAGGTCAGGAAGCCCTCCGTGCAAAACTCCAAGCATGGAAAGCGCGAATTGAAGCCCAGGCATAGCCATGAACTTTCTGATTGACTACAATTTAACTGGCGATGCTGTTCTATTTTGGGGAACACTCTCGGCTGAAGGATGGCTGGAACTGTTACCTATTCGCTTCTTTACATTTCAGGACGCTGACTTGCCAATGGATAGTAGCGATCGCGCCGTTTGGCACTTTGCTCAGAGCAACCAAATGATCCTGATTACCGCTAACCGAAATATGAAGGGAGAAGACTCTCTAGAGCAAACAATTCGTGAGGACAATACACCAACTTCGTTGCCAATTCTGACAATTGGTAACCCAGATCGACTTGACGAGAGTAGTTATCGGCAAAAATGCGCTACCCGATTGATTGAAATTGTGCTTGATCTGGAAAACTACCTGGGAGTCGGTCGAATTTTTATTCCGTAAATTCTTCAGCTTCCCTTATAAGTGCTGTTTTACTTAACCGGAAAGAAGCGATTGATTAGTACAATAAAATTTGGTAATAATGGAGAAGTTAACTCATCCTGATCAAATAAGGTAGCAACTAGAGTTAATTTTCCCTTGTCTCGGCGATATACTTCTACTTGCTTGCGAAAACGATCGACAATCCAATATTCTTTTACCCCTTGAACTGAATATAATTTTACTTTCACTTCGCGGTCGCGTTTTTCATTTTCTTTACCAAAAGAAATTACTTCCACCACTAATTCAGGTGCTGCGGTCAGATGTCCGGCTTCATCTTCTATTTGAGCTAATCTTTCTTGGCTTACCCACACTACATCAGGAATCACATTATCGGCATCTGAGAAGATAATTCCGGGAGTAATAATGGTTTCTCCATTACCTGTTGATTCTGACCAATTATTCAAATAACTAAAAATTCTGCCACAAATTTGTTGATGTCGTCGGTGAGGCGTTCGAGTCACAAATAATTCTCCATCAATTATTTCGTAGATTGTCCCTTCAGAGTGAGGCAATAGTTCTAAATCATCGATTATCCAACTGACTCGATCAATCGTTTCAGTCATACCAATTCTCCTGAGTTAATCTATCTTAATTTTATCAATTTTGGCAGATACGCTAATCTCATGTCGGGATAATTACCCTGCTGAGCATCGCGAAACGGTTCCAAAGGAACATCGCGCTCATTGTTTGAATCCCCCAAGCCCTGTCTTGATGCAGCGCTGCTCCGAAGCTCCCTACTCCCTACTCCCAGATCCGCTGTTCCCTGTTCACTGTTCCCTAAAACCCCGGACAAAAGTATCCACCTTTTTCATAACGGCCATAATTCAGTTTCCTTAGCAACACCTAATCAACTTCTCAGTTAACGGTCACTTCCTCCTCAGTTAATACCTGCATTCTAGTAATTAAGCGATGCAGCGCCTTCATGCGGGGGTTTCCACGGGGCTGGAGAGCGATGCAGCGCGGTCTTGGGGGTTCCCCCCATGAGCGACTGCATCAAGACAGGTGCGGACGCAGGTTCCGCACACAGACCCAAAACCATGAGCGACTGCATCAAGACAAGATAACCAGTTAAGCAATTGGACTAATCAACTCTAGGAGGAACAAAGATGAAACGTCTCGTACTTGGCAGCTTAGGCACGTTGTTGATTGCCACCGCTACCACTCCCGTCTTAGCATCGGAAATCGCTGCAAACTCCACCGCCAGCGGTAATAATATTGTCGAAGTTCAACCTTTTAACCTCGTCTATCTCGCTTATCAAGGCTACTTTGCTGACCAAGGTATTCCCAGTAATGCTGCTTTAATCAGCGCTATAAAAAGCAATAAAGTTACCGCAAAAGACCTCGTAGAAAGTGCTATTGCAAGAGGAAGATTATCCCCGGAAACTATCAATGATTATAGCTATCTGGGTCATGTTAAAACTCAACTCTTCAACCTGAGTAATACTTAATACTTAGACTTAGATCTGGCACCAGTCCATTCATATCCTACCTTAGCCCCTATTATACCCCAATTCTGGAAAAATTTAACATCATTAACTCCCATAATTGGGGGCAGGGGGGCGCTGATCAGCCGATAACTCTAAGTGTTCAAGATTTCAGTCATACCTAACTCTCCATTTGGCCTAAACAAATGAATGTGCGGTGGAAGAAATTACTGGTAAAACTAACCCTGTGGCTCATAGTTGAGGTTGGCCTTAACGTAATGGGACTCGATGACATTGCAGACTATGGCGAGTTTGTCTTTGAGCGAAATTCTACGGTCTTGATTAGTTAAGGGCAATATCAACTTAAAACAGGGGGAATAAGGGTTTCTGGCTTTGGATGCACTGGGGCTGGGAGCTCCCTTCTTGCTTGTTTTTGACATCGAAATTGTGGGGTTCATAGCTCGAACTGTTCTGGATCTATGCCCTTTGCTTTTAACTGCGACCGCAAGGCTTGCAAGGAAGCTTCTGCCTGTTCTGCTCGTTGTGATGCCTGTTGTTTTTCCAGCCTTTCAAGCTCTAAAGCTTCTAAATGCTGCTCTGCTCCATCTGTGAGCATGAATGAGGGCATGTTCAGGACTGGATGTTGTTACGTGCTTTCTGCTTAATATCTGCAAAAGTGCTGGGGGAGAATTCACCCCGTTCAGCCGCTTCTATTCTCGGCTTGAGAAAGGCAGACAGTTGAGCCAGGGCTTCTTCGGAGCTTAGTTCTGGGTTGATGGGCACATCAGGCAGAGAGCGTTCAAGGACATATTCCTTAATAGTTTTGCCGCTCAGGGCTGCGTTCGCGAAGCGGTTCTAAAGGAACATCGCTTTGAGCTTCTGATGCTGTTCTGGGGTGATCTCAATAGAAAGCCTAGGCATGGGAAATCCCTATGTTGTTGAACAACTGTACAATAACAACTTTTGTTGCTTTTCCGCGTCCCCGCGTTTCCCCTCTCCCCATTGATGTTTAAGAAAACATCACCTTACGTGACATACTCCTACACTGACTCTTCGAGTTCAGTGTAGGCTTCTTGCCAACTCCACCCAACGGTTCGGATACTCGGCAAGCTTTATTAACGACACGGGATGCCCCTCCGCGCCGGAACAATACAAAAATTCGATTTTTTCCCTAGTAAATAGCTGACAAACCAGCATTTTCGGCTTTGTTTATCAGTACATATATTATAGCAATTCCATACATACCCTGTGCAAAATTCATCCCACACCTAATGCGTAGCATAGGTGTGGGATGAATTTTGCCGGACAGCTAACTAAATCCCTTCCATATCACTCATAAGACGCGATGGTATATGCATTTTATGGGCATACAGGACTTCCACCAGGATGGTTGCGTTATCTTCTAAGCGGAACAGCACCGCATGGGGAAAACCTTGCAAGCGCCATTTTCTGAATTGATAGACTTGCAGATCCTCGTATCCTTCACCGGCATCGTAGAGAGCGCAAGCATAGGGATTGTTTTTGATGAAATCCAAGGCTTGCTCTACGGCGGCGATGAATCGTTCGGCCACATCTACTCCAGCACGATTTTTGTAATTCTGTGCATAGTCCCGCCACTGTCGCATAAACAGGGCACTTTTTTGCATGGAGAATGTCATCGTGCTATTTAACTGAGGCTATGGCGAATGGTGTCGGCATCATCCTCTGTCAGAGGGGTATAACTGTTCTCCTGGAGAGACTGCCGCAATAAGCTGTTTATGGCGTATCGTTCAGCCGCAGCAGTTTTTTCCATATGTTTGCGAATGAGATCCCGAACAAATTCACTGGGGGTTTCGTATAGCCCGTTTTCTCCTGTCATCTCGGCGACAAATTGCGCTAGCGGTTCCGGCAATGTAGCGTTGATGCGTTTGGGGGGCTGATTGTTCACAGACGGCATAGCAAGCTCCTTGACAGCAAGTGTTTATCAAAACTGTAACATTACATCAGCTAAAGGGCAATATTTCGCATATATTGCCCTTTAGCTGTCACCAGTCACACAGTCACTGCCTACTCCCTACTCCGAACGCGCCCCGCGTGGCCTACGGCCTCAGCTCTCTACTCCCTAAAACAATGAAGTTCCTAGGCTTCCATCAAACTAATCCCGGTAAGAGTAGCTTTCTTAAAGTTCGTTCCTTGAATATCAGCGTAACTAAAATCTGCTCCTGAAAGGTCTTTCCCCTGAAACGATTGACCTCTAAGATTTACCCCTTGGAAATCCCGTTTCCCTGCTGCATATCGTCTCAGAACTTCTTTAGCTTTCATCAGCGATAATCATATATAGGAAAGGCAACAGTGAAAAGGAAGTCGGTAAGTTTAATTCTAATATAATTACTATGATAAACCCTTGTTGTCAATCAATTGGTAATAATTCTTAATAAACCCCTATTGATTGTGTTTATTAACTTACAGACTGTTCCAGACAAATATCCAGGGATAGGTTGTCGTAGCTGAAACCGACTTCTACCATTGCGATCGCATTAAGTTCTAGATAGGGTGCATCTCATTTTTGCTGTTTCACCTGATGGTGCGTTACGGTGCGGGCTATTTCAACAAGGGGCGAAGAGGGGGAAAATCATGACTCGCCCGCCCCTAACGCACCCTACACCTTAAACCAAATAACCTTAAACCAAATAACCTTCAACCTTCAACCTTCAACCTTCAACCTTATAAACCTTCAACCTTCTAAACCTTATAAACCTTCAACCTAAACACTTCACCCAAGCCTCTCTTACCTCAGGTGAACCATACCAAAGCCCCTTCCTTCTTGGAGAATGCAGCACCTGATCAAGAGTAATATTAGTGGCTCCAGCCAAATGAGCAGCAGCAATGGGAGTAATCCCATCTCCCCAGCAATTCCCTTCTCCACAAGTGAGCTTGTAACTGTTGTAAGCCAACCAGCTGCCTAAACGTCGCTTACCATAAATAGCCTTACCAGCGACACAAATATAATGGACATCTTGGTGAAACGCCCCTGGATAGTTATCATTCACAAAATCAAGATTGCGTTTAGTCCAACGTTCCTGACTGAGATGGGGTGTACCCAGAGTCACTAAAGTAGAGATATAGGAATGAGCATTCCATAACCCTACCGAGTCATCAGTAACATCTCCATGAATCGTGTAAGGCTTTTCTCCTAGATATATCCTGGCAATCCAGCCACCAGCAGAGTGACCGATTAAATTAATCTGTGACGTGTTATGCTTCTCCAACTGTTGTTTAACAGCTTGGTCGATTTTTCGCAAAATTGGCACCACAGAGCGACCACCGAGGGTAGGAAACCAATCCTGTTGGCGTATTGGTACAGTAGTTGCGGCAATCCCTAGCTGTTGTAGTGATTGTTCTAAATCACGGTATTCACTAGCGCTAGCAAAATAGCCCGGTAAAATAACAGTTGGTAATGGCATCGGTGGTAATTTTAAATTTTATAGATAATTTTAAACTTTTGTGAAACTAGGTACACTTTATGGTATAAGTGTTGGTCCTGGGGATCCTGACCTGATCACCCTCAAAGCACTACGTATATTGAAACAGGCACCAGTAGTAGCCTTTCCTACTGGAGTCCGTGGAAAACCAGGAATGGCTCAACAGATTGTCGCTCAATGGTTGGAGAATCATCAGGTGCAGTTACCCTTGACATTTCCATATGTGCAGGATACCGCTATCTTGACCCAAGCATGGCAAGTTGCTGCTGAGCAAGTCTGGAATTATCTAGGATTAGGGCAAGACGTAGCATTTGTGTGCGAAGGAGATGTGAGTTTTTACAGCACATTTACCTATTTGGCACAGATGCTACAACAGTTGCATCCTCAAAGCCTGATTCAAACTGTACCAGGGGTATCTTCCCCCATGGCTACAGCATCGGTGTTGGGATTACCCTTGACCATTCGTGATCAGCGCCTGGTGGTGCTACCAGCTCTCTATAATGTCGAAGAACTGGAAAAGGTTTTGACTTGGGCAGATGTAGTAGTCCTGCTCAAAGTCAGTTCGGTTTATAAGCAGGTGTGGCAAGTGCTGCATCGACATCAGTTGTTGGAAAATGCCTATGTGGTAGAACGAGCAACTCTACCGGAGCAGGTGATATATCGTAATTTATGCGATCGCCCTAATCTGGCATTACCCTATTTTTCTCTGCTAATTGTTAAGGTAAACCAATAGATAGCAAACCAATAGATAGCAATGTTTCAGCCATCGATGTAGTTGTTATAGCTAGCCCCAGCACGATCGCTCAATAGATTTGCCAAGACTGAATTGAATAAGCATCTCCTCAGCCGAGAGCTTATTAGCAACTATGGAAATAAGTGAAAAATAACTGCCATGTCCGATGCTTCTTTAATTAAAAACATCCCAGAAATGCTAAGTCACCCCCTAGTGATTTCTGTTACCGCCTCTCTGGGGGTTCATATGCTAATCGTACCGATCTTAGGTGATTTGTTGAAGAATCAAAAGCCTAAGGGAGACTCAATGGTGCAAGTGTTGGAGTTAAGCCCTCAACAACTGAGCCGTGTGCCCAAGTCGGCTGCACCACCACTGACCCTGCCAGCTCTACCTAATGCCAAGACTCCAAGCAATCCCTCCATCCCTTCGTTATTTAGTGCTTTCCCACCCCCTCCACCACCGCTACCTTCAATACCTCCTCTCAAGCCCCTGAAAAAAATTCCCACACCCCCACCTCTGAGATCCTTACCGATAAAACCCTTACCCACAATTGGTAAGTATCCTTTACCACTGCTAAACCGCCAAAGACCGGTTATCACCAGAGGGTCTTTCCCGATCCAGCTACCACCAAAACCCAGGACACCACTACCAGCCCCACCACCGCGACCTCAGTTCAAATTCGATACAGAGTCTTTGAATCCAGGTTCCTTCCAGACCGGTTCCTTGCCAGTATTTGGGAATTCTAGCAACCAGATTCCTGACCCATTAGAGGTTCCTAACCAACAGCCACCGGTATCGGTTACTCCACCTCCTCCACCACCACAATTTTCCATCACCCCTCCTCCTTCTGAGCCTACTAAACCAGTACCTTCTAGTGCTGTTGCGATCGCACGACAACGTCAGAACAATTTAGTAGCTCAAGTGCGGATGCGGCGGAAGCAACTGAGAAAAGATGTAACCAATACCAGTGATGAGGAAGCTAGGAAAAACCTGGTGGAATGGATGGCTTTGGTAAAGGATACCTTACCCAAAAAGGAAGTCATACCAGAAGCAATAACAGTTAGTGCTACTTATCCGAAAGACGCTTGTATTAAGAAACTAGAAGGCACAACAGTCTTCGGAATTTTAGTAGGTGCTAATGGTGAAGTGACTAATGCACAGCTGATTCAGAGTGCAGGGTACGGCATTTTAAATCAGCAGGCACTGGAAGATATTCAGTTCCGCAAGTTTAACAACAAAACTGGCACAACAAAACCATACCAGGTCAAAGTAGCCTTTGACTATGATCAAGGCAACTGTCCTAGTCTATCGGTTTTCCAAGAAACTGCTAACCAGCCAGTTCCAGCAAAGCCAAATGTTAGTGGGGAAAACGCTGCTGCCAACAACCCAGTAATAGTAGTGCCTAAGCCAGAAACCCCTAGCAATAACTCTGCTAATAATAACTCTACCGATAACAATAGGACAGTATCAGTTCCAGTAAAACCGAATAGTGCTAGGGAAAATTCCAACACTAGACCCAGAACAATATCAGTACCAGTGCGGGAAAATACCTCTAGCCAAGACTCGACTCCTAAACCCAGGAGGGTGAGAGTACCAGTGCGGGAAAATACCTCTAGCCAAGACTCGACTCCTAAACCCAGGAGGGTGAGAGTACCAGTGCGGGACAATACCTCTACTCAGGAAAATACTCCTAAACCCAGGAGGGTATCAGTACCAGTGCGGGACAATACTCCTAGTCAGGAAAATACTCCTAGACCTAGAGCAGTGCCTGTACAGCAAAATACTCCTAGTCAGGAAAATACTCCTAAACCGAGGAGGGTGTTAGTACCAGTGCGGGAAAATACTACTCAGGAAAATACTACTCAGGAAAATACTACCAATACGACAGCTGTGCCAGTGAAGCCAGCTCAAGCTACTAATGAAAACTCAGGGAAAGAATCCGTTCCAGCAGCAGCCACTGAAAACCAAAACTCACAAGAGGATAAAGCATGCAAGTTCAAATCTAGATCAGCTCGCAGGCGCAACAGAATAGACTCCTTTACAACACCATCTTCAAGGTCTTGTAAATAAGAGTTTTCTGTTAGTGAAAGCCTGGGTTGTTGGTCAATGGAGCATTAACATTATTTTAGAATTAAGAATTGAGAATTGAGAATTGAGAATTGAGAATTAAGAATTAAGAATTAAGAATTAAGAATTAAGAATTTGTAATTCTACATTCACCATTCTGCATCCTGCATTCTGCATTCTGCATTCTTCATTCTGCATTCTGACAGACAACCTTGGCCTTTTGACCACGCGATCGCTGAAAGCGGGACTCTCGGCAGAGCCGACGCTACGCGAACGTCCATCGCGTTCAACCCGATTAGCGACTGGCAGGGAAACTGCCACCGATGAAGTGGACATCACTGAAGGTTTCAATCCATAGACGAGCGCCACAAGGCAGTGGGTTATCCGGCTGATAGGTAATTCGACAAGGACCGAGGATTTCCACCTGGTTGCCATATAAATTGTTGCCACTTCGTTTTACTGAAATCACTGGCTTGCGCTCTTGAGGGCTTTTGTGGAGATTCGAGCCAATGTGATTACGGTTGACATTAATCTTGGCTAGAGCCGGAGGACGACTGGTACGCCATTTGCCTTTTGGTCCTCTAGTGCCTTTAATGATTTGGGGCATATTGTTGAACAGAGGAATAATCCAGAATTTCCCACTTTTATAAGCACCCCGGACGCGACCCTTCTCTAGAAGTTGTCGCAATCGTCTCGAAGAGATTCCTAGGAGAGATGCCGCTTCGGTAGTACAAACGCACTTGTTCATAAGTTCTTATCCTAAACTATTCCGATAGTTGTATTATAAAGGAAAAGCAAGGATGAAGCAACCCCCGATTAAGGAAAAGGCTATGGAAAATTGTTGTCAATGGAGCTTAGGTGTTCTATCTGTCGGACTTGAGAGAAGTTTGATATAGCGTTCGCGTAGCGTGGCCTACGGCCAATCGCGCAGCGTCGGCAAAGCCTAAAGCGTGGCCTTTTGGCCAAGGTCAATCGCATACCCTGTGCCTTCCAAACACCGATTCTGCTGACTCAGTCATCCGGAAACTGCCAGCACGAGATACGTTCTACATCATTACTACTACACTTGCGACAAGTTTTATCAACGGAAGAATCTACCCATTCATAGCCACAAGTCCGGCAGTGACCAAAAATGTTGTTGTGGTTAGCGATTTCGATTTTTCTGCGCCACTCGTTAATTTGAGACGTTTCTGGCTTGGGGGTAGGTTCTGACATAAATTTACGATGATTTAGAATCCGATACCAGTAAATCATCTAAGGTAAGGGATCAGCGAATGCGCTACGCGCACGCTACTTGAGGTGCTATCAGCCATTAGCTTATGCGCTATGGGCACGCTACTTTACGAACAGCTTTTGAATACAATCAGCTGACCACTAACGGCTGACCACTGACGGCTGACCGCTGACCGCTGACGGCACCTCAAGCAGCGTGCGCGTAGCGCATATGCTTACAGGCTAATGGACTGGTTCTATGCATGGGATTCAGGTACCAATTTGGAGTAATTGCTTATTTTATGCTCTGTGATTTGATTTAGGGTATGCTGTTGCTGATCAGCTTTTTTTACCCTTTGAGAGTATTTAGTTTATCGAACTATAAAAGGGTCTAGCTCCTAACCCAGTGAAGTATTTTGCTGCACCGGAAAGGGGTTATTTATATGATAATTGTTCTCATCTTAATGAAATAACACCCCTAATGTATCCCTGTTGCCTGTTCCCTAAAATCCAACACTTGTGTACCTAACCTATTTGAGTAATGGTATAGCGTTTGTATTTGAGATGTAAACCTAGGAGATATTTTTTTATTGTACAATAAAACATTGGATTTATTGCCCCTCTTGGCTTTTGCCTCTTGTATGCAAGCCTTTTGCGGCAACAACAAGTGTGTTTAGAACCTAGATCCAAACGCTATCTAGTCATTAGTCATCATAACTATGAATGAATCTTAGTCATTTTACTAGTAACCGACTGACCTAATTACCCACTCACCACTCAGGCTTTTGTATTGCTATTGATTTAAGTGATTTTAGCGTGATACTATTTGATTTATGTAGATTAATTTTTCTCTTCAAAAATAATATTAAGCGCACTAAATAAATTGTATAACTATTTGCTTTTTTTGTATTATTTTTTAAGTAAAAATTATGGGATTTTAACCAAATTTCAGTCTTAAGGCTGATCTATGATAATTTGGGTTGACAATGTAAAAAATCAGTAAATATACTGTTAAGCGGAAAAAACATTTACTGCATATTGTCATCATCAGGGAACAATTAGGCTGTCAAACGACTTCAGAATTGTGATTTCAGGATGGTTAATTACCTGATCAGTTACGATTTATGACGTCTATCGTCATAAGTTATAGTTTCTTGATAGTTCTGAAATCGCACAGAAAAACGAGTTTGGTGATTCCTGGATAAATCAGGCTCTTGAATTCCGTGCTTTCAGCAATTCTGAATAATTTTAAGAAAAGCGCGATGCACAGGTGCGACCCGTGGCGAATTTAATTCACCTAGGTCAAGCGCACCTAAGCGGTTTTCGGGGAGGCAGCGCCTTGATGCTGGGGTTTCCCCCACTCGTTATTGCCGTGGAAATCCACGGGGCTTAGAAGGTGCATTCACGTAGTGTCTCTATCATGAGAATCGCGGCGTCCCGCACACAGACCCAAAACCATAACGGACTGCATCAAGAGAGGATAGCATCTTAAAAAGATTCAACGGTGCAGAGAAATCCTAAACGTTTGGCAAATAAACTAAAAATCATGCAGTTCTGGTGCAGACTTTATCCTAAATCAGCTGCTGTAATGCCTTTTTGACCCACAGTTACTAGACTTGGGCTATCTATTAGGGTTGGAATTAGATAGTCAAAAGCCGATAGTGATTTCCGTTGACTAGTTATCAGTATTGGGTGCTAATTAATTGAAAATTGCTAATTACTTTAAAATTAACAATTTTCAATTCAATCAAGCTAATCAAGCCTAGTATAAGTGATCAAATTAACGTGATAGGAAAGATCAGCTAAGCAAGCTATAGAAGTCAGGTTGCTATATTGATCAAGTTCAAAAATAAACTCTACCGTCATCGACACATTATGGAATCTTTGTCTCAACAAAATCAGCCACTTTTTATTTTTGGGATGGAACGTTCTGGAACAACGCTCTTGCGGTTAATGCTGACCGCTCATCCTAATTTTTGTATTCCTCCTGAAAGTCTGTTTTTTGTTAATCTAGAACCAAAATACGGTTCATCCCAAGACTTAAGCAATCAAATCGATAACCTCTTGACAGATCTCTACGGTGATCCAAGGTTTCGGGAGTGGAACATTGACCGACAGCAGCTGCGAGAAAATTTGACAGCTCAGAAACCACTGAATTATTCAACAGCAGTCGCCACAGTTTATCAAACCTATCTACAGCAGTTTGATGGTCTTGCCGATTGTTGGGGAGATAAAAATCCTTGGAACATCTATCATCTTGATACCATTCTCAAGTATTTCCCTAATGCCAGATTAATTCTAATTATCCGAGATCTCAGAGCCATCTATGCTTCCCTAAAACGAAATGAGAAAAAATTTGCCAAGACTTGGAAGGGAGCCTGTATCGCCAATGTGGTAGCGACAACCCAACAATGGCAAAATTTAGTCCAGGTCATTCAACACTATCAAAATGACCAGCGCTTCCATATCCTCTTCTACGAAGACTTAGTGACCAATCCAGAAGAAGAACTCCAGGGAATTTGTGATTGGCTCGGGGTATCCTTTAGCCAATCAATGCTGGAGTTTAACCAAAAAAATGCTCAAAAAAACTTGGTACCGACCCGTGAGCTAGGATGGCACGCCAAGACCTTTCAGCCGGTTAGTAGCGATCGCATTGAGGCTTGGAAACACGAACTTAGTGATTCAGAACTAGCAGTCTTGGAGATTCTGAATTATAAAACCATGCTCCATCTAGGCTATGACTGTATTCCTAAAAGGTGGCAATTTCACACACTACTAAAGTTCTACGCAGATTATTCTCAGTACATCTATTGGAGACTGTCTAAAGCTAATCTTCAACGAGTTATAGGGAAAATCCGTGAAGCTTTAGTAACTCTCAAGACACTCAAATTATCCATGAGCAGAAATCTCTCCCAAAACTCGATCCAATAAGTAAAAGGAATGCAGTCGGTTCTGAGGGGGTTTCCCCCACTAGCGCTTTGCATCAAGACAAAGCCTGACTTTCAAGTCAGGCTAACTCACTCAAGCTAAAATCTTAGGTGCGCTCTTACCATTAAGAATTAAATTCGCCACGGGTCGCACCTCTTGTTCGCGCCCTATCCAAAAGGAAGGGGCGCTTCGGGTCTATGGCTCTGAGCACTTCAATTTTTAGCACTCATCAATGAAACCTGATCCCCTTGAGACAGCTGAGTACTAATCACGGCCTGTTGCAGTATCGGGGTCTTAACAACAGAATCATTGGCCAAAGAAAACAGCGGATTCGACAAAATCCCTGCCAGAGAGGTCGCAATTAACGACATCACTAAACCCACCTGTAACGGACGCATACCGGGTAAACTCCAGCGAATTTCGGGATAATTCTTCACCACATCCGACATCTCTTGAGGTTCCTTGACAACCATCATCTTGACCACACGGATGTAGTAGTAAATCGAAACCACACTAGTCAGCAAACCCACTAACACTAAAGTATACAATCCTGCTTGCCAACCAGCCCAGAATAAATAGATTTTACCAAAGAATCCAGCAAAGGGTGGAATCCCACCTAAAGACAGCAAACAAACACTTAAAACCAAAGTCAGCAGTGGGTCCTTGTGATAAAGACCAGCATACTCACTAATTTGGTCAGTACCAGTGCGTAGGGTAAACAGAATGACACAAGCGAAAGCCCCTAAGTTCATAAACAAGTACACCAGCATGTAGAAAATCATGCTAGCGTAACCGGCTTGGGTCCCAGCAATGAAACCAATCATCACAAACCCAGCCTGAGCAATAGAGGAATAGGCTAGCATCCGTTTCATGCTCGATTGAGTTAGGGCAACCACGTTACCCAAAATCATACTTAGGATAGTCAAAGCAGTGAATACAAAATGCCACTGATCGCTTAACAATGGGAAAGCAGTGATCAGTAGACGAATCGCTAGGGCAAAGCCAGCGGCTTTAGAACCAACTGAGAGAAACGCTACCACTGGGGTGGGAGAACCCTCGTAAACATCGGGAGTCCATTGGTGGAAAGGAACTGCTGAGATTTTAAAAGCAATACCAGCGATCGCAAACACCAAGGCAATCAGAAGACCTAGGGATTGACCGGATTCTAGGTCAGCAACTCCAAGAGCGATCGCACTCAACTGGGTTTGTCCCCCAGATAAGCCATATAATAGGGAGACACCATACAAAAATACGGCTGAACTGGCTGCTCCAATCAGCAAATATTTCAACGCGGCCTCATTTGAACGGGGGTCACGTTTCATGTAACCCGTCATCAGGTAGGACGAAATACTGAGGGTTTCGAGGGATATAAAAATTGTGACCAGCTCCGTCGCCCCGGACAGGAACATCCCTCCTAAAGTAGCCGTGAGCAAAATGCCAATAAATTCTGCCAAGGATGTACCCGACTGCTGCACATAACGAATTGACATCAAAATCGTTGACACAGTCGATAGGGCAATGATGCCACGAAATGCCACACTCAGGGTGTCACCATTAAATTCCCCAAAGAAGGCGATGGGATTTGCAGCATCCCATTGGAAGTACAGGGCAACTATGGCAGCAAGTAGACCCCCAATGGCTACATAGGAAATAGTTTGAGCAGACTTTTTCCCAGCAATCAGGTCAATGATTAACACTAGCAAGAGGGTAATCACTACAATCCCCTCTGGCAAAATTACCCCAGCATTCAACTGGGCGGCAAGATTGGCAAAATCCATAGGCTTTAATGATATGATCTATGGTTATTTGAGTATCCAGATTAACTTTCTTATCATATCGGTGATTGTAGCTACTTGGGCAAAAGGCTTGTATGGCTTGGAGATTGGACAAAGGAGAATTCAGTATTTATGCCGTTTCACTGCCCTCTGTGCCACGGTAAGGTGAGACTAGCTGTGTCCTACACCGGAGCAATGTTACCTTTGAAGGCAACGAACGAATTGTTTACAAATCTTTAAGCAGACGTGAGAGGAATTGGGAGAGGGGTGTACTGAGGGTGTTAACGGTGCTCTATTGGTTAGCCATCACTACATGAGCTATTCGTGGTTTACCTCTAGGTAAACATTATTTCTAGCACAATCCGAAAAAGTGGGGAGTACTGCTGAAGCGCATATTAAGTAGCCCTTAAATCCCCGTACCGATGGTCGAGTTGGCTCACTCCCTTTCCGACACAGTTGCTCCTTGTTCGTGTTAGGCTGCGACACAAGTGGCGTACTGTAGAAATTAATAGGCAAGCTTATACTGCCATCAGGGGGTTGTACTTAATGCTGGAAAACTATGCTGGAAAACTATGCTGGCAAACAATACCCACACTCAGTAGGGAGCAAGTATACTCGCTTACTCCCTCGACCTTTGAGAAATAGTATTTAAATTAGACTATTCAACACCGCCGCTATTGTTGAAACTCCGATGACAACCCTTGTAATTGTCGAATCTCCTACTAAAGCTCGCACCATTCGGAACTACTTACCTTCTAGTTACCAGGTCGAAGCCTCCATGGGTCACGTCCGTGATTTACCTCAATCAGCTAGTGAAATCCCCGAAAAATACAAGGGGGAAAAGTGGGCTAAGTTTGGGGTGAATGTGGACGCTGACTTTGAACCCCTTTACCTGGTGCCTAAAGACAAGAAACAGGTTGTCCAACAGCTCAAAGCAGCTCTGAAAGATTCTGATGAACTGATTTTGGCTACGGATGAAGACCGAGAAGGGGAGAGTATTAGTTGGCATTTGTTACAAATCTTAAAGCCGACAGTGCCAACTAAGCGGATGGTATTTCATGAAATCACTAAGGATGCTATTCAAAATGCCCTACAAAACTGCCGTGAGATCGATGATCAGGTGGTAAGAGCTCAGGAAACAAGGCGGATTCTTGACCGACTCGTGGGCTACACCCTCTCACCGCTGCTGTGGAAAAAAGTGGCTTGGGGCTTATCAGCTGGTCGGGTACAGTCTGTAGCAGTGCGGCTGTTGGTAACTCGAGAACGGCAACGCCGTGCCTTCCGCAAGGGCACCTATTGGGATTTGAAAGGGATTCTAGAAGCAGGAAGTTCCTTTGACGCTAAGCTAGTAACCCTGGATAAGGTTAAAATTGCTACCGGTAGTGATTTTGATGCCAATACAGGTGACATTATCCAAGGTAGGCAGGTCAAATTGTTGAGTGAACTGGAGGCGAAAGCACTCAAAGACCGCCTGATCGATAAAGTCTGGACGGTTACTAATTTACAAGAACGACCTGTTACTCGCAAACCCTCACCCCCCTTTACTACCTCGACCCTCCAACAGGAAGCAAACCGGAAACTGGGACTATCGGCTCGTGATACGATGCGGACTGCCCAGAGTCTGTATGAAAAGGGTTTCATTACCTATATGCGTACAGACTCAGTACATTTGTCTGAACAAGCGATCACAGCAGCCCGTAGCTGCGTTGAACAAAAATACGGGGTGGAGTACCTTAGCCCCAAGCCGAGAAAGTATACCACTAAGAGCAAAGGAGCTCAAGAAGCTCACGAAGCTATTCGTCCAGCAGGGAGTACATTCAAAACGTCTCAAGAAACGGGATTAAGCGATCGCGAATTTAAAGTCTATGACCTGATTTGGAAGCGTACCGTTGCTTGTCAAATGGCGGATGCTCGACAAACTCAAATTGTGGTGGATTTGCAAGTGGAAAATGCCGGATTTCGGTCTACCGGTAAGCGCATTGACTTCCCAGGTTATCTCAGGGCTTATGTGGAAGGGTCTGATGACCCCAACGCTGCTCTAGAAAACCAGGAAGTGATTCTGCCAGCTTTGAAAGTGGGGGATCATCCTAACTGTAGAGAACTAGAAGCTATCGGTCACGAAACCCAACCCCCAGCCCGTTACACGGAAGCTACCTTGGTCAAAACCTTGGAACAAGAGGGGATTGGTCGTCCCAGTACCTACGCTAGTATTATTGGTACTATCATTGACCGAGGCTATGCTCAGAAACTGAAAAATGCCCTTGCTCCCACCTTTACCGCGTTTGCAGTTACTAATTTGCTCGAACAAAACTTCCCCGACTTGGTGGACACGAGCTTCACGGCCAAAATGGAGCGCACCTTAGATGAGATTGCCAATGGGGCAGCGCACTGGCTTCCTTACCTGCAGAACTTTTATTTGGGAGAAAAGGGTCTCGACAACCAAGTCAAGGAACGGATTAATGAGATTGACCCGATTGTTGCCCGTACTGTTGAACTCGAAGACCTCGATGCTAGAGTCCGGATCGGGAAATTTGGTCCCTATGTCGAAGTGGAAAATGGCAATGGTGTATTTACTGCTTCGATTCCCCAAGACCTCACCCCAGCTGAATTAAACATTGAGCAGGTTCAGGTACTGATTCAGCAGAAAATGGAGGGGCCAGACAAATTGGGACTACACCCGGAAACTGGTGAACCAATTTATATCCTTAATGGCAATTATGGTCCCTATCTACAGCTAGGTGACGTAACAGAGGATAAGAAGAAAAAACCCAAACGTGTCTCTTTGCCTAAGGGGGTAAATAAGGAAGATGTACACCTAGAAATGGCAGTGGGTCTCCTAGCACTCCCCCGCCTTCTCGGTCCTCATCCGGAAACAGGCAAACCCGTCAAAACCGCAATCGGACGCTTTGGTCCTTATGTTGTCCATGACCAAGGGAAAGAGGGCAAAGATTACCGCTCCCTTAAAGGTGAGGATAACGTATTGACAATTACCCTAGACCGTGCATTAGAGCTGCTGGCACAACCTAAGAGGACAAGGGGCGGTTCTCGCAGCAAGACTAAAACACCCTTACGGGAACTAGGGGTTCATCCTAAAGATGGCGAACCAGTCAATATTTATCAGGGTCCGTATGGGGTATATGTGAACCATGGCAAAGTTAATGCCTCTCTGCCAGAGGGAAAATCCATGGAGGAGTTAACCTTAGAAACTGCCTTGGAACTCATAGCAGCTAAGGCGTCATCGGGTAAATCTGGTCGCAAGTCCAGTAAATCAACTACTTCCACCAAAAAGAAAACCTCTGGGAAATCCACCAAGAAGACTACTAAGAAAACAAAAGATGATGACCAAGAGGGTTAGTCAGAGAGTGAATAAGTAATTGTACTTGCTGACCAACTGATTCAAATCAGGATATATAATAAGTTGTGACAACACACTTGTCAAGTGGAAACTAGGAAGTTTGAATTGAAGCAAAAACTCTTATCCTTTATTCATGTTCCTTCATCCTTCCTGCTGACCACTGCCTCTTTACTCATTTCTGTGACATTCCCCCTTTCGCCTGTTCTTGGTCTTGACGAAACTAGTCTTGACGAAACTAGTGTTGACCAAACTAGTGTTGACCAAACTAGTGTTGACCAAACTAGTGTTGACCAAACTAGTGTTGACCAAACTAGTCTTGACCAAACTAGTCTTGACCAAACTAGTGTTGACCAAACTAGTGTTGACCAAACTAGTCTTGATCAAACTAGTCTTGACCAAGTCACTCCACCCCAGCAGCTCTATGTTAAAGGTCGCCAACAGTTAAGTACAGGTCAATTACAAAAGGCTTTACAGAGCTTCCAGCAGTACCTAGAACTTAAACGAAACATTGGCGATCGCTATCAAGAAGGAGTAGCGCTATATTTTATTGGGTGGGTTCATGATGAATTGGGTCAATATCAGTTAGCAAGATCGTTCTTTGAGCAATCCTTAGCAATTGATCGAGAATTAGGCGATCGCACCGGGGAAGGGAGTACTCTTAATAATCTGGGGTTAACGTATTCCAACCTAGGGGACGATCAAAAGTCCCTAGAATTCTATCAACAAGCCTTAGCCATCTACCGAGAAGTGAGCAATCGTGGCTACGAAGGCAGGACTCTCCATAATTTGGGGAATATATACTATAAGCTGGGTCAGGAGCACCAGTCCCTGGATTCCTACCAGCAAGCTCTCGATATCTATCGAGAAATACTGGATAATCCCGAAAAAAATTCTCTAGTGTCACAGGCAGACGAAGGAACAGTGCTCAATAGCCTAGGGTTAGTTCACCACCGTCTAGGCAACTACGAACAGGAACAGTTGTCCTATCAGCAAGCCTTGACTATTGCCAAGGAAGTAAGCGATCGCATTTCAGAGGGAATGCTTCTGAATAATTTAGGTATCGCTTACCATCGCCTGGGAAAGTACGAAAAAGCATTCTTAACCCACCAACAAGCCCTAGTGATTCATCGGGAAGTGGGTTCATTAGCTGGGGAAGCATTTACCTTTAGGACTATTGGTGCTGTACTGGCGGCACAAAACCAGCCAGAACTCGCCATTATTTTTCATAAGCAAGCAGTCAATGTATATCAGTCCCTGGGGCAAGATATCACTAAATTGTCTCAGCAGAAACTGTCTGAGGAGCAAAAGCAGTCCTATAAACTCAACTTGGATAATGCCTATCTAAGTTTATCTGAGTTGCTGCAGCAACAAAAACGGGTGCAGTCGGCGGAACTGGTGCTAAATTTATTCCCAGTGCCAGAGCAAAAAGAGGATTTGTCTAATCAAGACAAGACTCAAACTAGGGTTCACGACAAAATACCATACTTACCTGAAGAGGAGCAAATCAAAGCAGGCTATGAGGCGATTTTGCAGCAGCAGCTTTCCCTAAGGGAACAACTCAATCAACTGATTACTATTCCGATAGCAGAAAGAACTCCTGTTCAGCAAGACCGTATTCTTGAGTTTCGGCAAAAGCAGCAGCAGCTGACCCAGGAATTTCTGCAATTCCTCAACAGTTCTGAGGTTAAGAACCTAGTGACACAGTTGAGGGAAGGGTGAAAATGGTAATTGCTAATTGCTAATTGCCAAAAGTTTTGAACAGGGAACAGGGAACAGGGAACAGGGAACAGGGAACAGGTAGTTTTGGATTCATTTTGTATCTTTAAATACATTTTTTTATGGTCTTGATGGATTCCCTCATCTGACTCCCCATCTCCCCATCTCCCCATCTCCCCATCTCCCCATCTCCCCATCTCCCGATCTCCCGATCTCCCGATCTCCCGATCTCCCGATCTCCCGATCTCCCCAAACCTCCCGACTCCCGACTCCCGACTCCCGACTGCCGACTGCCTAAAACCCAGATCGATCTAAGATTCTCTGCCAGCCATATTTTAATGGCAAGAGGAACCGGACCCGATCCCAGAGACTGCGTTGATCAAAGCTAACTGGTCCTGGTCCAAAGGTTGCTACCATCAATAATCCACCAATTAGTCCTAGATTTTTCAGAAATTGAATTTCTTGCATTTGATTAGAGAAATCGGTGTGAAAAATCAAGGTGGTGGGAATTAAAAATCCAATTAGCGCTAATGCTCCCCAACGAGCTTTATAGCCTAGTAATACCGATAATCCACCCGCCAACAGTATAATGATGGTGGGAATAATCAGTACACCGGGAACCCCTTTGGATTCCATCAATTGTTGAGTATAGGTTGGATTAAATAGTTTATCGATACCAGCTTTAAGAAAAACAGCACAAAGGCATATCCGCCCTAGGAGTGGAATGTATTTTTTCATAATTTCCAGGTTTTTTGCTCAGCGCTATAACCCCTTATTATAGGAAATGGTTGGGTATAACACCTCGACCCAACCTACTTGTTCGATTACCAGTTATATATCGCCGACTGGATAAAAATTAGTTGAAGGGAAATGGTTTTGTCTGAACTCTTGGATTACCATTATTGTTATCGAAGAAACAAATATGTTGAAAAGGAACCTGTGACCAACCAGTAACATCTTCAGTCAGTGGTTCGGAAGAAATAATAACAGAGCGTACATCTTCATCTGCTGCAGATTGCATCTTAAAACCATCATAATCTCCAAAATTTTTGCCCTTCAATGACCAAACAGGACTCTTGAGGAGGTACAATGCATCTTTTTCACTATCGTTTTTCAGCTCTTGTAATTCTTCATTTGTTAATTTTTGCCAGTCACCTGGTACATCTAGCTGTCGGTTATAGCCAATCCCGAGATTGGCAACTAATAAATCATTACTATCTGCCAGGAACAATTTTAGAACACTGATTCCTTCACAATTGTACTCAGTTTGAACATCAAGAATAATTTTAACTGTCTTGTTGATAGCATCTAGAATTTCATCAACAGACAAATCCTTGGTCGGATCATCGACCTGTGACATAATTAGAGCATAGATTACCTCAGTATCGGTACTTCCCTCTAGATTCTGGATAATTTCTGGTCTGCACTTATTTAATAAAGGGAAGCGAATCTCTTTAAACCCGTATATCCAGCCATTGTGTGCTAAAGCTAAACGGAATCCTGGAAAAATAAACGGGTGGCAATTATGCTCATGGACAACCGCTTCATAAGTGTAGTATGCTGCTCGGATGTGGGATAAAAGTAAATTAGTCTCATGACTCTCACACAAAGACTTTAAATTTCTGTCATAAAAAGGTGGTTTAGTTCCTTTATAGAGGAAAGGATAATTGGCGGTGAGAGTGTCTTTTTTCCAAGTAGCTAGTCCGAATCCTGCTAATTGTACCATATGATGGTAATCTGAATCGTAACTTTGATTAACCAAAGAATTATCAGGTTCGAGGATTAACTTGGAAATTGGTAAAGGTTCTCCAATATATCCCAGTACTCTGCACATAGATGCTATCCTTGATGTCATTATTTGTAGAGTTCAGGGAAAGTATATCTTATAGGTGACACTTGGTGGTGAGCAATGTTGTACTGATATCTCGCACCATTGTGATTCATCCTATGATGGACAGTGACTAGGTAAGCTATAAGCTATCAGCTATCAGCTATCAGCTATCAGCTATCAGCTATCAGCTATCAGCTATCAGCTATAAGCTATCAGCTATCAGCTATCAGCTATCAGCTATCAGCTATCAGCTATCAGCTATAAGCTATCAGCTATCAGCTATCAGCTATCAGCTATCAGCTATCAGCTATCAGCTATCAGCTATCAGCTATAAGCTATCAGCTATCAGCTATCAGCTATCAGCTATCAGTTTGTGAATGAAACAGGTAACCATTTTTTGATCTGAGTGAAGTCACAGGCTGGAAGCCTGTGCCACGAAGCTGACCGCTGTTCGCGCAGCGTGAGCTTTTAGCTGACCGCTGACCGCACCTCAAGTAGCACCATCTGTAGCGCATATACTTACCAACTATCTTCATTGTCGAAGCTGGGGAGATCGGGAGATGGGGTAGACTGGGGAGATGGGGTAGACTCGCTCACGGTAACATCCTCTACCTGGGAAGGTTCACTCTTTCTTTCTTTAGCCAGTTGCTCAACAGTATCACTAATCACAACCGTTAAGTTTTCGCGGGTTTGAGCATGGTTGGCTTGCTCAGTCTTTAAGGCATCGATTAAGCGATCGCGTTCTGCCATGACTGACTTAAGGGTTGCCCTTAGTTCCTCAACCGTTTGCAGTTGTTCCACATTCTCGTCAATACTCGATACCGTCTCCAGTTGATCGGATTTGAGTTGAAATCCGTCTTGTTGTAATTTTTGCAGTTGACCCTTGAGAGTTTCGATTTGCTCTTGAGCGAGTTGGCTTTCTATACGCCGTTGCTGAGCTTCAGTATTATATAACTGACGCCAATGAGCTGCACTTTTATCCGCAGCTTGGCACTCTTTAATGCTATCGGCCAGCTGCTGCTTCAGTTCTTTGATTTGGGCTAACCATTCGGTAAGCGACCCATTGCTGCTCATCAACAACTACTCCATCGGCTATAGCAGTGATCAAATAAAATATAATCAAATTTAATCACGGTTGAGGGGTGAGGGATGTAAGCATATGCGCTATGGGCATAAACTGTTCCCTTAATGTGGCCACAGGCTGATAGCTGATACGCGACACGCGCTATAGCCTACTGAGGGTTAACGGTCAACTGTCAATAAAATAGTAAAGTGTGTCGATTAAATTACTGAACACTAATAATGGGCAAACTACGGGTAAAATTGGCAAATTAATTTGTAGCAAGCCCCTGCTCACACCAGAACTTATGCTATCTAAGCGTTTTTTTCGTTTCTTCCGTTTCTTTGGTTACCTGAATCTGGTAACCCTAAGGAAGACTTTCAACCGTGCGATGGAACGTCGCTTAATGGGTCTATCTGCTGAAATGGCATATAACGCCATGTTAGCGCTGTTTCCAGCAATTTTAGCAATTCTGACAGCGATTGGCTTGTTTGAATATTCCTTACAACTAACCTGGTACCAGCACTCTCCCGAGCTGAGTCAAGCTGCCCAGGAGCAAGCTCTGAAAATGATGAGCGAAGTGGGTCCGGCTCAGGCGGTGCAGCCAATTCAGGAATTTACCGAGCAAATTCACCTCAGCACCAATAGCAGTCTATTTTCCCTGAGTTTTATCGTAGCCATTTGGGTATCTTCTGGGGCACTGAGTGCAGCGATGGATGCCCTTGATCACATCCACCACATCCCTCGAGAGCAACAACGACCCTTTTGGAAAGCTAAGTTGATTTCTCTGGGCTTAACCATGGGTAGTATCATACTGCTAGTGATTGCATCGTTTTTGGTATTTATCAGTCACTGGGTGCTAAAAACAGTCGTTGATACCAGTGGAGCTTCCATCTTGCTGACACTATGGAGTCTGTTGAGCTGGCCCGTAGCCTTGAGTATGGTGGCGGCATCCTTTGCCTTTATCTACCGCTACGGACCAAGCCGTTGGCAGATCGGAACACCGATATTGCCAGGAGCAGTTTTAGCAGCCATTTCCTGGGCAGTGGCTTCAGGATTGTTTCGGCACTACGTTGCTGCGAATTTCAGCAATTACAACAAAGTCTATGGTACAGTAACAGCCATAATTATCTTACAGCTTTGGCTTTACATGACTTCCCTGGTACTGTTATTGGGAGACCAGTTGAATGTGATAGTAGGAGAAGCAATGGAAGCATCCCATCGCAGACCTAGATCAAGAAGAAAATTAGCTAAGGCCAAAAAACCATGATATCAGCTGAAACACTTTTGAGAATTGAGAATGTAGAATGAAGAATTGAGAATTGAGAATGGAGAATTGAGAATTCACCATTCACCATTCTGCCTTCTAGATTTTGCCTTCTAGATTTTGCCTTCTACATTCTACATTCTTCATTCTACATTCTGACAAACAACCTTCAACCTATAGAAGCCCATGAGGAATGATCGCAAAACATCGACCTTAAGGCGTGTACGTCGGGTAAGCTACCTACTGGACAATGCTATTCCTATCCCAGGAACAGGTTATCGGATTGGTTTAGATCCCATCATCGGTCTGTTACCAGGGGGGGGCGACTTTGTGGCAACTATCATTTCATCATATATTGTGGTAGAAGCAGCACGACTGGGAGTGTCTCGATCTACTTTGGTGGAGATGGTGCTGAATATCCTTCTTGAGACAGTTAGTGGTTCTATACCGGTCTTAGGAGATCTGGTGGATGCGGCGTGGAAGGCAAATGTCAAAAATGTCGAGCTGTTAGAGAAAGAACTAAATGTATCATCATCAACACCACAAAAATCCGATTGGTTGTTTCTTATCTTACTGTTGGCAGGGTTGGCTGTAGTTTTGGTAGTTGCTGTGGGGATTAGTCTTGCGATCGTAGCCTGGGTGATTACGGCAATTACTAGCTGAGCAACAATGTCTGGGGTTGCTGAATGGGAGTGAGAAGACACAAACAATGGAAGAAAAACAATTAGCTCAATTTTCCCTAGCGGATGGAACTACATTTCTCGTAGAAGTGGAAAAACCAGAAAGCCGTGGCATTGAGCGAGTCAGCCTGGGAGGAAAACAAGTCATAAAGGCACGGCAGACCTTTGAAGAAGCCCTAGATCAAATCAAACCGGTTGCTTCTGCGGTGATCACCAAATTGCGGGACCTCAACCAACCCGCCGATGAAGTGGAGGTAAAATTTGGTTTGAAATTGACGGCGGATGCGGGAGCGGTGTTTGCCTCTGTGGGTGGCGAAGTCAGCTATGAAATTACCTTGAAATGGAGCAGTAATAAGAATCAGGGCAAGTAGAGGATAAATTAAATCAATGGATTTTAATGCCCATAAGACTTCAATTATTAGGCTCTTTTATCAAGAGCAAGTAGTTGGTATTGGCTTTATGGTATCTGAACACTATGCGTTAACCTGTGCTCATGTCGTGGCAGAGGCATTATTAATTGATAGCACCACACAGAGCTGCCCTGAGGGAGAAATAAACGTTGATTTTCCGTTACTTGATTCCACAGATAAATTTTCAGCGAGGGTGGTTTGCTGGCATCCTGTATCTGAATTAGATTCCGAGGAAGCGATAGAAGATATTGCGGTTTTGAAACTTGATCACCTTCCTGCTTCTGCTCACCAGACTCGCCTGATCTTATCAGAAAATATTGCAAATAATCGATTTAAAGTATTTGGCTGTCCTAGGAAAGTTCCGTTTGGGGTTTGGGCAACTGGGGTATTGTCAGAGCAAAATGCTAAACAATGGATTCAACTGGAAGATACTAAGGTAACTGGATACAGCATTGAACCAGGATTTAGTGGTTCTCCGGTTTGGGATGAAAAATTGCAGGGAGTAGTGGGGATGGTAGTTGCCGCAGACCGCAAGCGAGAAACGGCAAAAGTAGCGTTTATGATTCCAACACAAATTTTATTCAAGGCTTGGTCACACTTGGAGTCAATTGTTATCCGAACTAAGGAAGAAAAGCCAGTTAATCCACGCTTGTCACCTGCCAAGATAAAGCATCTTGAAGAACGAAAAAAATATTTAGAAGAACAAATTAGTGACCTAGGCATTCCAATGAAATTCCTTGAGCCTTCATCAATTGAATATCAGAATCTCAAAAGAAGAAGTGACGTATATTTTGATGAGCTTGAAGAAATTGAAAATCAATTGTCTGGTTTTTAGGGATTTGCTAGTTGACAATAAAAAATGAATCGCAGAGACTTTCTTGAACAAGAAAAAAAAGATTTAGAAGAAAAAATTAGTGATATACCCAGTCAAATGAGATTCCTTGACCCTGCGTCAAGTGAATATCAGAATCTCAAAAGAAGAAGTGATATATATTTTTCTCAACTTGAAGAAATTGAAACTCAACTTAGTTCATATCAACACTCATCATTAACCAAGAATCAAAGAGGAAATCGCTTTGACAAAAAGCTACCAAAGATTGATTTTAGCAAACCGAGAAATCTAATTAATAAAATTATCGAAAAATTTGCTAGTACTCGTAAGGGAGGCTCGGCTTTTTTTTTAATTGAAAATATCAAGGAAACTAAAGGAGAATTATTGGTTTATGACATTCGAGACGATCTAAGCAAAGACAGTGATGACTGGAGACATTACCCGATTAATGTGATAGCCAATAATATTGTAGATGAACAAAGTTTATTAAGTGCGATCGCAAACTTTATACCTAACTATGATTCGGAGACTCAAACAGTTGATAATCCTCAACAAGAGGCTATCAATATTATTGATAAAATCACGAATGGATTGCAAGTTGGAAGTCTTGTTTTTTTTGAATTGAATGATTGGGATGCTCTTGGGGAAAATCAAGATTCATTATTATCCTGGTTTATGGAGTATTTTTGGATTCCTCTAACTAAAAAACAGTCTCAACTATCTCAGAAGTATGCAAATATTAGAATTATCCTTTTTCTGACCACTAGTTATTCTTGTTTGTCAGAGGAATGTCAATACTTACCTCATTTCTGTCCAACCTTAAAATTCAATAAGCAAAAAATTTTTAAATTGTCTTTACCAATAACATGGACCCATAAAGATATTCGTGAATGGATTGAAGATACTTATAAATATTCTATTCAAAAAAGCTTGCTTGAGTCAAAATACATCTTTGATTATTCTAAAGGAAATCCAGAAAAAACCTGTTACATGTTGAAACAAAAATTTAATAAACTTTAGTTATAGCCTATGAATCCTCCTAAGTACATCTTCCAGGGCAATCCAAAACATCGACCTAAACAATGTCATCCAGATTCTCCCACAGAATTAGAACCCTATATTGCCGACAGCGAATTAATTGAAGCCGTAAATTTGGCAATTTTTATGAAAAGACCCCTGTTAATTGAAGGAGAATCGGGATGTGGTAAAACCCGCTTAGCAGTGGCAGTGGCTTATGAATTAGGGTTACCATTTTATCGCTGGGATATTCGTTCAACCACCAAAGTCCAAGAAGGATTATATGAATACGATGCGATTTTGCGCTTGCATGATGTCCAAACCCAAAACTTAACCCCGTCTATTAATCCGAAAACTGGACAACCGAGAAATCCTCAAGAACCAAACGATTACTGTGAACTAAGTCCCCTGGGAAAAGCCTTTCAATCCCACGACTATCCCGCAGTGTTGCTAATTGATGAAATTGACAAGGCTGATGTAGATTTCCCCAATGATTTACTGTCGATATTGGATAAACCTTGGAAATTTTTTATTCGGGAAACAGGAGAAATCATTGAGGCGAATCAAGAGCAACTACCAATTATCATTATTACCAGTAATAAAGAAAAAGGCAGTCTCCCCTCTCCCTTCTTACGCCGCTGTTTATATCACTATGTGCGTTTCCCTAGTCAACCAGAAGAGTTAGAGAAAATTGTCAAGGTTCACTATCAACAGAAACAGAAAACAGAGACAATGGCAATGCCCAAATCTGATTTAGTGACGACTGCGATCGCTAAATTTTTAAAGATACGAGAGGATAAAAGTCTGTTTAAACCTCCGGGAACCAGTGAGTTTCTGGATTGGCTGGCTGCCTTACATCACTTTAAATCGAAACCCTATGCTGTGACTAAACTCCAGCAAGATAAGACAATTCCCTATCGAGATTTAGTATTTAAATTGCGGCAAGATTGGCAAAATCCCAATTATGCAGGTTCATGATACCAATTTCCTTTAATGAGGCTACAGATCAGATCCCCCCTAGCCCCCCTTGAAAAAGGGGGGAACTGGACTTAAAGTCCCCCTTGTTAAGGAGAACTGGAGTTAAAATCCCCCTTGAAAAAGGGGGGAACTCGACTTAAAGTCCCCCTTGAAAAAGGGGGGAACTGGAGTTAAAGTCCCCCTTTTTAAGGGGGATAATGGGGGATCTTCTACGTGTTTCACTATTTTATGAAATTGGTATGAGTAACTTTAATCCCCACCCTCTGTTAACTCGCCTCTTTTACCGGTTGCGCCGGGATGGGTTTGCTTTGGGAATTAATGAATATTTAGCTGCCTTACACGCTATGGAGGGCGGCTGGGGAGTGCAGGATGCCAATGCTCTCAAAAAACTCCTGCGATCGCTTTGGTGTCATTCCCTAGCCCAACAAGATCATTTAGAAGTTATTTTTTCTTCCATTAGGGCAGAAGAAAGCCAAGAGGACGCAAAACCAAGGGAATTTCAATCAGAATCATCGGAATCATCGTCCTCCCCTAAAAATACTCCTCCTGTCTCCCCTGGGGAACAGGTTACCTCGATGGTAGACTCTCCTAGTCCAGTGCCTGAATTATCCTTACTTCCGGTCAAATCATCAATCAATGTATTGGAACACACAGAAGATCGGGATTTCCAAGCTTATTATCCCATTTCTCGCAGGTATATGGTTTATAGCTGGCGTTATTTACGGCGGATGGTGGCAGATGGTAGAGAAGATGTTCTGGATGTGGAAGGGACAATTGCCAAGGTCTGCCAACAGGGATTTTTTTTAAAGCCGAAATACAGCCGACGGGAGCAAAATCACGCTGATTTGCTCTTGTTGCTAGATCAGGAAGGCTCTATGACTCCCTTTCACCGCTTTACGCGAGATTTAGTCGAAACCGCCCAACACGACAGTAATATCCATCGGGTGCGAGTGGGCTATTTCCACAATGTTCCAGCAGAGTATGTTTTTGACACTCCCCGCTTTAAAAAGACGGGGATTCTTAGATCTACGACCGGCCTTAAACCTCCGTGTCCTAATGGCAGTACCTAAACCGAAATCCCGTCAAGACTAAGACTTTAGTTCAGTTCACGAAAGACCCAGCGGGCTAGTCTCCTTAAGCGTTTAGCTACTTTTTGAGAAGTGCCTTATGAAGTCCGTTACTTCCCTGTTTCACCTGGTTCCGGCGTGCCCCGCCGTACCGTTGTTTTCTCAAAATGTGATCTTGCTGGGTTCACACACCAATTGTTAGTTGATGGTTGGGTTTTTAGCGATGCAGCGCGGTCTTGGGGGTTTCCCCCATGAGCGACTGCATCAAGAAAGGAGGACTTTCCCTACCCTCCGGGCATTACTTCTTTAAGGTCAAGCAGTGGCGGGTCTCTCTCCCGGTTGCGCCCCGGTTTTTCAGCCTGTACCCATATCTAAATCATACTCTAGCGCGCAGGTATTGTCAACCTTTTGACAAAATTGTGTCTAGGCGACTAAAGTCGCAGCGAGCCTACATCCCGGAGACGAAACCTGATTAATAGGGCAGCCTTAATCAAAAAGTTTTAACCAAAGGTGCGCTTACAGTCGTCGAATTAAATTCGCCACGGGTCGCACCTCTTTTACGCATAGCCGACTAACCATAAAGGCTGCCCTATTCTTGCGGTAACTTCTGACCCGGTTTAAAAACGCGGGGTTTTGGCTTGTGGGAGTTCCCATAAAGACCCTTATCTAACCGAAAAGGTAAAGTTTGAGTGGATTTTGGCAGAGTCGGATGGGGATACCAGTGTTTTAATTGTCAGCGATGGGGGAGCAGCTCGTGGGGATCGCCGTTCCGAAAGATTTTCAGCAACCGCTGAAGTTTTGTGGCAGATTAAACAGCATACCAAGTTAATTGCCTGGTTGAATCCTGTTCCCTCTGAACGCTGGCAAGGAAGCACTGCCCAATTTATCGCTCATTTAGTACCAATGTACCCCCTGGATCCTCATGGGTTAAATCAAGCGATCACACAGATTCGTTAATATCTATGACCAGTCCCTTATCTGAGGAATTAACCGAAGAAATAGCTAAGCAACAAATTGAACGGTTTGTGGCCAGGTTTGAACCCAACTATCGCTATCTAGCTTGTCATTGCGCCTTGCCCTTGGTTTTGACTCCCGAATTGGTGAATTATATCCGAGTGCAATTTTTACTGAACGAGGAAGTGCCTTGGATAGCAGAAGCGGATTTACTGTTGTCGGAGTTGTGCCGTCCAGTTGGTTATGAATTATATGCCATGACTCCGGCGGTACGGTCTCATTTATTGGCACAATTTGAAACAGAAGAATTTCAGCACAAATTTGGCACAAATCGCCTCAAATCCGTCGCCCAATTACTGATGGATTACGTGACTTATTTAATGGGAACCCATCCCGCCAGCCGACAGGGAGAATTCCAAGCACAACAATGGGCAGCAATGGTGTATTTAGATCAACATCGCACTCAAGCAGAACAAGAGATTGCTAAAGCCCTACAAGGATTGGTTAACCGAGGAAAAAATGGACAGGCAGAATTAGCCCGATTACAGCGTTTAATTCAAGAATTTAGACCCCAGTTGAGTCAATATGACTCCTTAATGAAATTTGCTGAATCCCTGGGAATCTGGCTCAACGGTAAAATTCCCCCTGATGCTAGTCAATCCTATGGTGTTCATGGGGTAAAACTTAGCCTTAATCCAGTCACTCAGCTTGAAGGTTTCCCACCCCTGCAAACCTTTAACTTTGAAGTGGCAACTATTGAGTTGAAACCAACACGCAGGTGGTTCACAAGAAAAACAGAACCAATCATCAAGCGTCATCAGCAACAAGCTGATGGTTTTACCGAAGACTTAGGGAATGGAGTTGAGCTAGAGATGGTTGCCATGCCCGGTGGCACTTTCGTTATGGGTTCCCCAAAAACAGAAGAGGGGCATAGAGACAGGGAAAGTCCCCAGCATCAAGTCACGGTTAAATCCTTCTTCATGGGCAAATACCCAGTTACCCAAGCCCAATGGCAAGCCGTCGCCGCCCTACCCCAAGTCAACAGAGAACTTAAACGCGATCCATCCCATTTTAAAGGTAAAAACCGACCTGTAGAGCGAGTCTCTTGGGATGATGCGGTGGAATTTTGTGAGCGGCTGTCCCAGTATACGAAACGCTCTTATCGCTTGCCCAGTGAAGCCCAGTGGGAGTATGCTTGTCGAGCAGGTACAACGACTCCGTTTCATTTTGGAGAGACGATTACTACAGAGTTTGCTAACTATAATGGCAAGTATACTTATGGCTCTGGTTCCAAAGGCAAATATACTCAGAAAACAACCCCAGTGGGGAGTTTTGGGGTAGGGAATGACTTTGGACTCTACGATATGCATGGGAATGTGTGGGAGTGGTGTGCAGACCATTGGCACTCAAACTATGAAGGTGCGCCGACAGATGGTAGTGCCTGGCAAGATGAGTCTGCTAATGATAATGAAAATGATAATAAGCGGCGGCTGTTGCGGGGTGGTTCCTGGGTCGACGACCCTGGTATCTGCCGTTCTGGGTCTCGCTACTACTTTAATCCCGGCCTCTGGCTCGTCGACTCTTTTGGTTTGCGTGTGGTGTGTGGGTATGCGTGGACTCCGTAACCTTTTACCCTGTTTCCCTTTTGCCCTTTGCCCTGTTTTTTTTCTTCTTGTGGAACAGGCTTCTAGCCTGTGGCCGGAATAGGCTGGAAGTCTGTGTTAATCTCAATCAAATAATAATATTGGTCACTGGCAAGATGCCAGTTCCACTTGTAGAACCACTGGCAAGATGCCAGTTCCACCTTTAGAACCACTGGCAAGATGCCAGTTCCACCTTTAGAACCACTGGCAAGATGCCAGTTCCACCTTTAGAACCACTGGCAAGATGCCAGTTCCACCTTTAGAACCACTGGCAAGATGCCAGTTCCACCTTTAGAAACACTGGCAAGATGCCAGTTCCACCTTTAGAACCACTGGCAAGATGCCAGTTCCACCTTTAGAACCACTGGCAAGATGCCAGTTCCACCTTTAGAACCACTGGCAAGATGCCAGTTCCACCTTTAGAACCACTGGCAAGATGCCAGTTCCACCTTTAGAACCACTGGCAAGATGCCAGTTCCACTTGTAGAACCACTGGCAAGATGCCAGTTCCACCTTTAGAACCACTGGCAAGATGCCAGTTCCACTTGTAGAACCACTGGCAAGATGCCAGTTCCACCTTTAGAACCACTGGCAAGATGCCAGTTCCACTTGTAGAATCACTGGCAAGATGCCAGTTCCACCTGTAGAACCACTGGCAAGATGCCAGTTCCACCTGTAGAACCACTGGCAAGATGCCAGTTCCACCTGTAGAACCACTGGCAAGATGCCAGTTCCACCACTAATAATATGTCACTGGCAAGATGCCAGTTCCACAATGGATATGTAAATATAACTTAACCAAACCCAACCCAGCTGATGAAGCACCAATCACCGGGAACAGGCTTCGAGGCTGTCTTAACCCAACATTAATGATTATAACTAGCAAGATGCTGGTAGTAACATACTCTGTAGAAATGTAACTAATGACTACCCCCAACCGTCCCTCCTCTGGGGCAAAAGCTTCCAGGCTGTCTCAACCCAATATTAATGATTATGACTGGCAATATTCTCGTTCCAGTAATTATACCAGTTATACCAGTTTCATAAAGTCTCCAAATATTCAAATTAGCCAAAGAAATCTTCCTCACTGGGAATTAGCAGGAGCAATTTACTTTGTGACTTTTAGTACTTGGCAAAAGCTAGAGTTGACGCTAGAAGCCAGACAAGTAGTTCTAGATTCCTGTTTATTCTTCAATAACCAAAGGTACAAAACCTATGCTGTTGTAATTATGCCAGATCATGTGCATTGGTTAATGCAGCCTTTACCAAAATCAGATCAGAAATATTGGACCTTAGGTAGTATTATCCACAGCATTAAAAGCTATAGTTCTAAACAAGTTGCTAAAGTAATGAATCATATCGGTATTGTTTGGCAAGACGAGCGATATGATCGCATTATGCGAGATGAAAGAGAATGTTTAGAGACATGGAACTATATCAGAGAAAATCCTGTAAAAGCTAATTTATCTGAGATTGCTGAAAGATATCCTTTCTTCTGGCAAATGGATAGTGTAGACAAGTCTTCTGTAAAATAATCTATGGTGGAACAGGCTTCCAGCCTGTGTCAATGACTGTGTGGTGGAACAGGCTTCCAGCCTGTGTCAATGACTGTGTGGTGGAACAGGCTTCCAGCCTGTATCAATGACTGTGTGGTGGAACAGGCTTCCAGCCTGTGTCAATGACTGTGTGGTGGAACAGGCTTCCAGCCTGTGTCAATGACTGTGTGGTGGAACAGGCTTCCAGCCTGTGTCAATGACTGTGTGGTGGAACAGGCTTCCAGCCTGTATCAATAACTGTGTGGTGGAACAGGCTTCCAGCCTGTATCAATAACTGTGTGGTGGAACAGGCTTCCAGCCTGTGTCAATGACTGTGTGGTGGAACAGGCTTCCAGCCTGTGTCAATGACTGTGTGGTGGAACAGGCTTCCAGCCTGTGTCAATGACTGTGTGGTGGAACAGGCTTCCAGCCTGTATCAATAACTGTGTGGTGGAACAGGCTTCCAGCCTGTGTGAATAACTGTGTGGTGGAACAGGCTTCCAGCCTGTGTGAATAACTGTGTGGTGGAACAGGCTTCCAGCCTGTGTCAATGACTGTGTGGTGGAACAGGCTTCCAGCCTGTGTCAATGACTGTGTGGTGGAACAGGCTTCCAGCCTGTGTCAATAACTGTGTGGTGGAACAGGCTTCCAGCCTGTATCAATCTCCATCAAACAATAATCTTAGTCACTGGCAAGATGTAATCATCTTGGTCACTGGCAAGATGCCAGTTCCACTTGTAGAACCACTGGCAAGATGCCAGTTCCACAACTAGCACCACTGGCAAGATGCCAGTTCCACAACTAGCACCACTGGCAAGATGCCAGTTCTACACAAGATGCCAGTTCTACATCCGTTCAACCAAACAATGGTGATGCCAGAAACAAATCAAGAAGAACAGCAATCAAAACTTAATATCAAACGCCATCGGCGACAAATTCAGTACTTTGCTGAAGACTTGGGAAATGGTATCACCTTGGACATGGTTGCCATCCCTGGTGGCACTTTCCTCATGGGTTCCCCAGAAACAGAACAGGGGCATAGAGACAGTGAAAGTCCCCAGCATCAAGTCACGGTTAAATCCTTCTTCATGGGTAAATACCCAGTGACCCAAGCCCAATGGCAAGCCGTGGCTGCCCTACCCCAAGTCAACAGAAAACTTAAACCCAATCCATCCCGTTTTAACGGGAAAGACCGACCTGTAGAGAGAGTCTCTTGGTATGATGCGGTGGAATTTTGTGAGCGGCTGTCCCAGCATACCAAACGCCCTTATCGCTTGCCCAGTGAAGCCCAGTGGGAATACGCCTGTAGAGCCGGAACAACCACCCCGTTTCATTTTGGAGAGACAATTACTACAGAATTTGCTAACTACAATGGAACAGATGATGAACACGGTGGTTGGAAAGGATCTTATGGTAATGGGCCATCAGGGATTTATCGTAGAGAAACAACCCCAGTGGGGAGTTTTGGGGTAGGGAATGAGTTTGGACTCTACGATATGCATGGGAATGTGTGGGAGTGGTGTGTAGACCATTGGCATGATAACTATGAAAGTGCGCCGACAGATGGCAGTGCCTGGCAAGATGAACCGGATAGCAATAATGAAAATGATAATAAATATTGGGTGTGGCGGGGTGGTTCCTGCTACTCCTTGCCTAAAAACTGCCGTTCTGGGTCTCGCGGCGTCTTGAATCCGGGCTTGAGGCACCTCGTCGGCAATATTGGTTTTCGTGTGGTGTGTGCTCAGGAGTGGACTCTGTAACCCTTTACCCTTTTCCCAATGTGGAACAGGCTTCCAGCCTGTGATAGGCGAAGCAATCTTTAATTATAGCAGTTGAAGTAAAGACATACTTCTAATCCGAAGCTCTATTCCCCTTCCCGCAAGCTCGGGCAAAGCCCGAAAGCATAGGCCACGGCCTTAGTTCCCTCAGAATTCTCAAAACTAAATAATTTGGCAAAACGGCATTGATATAGCCGAGAAGTGTTATTTAATGATTTCTAAAGTGTTATTTAACTGTAAGCTATCAGCTATAAGCTGTCAGCTATAAGCAGCTAGAAGCCTGTGCCAGGGCTGACCGCTGACCACTGACCACTGTTCGCTTACATTTACCACTTCTGTTCTCCCTTCCCGGCGTTGCTGATTCTGGGTATGGTTTCGCCCCCCTAGCCCCCCAATTCTGGGGGGAAAAAACTGTCAAAGTCCCCCAGGATTGGGGGACCAACGGGGGCTTTAATAAAACCAGATGATCGCGCATTCATTCCTTAATTCAGCAACGCCCCCTTCCCGACTCCCTCGCCCAAACTAATGATTTAGCATCACAAGTACCAAAGAGGCTAACATTATGACGTTGAAAATTTTCTGTGACCAGAACTATCTCCCAGAGGGCATGACCTATGAGGCAATCCTATACCCCTTTTGGGGCAAGCCTCCGGAAAATCCTCAGGATCCCATTAGTAGTTGTTTTGACCACTATGTAGAAATTGGAAAGTCTCTATTTAAGATGTCGTCTCTGGAGGAAGCAGATTTTGCCATAGTACCAGTTAATTGGGCACTATGGAATTCTGAATTGGAAGATAAAGCCAGAGAATTAGCAGAAAACGTTAAATCAGCAGGGAAGCCTTTAATCAGCTTTTTTGGTGGGACTTCTTCCCATCTTAACTTACCGATTGAAAGTGATTTTGTATTCCGTAACTCCCTCTATCGATCCCTGAGAAAAAACACCGATTTTACCCTACCTCAGTGGAGCGAAGACTTTGTTGAAAACTATCTTGACAACAAACTCAATATCCGCCAAAAACGCTTAAAACCGGTAGTTGGTTTCTGTGGGTATGCCGTCAAACAAAATACCAAAACCCACTTAAACGTTTTATGGTCTAGAGTCAAAACGAATGTCTTGCACTCGAAAACTAGTATCCCTCCCTATAATTGGGGACATGTGTTAAGACTTCAAGCCCTAGATATCTTAGCCAAAGATCCTAACATAATCACCAACTTTATGATTAGAGAACGCCCAGTTTTCTTCAATCAACCGGATTTCAAGTTGAAGCAAAAGCATCGGCTGGAATTTGTCCATAACTTAATAGACAGTGACTATATCTTCTGTTGCCGTGGGTCAGGAAACAATTCCTTTCGTTTCTATGAAGCATTGTGTTGTGGCCGAATTCCAGTGCTTGTAGATACCGATTGTGTGCTTCCCTACGACTTTGACATTGATTGGAAGAAATACTGTGTTTGGATCAAGGAGAATGAACTTCATTTAATTGGCGATAAAATTGCTGAGTTTCACGACAATCTATCATCCCGGGAATTTGTAGATTTACAGTATGAGTGTCGGCGGATTTGGAAAGAACGAGTATCTCCAGAAGGGTTCTTTAGTAATTTCCACCGTCATCTGCCTATAACAAAGGGAACAAGGAATAGGGAACAGGCAACAGTAGGGTGCATTTGATAGTTGTAAAAAAGAAGGGAAATTTGGAGGGGTGCATCTCATATTGGAAAATCTTGCGTAGGGTGCGCGTAGCGCATATGCTTAGGATTGACTTTGTTACCCAAAAGTTAATTAACTGTGCAACCACTTTGCAAATATCTTAGTGAGGAAAGGCATCACTAAATAAGTGAGCAAACCTACGGTAATCGCCACCATAATTGCTTGGCGAAGCATAAACGGCAATACCCTCAAATGAGGCATCACTACAACCCCCAGCAATATACTGCAAAAATATACCCCCATCCAAACTAAAATGGCAGTCTTGTAACGTGGCGGTGGTTTTAGTGGTGTTTGACCGGGAAGAGAAACCAGATAATCTAACCCCGTTAAGATTTGTACATTTTCCACCTTTTGAGTCAAGGGTTCTGCGCGCTCAATCCAATGTTTACGAACCTCCGAATTCATCCAGTGTTGCAAGTGATGATAGCTATCAAATCGCAGAATAATTACATAGTCTGACCGTGTTCCAGGCTGAGGTCTCAAAATTGTGAGGCCGCAATGTCCTTCAAACTTCCGAGCATCAGCAGAAATTCCCTTGAGCCACTCTTCATAGCCCTGCTCCCGTCCCTTCCGCACAAAGTGAGAAATAACTGCTGTGACTTGTTGATTATCAAGTTGATTGTCAAGAAAGTTAGAAGTATCCATCAATATTATAGCTATTTTTAATTAGGTGAGGTACTTTTTTTTAGGGAGCAGGGAGCAGGGACTTCGGAGCAGGGACTTCGGAGCAGGGAGCAGGGAGCAGGTAATAGGCAATAAGCATGCTAGCCATCATGTTGGATAAGATCAGAATAATGCTAGATTCAGAATATGATTAGGATAATAAGTAATCGGATATAAATAAACGGAACAGTGTGAGCTTTTGTAAAGCTACCAAAAGTACCTTTCCGATTCCCGATTCCCGATTCCCGATTCCCGATTCCCTTGAAAACGTTTACGGCGGTTTGCATAACTATCAGGTGCGCTTGAACCATTAAGAATTTAATTCGCTACGGCTCGAACCTCAGGTACACAGGATTGTTTTCCCACTTCCGACTTCCCTGCTCCCTGCTCCGAAGTCCCTGCTCCCTGCTCCCTAAAAACCCAGAACGAAAGTACCTAATTGAATTGCAAACCGCTGTATTTAGCAACAACCACACATTAAACCACCCCAAAAACGAGATAGACTTCCTGACGTACTTAGGGGAGATAAATTAGAGAAATTAAATTTATGCTGGCTCTTGGAATTGGCGATTATAGAGAATGTTTGTCTGGGGTGTCTTAGAGAGACTAAACTAATCTTTGAGTCGTTGTGATAGCCACCATAATACTTAACAGGTGACCAATTGGGACTGATGGGTAAGGGTGGAGGGGATAGCTCGCTAAATTCCGCTGAACCATATACAGGGTTACCATCCACAATAGTTAAAACTGATTCGAGATGTTTAATTCTGTCTTCGGGTACAGAGAAATAGTCTTCTGACAAGACTGCTAAGTCTGCTAATTGACCTGGAACAATTGACCCTTTATTACCCTCTTGATTGGAGAACCAAGCAGCTGCCGTAGTATATAATCTCAGGGCATCCATGCGATTCAGGCGATTCGCTTCAGGGTAAAGTGGGGTTCCCCCAACAGTTTTTCCTGACACTAACCAGTACAGCCCTGGCCAAGGATTGTAACTAGCTACCCTGGTTCCATCTGTTCCCCCAGAGAGAGGAACATCCATGGCCATGATCTTTTTAATTGGAGGAGTGTGGCTCGCAGCCTCAGAACCATACCGGTTTATAAAATATTCTCCTTGAAAAGCCATGCGATGTTGAATGGCAATCCCTCCCCCTAAGGCTTTGACCCGCTCAATATTCTTCTCACTAATGGTTTCGGCATGGTCTAAAATCCAATGCATCCCTGCAAAGGGAACGTCCTGATTGACTTGTTCAAATACATTCAAAAACCGAGAGATAGATTGGTTGTAGGTAGCATGGAGTCTAAAGGGCCATTTATTAGCAGCAAGGAGTTTAATAACCTCGGTTAGGTCACCTTCCATAGTGGGATTGAGATCAGGGCGAGGTTCGGTAAAATCTTCAAAATCTGCAGCTGAGAAAACTAACATTTCCCCTGCACCATTGAGCTGATAAAAATCGTCTCCCTGACCAGGATTAGCAATTTTAATCCATCTTTCAAAATCCCCTTTCTCATTTCCTGGATTTTGAGTAAATAGGTTATAAGCAACCCTGACAGTCATCAATCCTTCTGCATGAAGCTTTTGGATAATTTGGTAGTCATCGGGATAATTTTGTCCACCACCACCAGCATCGATCACGCTTGTAATCCCCAGGCGATTCATCTCCCGCATATAGTGGCGTGAAGAATTGATTTGATCCTCTAAACCTAATCTTGGTCCTTGAGCGATCGCTGCATAGAGAATAGTAGCATTTGGTTTAGCAATGAGCATTCCTGTCGGATTGCCATTACTATCCTTTTCTATAACAGCACCAGGAGGTGGGCTCGTATTACGGTCAATTCCCAAAGACCTTAGAGCTGCACCGTTTAGTAAAGCACGGTTATACAGATTGAGAATAAAAACAGGTACGTCTTGAGAAACAGCATTAATTTCTGCCAACGTTGGCATGCGTCGTTCAGCAAACTGAAACTCGCTCCACCCGCCAATAACGCGCACCCACTGTGGTGCAGGGGTTCTCAGAGCCTGTTCTTTGAGCATCCCCAGGGCATCGGCTAAAGAAGGAACTCCATCCCAGCGCACCTCTAGATTGTAGTTCAAACCACCACGAATCAAATGAGTATGGCTATCATTCAGCCCCGGAATGACAGTACGGCGATTAAGATTGATGACCTTTGTTTTATCTCCCTTATAGGCCATCACTTCCTTGTCTGAGCCAACGGCGAGAAAACGATTACCTTTAATGGCTAAAGCTTCAGCAAAGGAACGCTTGTTGTCTTGGGTTGCAATCCGGGCATTATGAAGAATCCAATCGGCTTTTTTGCTGGTGTCAGGATTATTCTGTACCCAAGAGCTACATTTATGTAACAAATCAGTAGAAAATCCTGCTGCTAAGGCCAACTTGAAAAAATCTCGCCTTTTGGTCTTGTGGTAGTTTTCCATGATTTCAATCTTTAGTATAGCAATTCTACGACTTGTGAGGTACAAATTTCTGGTTTTTAGGGAGCAGGGAGCAGGGAGCAGGGAGTAGGTAAGAGAAACCCACCCCTAACCCCTCCCAGGAGGGGAAGGGAAGAGGGAAGAGGTAAAAAATAATGTGTACCTCATGAGTCCTAGAAACGTTATAAATCAATTACATCTGAAAAAGTCTGGGAGAGGACAAATTGCTTTTTGATCCACTCCCGTCCAGACATATAGCGCTACGCGCAAGGCAAAAGGCAAAAGGCAAAAGGCAAAAGTTAACGTGCATTAGCTTTTCAGCTTCTATCAATGTCCTAACTTTAATGCGTAGTGCTATAAAACCAATACTTTTCTACTTAATTATCTTGCCTTTAAAGTCACCACGCTGAGGTACTTTGTTTATCATCGTGTAGGCATAATCAATCCCCATGCCATAAGCTCCACTGTGTTCTTTAACTACCGATAAAATGGCATCGTAAGTCTCTTTTCTCGCCCAATCTCGTTGCCATTCCAGAGCAACTTGTTGCCAAGTCATTGGTACAACCCCTGCTTGCACCATCCGATCCATTGAGGCGCGGTGAGCCATTTCACTGGTGCCACCGCAAGCATCTTCGACCACATAGAGTTCGTAACTATCCTGCATCGCGGAAAAGGCACAGAGATTAATACAAACCTCTGTCCATAGACCAGATAGAATCAACTTTTTACGTCCTGTTACACCCACAGCATCTCGAACCTTTGGGTCATCCCAGGAGTTCATACTGGTGCGCTCTAGCAAATCATGCTCAGGATAAACATCAAGCAATTCAGGCCACATGTAACCGCTGAAACTGTCTGTCTCAACTGTGGTCAGAATGGTTGGAATATTAAATACTTTCGCTGCCTTGGCAAGGGCAACAACATTATTTTTCAAGAGTTGACGATCAATATTCACAACTCCAAAGGCCATCTGAGGTTGATGATCAATAAATAACAGAACAGAATTTTCCGGTGTGAGTAATTCAATCTTGCTCATGGTGAAAAACCTCTAATAGTTTGATAATTTTGAGTGATTTAAGGTGATTTAAGGCAAGTAATGGTGCAACGGTATGCCCCATGAGGGAATTTTGAGGGCATCCATGGAGTAAGATGACTGGTTCTCCTTCACCGCCGATCCGATAGTGGAGGTTGATATTGCCATTGACGACGGCAGGTTTATGTTTAAATTAGTTAAAAACTTGTCAGGACTTACGCATTTGCCCCCGTTGGTCCCCCAATTCTGGGGGACTTTGACATCATTCCCCCCCAAAATTGGGGGGCTAGGGGGGCGAAATAAACTTAACCACGTAAGTCCTGCTTGTATCACGATTTCTAGTTCTAACTAAGAATAGTGAAAAGGAACCTAACCTGACTTTGCATAAATCTTATTGTTTTGAACCCTTATAAAAATCCAGCCATCACTGGATTTTTATAGAATAGCCGTAATAATTCGATGGAAAGGTGGTACTGTTACTCCTGTATTCCTCCGATCCTAATCACTACTGGGATATCACTACTGCGATAATTTAGCTGTTACATCAACGAGTTTGGTGGCGATCGCCTGCACAGCCTTGAGCTGCTTCTCATCCTTGAGGTTACCCTGGTCATCAAAGGCCTGATAGGCTCCTGGAATCGCTTTTTGATCAGGAATCACCAAGACGCCAATCCCTTCTAAAATTGCGCGAACGTGAACTAATCCCCGCATTCCTCCTAAGCCACCTGGAGAGGTGGCTAATAGGGCTGCGACTTTGCCTTTAAAGCCACTGAGTGCCATCGATGCTTCCTCGGGATCTGGGCGCGAGGCCCAGTCAATGACATTTTTGAGCAGGGGCGTAATTGAGCCGTTGTACTCTGGACAGGAAATTAGGAATCCCTGATGGCTTTTCAGCAAAGCTTTGAACTGAAGAACTGTATCTGGCAGTCCCTCTTGAGCCTCCAAATCTTCGTTAAATATAGGCATGGGATAATCCAGCAGGTCTAGGTAGGTGACTTCGGCTCCAGCCACTTTAGCTTCCTCAGCAGCAATTTTGACCAGCTTTTTATTGAAAGATTCGATGCGGGCACTACCAGCAAAAGCCAGAATTTTTATGGGTTGAGACATGGTATCTGCTGATACTCCTATAGACTTGTATGGGCACGGTCACAGAAGAAATGGGCATACCCTGTACCCTTGCACAGGCAAAGGGCAACTTTTTGCTTCTGTGCAATTTCACATGTGACTCGGGTGAACTCCGTTCCTTGGTAGGTACCATGGCAAAAGGGTTCAACGGTCATCTTCTTAAATAATAGGCAAATTTCATATACCAAAGGGAACAGGGAGTAGGGAACAGGGAACAAAATTCTCACAATTCCTACACGGATTGCTATAGATATTGTTTCCCAGCAAAAATTGGATCAAGTACTTTTGAATAAAATGCTGATTTATTCAATATAATGCGTATCTATTGCCTCTATTTTAGAGTTTAATAAACCACAAATTTATTAGTTATAATTTCCCTTACTAAGTATAGAGTTTGCTAACAGAGTTGATGCTATAAATCACTTCATGTTTTGACTCCATGGAAGCTTATATGAATAGCTTATGTAGTAATTTTAATTTTGTCTAATATAATTTTTGGAGGGACTTGATACCTCTAAAGGTATGATGAGCAAAGGGAACAGGGAACAGGGAACAGGGAGCAGGGAGCAGGGAACAGGGAACAGGGAGCAGGGAGCAGGGAGCAGGGAACAAACATTCTCTCAATTCCTACACGGATTGCTATGTTTGTAAAAAAGACTGGAAGTGTGGGGAGTGGGCGCGGGGCGGGGGCGCAGGGAGTGTAGTGAAGCTGGTAGAGCGTTGGTCTTAGAGGCGCGAAGGATCCTCAAGCAGGTTGAGACAGCACGCCCGAAAATTGAAACAGGCAAGATGCCCGTTCCACAGGTGCGCTTTCCAGCCACCGGGTCAAACAGCATCCATTGAGATGCACCAGGAAATTTTATTATAATTTTTGCTAATTTAATAAAATAGAAAATAGTAGGTCAGTTTGCACCATGAAAGTCACAAATCAACTAGCACAATTAAGAGCTAATTCCGGAAATATCAGTTACGAAGAAATTTCTGAATCTACGGGAATCGATCGCCAAGAATTAAGGGAACTTGAAAATGGTGAAGCGAATGCGATGAAGCGAAGCTTCCGCTAAGAGCGATCGCTTTTACTACCCTCGCTCAACTCTGTGCTTTCTTTCACTGTAGTCCCAACGATTTATTGATAGTAGACTGGGAGGGGGAAGAAATAGCCCCACCTACCGCCGATGAAATAGAGAAAGCTTCACAGATAATCAAACAGGCATTTGCCTGTGCTGAGGCGATGCCACCCCGTTCTACGGAGGAAATTTGGGATAGTTTTGAAGGGACTATCGAGCGAATCTCATCGAGAAAATTCACCCTTGATTTTCCAGTTCATGTAGGGTAGGCAGTTCCTACTCTGGTAATAATTCCGGAACATCCGCGTCATCAAAGTTGATAACATCCCTCGCTACAATGTTGACCTCCTTGACCAGAGATAGCACAATATCTTCCAACTCCTCTGCTGTAATGATCTGATACATGTTCCAGACAGTGTCTCTGGCAAGTTCCATCGTTTCTTCAGGTGACAATCCAAATTTACCTTTGCGGGCGGGTAAGAGTACTTCCCCTATGGCTTCATACAAATCCTGGGTACTACCATATTGACTTTCAAAGTCTAAATCACCAATCGTTCCTTTCTCTTTCAAAAGGTTGACTGCATCGAATAAGCGGTGCATATACTTGGAAGCGCGATAAAATGTTGTGCCATCATCAACTTCTTGAGCAGTGTAATGACGGATGTTTTTAAGTAAATCTCCTAATTGTTCATTGACAGAATCAAGGATTTGATTCGGTGTCAATGCTGCTAGCACTTCTTGGTTTTTTCCTTGAATGCCCTCGACTACATGTAGAATTGTGCCTTTACTGTGATAGGCTTCACTCGCAAAGAATAAAGCGTTACTGAGCTGTCGTTCAACTTCGGCTTTGAGGTTTTGGGCTTCTTCACTATTTTGGTCAGGGAGGGCTGCCACTTGTGCTTGCAGTTCCCTAACTTGTAACATCCGATTGTTATAGAGTTCGTTGCTTTTTTCTAATACTAGGTCGGAGTTTGATTCTTCTTGGGCACGGATTTTATGGGAAAGTAAGAGTTGATTACGGAACTGTTCATGGCTTTCTACGGGTTGCAGTTCAATCAGACTTTCCTCTTCATCAGTGAGTTGCACGGACTCTGTAGGTTCGCCAGTTGCTTCTAATAATTCCTGGAGGCTGATTTGGTAGATATCATTAGCTGTATCATACTGCCGTCTAGTTTCTGCCCGCTTGGTTGAATCAGTAATATCATTAGTCACTTCTGTGACATAGTCGTCCCATTTAATCTGATCCATGTAGCGCCGTTGTTTTAACAGTGCTAGCACATCTTGATCCGCAGTAGTTATGGGAGCGGTTGCTTCGTTAGGACTATCGGCTGGGGCTACCTCACCCACTGAACCGTCCGTAAGAATATTTTCCTTTAAAGTTAGGAAGTTGTTGGTGTAGAAATTGGTGTCAAAGACAGTACCTGGTTGTTTGCCAAAGATTTCCTTGAGGCGGGCATTGAGTTCTTGGACGGCTTTGACATCATTAACACTACCATCAGTCACTCCTAGGGTAACATCATAGTCAGAGGTGAGGTCGCTACTACCCACTGAACTGGCTACCAAACCCGGATACTTTTGCCGCATTTCATCGATTAAGCTATCTACGAGTTGTTTACGGAAATCAACTAATTTCTTTAGGGCTTCGGTATCATTTTTGAGGGTAGCCTGAATGTGTTTCCAGTCGGAGTTAAGACCTTTGATGGCATTTTGGCAGTCCTCATTACTCCAATCCTGGGGTTCTTGTGGGATACTGAGTTTATTAGTTAAACTTTCGCGGGATTGGTTAATCTCCTGCCTTTGATTATCTTGTTCCCGTCGTAGAAGTTCCTCAGCGATTTCTCTACCTCGGATCTTGACAGCGAGCTTAACCTGCTTCCATCGTACTGCTGCTTGAGAGAGTTCTGGTGTTGGAGTAATACGACGGAGTCGAAACTCAAGTTCCCTGAGACTGACTTTTTCACCCCGTTTGAACTTAAGATCTCTGTATTTATATCGCTCACCCCGTTTGAACTTGAGATCTTTGTATTTGTATCGCTCACCCCGTTTGAACTTGACCCGTGATCTTGTCGGCATGATTGCTTCCTTGTTATATCTTCTTGGTATTAGCTTTGAGGAGGGTGAGTGGAGGATTGACAGCAAGTTTCGCCCCCCTAGCCCCCCAAGCGAGGGATTGCTCGCTTGGGGGGAAATTCAGTTCAAGTCCTCCGCCCCCTATCCCCCAACTTTGGGGGGAAATTGAGTTCAAGTCCTCCGCCCCCTATCCCCCAACTTTGGGGGGAAATTGAGTTCAAGTCCTCCGCCCCCTATCCCCCAACTTTGGGGGGAAATTGAGTTCAAGTCCCCCAGAATTGGGGGATTTAGGGGGCTTGCCGCTCTCAGTACGGCTGTAACCCTTACTTCCTAATTGAATCAACTCTTGATATCTTTGAGCATTGTCAGAAGTTGATCGACCTTGGTTTCAAGAACTTTCTGCTTTTGAGATATATCTTGGAAGTAGTTGACAACTGCTATGGCAACGCCATCTTCAGTAGAAGTTTGATGGACATCCCGAGCAAAACCCATCAGTGCTGGACGTTCTACATAGGTGACTCGATGTAGTACCCGCCAGGTTTTATTTGCTTTACCTTTAGCTTGGCGCAAAGCACGGGCTTCTTCATCGTTACTCGCAAGCCATTCAGGATCGACAACATAGGTGAAAAAGTCATTAAAGTTTTGAGTGCTACCTTCGAGGTAGAAAGTCATAAAGCGGTAGCGGTCTACTTTTTCTCCAGGCTGTAGTGGATAATCGTTTTCATCAGTAATTGCCTTACTTTCAACCCCACTGGTATCTACATACAACTCTATGCCTTTGCTACGAGCTTCAGTTTTACTCATGGTTTGGGTCATGTTTATGGTAGCCTGAGCAGTGAGTTCAGCAGCCAATCCCCCTGCGGTAAACTCTCCCAAGAATCCTAACCCAGCGTTTAAGGTAAACGAGCCACCCACAGTATGTTCTGCGGTATTAGCAAAGCTTTGAGCTTCTGCGCGCATTCCACCATCTGCATCCCAGACATAGGTGTTGACTATATTGCGTTTGCCTGCGCGAATTTGGATGTTTTCCATCCGTTTCTGCCAACCCGCAAAACTGTCTGTGGCGTGAATTCTTTTTTCTTGATCGGTAATCTTAGTATCAATTTCTTTTTGCTTTTGCTGGGCTGCTTCTGATTGCTGGTCAGCTGCCGCTCCTGCTTCTTGCTCAAATTGTTCTTTTTGTCTTTCTTGGGCTGCTTGTTTTTCCTCCTCTGTCAACTCCTGATCTGGTTTGTCTTCCTCACGAGGAACTCCAATCTCTTGGGGAGCGTCACCACTGTCTATATTTCGGTTTAAAGAGGTTTCATCGACTAAACCGGCATTAAACTGAGCAAAATAGGACTCTCGCCGCTTATCCTCATTCTCTATCTGCTGTTTCAGGTCGTAAGCTTCTTGCAGACGATAGTAACTTGTTGGATAGAGAGAACCATATTGGGCACGCATTTCTGGGACATGGCGGAAGAAGCGATCGCTACTAGCACTACTGCCTGTCATCCCATCCAAACTACCGTTCATGGTATAGGCTGGATTGATTAAGAAGGTGATAGTATTAACATCTGGTGGAATACCATCCACAGGTTGCACCTGATAACCAATCATTTTCTTACTGCGTTGCAGGCGAGTGATAAATACATCTGCCAAACCAGAAACGACCAAAGCATAACCAACGTTTTTAGGAATAAACCGTTGTCCTAGATGAGGGAATTTTACGGTTGATTCTGGTGTACCCCGCAACTCTAAGAGATCGCTCATGCTTAGTGCAGAACTGGAAGTAATATTACTTTCGTTTTGCCACTGGTAGCTAAAGTCAAGGTTACCTGCAAAACCAGCTTTCCATTCTCCGACTTGTGTTTCAACTCCAAGGCCAGCATAGACTTCACCAGCCGTGCCGATAAATCCCTCGATATTTGCTCCTAAACCAGCATCCTGAGAGCGATTCCAGCTAAACTCTACATCTTCAGATATGGCTAATTCTACTGAAGTTGCACTGGTGTAATCAATATCAACAGTTAGATTTTCACTGGGTATGGGAGGAGCGCCTTCGATATAGCCGAGGAGGGTAGGAGCAAACTGAGCATTACCAATCCATTTGAGTTCTAGTTTTTCGATGCGTTTGTCTGGCAATAATTCCACACCATTGAGAGCAGGGTAGGCGAAGAAACGCCGCATAATGGCAGATTTTCGATTGGTAACTTTGTCTATGGTAATGGTTTTGTATTCTGCACTGACTAAAGCATTGCTGCCTATAGGCAAGTTCTGATCATTTTTGAGGATGACTCCGTGTACCGTGCCATGATTGTTGTTACCTGTCAGGTCAAGAACCTTGATCGTATCTCCTTCTGGTTCGATGTGATTTAATGGCCAATAACCAACCAAACCTGACTCTTTACCGGTTAGGCGTTGGTGCATATCAGCTTTGATCTCTTGGGCTGTGCGGGCTTTATTCCAGATACGGAGTTCAGAAATTTGACCATTGAAAAAATCCCCTAGGGTTGATGAATTATGTCGTCTTCTTGTCCCAATCAGCAGAGAAACTTGTTTTTGGGAATTATCTCTGACAGAAAATGTTCCTTGAGGATTGCCATCAACATAAAATTCTCCTGAGTTGCCATTGGCAACAACAGCAATATGATGCCATATTCCATCTTTAACTGAGATATTAGAGAGTTGGCCTCTGAATCTTAACTGTCCCGACGGCTGTATATCTATCGAAAATTCGTAGTTATTGCTAGAGTTCCAATCAGTATTCTTGGCAAAGATCATACCAGGGGAGTTGCTCTTAACCCAGACTTCAAAAGTGGCGTTATACCCAGTGCCAAGTTGGACATAGGGAAAATTGTTTACTTCAACATAATCATCCACCCCATCAAACTGCATTACCTTATGTCCCAGATTCCCAATGGGAGCAGCACAACCCCACCAGATAGAACCAATAACAGTACCGTTATTACCGCTAATAGCATCAGTAACTGTACTACTATTGGCACTATCAGTATTGCTGCTAATAGGAACTGTACTACTATTGGCACTATCAGTATTGCTGCTAATCGGCAAGGTCTTGTCATCTTTGAGGATTGCTCCCTTGACCGTGCCGTGATTATTACCTGTGAGGTCAATAACCTTTTGTTGATCTCCTTCGGTTTGGATTTGATTTAATGGCCAATAACCAACCAAACCTGACTCTTGACCCGTTAGGCGTTGGTACATATCAGCTTGGATTTCTTCAGCGCTGCGGGCTTTGTTCCAGATCCGGACTTCGGCGATTTGACCGTTAAAATATCTAGATAGCCCATCATCTCGACCTAAACATAATTCTCCTGTATCTTCCTTGATTAATCCTGCTGTAGTCGTAGAAATCTCGCCACTAGCTACTTCCACACCATCTATGTAAAATTTCTGGGTTTTGCCATCAAAGGTTACCGCATAATGATGCCATTGCTTTATGTCTGATGGTGTATAAGTAAGAAGTTTCCATCCATTACTCTCCAGGTAAACACTGATTGCTTTAATACCTTCGCGGGGATGTATTATATAGGCATCTCGTTTACTAGCTAAACAGCCATTCTGATTCCAATTCTCTGTGTTACTTTTAGCCCATAGTGAAACAGTAATAGCTGAGGTTGGGTTTTTATGAGCAGCAATTGCTACATAATCATCCACCCCATCAAAGTGCATTACCTTATGTTCCAGATTTTCAATGGTAGCCGCATCAGTATCTGTACTATTGTTACTACTACCAGTATTAGTACTACCAGTATTAGTACTACCAGTTAGGTCTCTGACCTCAGTTCCTGTCCCTTCGTTCAAGGGATAGTAAGCTATTAATCCGGGTTCGTTACCACTGAGTCGAGTTTTGCTGTTAATCGCAATTTCTGCTTTACTCAGAGCCAAATTCCAAACTCGAACTTCTGCCAATTTGCCAAATTGCTCAGAACCGTTGGTACTATTGCCAATGGTAGAAATATTAATATCAGTAGCTTGGCAAATTGTTGTTCTTCTTTGCTCTTTGCTGGTATCATCAGTTGCTGCATCGATGTATGCTTGCTTAACATCAGCCACTTGACGACCATCGATATAGAAGAGGGTGGTAGAATCTTTGCCAACAGCGGCTAGATGATGCCATCCGGGAGTTAATCGCTCCAGGCTATAGCCGCTATCGTAAAATGTTCCATTAACCCGTGTTCCCAGTTTTGACTTCTCTTCAATCACTACGGGAGAACTATCATCTGTGCTACCCAATAAAATTTTTCGTCCAGGTTCAGATGCAAAGTAAAACCAAGCTTCCACTGTCCATGACTCACCCAAAGCAACTGGATTTGCCAACTGAATTTTGTCGTTATTATCAGCAAATTTGAGAGCAACAGGGAGTTGATCCCGAAGCCACTGTTCAAAAGTAGTATTCCGACTATCGGAGGTCGCATCAAAGTTAGTCTGACGCATCCGACCTTGATTGTCAAAGTAGCTCAGTTGCACGTTACCTTCACAGGTTTCAATGGCTGCAATGCGCGTCGCGGGAGAGGCAAATCCGAGTAATGCCCCTTTGGTAACTAAACCTTTTTGAGAACCATTACTGACGGTGTGGAGTGTTGGTAATGTTTGGGGTGTTTGTTGAGTCGTGCTGACTGTTTTGATTACTGTAGTATTGGCAGTATTTAACTCGCTTTGAACTTGGTTGAGTTCTTCGATAACCTCTTTAAGTCTGTCTTCCAATGGCTGTTTATTTGATTCCTTTGCGTTTAATGTTTCTTGCTTTTCTTCTAACTCGTATGCTTTAGTTTGAAGTTGTTCTTTCTTCTCTTCCCACATTGATTGAGCTGTATTTATCGCAATAATATTTTGTGGCTCTTGTTTATCCAGTTTCCATTTACTAGCTTGAGAATTACTGACCGCTTCCATATTCACAGGTGGCAATAAAGAACTAAACAATCTAGTCAAAGAATAACGAGCATATGCCCCGTTATTGTAATCATTGTCTAACGACTTATTGTGAATGTAATAGTAGCCATCACCTGCTGAAACAATTTGCCATTGCACTAGGGGAGAATTATTGGACTCCACCATTTCGAATTTAGATAAACCCAAATTTCGAAATGGACGCGGACGCGATGTTATCAATACCTTGGCATCGCCAGTAGACTTATTTTTGAGGTAATAGTAGCCATCACTTGCTGAGACAAATTTCCATTGCTGGTCTGTTTTTTTTATCCCATACTCATACAAGCTTACACCCGTAAAATTTCTGTCAGGGTTATTGAAGGTCTGTAACTGTCCGGTGCTGTTATACGAGGTATTTTCTATGTAACACCAATAATTCAAAGGACTCTCATATTCAGTTCTGAGAGTTTGCTCTTGCTGTTTAAGGGATGCCACCTCTGTTTCTAATGCTGCTATTTCTTGTTGTAGGCTAGGCAAATCACCCAGTTGAGCGAGCTTATCTTCTAATTTCCGCTTTTCCTTAAGGAGTTTAGCTTCTTCGAGTTCTTTCTGCTCTAAGGTTTTTAATTGTCCGGGTAACTCAGCATAGTTATCTGCCAAGGTAGATAAACTAACGCTATCTGTATAGTTAACCTCAGTAATACTATCAGATACTAACTGAACCCGATGCTTGCGAATTTCCAACGTTGACCATGTACCTTGAACATGACCCAGTTCAAAGCTACGCATCATTGCCACCCCATCGGGTACAGTAAAACGACAGGTCGCCTTGTACCAGTCATTGCCTAAAGACTGAAAGTCACTGGTTTCAATCGTAAACAGTTTCTGTTCGATACGTTCAAAGGCACTACGGCTCTTTTTCCCCCAATAGGAAAACGTAAATAACTTGCCGTTTTGACCATCAACATTATTCGGGTTGACATTCGGATTGGTTTTAAACTCAAACGTTTCGATATAGGTAGCCCGGGCACTCACCGCCACCAAATCATCATTGCTGTACTTAACAGCTTGGGTAGTTCCATCTCCTAAAGTACGATTGAGAGTAATCGCACTGACAAAGGCATCCCCATAAACTGTCCCGTCGTTTCCGTAAACGGAGAAATCAACAACTGTTCTTTCCGTATCCCCAGTGATTGCACCCAGTCGCCAGTAGCCGACTAAATCTACTTCTTTTCCGGTAAGTTGGAGGTACATGCTGTCTTTGATTTCTTTGACAGTCCGAACCTTATCCCAAACTTGTACATCAGCAATCTTGCCAGCAAAGGATTTCCCAATCAAAAATTCAGGCTGCCAATTCTCGGGAGGATCAAAGAGTGATGCCACTTCTGTCGGAGTTCCCACCTGCTGACCATTCTTACACAGAGTTAAGATGGTTTTGTCACTAGCGGCATCAGAGGAAATAATCCCGGCGTAGTGAACCCATTGACCCCTTGGGATAGTCGTTGTATCTCTGGTTAGGCCAACACCATTGGCACACTTGACTTTCAACGCCACAGTGCCGTTATTAACCAGCAATTGAATGTGTTCGTGTTCTTCTCCAAGAATAATCTGTTCGCCACTACCCGTTGCTGAGACATAAACCCACGCTGAACAAGTATAGCCAAAGGAAAATTCTTCCGAAGGAGGGGTTAACTCTAGGGCTGGAGTTTTGATATACTCATCAACACCATTAAACATTACTCCGCGCCGCTTGCGGGATTCGAGTTTCAGGTTGACTGCTTCACCCGCTTTCCAGAACAGATCATTAATCGTAAAGTTTTCATCATCAATTTTGGTAACCCCATAGGTGCCATCATAGCCAGTGGTATCGACAATTTGGACTTCATCACCTGCTTCTAAGCCATGATTGAAAGCAGTTATGTGCAGCTTACCATCAGCTACTCTTTCCACCTCAGTAATCATGCCATCAAAGACTAAACCCGTCTCTGTTTTCGGCACCACTTCCCAACTGCCAATTTCACTGTTGACCCACTCGGCAGCAATTTCAAAGGTATCACCATCGATACTGATGATTTGATAATGACCGTTGTAACTTTGGGTGTTGGCAATTTTGACCGTATCCCCTGTTTTCAAACCCGAAGATGGGGAAGAAACAATCTGAACTTTATCTTCATACCCTCTTTCTATACCCGTGATCTTCGCTTGGGGTGGTGGTGTCGAATCCCCAATCGCTTTAATTTCATCTAAGGTATTTAAGGGCAAAAGTAAGTCCCGACTATTACTGCGTAGAATCTCAGTATTGTCGGGATTTTGATCAATCTCAGACAAGGTGCCATCTGCTGCTACAGCAAAACTCAAGGTCGCCACATTGCCCTGTTTTGTGGGAATTGCGACCATGACCTTGGTCGAATCTTTGAGCAGTTGCATTCCATCTTTAGTTTGCTGCTCTTTCTGGATATCGTATTTGGTTGCTGACAAGCCATTAGCTACCTCAACACCATTGAGATCCAGCTTGCGCTTAATAATACCCGGAATAGAACGAGGGATTAGAGCATTCTTAGCTTCGGGTCTGGGTTCTAAAACGGTATAGTCTTTGAAATCAAACAATCCCTCTGCTGAAGCGCGAATGGAGGTTAATTCTACCTTCTGAGTGTGAGAGTTGTAAGCAAAAATGTGCCAACGGTAATTATCGTGTTCATTGGTCGGTAACAGTACCACTGAAAACCAACCCTTGTGAAGGTTCTCAATCAGAGTGAGTTCCGTGGTCGGTTCATAGAAAGGCTTGCCATCAGCATCGCGAAAATCTAAAGAATCAATATTTGAGAGTCCACCGTTAGCATTTTTCTTCATACTGGCGATGGGTTGATACTTCTGACGCGATCGCTTAAACCGCACGTCTAGCTTCCGTACCAGTTGATTGGTCATGCCATCGAGGACAAAACGGTCTACCAATAAGGTATTGGGAGTCGTTTCCGTCGCATCTGCCTTAGATTGACGAAAAACATAGAGGTGACCTGTTGCCGAAACTAACTGTACCGGAAAAGCTGCTGATTGATTCTGGGTTCTGTAGCGCGTACGCAGAATAAATGTGCTGGTCTCAGCCTGATGGGTTAATTCCTTAGTTTCTTTGTCAATTACTGACTGGTCATCCTCTGCTTCATTAGGAAATTCCAGTTCTTGCCAATCTTCCCAGCCCGTACGTTGGTCTGCGGGGGTGTTGAGGTAGGAGTCTTCAAACCCATCCTGCTTGATGGTGTACCAAATCTTGCCGTCTGTATCGGTGGCAACAACCACAACTTTGCCTTCATGGGCAATAGTATTAACGAATTGAACCTTGTCCCGTAGTAGATGCATAACCTTTTAAGTAATTCGCCCAAACCACTATTGACCTTATCGTTAATAATGCTATTACCTCCAATAATTAACATTTTTTTTCGTTTTTCGTTCCTGGCATAAAACTGCCTAACTCTCACATTTATTTTACACTATTTTACACAATTTGGCACATTTTTATTTTCACTATTTATCGTTTATCACCAACGGCAACTTAGTACAGCAGTTTTCAATTGGGTCAGGTAAAGATTGCTGGGTAATAGGGAATGGGAAAACGGGAATAGGGAATAGGGAATGGGAAAACGGGAATAGGGAATAGGGAAAAAATTCTGTGTACCTCTGGGACCCGAACGCGCCCCGCGTCGGCGAAAGCCGATAGGCGCGACCCTAGGCCGCGAGGGATTGCTCGCGGCCTAGGAGGCGCTCGCAAAGAGCGAATTTAATTCTTAATGGGTCAAGGGCACCTAATAGTTATGAAAAACGCTGTAATTACGGAAATATCAGTTACGAGTAAATTCTAGAGAAAGCTTAACAGATAATGAAACAGGTATTTGCCTGTGCTGATGCGATGCCACCTGTGCGGAGGAAATTTGGGATAGTTTTGAAGGGACTATCGAAGGAATCTCATCGAGAAAATTCACCCTTGATTTTCCAGGCTTTTAATTTAGCGCAAACCGCTTCTTGTCCAGGTTGAGGAGGCTTTTTAGGAATCTGCTCAAAACGACGAGCGATTTTTTTCTTCCCAATAGTCTCGAATCTCTTCAGGTGACAATCCAAATTTACCTTTGCGGGCGGGTTAAAAAAATTTTCCAATGGCTTCATACAAATCGTTTTAGCTATGACAATTAGGGCAAGACATGGTTTGATTTTTCAAATACCATTTTGTGAGTCAGCAACGCCACTTTACTAACCGCGATCGCATCCCTTCGTCCCCTTAACTAAAAAGCGATCGCATTCTGCAAAAAGCAGACGCGATCGCACTTATTACTGATATTTCCACCGATCTGCTGGTACTCAGATCACAGTTAATGGTCTCGAAGGCTATAACTATTCCTACAAAAACTGCGATCAAGTCGAGCTAATTGATTCACATTGACATCATTTAAACGTAATATGAACATCGCTTGTGTCGCATCCTGAGCCTGAAACGTTTATGTTTCCCTTGAAAGGTCTCAAATCCTTCATTTGACTCAGATCGCTGCTTGTCTTGTAGCTCGTTGTATCGGTCTGAGGTTAAGGTTGAGGTAGTGGCACACAAGTCGTGATTTTAGCTGCCGTTACCTAGAGCAGATCGTAGCCAAACCACTACCTATGTACGACTACTAAAATTATCGACAAGCATGAAAAGGCTCTGAGACTATCTGGCTCCAATCTCCACCGGAGTTTTTGTCTGATAGCCACTGCCAACCCATCACACCGCCAGGTTCAAGACCATCGATTACCCCTTGACAAATGAAATCGGCAAGTTCTTCTGGAGGGACGTACCCCGTGTTACCTGGAAATACATCATTTGGTGTAACTGGCTTACCAATGACAATCTTTTCTAGAGGAACTCCATTTTCGTGAATTTCACGGACAGAAGTCTCTGGTTGATTCCAGCCAGAATTTATGAAAAGCATCTCATAAGTGTCATAAGGTGTTGATTCTCCTTGGTTGTAGTACTGAATGTTGTAGAAATCAATTAGATCCCCAGCTTTATCATTAACTTGAAGATAACCGTAAAACTGTGCGGGACTCAAATAAGGTGCTTGGGGAGCATGGGAGATGATTGCCTCTGGGTATACCATTTTGACGGCCATAGTTGCGTCCGCCAACCAATCAGAGGTCTCATCAGGTTGACCATTAGGAAGGTTTTCTATGTCAAAATCAACTCCATCAAAGTTGTAGTTTAGCGCATATTCACCAAGTTCTATTCCATATTCTATCGGATCGTACATGGTCACTGGTGCTTCATATTCCCCACCGGCAGAAATCAAAACGTTGATTCCTTGCTGGTGAAAACCTTCCACAGCTTGGCGAGTATCACCAAAGGTTCCTAGCTCCCATTCTAATGCCGGTCCGGTAGATCCACTCTTGTTCCAAAAAGCAAATAGTATGTAATTGTATTCGCCAGTATTGTCAAGAATAGAATCCAAGGCAGCCTCTGGAGGAAAGTATGTGTCTATCTGCCCTATATAACCGACGGTCTTTGGCGATTCTAGTGCCAAGCTATTGGGGACAAAACTCAATAATGTCAACGGAATGACAAGGAGAAGAGAGAGGAATTTTTTCATTTTCACTCCAATCATTTTTTCAAGTTCTTAGATATTGGTGATGTTTGGTGCTGTTTGAGATATCTCATCACTGGCACCAGGGAATTGCCACCAAGGAAATACTCAATTTTATTGGTAGGCAATCCCTAAATTCGAATCGTGGGGTGAACATCACCCACTGGCAAGTTTTGATTTCAAGCGTTAAGCTAGATTTTCTTTAATTGCCCGATTCTATAATAAAGACGATTTGAAAGGGTAATTTATGAATTTTTTGAGTTGGCTGTTTTTATAAATAAGTCTCAATACAGGGTTTTTCGAGGTACACAGAATTTTTTCCCTGTTCCCAATTTTTAAGTTTCCTATTTCCTGCTCTGTTCGCGTTTGGCCGTGGGCCACGCTACGCGAACGCGCAGCGGAGGCCGTAGGCCACAAGCGTGGCCTACGGCTTTAGCTCTCTAAAACCCAGAAATTTGTACCTCGTCCAAAAAGCGATTCTCTGAAAGAGTCCCTACGGGAACGCACTTTATCCAACTTTATAGAAGTAGCCCTAGGTTGGGTTGAACTTTCTGAAATATAACTCTCTTAAGGTAACAAAATGCAGAAATTATTTTGAGTTTCCTAGCCTTAAACTCAAGCTACACGATGAGTGCATCTTTTTTTGTTGTAAATCTTAGGACTTACGAAATTTAGTTGGTTTTGCCCCCCTGCCCCCCAATTCTGGGGGGTAATGATGTCAAAGTCCCCCAGAATTGGGGGACCAACGGGGGCACTTGCGTAAGTCCTGTCTATAACTGTTGGGGAGTATGGGGAGGTGGGGAGATGGGGCTCATAAGGGTAGGTTTTTAACAAAGACGTGAGGTGTGGGGTGTGGGGTGTGGGGTGTGGGGTGTGGGGGATAAGAAAGCGATGCAGCGCGGTCTTGGGGGAAACCACGCCAGTAGCTCATGGTTTGAACGGGCCCCGCGTCGCCTTTGGCGATAGTTACCGTAAGACAGGCTCGCCTTAATCAATGGAGGCGCGCTTGACCTTTGAAGAATTAAATTACGGGGTCGCGCCTCAAGTTAAAACCCATGCATCTGCATAGCCTACCAACCATAAAGGCTCAACGTAATCAGGTTTCGTCTCCGGGGTGGCCTCCTTTGACCGCGCTGGCTTCCCTGTTCCCTTGCTGCATCGCTTGTTCGTTGTTTTCCTTTTTAACGACAATAATGGTACATTTTCTTATCCCCCACACCCGGTCACCCTACACCCGGTCACCCTACACCTGAGATCTTTGTAAAAAACCTACCCCTGTGAGGGGAGATGGGGGGGATTTTTATTAATTGGTGCAGCCTGCCTTTCACACACCGCTGCTTCAAAACACAGACAACCATGTTTAGGGTTGCATAAATGGCGGATGATTTTAATAGTTTTGTAGAATAAGCATCTTGGTGAAACGGGTATCTTGGTGGAATGGGTATCTTCGTGAGGTGGGGATCTTGCTGTGGAATGGGCATCTTGGTGGGGTGGGCATCTTGGTGGGGTGGGCATCTTGGTGGAACAGGCATCTTGGTGGGGTGGGCATCTTGGTGGAACAGGCATCTTGGTGGAACAGGCATCTTGGTGGGGTGGGCATCTTGGTGGAACAGGCATCTTGTTGTGGAACTGGCATCTTGCCAGTTTCCTGCCTGGGGCGGGCAAGATGCCCACCCCACTCACATTTATCCGGCTCCTCAGCAATGCCTCATTGTTGACTTCTAACGTCTCCTCAGAAGTAGCTGGAACAGGAAGCGATTCAGAGTGCTGCAGCGATAGTGCTACCTCCTGCACTTCCTCACCAACAACACTCTCCACTTCCTCCACCGCAACAGATGATGTCACCGTCTCGCCCACAATCCGTTCAACTTCTGTATTCCCCTGGGACTTGTTCTCGTTTGCTGACTTTGTTGCCTCATTAGTTGACGTAACCGATAATTCCGGATCAGTTTCATCCTCGCCGATAAAATATCCCCTCAACTCCTCTCGCAGCATGGCTCGCGCCTGGGAGATGCGCTTGCAGACATTCTGGTAGGAAATATCTTGCTGTTGGGCTATGTCTCGATAAGACAGTTCTTGATAAAAATGCAAGATAAACGTCTGGTGCAGCCGAGCAGGTAAGTTATCAATGGCACGGCGGATAGCAATTTTTTTCTCGTCTGTTTCCAAAGCCCTTTCTGGGGTATCCTCACAGGAAACCAATCCTTTTTCCTCTGGAATCCCTTCTATATCTTCAACCTGGTTAGCGCTGCGACAATGTTCTCGATGAATATCCACGCAGAGGTTATGAGTCAGCTTTGTTAGCCAAGGCTTAAAATTAGCGATTTTTCGCCCAAATTTTTGCACCTTCTCCCATGCCTTGAGCATGGCCCGACTCAGGGCATCTTCAGCATCGGTAGGGTTTCCACCCATCCACCTGAGACAGCGATGATAGAGATAGTCTTGATATTGCTGCCATTGCTGCCAAAACTCTTTCTCTGAAACCTGATCGGATTGGCCTAATCCAGTAGAAATGGCTTCTAATTGAATATCTGATCTCATCATGAAATGATTTGAATACTTTTGTGGAATTAGCATCTGGCTGTGGAATCGGCATCTTGCACGTTATCAATAGACCTCTTGCATAAGTCTCATAAACCGTCGGTGTTGACAAGGCAAAAGGCATACATGCAAAAGGGATAGATTTTGATTTCATAAGCAGGCGGACACGATTAATTACACATTTTCCAAAACTCAAAGCCTTACAATCTAAGGCTTACAGAGATTGGGAGTAGGTAATTAATTTTGTAATGGTGCTTATTTATTTTTGCAAGAGGTCTAATATTTTGGGGCGGGCAAGATGCCCACCCTACTCCTATTCATACCTTGATTCAGCAACGCCCATAGGATAAGTATTTTGGCTGATTAATTTTGAAATCTTGTCTGAGTAAGGCTTCTAGAATGTAGATGCATTTTCCCTGTTAAAAATTGCTTTACTATTGGTTTACTTTGTCACGAAAATTGGCACACTCCACCCACTAGAATCATCGAGATTCTTTCAAGGGTGATTATCTCTATAGGGTATTATTTTGAGTTACCCATACCTAGACTCGAGATAATCGAGTTTTGGAATAACCCAATAAATTATGGAGTGTTAAGCACCGTGTTTAACTTGGCTACTTCAAACTTTGGAAGTAATTGCCCCCGAAATAAATCCAAAACAGCTATCTGAAGGATGGGGACATAATAATTAAATTTGCCACCCATTTATCTTTTTGTATGCTCCGCATATTAAGCTAATCCATTTACTAGAAAAGATCAAGTTCTATGAAGCCTTAAGGGGCGACGAAACAGGTTAAATTTATCTTTATTGAAAATAGTTTCTATTTAAACCATAAACATTTAGGTCTCTTAGGGGTGGATAAATTAAGCTATAAGGCATACTCAATCAACCTCACAGCTTGTTAAAGCCTGTAAAACTCAAAATTATTATTAATAAATTTTAGCAATACAAAAAATGTTTGATTAGACCAAAACTCCATTAACCTTATCCATAAAAGTCAATATAAGTGTAAACCTATCCAAAAATTACTGTTTCTTGGCTGGGCTGGCGTCAGTTCTTGCCAGAGCCCAATATCTCAGTGACCATGAAGCTATAAGGCACACTGAATCAGGATTATGGCTTGTTTATCCCTCTAAAAAAAATAGTAATTATTGATAATAATTTTTATTAAGTTCAGAGCTAAATTAGACTAAAACTCAATTCCCCCTATCCAAAACAGTCAGGGTAAGCTGATCTAAATTTTATTGAAAATGTACTTGACAAAAATCCCAAACTATCGTGTAAGCCACAAAACTCAAGTCAAACTATAGCCTTTCTATTTGATAGGTGAACAAACTCGCCCTTGGGAAAGGCAAGAGGCAAAGGTAAGCTGATATAAATCTAAATTTTCTCTAAAATGTACTTGACAAAAATCCCAAACTATCGTGTAAGCCACAAAACTCAAGTCAAACTATAGCCTTTCTATTTGATAGGTGAACAAACTCGCCTTTGGGAAAGGCAAGAGGCAAGGGTAAGCTGATATAAATTTTAGTTAAAATGTACTTGACAAAAATTGAAAACTATCCTTAAAGCAAAAAAAATTAAATAAAACTATAGTATTTCTATTTGATTTGTGAACAAACTCGCCCTTGGAAAAGGCAAGAGGCAAGAGGCAAGAGGTAATACTTAATCAAGTATCTAGGGATTTTTGGTAATGTCAAAAACTGTAATGCTTGTTTACATTTCATTTATAAAAACTATAGTGGATTGGATAAATAGGGATTGTTGCCTCAGTGGAGAAGTCAGGGAAGACATTGAGGATACATTGTGCGATTGACCGTAGGTCACGCTACTTGAGGTGCATCTACTAGACTTCGCGGCAGTTGTCGGGAACAGCGGATCTGGGAACAGGGAACAGTGGACAAGAATTGAGGTAAACACTATCAGAAAAATACTTTTGCAAGAGGTCTACTAAATTTGAGATCAACTTAAACGCTGGCAAAGCCACAAAGCAAACAGAGGTAAAGCGAGTCGGTAGCCTTGCTCGGAGCCATAAATCAAACCTTTGTGCTGCAATCCAGCGATCGCTCCTTGGAGAGAACCCCCTCTTGATAGGTAATGCTTCTGAATATAATCTCGACTTTGTGGCTTGTCGGTAGGGTCTAGGGCGAGGGATTCTAACAGATGAGCTTGATTAGCTGGAAGCAGCATCAGTAATGACTCGAAGACCATGGATAAGTCGGCTAGCAGTTCTTGGATGGCCTGCTGAACATGGCCATCACGAATTAGTCCGTCAGACACTCGTACGGACTTGAGGCGTCGCACCAGTGCCGAAGCATCACCGAAGTGTCCTTGCACGGCATTGACAAAGATTTCCAGTGCTTGCGATCGCGGATCGAAGGTCAGCCGTTGGGTATGCAAAACTTCAGTGACCCAAGCCGCAACCACATCATTAGCTAAAGGAGCCAGCTGCACAATTTCCAAATTATTCCCTGGTTCATGGGGATAAATGCTGGTTTCTGCGATCGTTGCCACTAGCACATAACTCACCTGAGTCTGACCCTCGATCTGTTTCCGCAAAAATTTTTCCCACACCCCATGACGATCCCAAGAGCGGATGTGGGGGAAACTTTCCAAAATCAACACTACCCGTTCCCCCTCAGATTCAGCTAACCTTTGCAGAAGATCGAGTAATGCTTCAAATGCTTTCCGTTGCAGCTCTTTGCTCTGGATCCGAACCGGTTTAAGTCCCTCTGTGCCACTGCCTTCATCCTTCAGGACAAATAATTCCGCTGCCTGACCTTCAATCCAATCTGCCATTAGAGCTTGAACTGTTGCCATTGGAAACGTCTGGTTTATGCTCTCCCACAGCAGTTGCACAAAGCGCTGACCATCCGTAACCCGGATGCAGTCAACCTCCAGGATTTTAACTCCAACTTCCCGTGCCGCCCGCCTTACCAAAGTCCGCCGTCCGCTTCCGGGCACTCCCACAATCAGCACGTTGCCATCACGGGCTAAAACGTGAGCGATGCGCTGGAATTGTGCTTGCCGCCCAACCAATTCAAATGGTACTGATAAATCCAAAAGATTCACGGCTAATGCATCCCGATCCCAAGTGTAGAAATCCTTCGGCGGCACACCTTCACTAGTTGCCAAGCCCCCAACTGTATCGCTGGCATCCTCAGGGCTGAGGTTAACCATTGATTTGCCATGAGTGGATTCTGTCATGTGCTATTGCCCGTATTTTTCCAAATCCCAAGCTCAAACCAAAACCTTGGTGTGGGATGAGTCTATGGTGTACCTTGGAACTTATCAATAGTGTCAATAGTTCCTAGCACTATTAAAACGTGCTATATATTTTATAGCACTGTTCGACAGTATTATTGTATAAAGATAATTACCACCAACCCTTACCCAATAGGCAAAAACCCGTGTTAGAAGCATTCATATTTGCCACAATATTGTGCGGATTTTTCGGCATCATCCTTAAAAAGAACCTGGTTATGAAAATCATCTCTATGGATATCATGAGCACGGGGGTGATTGCCTATTACGTGTTGGTGGCATCCCGAGATGGTTTATTCACACCTATTCTTTCAAACGTCGAAAATAGGGCTTACGCAGATCCGGTGCCCCAGGCAGTGATCTTGACAGCGATTGTGATCGGCTTTTCCATTCAAGCCTTGATGCTAGTAGGTGTTATGAAACTGGCACGGGACAATCCCACCCTGGAAAGCAACGAGATCGAGAAGAATAATACCCCATGAGTACCATTACCATTGCCTGGATTGCCCTGCCGCTATTTGTGGGATTCAGCATTTATCTGCTCCCCAAACTTGACCGATACCTCGCCCTAGGGGTTGCTATGGTTTCGGTTGAATATGGGACACAGCTATTTCTTCGAACAAAATCGCCATTAACCTTAGAGCTGCTGGATAATTTTGGTGTCACATTACTAGTTGATCAATTAAGCGCCTTTTTTATCTTGACCAATGGGCTGGTAACCGCAGCAGTCATCCTCTACTGTTGGCAAAGTGGTAAAACAGCTTTTTTCTATACCCAAACCATTATCTTACATGGCAGTGTCAATGCCGTATTTATCTGCGCAGATTTGATCAGTTTATACGTAGCATTAGAAGTAATCAGTATTGCTGCGTTTCTGTTGATTGCCTATCCCCGAACCGACCGATCAATTTGGGTAGCCTTGCGCTATCTTTTGATCAGCAATACAGCCATGCTGTTTTATCTGATCGGCGCAATTTTAGTCTATCAGGCCAATCATTCCTTTGCCTTTGAAGGGTTGCGGGGAGCAACTCCAGAAGCTCTTGCCCTGATCTTTCTGGCACTGTTAGTCAAGGGGGGAATATTTGTCTCAGGATTGTGGTTACCCTTGACCCACTCCGAATCTGAGAGCCCAGTGTCGGCATTGCTATCGGGAGCTGTGGTCAAAACGGGAGTCTTTCCACTGTTGCGTTTTGCTCTGATTGTGGAGGAACTTGATCCCATCGTCAGGATATTTGGAGTGGGGACAGCGCTTCTGGGAGTAGGCTATGCCGTGTTTGAAAAAGATACCAAGCGTATGCTGGCGTTTCATACCATTTCCCAGTTAGGCTTTATCCTAGCCGCACCAGAAGTAGGGGGCTTTTATGCCCTGACCCACGGCCTGGTGAAAGGGGCGCTCTTTTTAATCGCGGGTGTTTTGCCCAGCCGCAACCTCAAGGAACTGCAACATAAGCCGATGAATACCCAAATCTGGATTGCCCTGGCTATAGCTAGCTTCTCAATTTCCGGCTTTCCCTTATTGTCCGGCTTTGGGGCGAAGGTGTTGACCATGAAGAATCTAATGCCCTGGGAAGTTATCGGTATGAATGTTGCTGCCCTAGGAACAGGCATATCCTTTGCGAAATTCATCTTTCTGCCCCATGGGGATAGCAGCCAAGGGCAGGTAAAGGTCAATTTTTGGTTAGCGATGATACTGTTGCTCGGTGGGCTGATTGCCGTCAATAGTGTGTACTACCAAGCATATAATTTTGCCAATATTATCAAACCCCTGGCAACCATTGCCCTTGGGTGGTTGGCATATTTTTTGATTTTCAAACGATCTGTAATCAAGCTGCCCCGTGTGCTTGAAGAATTTGACCATCTGATTGGGATGATGAGTCTGATGTTAATCCTACTGTTCTGGATGGTGTTTCCATGAGTACCATTACGATTCCCTGGATTGCTCTACCGCTATTTGTGGGATTCAGCATTTATCTGATCCCCAAATTTGACCGATACCTCGCCCTAGGGGTTGCCCTTTTTTCGGTTGAATATGGCACACAGCTATTGCTTACGGCAAAATCGCCATTAACTATACAGCTGCTGGATAATTTCGGTGTCACATTACTAGTTGATCAATTAAGCGCCTTTTTTATATTAACCAATGGGCTGGTAACGGCAGCAGTCATCCTCTACTGTTGGCAAAGTGGTAAAACAGCTTTTTTTTATACCCAAACCATTATCTTACATGGCAGTGTCAATGCCGTATTTATCTGTGCAGATTTCATCAGTTTATACGTAGCATTAGAAGTAATCAGTATTGCTGCGTTTCTGTTGATTGCCTATCCCCGAACCGACCGCTCAATTTGGGTAGCCTTGCGCTATCTTTTTGTGAGCAATACAGCCATGCTGTTGTATCTGGTCGGCGCAATTTTAGTCTATAAGGCCAATAATTCCTTTGCCTTTGAAGGGTTGCGGGGAGCACCTCCAGAAGCCCTTGCCCTGATCTTTCTGGGACTATTAGTCAAGGGGGGAATATTTGTATCAGGATTGTGGTTACCCTTAACCCACTCCGAATCTCAGAGCCCAGTGTCGGCGTTGCTATCGGGAGTTGTGATCAAAACGGGAGTCTTTCCACTGTTGCGTTGTGCTCTGATTGTGGAGGAACTTGATCCCATCGTCAGGATATTTGGAGTGGGTACAGCGCTTCTGGGCATAACCTATGCCTTATTTGAAAAGGATACCAAGCGTATTCTCGCCTTTAGCACGATTTCCCAGTTAGGCTTTATCCTCGCCTCACCAGAAGTGGGGGGCTTTTATGCCCTGACCCATGGTTTGGTCAAATCAGCGCTCTTTTTGATCGCGGGTGTTTTGCCCAGCCGTAACCTCAATGAACTGCAACATCAGCGGATTAATACCCCAATTTGGATTGCCCTGGCTATAGCTAGCTTCTCAATTTCCGGCTTTCCCTTATTGTCTGGCTTTGGGGCGAAAGTATTGACTCTGAAGAATATAGTGCCCTGGCAAGTTATCGGTATGAATGTTGCTGCCCTAGGAACGGCAACATGCTTTGGTAAATTCATCTTTCTGCCCCATGGGGATGGCAGCCAAGGGCAGGTAAAGGCCAATTTTTGGTTAGCGATGATACTGTTGCTCGGTGGGGTGATTGCCGTCAATAGTGTGTACTACGAGGCATATAATTTTGCCAATATTATCAAACCCCTGGCAACCATTGGCCTGGGATGGTTCGCATATTTGTTGATTTTCAAACGATCTGTACTCAAGCTGCCCCGTGTGCTTGAGGAATTTGACCATCTAATTGGGGTGATGAGTTTGATGTTAGTGTTATTGTTCTGGATGGTGTTTCCATGATTGGGCATCTAAATCTAATTTTACGACTGGTTATCTGGTTTTTGCTGACTGCTAATCTGAGTCTGCCAAATATCATCATTGGCATTGCGATCGCATTTTTATTACCGGGACGCCCCAAAACCCCAGAAGCCTTAAAGGATTGGCTGCGGGTGCTCGGTGAAGTGATAGTGGCGATTCCCCAGGCATATATTGAGGCATTTGAAATCATGCTCCGTCCCCATAACCACGAAGATGTGATCATGGAAGGAGTCAAACCCCAACGGACCCCTGGGCTAATATTCCTGGATATATTCCTGATCACCTTTACACCAAAAACCATTGTGTTGAAATACCACCAAGATGGTAGGTACGAAGTTCACCGGGTTAGACGGAGGAGAAAGCGATGACACTGATCCTGATTGCCATGATTCTGGCTCTGCTCATCCCTATTTATGAGGCTTGGCAAGATGATGATATTTGGCAAAAAATGTTGGCATTTGGCAGTATTGCCACCAAGACATCCATCATGATCCTGATGGTATCTGTCTTGCGCGATGATTGGATGATCGGTGTTGTCGGAGTGATCATCTTGAGTGTGGGGAATGCTGGATTAATGTTACTGGCACACGTAATTAAACGAATGAGTGATGTATGATTAATGCACTGAGTTACACTTGCATAGGTGTCGGAATCCTATTCTGGTTTTGGGGAACCTTTCCCCTGATCGGTGAGCGATCAGTATTATTCAAGCTACATAGTCTTTCAGTGGCAGATACCCTCGGCTCGATGAGTATCATCGTCGGGCTGCTCCTGAAGATACCCAGTGAATGGCCGCTGCTGATTCTCGCCATTATCTCCTTAGCGATCTGGAATACAGTGCTGGGATATGTGTTGGCTTACTGTTCCAGTAGTGGGGGTGACGATGACTGATAACTATATCACTGATAACTATATCTATATCATAACCGCCCTGCTGCCTTTGTCCGCCTTGATGCTGGTATTTCAGGTCAATCCATACAATGCTCTGGTGATCCGAGGCATACTGGGAGCGGTGGCGGCTTTGGTCTATGCCATGTTTGGGGCAGCGGATGTTGCTTTGACCGAAGCATTGGTGGGTACAATGCTAGCCATTACCCTCTATGCGGTTGCGGTGCGTTCATCCTTAACCATGCGTCTTGGAGTGATCCAAGACTGGGAAGTTGAGGCAGATGGAGAGTCTTTACCAGAGGGCAAGACCAAACCGGATTTTGGGGAACTGATGAATGACTTACGCACAATTCTGAACAAACACTATATGCGCCTTGAGCTGGTAACCTACACAGATAGGGATAGCTTGCACCGGGCGCTGTTGGCAAAAGAAGTCCATGGGACCTGTACCGAAGATGAGGGATGGCTCTTTGAGCAGGACCAGAGGGAATTAGCTCCAGGAGCTACCCAGAAGGCATCACCAGAGGATGATCAAGACCAGGTAGGGCAAGAGTATGAAACCCTACCTTATCACACCCAGACCAGGGTTCAACGCCTCTATGAAATCATGCAAAGTGAACTTTCATTATCGGCGACAAGCCTAACTTATGTAAATATACCAGAGGCAGGGAAAGATCATTAATGAAATGGATTTACATTGCAGCAGGGATAGCGCTGTACGTCAAATTTATGGTTTTGCCCAATCCGGCGGCAGACTTATCAGATATGTCTATCGTCGAATCCGTTGTACAAGATACTGGAGTGCCCAATGCCGTTTCGGGTATCATTTTCCGGAATCGGCTCTATGACACCATCTTTGAAGTGGTGGTATTTACGATCGCGATCATGGGAGCTAAATTTCTACTGGCCGATGAAAAGCCCTTCTGCACGATCTATCAATTTACCGATAAACCATCAATTGTTCTAGCGCGTCTGGGAGCGACGATTGCGGCGTTGGTAGGTATCGAGCTGGCGATTCGGGGGCATCTGAGTCCAGGAGGTGGTTTTGCGGCTGGGGTGGCGGGGGGAACCGCAATCGGTCTGGTTGCCATCACCTCATCATTCCAGTGGATGCAGGCAATCTACAAACGCTGGCAAGCTGCTAGGTGGGAAAAGGTTTCAGTTTTGATTTTTATTGTACTAGCGGTTATAACGTTGACAGGAGTAGAATTACCCCACGGGGAGTTGCAGACACTGGTCAGCGGTATCGTCATCCCCTTACTCAACATCCTGGTTGCAGTAAAAGTAGCTTTGGGTTCGTGGGCAGTTATTTTGGTTTTCATTCATCATCGGGGATTGCTATGATCGATTACAGCGGTTTTCAATTTAATGAGGTACAAAATTATGGGTTTTAGGGACCAGCGATCCCCCCTAACCCCCCTTAATAAGGGGGGAAAAGAGCAGGGAACAGAACAAAAATCCTGTGTACCTTATAGTTATGAAAAACGCTGTATTTTTACTTACAGCCATTCACCCACACCCAGTAAGGCAAAGCATGCTGCTTGTGATCTCCTCAGCATAACTACTATGGTATAGCGGTTTTAAAGCTAGTAAGGTTCAATAAAGATGATACCTCAGATAATTTTACTCTAGCAGTTTTTAGTCTAATGAGGTGCAACAGATTTTTTAAATCTTACCTGTTCCCTCTTATATATTCCCTTTGAAAAATTATATATTCCCTGTTCCCTGTTCCCTGTTCCCTGTTCCCTAACAAAAAAATGTACCTCACATAATTAAAAACTGCTATACATATCATCATGGTTAACACAGACACGACCTTAGAAGATACCAGCCTGACAGTAGAAAGTCGAATCTCCCAAGTGACCGTCTACTCCAACCAGGCAAGGGTGACGCGGCGGACTAAAGTCTCATTGACTGGGCAAGAGCAAGAACTGGTAATCCCTCGGCTACCGATGACCATCGAAACTGAGTCGGTGCGAGCAACAGGGACTGGTACAGGGGTTGTGCGATTATTGGGAGTACGGACAGAAAAAGTCTTTGAATCTGAACCAGTGGGGGAACAAGTTGTTCAATTGAGTGGGCAAATCAAGGAGTTGGAAAAACAAAAACGCCACCTCCAAGACCAGCAGGCGTCAAAGGAGCTAGCACGGAATTTTGTGGAGGCTTTGAGTGATAAAGCTGTCCAACACTTTTCCCGCAGTATTGCCCAACAACAGATTGGCTTGCAGGAAACAGGTGAATTTCTGAACTTTCTGGAGCAGCGTCACCATGCAGATGCGATCGCTATCGCTCAACAACAAGAACAACAGCAACAGTTACAAAAGCAAATAAATGCTCTGAAAGCTAAGCTACAACAGTTGAAAACGCCCCGTCCCCAGGAGAGCTTGAGCATTATTGTCACCTTAGCAGCAGAGGGGGCGGTGGATTTTGACCTAGAAGTCTCCTATGTAGTGAATCGTGCCAGTTGGATACCACTTTACGACTTGCGCACCAACAGCAGTAGCGATCGCATAAATCTGAGCTACCTGGCACAAGTCAAACAAAACACTGGGGAAGATTGGTCTAACGTTAGCCTTACTCTTTCGACGGCTAAGCCTGGACTGGGAACCCTACCCCCTAAGCTGGAACCATGGTACATTCAGGCACTAGACCAACAACCTATCCGAGCTTTGCGAAGGGAAAAGAGTAGGGCAATGTCTAAGTCAATGTCAGAATCATCTCCAGATCAAGACTATGAGGATGAGTCGGAAGCATTGACAACTCGTAGTGCTTTCCAAGCCATGTCAGCACCAGCACCAGTTGCTGCCCAAACAGTGGTAGCAGTAGTATCCACAGAAGGAGGTGTGGTTACTTTTGAGTTAGATGGTAACAGCAATATTCCCAGTGATGGTTCCCCGCACAAAGTGACTATTTTCAGTGATGAATATCCTAGTAATCCTGAGTATCTTGCCATGCCTCGGTTAGTTAGCTTCGCCTACCTACAAACTGTTGTTACCAATCCTGTTACTGGTGCAACCTTGTTACCAGGCAAAGGGAATATCTTTCGTGATCAAACCTTTGTTGGTACAACTAACTTGGAGAATATTGCACCAGGACAAGAATTCAGGCTAAACTTAGGGATAGATGAGGGAGTTAAAATTGAGCGGGATTTAGTGGAGCGTCAAGTTGATAAGAAATTAATTGGCAACCAGCGCCGCACGACTTATGCCTATCGACTCGTAATTACTAATTTGCAAAGTGAGCAAAAAACGTTGGTAGTAAAAGAACAGTTGCCAGTGAGTCGTGATGAAAAAATCAAAGTGCGGCTGACTCAGACTAATCCCAAAATACAGACCGGTGAGATGGGATTGCTAGAATGGAAACTTGATTTATCAGCCCAGGATAAGCAAGAGCTATATTATCAGTTTATCATTGAACATTCCCCTGAGTTAAAAGTGATTGGTTTAGATATTTAGCTGGGATACTGATTTTTCTGGGTTGTCTTATTACAGGATAATTTTAGTATTTCAAAAGTAATTTGATACAGCGTTTTTAATAGCTATTAGGTACACAGTATTTTTTACCTATTACCTATTACCTATTACCTATTACCTATTACCTATTACCTATTACCTATTACCTATTACCTGTTCCCTGTTCCCTGTTCCCTGTTCCCTATTCCCTGCTCCCTGTTCCCAGATCCGCTGCTCCCTGCTCCCTACTCCCTACTCCCTATTCCCTAAAACCAAGGTACCCGATCGGGTACTGCTAAGAGTCTGACTGATGAGCCACACTAGAAGTAGGGAGTATGAAGGGAGGATCGCATTTATGACATTTCAGGCAACTTTCTGGGCAGCTATTGCATCATATAGCATCAGGATTAGGAATAATGTTACGTTTTGTTGCAATTAAGGGAAAATGTCCATTGCATAATGTGTAGCTATTAAGTCGATATATATAGAGGCTGTATATCCGTTTGCAGCCTCTAGTTGTCAGCTATGTCGATCTGGCAGATATCGGGGTGCCATCTGACAAAAGTCAATTAGTCTACCGGGGGGAAGTTTAATGACAGTGAATTTCGGCAGATTTTTTCGGGTCTGTAATCCCAGTAAAACCCTGAATCTGGGCAAGGCTGAAGACCAACAATATTACATTGATTTTTCTGAGGTGCGGGGCAGCAATATTATTCGAGAACTCAGACGCACCATTAGCTTCTCAGAAGATGAGCCCACCTGTCAGTTGTTTACCGGACACATGGGCTGTGGCAAGTCTACGGAGTTATCGCGATTGAAACGGGAATTAGAAAAACAGGGATATCATGTCGTTTATTTTGAGTCCTCTAATGACTTGGATCTCGCAGATGTAGAGATCAGTGATATTTTGCTGACCATTGCTCGTCAAGTGATTCAAAGTCTGGAGGAAGCTAAAATTAAACTCCAACCTACCCGCTTCCAATCCTTAGTGCAAGGGGCGGCTAAGTTGTTAAACTCCGAGGTGACCGGGTTAAAAGTCAACGTTCCTGAGTTTGGTGAGATTGGCCTCAGCTCACAAGAGGACGAGTATTCCCTAGCCTTTGGGATTGGAGAAATTACCACCAAAGCTAAGAATTCTAAGGACATTCGCTCCCTATTGCGACAACATCTAGAGCCACGGGTCAACAATATTGTAGAAGCGATTAATACAGAACTGATTGAACCCGCTCAACAGCAGCTGCAACAGCAGGGTAAAGCTGGACTAGTGGTGATTGTGGATAATCTTGACCGGATCCATAATAAACCTAAGTCAGGGCAACGCAATCAGCCAGAATATTTGTTTGTAGACCAGGGGGAGTATCTTAATCAACTCAAATGCCATGTGGTCTACACCATTCCCCTGATTTTGGCATTTTCCAATGACCAAGAAAACCTCAGGAATCGCTTTGGTTGTGAGCACCTACTGTTACCGATGGTACAGGTACAAGAACCAGATGGTAGTCCTAGTGATGCCGGAATTGCTTTGCTGCGAGAGATGGTCTTAGCCAGAGCCTTCCCAGATGTGGAGCCAGAGCAACGGCTCAGTTTAATTACAAAAGTGTTTGATAGCCCACAGACCTTGGATCGGCTGTGTCTAGTTAGTGGGGGTCATGTCAGGAATTTGCTGGTGCTGCTCCGGAACTGCCTCAGGAAAGACGAACCGCCTTTATCTGGTAAGTTGCTAGACAGTGTGATTAGTCAGCGTCGCAATGAATTGAGCAGGGCAATTACACCGGATGAGTGGGAATTGCTCAGACATGTGGCTGAACACAAAACTGTCAGGGGTGAGGAGGAATACCAAATCCTGTTGAAGAGTTTGTTTGTGTTTGAGTATTGTAATGGTCACGGATGCTGGTATAATATCAATCCCGTGTTAGCTGATGCCAAAGAGTTGAATTGAAGCTCAATATAATATCAACTATCAGCCATCAGCTGTCAGCTATCAGCTATCAGCTATCAGTTGCGTAGGGTGCGTTAGGGGTGGGCTAACCCTAATTTTCCGCCTCTTCGCGCCTGGTTGAAATAGCCCACCCCGTAACGCACCACTTTTTTAATTAATTTCAATAATATAGCAATTCTACGATTTGTGAGGTACAAATTTATGGTTTTTAGGGAGCAGGGAGCAGGGACTTCGGAGCAGCGGATCTGGGAACAGCGGATCTGGGAACAGGAACCCACCCCTAACCCCTCCCAGGAGGGGAATAGAGGGAAAAGGACAAAAATTTTGTGTACCTCACTAGGATTAAAACGGCTATATACAGTTTAAATGCACAACAGCTTATTAGCATTAACCTGTACCTGAAATTACTCGGTTAAATGACTTCCTGTCTGGTTCAAGGGCGTGAATCAAGTGATAAAAATTATCATGATAATGAGGTACACAGGTTTTTTACTACTCCCTACTCCCTACTCCCTACTCCCTACTCCCTACTCCCTACTCCCTACTCCCTACTCCCTACTCCCTACTCCCTACTCCCTGCTCCCTGCTCCCTACTCCCTACTCCCTGTTCCCAGATCCGCTGCTCCCTACTCCCTACTCCCTACTCCCTAAACTTTTGTACCTCACAAAATTAAAAATAGTCTAACTAATGCCAGATACAACCGCAAATCACAACCAAGATTCCCTCAGAGAACTAATCCGACTGATTACGTTTTCTCAGGGAGAATTTTCCTTGATTTTGGCGGTTGGTAACTATGGGGTATTGAGGAGAGAAATTAGTGAGCAGTTGCAGGAGCAATGTTCTATTCCGATCAGGGAGCTGGTCTTAGAGCAATCGGTTAAAACTCTCTATACCACTATTGTGGAAGAGCTAGGTCTGCAACAGCCAGAGGCGTTGATGGTATCTGGGATAGACTCAGTAAGTTGCATTGAGGAAGTGCTGACAGCAACCAACCAGATCCGGGAAGAGTTTCGGAACTTTCGGTTTCCACTGGTGTTGTGGGTGACGGATAAGTTGCTGCAAATGCTAATTCGGTCAGTGCCAGATTTCCACAGTTGGTCAAGCTGTGTAGAGTTTTTGATTAGCAGCGGTCAATTAATTCACTTTATTGAGCAAACCACTGATCAGGTGTTTGCCAAGGTGGTAGCCTCCCGTGAAACGGAGTTTTTGCACAGTAGTACTCTGAATTTAAACAAAGGCTCTGCATCCTATGTTGAATTACAGTCAGCACGACAGGAGCTGGAAAAGCGGGGAGTGGCCTTAGCCCCTGAGTTAGAAGCCAGTTTGGAATTTGTGCTGGGTCGAGTGGCTGATAATTCTCAAGAAGAGTCTCGACAGCATTATCAGCGCAGTTTAGCTCTGTGGAAACAAACCGATAACCGGGAACGCCGTGGACATGTATTATTCTGTTTAGGCTTGTGGTGGGCTGGTTATGGACTGTGGCATCAAGCTGAGAAGGAGCAAGCTTGTGAACAAGCAAAAGTTTATTTTCAGGAATCGGTTGAGGGTCTTGAGCAGGCTAACCGCCTCGACTTAGCTGCCAAATATATTAATTTTTGGGGAGATACACTTCAGCGGCAGTCAGATTGGGAGCAGTTAAAGACAGTTGCCGAAAAAGCCTTGGCGCTCCATCAAACCTATTCTGATCCGTTCAGAATGGCACGAGCTTATGGCTTTTTGGCTGAAGTAGCCCTAGCCAAATCAGCCTTTAAAAAAGCGCAAGAGTATTCCAAACAAGCGCTTTTTCTGAGCTCAACCGCATTAGAGAAGATAGTCAATCCCTCACCGGAACAACAAACTTTCTTAGACTGGCACAAGTCTTTTGCCCAGGGTTGGTATTTATTTTCCTTGGGACGAGCACTGCTTGGGACTATGCGGACGCAAAAACATCTGGGTCAATTACAAGCAGCACTGTATAACTTGGAAACCGCTAGAGCAGAAACCAAACCCCACTATGATCCAGAACTTTATATTGGTATCTTGAAGGAATTACATCAGGTCTATTGCCAACAAGGGGACTATCTCAAGGCCTTTAATATTAAACAAGTCCAACAGGGGATTGAGAGCCGGTTTGGGTTTCGGGCATTCATTGGTGCCGGTCGATTGCAGCCCAAGCAGCAGGTAACTAACCCAGTTTTAGCAACGGTTGAGTGCTCAAAAACCATAGCGCCAGAAATTGCGGCTTCTGGCAGGGAACACCATGTTAATGGCCTGATTGAGCGCATGAAACAGGAGCGCTCTAGACTAACTGTGATTCATGGACAGTCCGGGGCGGGGAAAAGCTCAATGATTGAGGCGGGATTAATACCAGCATTAGAACGGCAAACCATTAATACCCGTCGGGTATTACCGGTTTTGCAGCGAGTTTATAGGAATTGGATTCAAGCACTAGGCAAATCCTTAACAAAGACTCTGGATAAGAGAGTACATTTAACCTCTGTGGCTGGTAACCTTGATTCAACCGCCCTCATTCTTGAGCAGTTGCGCAAAAATAGTAGAAAAAATTTGCTTACTGTTTTAATTTTTGACCAGTTTGAAGAGTTTTTATCCGTTTGCTCAAACCCCAACCAGAGGCGAGGTTTTTATGAATTTTTGCGAGACTGTCTGAATATTCCTTATGTAAAGGTAATCTTGTCTATGCGAGAGGATTATTTACATTGGCTGTTGGAATGTAATAAGTTCGGAATCGATTTAGAGGTTATTAATAACAATATTTTAGATAAGAGGATTCTGTTTCACTTGGGTAATCTTACCCCAGCAGATGCCAAATTATATCTTCAACGCTTAACGGAGCAAGCTCAGTTTCCCCTAGAGCAAGCACTGATTGATAAATTAGTGGCGGATTTAGGGAAAGAATTAGCAGAGATTCGACCAATTGAGTTGCAAGTGGTAGGGGCGCAACTGGAACGAAACCAAATTACCACCCTAGAACACTATCAACACCTAGGAGATAACCCAAAAGCTGAATTAGTCAACCAATACTTAGAAGAAGTAGTGGAAGCCTGTGGTTCCGAGAACAAACGGGTTGCTGAATTAGTGTTGTACTTGCTAACAGATGAAAACAACACCCGCCCCCTCAAAACTCGCCATGATTTGGAAAAAGAATTAAAAGCCTTGGCGGCTGATGTAGAAACAGAGCTAAAACGATTAGATTTAGTGTTGGAAATTTTTTTGAAATCCGGCTTAGTGCTGCTGTTAAGAGAATTTTATGGTAATCGCTATCAATTAGTCCATGATTATCTAGTAGATTTCATTCGACAAAGAAAAGGGGCTGACATCATAGCCGAACTTAAAGCTGACATCAGAGCAGAACTTGAAAAAGAACGAGCAGAACTTGAAAAAGAGCGAGAGGCGCGACAACGGCTTCGGAAATCGTTGCTGACCGGGTTAGGGGGATTTAGCGTGGTGATTACTATACTAGCTATTGTAATCTGGCAGTTGCAATCGGAAAAATTTTACCAAAGACAGGCGACCCTGGCTAAACTCAACGCTGACTATCAGCTCTCTCGTGTTGTGAAAGAAAATCAGCTTGATGCCCTTTTAAGCAGTATTAAGGTAGGTAAAAAAATAAACCATAAAATAGCAAAATCAGACATTGAAAAAGAGACTTTATCTAACCTCTGGCAAGCAGTAAATTTAACCCAAGAACACAATCGTTTAGAGGGACATAAAGGTAGTGTCTTGAGTGTTAGTGTCAGTCCTGATAATCAGCTCATTGCCTCAGCTAGCTCTGATAAAACTATCAAACTGTGGAGTCGTGATGGTGAATTGATTAAGAACTTAAAAGGACATGATGATACAGTGTGGTGCGTCAGTTTCAGCCCTGATAATCAAATCATTGCTTCAGCCAGTAAAGACGAAACCGTTAAACTCTGGGATCAGGATGGCACCTTAATTAACACCTTAACAGGACATGGTAAGGGGGTGAAGTGGGTAAGTTTTAGCCCGGATGGTCAGACCATTGCGTCAGCCAGTGGTGATCAAACGGTCAAACTCTGGAACCGTGATGGGACTTTGATCAAAACCTTGGAAGGACATGATGATGCTGTTTTGAGCGTTAGTTTTAGCAATGATGGAGAATTAATTGCTTCAGCTAGTAAAGACAAAACTGTCAAACTCTGGAGTAGTGACGGTACATTTATCAAAACTCTAGAAGGGCATGACAAGGCTGTTTGGAGTGTAATTTTCAGTCCCAATAGTCAGACCATTGCGTCAGCTAGTGATGATCAGAGCGTGAAACTTTGGAACCGTAATGGAAGGTTAGAGAAAACCTTAGCAGGACATGATGATGCGATCAACAGCGTCAGCTTTAGTCCTGATGGTGAGTGGATTGCCTCAGGCACTAGTGACGGAAAAATAAAACTCTGGACTGGTAAGGGTATACCAATTTCAACCCTTCCTGGTCATCAAAATACTATCAATCAGGTTAGTTTCACTCCTGACAGTAAGATGCTAGCCTCAGCTAGTGTTGATTTCACTATCAAACTTTGGAATCTTGAGCGAATCTTACCTGAGGTTTTCCAACCTACCACCTATACAGTCTATGGTTATGGTGCTAGTTTTAGCCCGGATGGTAATATCATTGCCTCTGGTAGTCGAAATGATTACACGGTCAAACTCTGGAACCCCAAGAAGCAGATTAAGGAACTTACCCTCCAGGGACATCAGGATTTTGTGAATGGGGTTGATTTCAGCCCCGATGGTCAGTTAATTGCCACTGCCAGTGATGACAGGACGGTGAAACTCTGGAATCGCCAGGGCAAAGTGCTACTTACTCTAGAGGGGCATAGGGATCGAGTTTATAGCGTTAGTTTCAGTCCTGATAGTCAAATCATTGCCTCTGCGAGTGAGGATAGCACAGTAAAACTCTGGACCAGGGAAGGGAAATTGCTACGTACTTTAGCGGGACATAAAGAGGCAATAAATCGCGTCAGTTTCAGTCCCGATGGTCAGTTAATTGCCTCTGCCAGTAATGACAACACGGTCAAACTCTGGAACCAGGACGGAAAACAAATGTATACCCTTACTGGGCCTAGCAGGTTGTCCTCCGTTAGTTTCAGCCCCGATGGTAAGCGGATTGTGGCAGGTGCTGTTGGTGGTTTTATGATCATCTGGAGTCGTAAAGACATCTGGAGTCGTAAAGACATCTCCTGGCAGGAATTCGAGTATAAAAAAGTAGTGGGGCATACAAAAACTGTTCATGATGTCAGTTTCCACCCCAAAGGAAACATTATTGCTTCTGGCAGTCAGGACGGAACAGTTAAACTATGGGACCCCAATGGAATTTTAATCAGAACGTTAACCGAGGGTTCTGAACGTGTGGAGTCTGTGAACTTCAGTCCAGACGGTAAAACCCTAGTCTCGATTAACGCAGCGAATCGGGTTAGTAGTTGGAATTTAGATTACAGTCAATTAAACGATGTGAATTCCCTACTCAAGCCTGCTTGTGATCAGCTAAGTAATTATCTGAACAATAATCCGGACGTCAACCAAAAAGACAGAGAACTCTGTGAGGGAATTGAGGAGCAAGAATAAATTAGCTGGAATATATAGCAGTTCTTATAGTAATGAGGTACACAAGATTTTGGCGTTGCTGATTTTGGGTATGGTTTCGCCCCCCTAGCCCCCCAATTCTGGGGGGAACAAAACTATCAAAGTCCCCCAAATTTGGGGGATTTAGGGGGCTTTAACAAAACCAGGTGATCGCGCATTCATTCCTTAATTCAGCAACGCCAAGATTTTTTCCCTGTTCCCTACTTCCTACTCCCTAAAACCCACAACTTGTGTAACTCACCCAATTAAGAACTGCTATATATGATCAATTTCTAGCTGGAGCGGACTTTACTAAAATCCGGATTCTGGCATGTCGTAGCGTGGCGGTTTAGGATCTTCATCTTGAGGCTCTCTAGCGCCAGCAGCGGTATCAAATATAGTGTATTTAAGGAATGAAATATCCTCCAATAGACTATTGCTAGTAGAGTCAGGTTCGGTGATTAAGTTCCAGGAAGCTGTCTCCATAGCCAAAACCTGACTAGCAGTGATTGTCGATACTGCTGTCATCCCTAGAAGGGCGAGAATTTTGTAACGTTTCATAAGTGGACTCCGTGGGTTCTCTGCTAATTCCAACTCGATTCATATATACATTTATCCCAGATTGATGCTCAGATCAGGATATTTCCTAGGTTTGTGGATCAGATCAGGAAATTTTGTGAGTGTAGAATATCGTAGCTTTAGCGGTTTAGACGAATCTGCGGAAGGAAAGTTCCCGACGGGAGAGGGAGAGTTATAATTAAAGATTAATTTTTAATTCTACATTCTTAATTATAACAACCTTATTCAACTTTTAACTTTTGAGCAGAGCTGATTTAATAACTCCTTTGGAATGGCCTCGAAATTTTCTAATAGAAAATCCATTAAGGCCAAATGATGCAAGGAATCGGAAGAAGGAGTTTTATAGCGAGCACCTTGGGCTAGCCAGCTGTTGACAGCGTAACTTGAGCGACAGCAGATGTTAGCCATGTCTTCTTGCTTAACTTGCCATTTCCAATAAAACTCCTGGGGGGTCATGGATAGTCGGCAGTTGCTGTATAGGTAGATCAAGATTTCTTCTCGCTCGGTGATGGGACGAGGATAAGCATGTTCCCATGTGGATTGGCTCCTGGCAATTTGGGCAAGGCGGTCTAGGGCTCGCTGACACTTAATCAGATGATTGAGATGATCATTAGATCGTTTATCTGGCATGATGGAATTACCTCACACATAGCTTGTGACTGGGGACATAAGCCGCGCTTCTTGGTTGACGTGAAAAGCGCGGCTTTTTGTCCATAAATATTATCGAAATATCGGACATTTTTATTATTACTAATATTCCGGAAAATGTCAATAAAAACATAAACTTTTAACATTAATTTACAAATTTAAGTAAATGAATAAATTGGGAGGTTATTTATAAAAAATATCAGTTTTTTTAGGAATTAAATTAGTACTATAATTTAGGTATCATGGAGTAGTCATAAGAGATAATAATGTGGCAATCTAAGGGATATTTAAAAATTATTTTGATGTAAATTATGCGAGTAAATATGATAAAATAATCAGGACTAGTAACTAGATAATTCAAGGATTTATTAATGGGGTCAAAATGATTAAACTATCTCAATAAATATGATTCAGCTTCGGCTTCATTTTATGAAACGTCAACCCATGAGGAATGGTCAGCATAATTTCAGGCATGGGTAGACAGTCATAAGAGTCGAGATATTCCTGTGCTTAGTGATGAAGCCATGAGTAGAGAAAGTATTTATCCGGATCGGTTGTGATGGCTTACCTCTTAGATACAAACATATTGCTGAGCAGGAAAAAATTCAGCGTTGCTGATTCTGGGTATGGTTTTGCCCCCCTAGCCCCCCAATTTTGGGGGGAACAAAACTCTTAAAGTCCCCCAAAGTTGGGGGACCAACGGGGGCTTTAACAAAACCAGATGATCACGCATTCATTCCTTAATTCAGCAACACCAAAAATTCAGCGATCGCAAAAACTAAGTAACCATATTTTGTAACTTGCCCGCCCTCTACCCTAACCATCGCAGGGTTTGATTCCGGGTGGCTTTGCTGATTCTGGGTATAATTCCGCCCCCCTAGGAAATGTTGTCAAACTCGTTGTATCCTAAGAACTACGGATTAAGATGTTTGACATTGTCAGCCATGCAAAGCGCGAGTGGGGGAAACCACGCCAGTCGCTCATGGGGTGGACCCCCTTTGGCGGCGCTGCCTCCCCTGTTCCCTTGCTGCATCGCTCCTAAACTCCGAAACGTAAGTCATAGCTGACTTCTGACTTCTGACTTCTGACGCTAAGCGTAGCGCTATACTAACGAACCGAACCTGTAAAGATACCCACAGCATAAAGATAGATGACTGAATTCCAGATTCGCTTAGCTCAAATTTCAGATGTAGAACCTATCTTGGATTTTTGCCAATATACCTGGGAAAATCAAAACGATTACATGCACTTAGTGTTGGAGAAACGAATTAACAATCCTGACAGAAAAGTTTTTGTAGTTACTCTTGATGATATCCCTGTGGCGATGCAAGAAATCGTTATGTTGTCAAAACAGGAAGCGTGGCTAAGTGCTTTGAGAGTAGATCGTCGCTATAGACGGCGAGGTTTATCTAAATTATTAGATGCACATACAAATAAGTATTTATCTCAAGTAAATGTTCCTATATTACGTTACTGTGTCTTGTCTGACAATGAACTAATGTTGAAAATTATCTCTCGACGAGGAGATAAAAAAATAGATATTTCTAGTCTTTGTAAAGCTGATCCTATTGCTTCATCAACCAACCAATTAATTCAATTAGATCTGAAAGCTTTTGATGAAATTTGGTCTTTAATAATTAACAAAAGTTTATTATATCAAAAAACACCTTTTTACACACAATTAATTATTACTTGTCAAACTATTACTCCTGAGTTATTAAAAAAATGTTTGCTTGGGGGAAAAGTTTTCGGATTAATACAAAATAAAAAATTACGAGGTATAGCTATTCAAACCTACTCGGAACTTTCAGAGGAAGAGTTTTATATTGGTTATCTTCATGGAGAGCCAGAAATTTTGACAGTGCTTCTCTGTGAATTATGTAAATTAGCCTATTCTTTAGGTAAGTCAGTGGTTAAAGGTCTGTTTCCTTTGAATGATAGTTTCGGCAATGCTCTTTACCAAGCTGCTTTTCAAAGAATAAATCAAGCTGAAATAGGGATATATCGCTCTTCTTTAAAAATCAAGAATTAAGAATTAAGAATTAAGAATTAAGAATGTAGAATTAAGAATGTAGAATTAAGAATGTAGAATTAAGAATTAAGAATTAAGAATTAAGAATTTAGGGTAGGGTGCGTGATAAGACGGACTCGCCCTGATTTTATCAGTAAGTATTGGGACAGTCCGTCCCGTAACGCACCACAGGTTCAAACAGCATGCATTGAGATGCAGCCGTTACTCTTGCCTTTTGTCTTTTTCACTAATTACTGTGTTGACAACCTAAATCCCAACACTATATACTAATCGAGTTTAGGCTAATTATCCTTCACCGGAAACTTGCCGAACGACAGTAGTCAGATTAACTTACTAAACTGAAACCCTTGAGAAATAGTCATTACAGCAATTTTTAAGGCACTTGTCGATTGGCAGTGCTATGAGGGAATTGTGTGTAAGCAAGACGAGTTGAAGAGTTTGGATAATGCAGCCATAATCCAAACTCGGCAAAAAAGACAAATAATCAAATCGCCCAAGACTATCTCAAACGCTCTTTGGTGCTTGAGCCATGGCTTTCAATTCCTAATTACTTTTTATGAAGTTTCTTTAAAGCCCAAAATTTAGTCTAAAGTCCAGTATATAACAAGTAATAATTAAATATAAATAATTGAAGATCAACCATGAACCTGATTTCGATGGATCCGATTTCTATGGATTCTAGTTCTATAGAACCTATTTCATTTTTTTCTATTCTTCTTACTGGAGTTGCTACTCTTGCGGTTACTTTTGCCAAAGATAAGGGAAGAACATTCGTTAAAAATGCTTTGGAGCAGATTTATCAGTATTCTCTAAACTTGATTGATACTAAAATTAAGAATCAAAAAATTAAGGTTTTTTTGAAAACAACTTTATTATACTATAAACAGAAACCGAAAAAGGAAGTGAGCACCCAAAACACTTCTCAGGCAACCACTCAAGGTGATGTTTTGGGCTTTGCTGGACAAAATACAGGAACGCTTAATATCACTAATACTATTTATCAGACCGAATCTGAGAGTAAAACTCAGTCTCTAACTCTTATTAAAGCTTCTCCCTATTTAGGATTAAACAAGTTTGATGAAAAAGATAGTGCTAAATTTTTCGGACGCGATAACTGGATTAGTAAATTAACAGAACACTTAGAAGAAAATAATGTCCTCTTGCTTTTAGGTGCATCAGGCAGCGGTAAATCATCTTTAATTAGAGCGGGGGTAATTCCTAAATTAAGAAATAATTGGCGTTCATTGACCAATATTACTGTTGTGCCAGATGAAAATCCCTTTGAATCTCTGTATATCTCTCTCACTTCTCATCAATATAGACAATCAGAATCGAAGATTGCTAAGGAGGTTGAAGAGGATACCCTGGTTAAGGTTGTCAAATCCCTGAAGCAGGATGAGCCCTGGCTGATATTTATTGACCAGTTTGAAGAACTGTTTACGAGGACTCAAAAGTCAGAATGTGATAAATTTGTTGCTAGCCTTGTTCGACTTATACAAGAGCAGGATAGCACGGTCAAGATTGTTATAACGATGCGGGCTGATTTTTTGGACAGATTCAGTACCTATCCTGATCTTGGAAATCTCCACGATCAGCACAGTAAGATGCTCACCAAGATGAACCATAGTGAGCTAAAGTCAGCCATCACTGAGCCAGCCCATCGAAATGGTGTAAGTTTTGAAGAAGGTCTAGTTCAGCTAATTACCGATGATTTTAATAAACAGGCTGGTTCTCTGCCGCTCCTACAATACACCCTTAATCTGCTGTGGGAAAATGATAATATTGAAGACCGAGTCCTGAATACGAAGACCTATGAAGAACTGGGTGGAGTAACTGGTGCGCTCAATCAGCAAGCAAATAAGATATATGAGGAGCTTGACGAACAGGAACAGAAAGCAGCCAAGCAAATTTTCCTGACATTAGTCAATCATGTAGATGGAAAATCTACTAATAGAAGAGCCAAGAAGTCGATTTTTGAGGATGGTGCTGTTAAAGAAAATGCAGTGGAAAAACTCATTGATAAGCGCCTTCTGGTTAGTCAAGGGGAAGAAGGAGCAGCAACAGTTGAGATTGCCCATGAAGCGTTGCTTAGGTCTTGGACGCAACTGGAAAATTGGATTAATGAGAATAGTCAGACGATCGCTATCTGCAATCGGCTAAACGATGATGTAGAAGAATGGAAAAAGACAAACAAGGATGCAGAGGACCTTTGGAGTGGTTCTAAGTTAGATCAGGTTTTAGAACTTAGAAAAAACGATACCTTTAATTCAGTCCTTGGTGGGTTTAGTAAGGATGCCAATCAGTTTATTGATGCCAGTGTTGAATGGCGCGATCGCCAGGAAAGAGAAAAAGAAGAACAAAGACAGCGAGAGCTAGAGCAGGAAAGAAAGGCACGCCAAGCTGCTAATAAAGCAAACGTCATAACTCTAATCGCTGCTCCAATGCTAACATTATTATTGTTTTGGGCTGGGATGAACTGGAGAGCAAAGCAAAAAGCAGAAATTAGTAACTTAATTGAATCCTCAAAAGCTCTGTTGGTCTCGAATCAGCAGTTCGATACATTAATCAGCAGCTTAAAGTCAGCCAAAAAACTTAAGAAGTCTAGGGCGTGTCATCAAATAGGTATCAATCTAGTTTAGAATCGATAGATGTAGACAGTTGAGTCAATCGGGAGCTATGGTATGATCAAACGCCGCTATGCTTTACGTGATGACCAGTGGGAACGCATCAAAGACTTACTACCAGGGAGAAAAGAGACGGTAGGAGTCACGGCTAAAGATAATCGATTGTTTGTCGAAGCCGTATTGTACCGATATCGAGCTGGGATTCCCTGGCGAGATTTACCGGAAAGATTTGGTGATTTTCGAGTGGTTCATACTCGTTTTAGCCGATGGGCAAGGCGCGGGGTGTGGCAACAGGTGTTTGAGGCTTTAGCCGATGATGCGGACAACGAATACGCTATGATTGACTCGACAATTGTGCGTGCTCACCAACACAGTGCTGGGGCTAAAAGGGGGATGGGTCAACCGAAGCCATCGGTCGTAGTAAAGGTGGATTGAGTACCAAGATTAATGCCTTAGTCGATGCCTTAGGCAATCCCCTCAGTTTTCACGCTTACCCCAGGGCAAGCATGTGACCTCGACGGAGCTGATGTTCTACTCAAGGATTTGGCGGCAGATACACTGCTGGCTGACAAGGGATATGATGCTGATCAGCGAGTGATTGAGCGACTCAAACAACAGGGCAAAGTAGCCGTGATTCCACCTAAGCGCAACCGTACTATTGCTCGTGAGTATGATAAACATTTGTACAAAGCACGACATCTGATTGAGAATTTTTTCGCCCGACTTAAGCAATATCGAGCGATCGCGACGCGCTACGATAAGCGAGCTCAGAATTTTCTAGGAGCAATTTATCTGGCTGCTGCTGTAATTTGGCTTAATTGATGACACGCCCTAGGCTCCTTCGAGGAGTTGAGTTAGAAGATTTACGGAAGGAAGTAAGCAGAACACTGCAAGGGGCTCTGATCGCGAATGTAAACGAATATAAACGCATAGAGAGCCGTAAAGAAAACATCGAAAGCGTCTCTTTTAAGACCGATCGGAAGATGCTTGCTACTCTCAGTAAAGACGGGGTAGTCAAACTCTGGACCATGGACGGTAAGGAATTCCAAACGCTTCCCCATGACGGACGAGTCTCGGGTCTGATTTTGAGTCCCTATCACCAGATGCTTGCCACTGCCAGTAGTGATGAAAAAACCCTCACACTCTGGAGTACGCAAGGTGAGAAACTCAACATTATCCAGAATAATAGTAATATTCGTGATGTGAATTTCAGCCCTAGTAAAATAATTGCCATTATTAATAGTGACGATATTGTCACGCTCTGGAGTACGAAAGGTGAGAAACTTAAAACTCTGAAGCATCAAGAAGTTTATGGGGTGAGATTCAGCCCTAATAACCAGATGATTGCTACTGTCAGTTCTAACAACATCAAACTCTGGAGCATCGACGGTAAAAAAATCAAAACCTTCCCCAATGACGCTTCGGTCTATAATAACGTGAGTTTCAGCCCTGACAGCCAGAGAATTGTCACTAAGCATAGGAATGGAGTTGCTAGACTCTGGAGTATCGATGGTGGGGAATCCAAAACCCTTGATAATTATAAGGAGATCACTATTGTTCGTTTTAGCCCTAATGGAGAAAGGATCGCCACTGTGGGTAAAGACAAAATTATCAAGATTTGGAGCCGTGATGGTGAGTTACTCGAAGTTTTGACTGGGCATCAGGGTACAATCAAAAACATCAGTTTCAGCCCTGACGGTCAGATGATTGCTACTGCCAGTTATGATTCGACTGTCAAACTCTGGAGCATAAACGACCAAGAACTCGTCACCCTTCACCATGATGATCCAGTCGAAAACGTGAGCTTTGGCTCCGATGGCAAGACGATTGTCTCTGTTGATAAATATAATACGGTGAGATTCTGGAGTCTAAAGACTCTGGAGTTCAAAACTCTCCAAGGGCATAAAGAGCCAGTCAATGTCGTGAGTTTCAGCCCCGACGGTCAGAGAATTGCCACTGGCAGTGATGACAAGACTGTCAAACTCTGGAGTATTGATGGTAAAGAACTCCAAACTCTCCAGGGACATAAGGATTTGATCAATGATATTAGTTTCAGCCGCGACAGTCAGATGATTGCTACTGCCAGTAAGGATTCGACCGTCAGACTCTGGAGTATTGATGGTAAAGAACTCCAAACTCTAAAACCTGAGAATGACGATTATCTCATCAGCGTTAGTTTTAGCCCTGATGGTCAGACTATTGCTGCTGGCACGTTGGAAGGTTCTGTGGAAATCTGGAGTCTGGATGATAAGAAACATCAAACCCTACCTGGACATACACATCTAGTTACTAGTATCAGTTTTAGCCCCGACGGGCAGACCATTGCCACTGCCAGTTTGGACAAGACTGTCAGAGTTTGGAGCATCGACGGTAAAAAACACAAAACCTTAACGGGGCATAAGGATTATGTCATAAGCGTAAGTTTCAGTCCTGATGGTAAAACGATTACCAGTGTCAGTAGGGATGGGGAATTTAAACACTGGCATATGAATAGGAAAAAAACCGAAACTATCGAGTATAACGATTCGTTTGACAGCGTTAGTTTTAGCCCGGACGGTAAGATAATTGCCACGACTTCTGGAGATAATACTGTTCAACTTTGGAGTCGCGACGGTCAGAAACTCGAAACCTTGAAGGGGCATGACGATTATGTTTGGAGCGTCAGTTTCAGTCCCGACGGTAAACAACTTGCCAGTGCTAGTCAGGATAATTCAGTGATTCTGTGGAATTTAGATTTTGATAAATGGAAGGGTTTGTTAGATAAAGAGTTAGATGAGCTAAGGGTGGATGCTTGTAATGTAGTGAGGGATTATTTGAATAAAAAACCTGAAGGAGATAGCGACAAGCCTCTCTGCGACTGAGAAAATTTTACCAACATAAGGGTAAGTATTCAGCTATCAGCTATCAGCTGATAGCTTACGAATGTAGAATGGTGAATGCAGAATGGTGAATTTATAATTTAGAATGCAGAATGGTGAATTAAATTCTTAATTTTTAATTTTTAATTTTTAATTTTTAATTCTTAATTTTTAATTCTTAATTCTTAATTCTTGATCACTGAAGAACTATAGCTTTCAAGAATCTCGATACAATTTGCGATCGCACCCAAATGAGCAATTTCATAACCATGGGTATTTTGGGTAGGAAAACTCAAGCAAGCCGCACGAGCAACATGACCAAACTTCATGGCGATGGAAGCATCAGAGCCAAAACCATCAATAACGGCTAACTGAATCGGGACCTCACAACGTTCTGCCGCTTCTCCCAATTCCCGATTTAACCCTTCATCGTAGATGCCATAATTATCTTGAGAGAGCAACACTGGTGCTGGTCCATCTTCGATAGGGTACTCCGCAGACAACGGACAAATTTCCAGAGCAATCAAAGCATCTAGAGATTGATTTTGGGTAAAATACAAAGCCCCAATTGCTCCTACTTCCTCCTTTGCTGATGCCACCAAATACGTATCAACTGCTGGAGTTTTCAACCGTTCCGCTAAAGTTAGCAAAATCGCTATGGATGCCTTATTATCCAGGGTATAGCTAGCAATATAATCCTTAAGCCGCACAGGTCTCTTACGATGTTTACCAACTACCATACGAGTGCCTGGACGCACCCCAGCCTCTGCCAATTCTGTAGCACTACATTTGGTTTCAATCCAGGCATCTTGCCAACGTAAAGGAGTATCATCCTGCAACGCTTTTTGGGGAGATTCATGGGAAACGTGACGTGAGCCAAAGGAGAGAATACCACTAATGGTATAGTTATCCCCCAACAAATCCACCACACCCTCACCATAAACCCAAGGAAAAGAACCCCCCAAGCGGCGCACTTCCACCCGTCCTGCGTCACCAATCCGTTTAACAATGGCACCAATTTCATCTTTATGAGCAGTAATCGCAATGGGACTGGCACCAGCATCCTTACCAGGGATTTTAGCAATGACATTTCCCGCCCGATCCTGCCAAGTTTCCACCCCTAAAGCTTGAAACCGATGCAGTAACAATTGGTCAATTTCTCCTTCCGCACCACTGGGGGAATGGTGCATAACTAATTCTTCTATGGTTTTGAACAGTTGGTCGTAATTGTTAGTCATTGTTGGGAACAGGGAGTCGGGAGTCGGGAGTCGGGAGTCGGGAGTCGGGAGTCGGGAGTCGGGAGTCGGGAATAGTAGGAAAGAAAACCTAGGATTTTTGATGTTATGATAACTCAGAATTGGGTTTCATGATCTAATTGAAAACGGTATATAGAGGGAGCTTCGGAGCAGGTAATAGTAGCAAAAAACTCCTTTGATTTTTTGATGGTACTGGTAAAGATGTAGTGATGTAGGCGTTGGTCTGGTCAAGGTTTCGGGAGCTAAAGTCAGGAATTGTATAGCACTACCAGGATTTTTCCCGATTCCCGACTCCCGATTCCCGACTCCCGATTCCCGATTCCCGATTCCCGATTCCCGATTCCCGATTCCCAATTCCCGATTCCCAATTCCCGATTCCCGATTCCCGATTCCCTATTCCTTCTTCCTGATTCCCTGAGAGCCTATCCCTAAAGCCCCCAAGGCGAATAGACCTAAAGCCGTTGCTGGTTCAGGAACATTAGCTGGGTGTGAATGGTTATTATCTGGGTGTGAATGGTTATTATCTGGATTTGGATCCTTCAATGCTGACAGGGCTAAATCCGCAATAATCCGATAAACACCAGTGGTTGGATGTTGTAAATCCCAGAATAAAAACTCCTCGGGATTCTCACATACAAATTGTGCTGCTATATTCACACAAGGACTAGTTACATTGGTCAAACCAAATTCCGTCGGCTGAGCCAGAATTTCCCTAAATGTAGAATTAACATCAACCGGGATGATATTGACCTCTGAGTCGGGAGTCTGACTGAATTGATCGAGTAGTTCAGACAAACCAGAATTATGGTCTTCTGTCAAAGTGTTGAGGGCATCGGTAGTACCAGGAACACGTCCATCAAGTGCCAGAGCAATGGGCGTATTGCCCAAATCTGGCAAGTTAACTACCATAATATTCTTAGCCCCAACATTAGTCAGGTCTTGCAGTGCATCTGACAAATTTGCCAGGGTGGTGACAGTATCTGTAAATGGTTCAAAACTGCCTTGGGTAGGTAGATAATCATTACCACCAGCCCACACTATATACAGAGCATCTGGGTCAGCCGACTGACCGGCTTGTATCAGGGGAAGAGTAAACGCATCAATCTGCTGTTTCAATCCTGGTAAGCCTGTTAATTCAGAAAAGGTAAGAGCGACAGTGTTTTCAGTGCCTGTAGTAGAACCACCAAAAGCAAAATTAATGCCTTGAGTAGGGATAGCACCTGAGCCAAGAGTGGTAAACAGAGTGGGGTTTAATTGCAAATCCCCTGCAAGATAATCCACCGAGTTGGGACCATTGGAAAAACGTCCCTCAAAATAGGGTGGACTAGGGGGAATTTGCTCTGCGGTGGCATTAAAGAGATTGCCTTGATCAACGAGGCTTTCTCCAAAGATATACATCTTGCTAAACAACTCGACAGCATTTGCCTTGAGGGGCAACATTAAAGAGAAAAAGACTAATCCTGTAGCGGCAATTTGTGTCTTCATGATAGTTTGTTACCTTAATTGCAGATAATTATCTCAGATCATGTCCGATTTAATAGTTATCCTTCAGGGTTGATAGTAAATTGAACCTTGAAAATTAACTAACCATAAGCAATTAGCAATTCAAAATTCAAAATTCAAAATTCAAAATTCACAGGCATCGGATCAACCATGTTAGACGTGATTAACCGGACTTGATATCATGTCTGGCATTGACACACTAGACCAATCACCACTAATTACTAACTAATCACAATACCTGTTAGTAATTGTGCTTAAGCACAACACTAGCGGTTTTCAATTTGGTGAGGTACAGAGTTTCGGGTTTTAGGGAACAGGGAATAGGGAACAGGGAACAGGGAAGAGAAACCCACCCCTAACCCCTCCCAGGAGGGGAAGAGGGAACAGGGCAAAAATTATATGTACCTCATTAGGGTAAAAACCGCTAGAAAAGCTGTTTTAAAGTGTTTTTTAGTGAGCATTCAGCCGTCAGCCTTAGGCCACGCTACTTGATGTGCCGTCAGCTTATTTTATTCAAAAGCACCGATTGCGCTAAGGGCACGCTGCGCGAACAGTAGCACCTCAAGTAGCCCATAAGCTGATAGCTGATAACTGATAGCTGATAACTGATAGCTGAATGCTGATAGCTGAATGCTGATAGCACCTCAAGTAGCGTGCGCGTAGCGCATATGCTTACGTTTTTTATGCACCTAATTTTATGCACCTAATTCGATGGCGTAGCTTTTGGTGCCCCTGATGGCTGACTGGTTTGAGGTTTAAGAAACAGTGCTTCTTTGGCAGATTGCCCTTCACCCTGAGAACCGAAATACCAAAGCGCTGCTCCTGCTTCAGCACGGGTGACTGTTTTTTTAGGCTGAAACAATATTGTATAACCAAAGACTCGGCGAATGTTTGCCAAATCGCCATTTCGGAAATCAGCTAAGACCGCTCGCAATGCTTTCGGGTCAATTTCAGCGGTATCTTTGAAGCCCCAGGTTTCTTTCACTGCTTCAATAGAGGCTTTGGGCAAGGCTTTACGAGTATCGAGAGGCACTTTCCACAACATCAGTTTTTCCCTAGTCAAGGGTGCATTTGGACGAAACAATACTGCCGTAGAATCGCCACTGAGGGGACTAGAAATTAATCCAGCATCAGCTAATCCCTGAATATAGGGAAAATCAGGATCCGTACGAGGCACATCCTGAAATGCAGGTTGAGTAGTGTTGGATGCTAAACGGATTTGCAATCCTGGACGATTGGCATAGATCCGATTATTGGCATCCATTAGCCAACGGGCATACTGACGGCGGCTTATGGTTTGATTGGGGGCAAACTGAGTACCTTGACTATCAGCATTGGTCTTGGGATTAGCCGTGTCTGGAGTTAAGACTCCCAATTCTGCCAAATCTGCCACATACTTACGCAAATCTCGGGGGACTTTATCCAAGTCAGTAAATTTCTCTGGTTTTCCTGACCTGACCTGAGCTGGCTTACTGGCAACCTCAGAGGGTTGCGTTGGTTTCTGAGATGGTTGTGGTTTCTGGGATGGTTGTGGTTTCTGAGCTTGTGTGGGTTTTTCAGCTTGTGTGGGTTTCTGAGCTTGTGTGGGTTTCTGAGCTTGTGTGGGTTTTTCAGCTTGTGTTGGTTTCTGGGATGGTTGTGGTTTCTCAGCTTTGGTATCCTTACCATCCCGGACGTACTGAATATCAAATGTAGTCACACTGCTGTTGGTAGCAACCGCTGGGGGCTTTGATGAGGAGGCAGCGGTGGATTTGCCAGTAGTGGCCACAGAAGGAATGGAAAGGGTAACGTCCAAGTCATTACGACGGACGATGAATGTGCCACCATCTTGATCCTCTGGCTGGTCGAGGACTTCCCAGCCTCCCGACTCAAAGGTCTTTTGGTAAAAGTTCTGAATTAAATTAATTGGGTCAGGGGATGACCAAATCGTCAACTTACCTGGACCAGCAGCATCTTTGAGGGGTTCCACTTGTTCCAAGGTTGCTTGTTGATAACGGGGAATCTCAGTGGGGAAGTCTTCTGGCAACGGTACTGACTTCTGTTTCTCGGGAGTAGTTTGAGGCTTATTTGGAGATGGCCGACCCAAGTTTTTGGGTGGGTTATCCTTCAGTTTGGGGTCTGCTCCCAAAGACCGCTGCAAAGCGTCACCTAGGTTAGTGTTGGCGCAGGCACTCAACAAACCCAGAAGACAAACCGCTAAACTCGCACGTAGGACAGAGTGTGGAAACAGCACGGGCATTGTCCAACAACAGTACTTACCTCGTGACATACTCCCACACTGACAAGCGCGGTTCAGTGTGGGCTTCTTACCAACTCCACCTATCGGTTCGGATACTCGGCAAGCTTTATTAACGATACGGGATGCCCCTCCGCACCGGAACAATACAGTTTAGTTCGATTTTAAAGCACGTAGGTGGCGGTTAGCTCTTAATTTGTCTTCCCTACTACTTTCATTATAGACGATTTCAAAACGATGAAAGATCCAGCTCCGCGATTCATCCCGGAGATGAAACCTTAAAAGAGTGGAGCCTTACTACAAAAAGATTTAACCCTTAACTCACAGACTGCCAACTATTTTGGCTCCACTCTTTTTGCGGGAACTTCTGACCACACTCATGCTGCGCATTGAGGTGTGGGGCTTCTCGCGGTCTTAGCTAAACTAACGGAAATTCACAAAAGGGCAATCAAGCATGTTATCCTGGCTGAGTTGCCAAACTAGTAAAGATGTTTAGGGCTAGGGGGGCGGTCATACCCATAAATCTGCCTTACCGTCAATTTAAATGTCAATTTAAATCTTGTATGGATGCACAGAAAAAGAAATTAGCAGCACCGAGTGAATCTTCTGAATCCGTTCAGGAGCAGCAAGCAGATGCTCAGGGTCAACAATCGGACAAGGGTGGCACGCCATTCTGGAAGCAAGTACAGGAAAATTTCCAGATTATTGCGATCGCACTAGCCTTAGCTCTATTGATTCGAGTATTTGTCGCAGAACCTCGCTACATTCCCTCGGATTCCATGTACCCGACTTTGGGAGTAGGCGATCGCTTAGTGGTGGAAAAAATCTCTTACCGTTTCCATACCCCAAAAGCCGGTGACATTATTGTGTTTGAAATACCGCCACAATTACAAATTTTGGGTTACTCAAAAGACCAAGCTTTCATCAAGCGGGTGATTGGCACATCCGGTGATACGGTTCAAGTCAAAGATGGCAAAGTTTATCGCAACGGTACTCCTCTAGACGAGGACTACATTGCCCAACCTCCCAGTTATCAGATGGGGCTGGTGCAGGTCCCAGAAAATTACTTGTTTGTGATGGGAGACAACCGCAACAATAGCAACGATTCCCATGTTTGGGGTTTTCTAGGTAAAGACAAAGTCATTGGTCGTGCCTGTTTCCGTTTTTGGCCCTTTAGTGAACTTGGTTCGATGTGACGCTCCCACACCAACCTTTACAGGTATGGTGTAGGCTTCTCAGACACTCCGAAGAATGCGTAGAACTTCCTTAGAGGTATCATCTGTAGTAGAACCAACTACTACAATGGCACCTTTACGGCGTTTTATAGTGGGGAACACGTCCAGCCCCACTCTCTTGATGTTGATAGCAGCATTAATATCCCTATCAACCCAGAGGTTTTCTATTTCATCCCAATATTCTCGGATACTACAATCAGTGAAGATTACTTGATCTCGATAGGATAATACAAGAGAAGTATAAGCAGGATTCTTTGAGATTACTATGGCTCCAGCTTTTTCAGCTATGTGACCAAGAATCAAAAAGAACTCACCAAAAGCGGCATCTGCCCAACTTAGGTTGAGTCCAGATTTTGCCGATTGGCCATTAGGTAAATATTTTCCACTTTTGTCTGGCTTAGGGGAGTTACGCCTAGTTAGCCCTTTTAGGTTTAATTTTTCGTGAAAAAATACCTTTTTGCCTGTTCTCATCAAACTGTGAGCAGTTTTGTACTGGAAATCTTTCCTGGCGCGAGCAATTTGTTGATGTACTCTTCCCTCTCTTTTTGCTAGCTTTCGACGTGCTTTACTCCCACGTTTGCGTTCATTTTTCTTTCTGGAAATCTTTGATAATTTAGCTTGGTTGCGCCGCAAATACTTTACTGATGGAAGCTTAACTCCTTCAGAAGTGGCAAGGTAATGATCCCATTGGAGTACCGCGTCCATGCCCATGGAATTATCCCAATTAGGGATGATTTTTTCGGAAGGAGTATTGGGAACAGTAGGGTCATCAAGTTTCCGATTTACAAACCATCCATCATTTTTATTGATGAATTGCACCTGCTTCAGGATTGCACCATCCGGGATATGGCGGTGAGAGCGAATTTTTACTAAGCCTATCTTGGGTATTTTTAGATAAATAAATTTCCCCCCAACTGAACAGGAGTGTAGGCTTAATCCTGCTCCTTCAACAATAAATGAACGATAACGAGCGTGAGATTTAAAACGAGGTTTCCCACTTCTTTTGTTATTTTTATCCCCAGAAATAAATCGCTCAAAAGCTTTATCTACACGTTTACATACTTCCTGGAGAGTATTGGCAGGAACCCGCGAAAATTCCAGATTCTCTCCTGACCAGTTCACACGGATTTCACTATGCTTAAGTCCTGGCAACAACTTCTTTTGACTATAGTAGCTAGGACGATCTCTCAGTTCAGGGAGATGACATATCAATGGGCAAGAGTTTACCGGAGTTCTATGGCGTTCCCACCAGTCAAACCTTTCGCCGAGCTGACGATTATACCAGTACCGACAAACTCTTAACCAGAAATTGAATTCTAGCTTTTGTTCGGTGGTTATAAATGCTTTGTACTGGTAAGTGTATTTCATCTCCCTGATTTGTGAATATTATAAACAAGGATACAATAATTGTAGTATATATTCCGAAAATGTTGCCATGAAAAGTGATTTCCTTTCAGGCATGACGATCAGTAAGTGTTCTAAAAGCCCATCTGGTGTTAACCTCCAAGTATCGGCACCAGGTTTTTAACGCCAAAATGATCAAACGACTTGGGGAAGTAGTAGAGAACTTGTGCCAAAAATAGGATGGTAAGTTGGTTGAGTTTAATGGGTAGCAAGAGCACATCCATCTGTTGTTTCAGTATTTTTAACAAATGGAGTTAACCAAATTCATCAATAATCTCAACACGGTCACAAGTAGGAGACTTAGAAGTAAGTTTCAGGAATAAATTAACAAGTTCTACGGAAAAGATGTGTTGTGGAATGGTTCATATTTTATAGCCTCATGGGGTGGAGTCACTGTGTCCACATTAAGAAAGTACATTGAACAACAGGATTCCCCGAAATCGTCGTGATTGGTTGTTGAGAGGGTATTGAACCCCCTCAACAACCGCGCATTCCGGAGACGCGCGCCTTAGAATAGTGGAGCCTTGTCTTGATGCAGTCGCTCATGGGGGAAACCCCCAAGACCGCGCAAATCACGCTAATCAATAAGTTTTTACCCTTTTTCCATAGCCTGCCAACCATAAAGGCTCCACTATTCTTGCGGTAAATTCTAACCTCTCACACCAAATCAAAGATTATGGTGTGAGGCTCCTGCTAAACTAGCTGAACTATAACAGCAGTTTTCAATTGGGTGAGGTACGTAAGCATTCAGCTGTCAGCCGTCAGCTGACAGCTGACGGCTGTAATTACAATTACCCATTAGCCATTACTAATATTAAGGTTGTGTAAACTTAAGCCCTCTACGGATTTCGGAAACTACTATAAGTTTAACTAATCTATTTTACTACTTAGGCTGGATGCGAATTGCATGCTTAACCTATCTAATTTCCTTCAAGTAATCATGCTTGCTGTTCAACCTAATTTTCTCAAGCCTTGAGATCACAAGGCTAACTTTAATCGACATCAGGCTTTACTTCCTAATTATCGGTAGCGACTAGATCGCGATCGCGCTTCTCAAATGATTGAAACACAAATCATTTGTAGGGGCGCTTTGCTTTTGCCCGCAAGATGTGCGCCTAATTATGTGGGTCGGTAGCCAGTCATAAACCCTTAGGCAAAACTGGTAAATAAACGCCCTTATTTACATTTATTGGGTAAGTCCTTATTTATCAAATTCAACCCTAAACAAGTCTAAAATTTATTAACTGAGTAATTTTAAAAGCATTATTATTTAGTCAATTAGTAAACTATTTAAACCATTTTTTACTAGCAATTAATTAATATAAACAAAACTTATATATTAAAAAATAAGGAGTTTGTAAATGATACCGATTCATAGCTTGCTTGAAATAAAAATCTAGTTAAATGTAATGAAGATAAACCTCATGAAAACGTAATTAGTTTTATAGTTTGTAGGTTTACCGATCCTAAGCATATGCGCTACGCGCACGCTAAGCGAACAGCTATCAGCCATTGGCAAAATGCCAACGGTTAAATGCTTATTGCAAATCTTATTTTCGAGTATCTACTTGATATCAATTCCGGTAGCATCAGGATTTTAGAAAACAAGAGTAATCAAGGATAAAATCCAAAACTTTAGACTATCTATCAACCAAGTAATAAAACGGAATTGATATCAAATTTCAAATTATATTCACTGTATAAATCTAACAATTGCAGCATAAAACTATCATGAAAAAATTACCAATAGCTATAGCTGGGGCAGTGGTTTTTAGCCTAGGAACAATCGGAACAGCCCAGGCGGCATCATTCCTCTCTACTGCCAATGGAGAAGTTGGAAAACTCGATACCTCAACCGGAAAATTCACACCATTAAACAGCAACGATATCCCCTTTTTTGATATAGCTTTATCCAATAGTGGTGAGCTATTTGGTGTCACTCCCAGCGCTTTGTATAGTATTGATAAAAGCACAGGCTTATCCTCCCTAATTGGCTACCTTTTTGCGTTTATAAATGCTTTAGGGTTTTCTGATGATGATGATAAATTCCTTTACGGCGCTGGAGATGATAGTTTTTATACTATTGATACCTCTAGTGGGGCTGCATCATTAGTGGCCAAAATTCCTAACTTCAACAGCAGTGGCGACATAGCATTCGATTCTGTAAATAATCAATTTTTTGCCACATCACTCTCTGTTGATGGCAGCTCTGACATTTTGTTCTCTATCGCTAATGACGGTACAGCTAGTGAAATTGGTAGTATCGGCTTTAGGGATATATTTGGCTTATTCTTTGAAAATGGAACGTTGTTCGGTTACACAGCTGATGGACAACAGATCACCATCGATCCAACCACAGGAGCAGGTACTTTTAGTCAAAATGTCGCCTTCGCGGGTATTAATAGGATCTATGGAGCAGCAGGTTTTTCTAGCATTAATGTTTTTGAACCGATGTCGTTTGTTATTAGCACTACTGTTCCTGAACCGATGTCGGTGCTAAGTCTGCTAGCAGTAGGAGCCTTTGGTGCGGGTGTGCTCTCTAAGCACAAACCGTAATAGCAACGGTATAGTTAACCGCTATAGTTAACTTAACCTACCCTGGTGAGGGTAGGTTGGTGATCCAAGCACTGAGATCCACTGCTAAGGTTTGACCCAAATTCAGTAGGGGGCTTGGGGAAACTGAAGTACTAAAAGAAGTGCTACAGGTACACATTTTACATAGCCAAGGATAGCTGCCATTGCTATCACTATCTTTACTATCTTTCTTTAAATCTTGGCTTTGGATCAGCTGAGGGAAAAATTGGTTATGGAAGTACTCCAAGTAAAGTTCTTGGCAACGATCTAATGATAAGCTTAGATTGAGCTGATTGCCTAGATCAATCATTTTTTCTAGCCGTTGAATATCAACTTCCATGTCCTCTGGGTTACTATCGTAAAGAATTTGCCAGAGCGTACGCAAAATTAACTTTTCTAAGGTTTGCTTGACTTCTAGGGTATTCAACTGACAGTGGAGATGATTCGCTGCTGTTGCGATCGCTTCTAACTCTGCCAACCTACTCCATACCACCTGCTGATCACTGCTATCACTATCTAATGCCCTAATCACAGTAATACACTGATTGGATATAGCAATTTCTGCTGCTACTTGCAACTCCTTGGGAACAGATAACCCACCCTGATGGAAAGCGATCAAGGCTCTATAATTATCCCGATAAACCTCGGTATAGAGCTGATCCAAACGGGTCAAGGTTTCCTGGCTCAACAGCTGCATAATCCGGTGTCGTTCTTCAGCAAACAGATGCTGCCAATTAAAATGTTGCTGCCCAAACAGCTGATTCATTACCAAAATTGTGTGGGCTGCACTGCCTTGGTCTAGGGCATTAAATAATGTGTCCAACCGCTGGCGGTAGCCTCGACATTCAGCAAGGGGTTGAATACAGCAGTGGAAGTCCCAACCACCTAGGTATAGCAAGGCAAACACAAAATCACTACTTTCCCTAGTGATCTCAGAAGCCAATTGTAACTGTCCCACAGCTAGGGTTAATGCCCCGATTTGTTTTAGCTGGTAATATTGCTGATGGGCATAGTAACAGTAGATTTTGTCTTTTTGGGAATACTTCTTAAATAGGGAACTAATGGCGTAGTCTGCTACTACTTGCTTCCAGCTAACCTGGGCTGACACCACTAGTTGCTGATAAATCTGGTCACCAGTTTTAAAGCATCCCACATTACTGGGTGCTAGAGCAAGGCGTTGAATAAATTCTTCTTCCAGTTGGACTTTAGCAACATCACCAGCTAACTCCATAGCACGGGCAGCATAGCGCAGAATCTGAACCCCTTCTGGACGGGAGATTTCCTCAAAAAACCAACCACAACTGGTATACATCAGCAGAGCATGACGCTGCATTTCCAGCAGTCGTAAGGCATCTACTTGTTCGGCGGTCGTCAGTAGGTGAGTATGATGACGCTCCAGAAAACTGTCCACATTAGCTGGGGAACGGTTCTGAATCACTTGGATATACTCATCCCGCGCTAGCCAAGGGTCATGGAAGAATTGGCTACCAGTCTCTTGATATACCTGAATCAATTCATCCCGTAACCAATCCAGGGCATTGCGCAGGGGACGACGCCACTTTTGGTGCCACTTCCCGTCACCACCACAGCCACAATCATCTTGCCAACGGTCAACCCCATGGGAGCAACTCCAGGCTGTTACTGGCTTCAGTACCACTTCCCAGGTGGGCGGATTAAAGCTAAGGTAGTGGGCAAAGTTGGTTACTGTCCAGTTGCGCTCGGGAAACTCATGGGTAAAAGCGTAGGCAATACACTTCTCAGTGCCTGTCTTGTGATGGCCAAAGGTTTCCCCATCCGTTGCCACAGCAATCAACTGGGCACTGCGATGATCCCCACGTACTGCTTGACCCAAACGCTTGGCGAAGTGTTCAGTGCTGCTGAGTAAATCATTGAAGCCCATATCTCTGGAGATTGGGCCATCATAGAAAAAGATATCAATAAATTTGCCATTTTTGAGGAAGCAACGGTAAGGGCGAGTAGGGTCAATCTGAGCACCTCCCACTTCCTGCCATGGAGAATTACTATTGTGTTCACTGGTGTGTTTACTGGTGTGTTCACTGGGAATTGGGCGGCAACGTTGAGCTTGGGAAGGGGCTAGGATAATAAACCGAATATCTTCTGCTACCAGTGCTTCCAAGGTGGGATAGTCTACTGCCGTTTCCGCCAGCCACATCCCTTCGGGTTCACGACCAAAGCGGGAACGGAAGTCCGCTTTTCCCCAACGGATTTGGGTGTATTTGTCCCGTTCATTGGCTAAGGGAAGGATGATGTGGTTGTAAACTTGAGCGATCGCATTCCCATGACCATTTAAGCGTACGCAACTCTTCTTGTCCGCTTCCAGAATCCGCTGATACACTTCGAGATCGTAATCTTCCAGCCATGACATTAAGGTTGGACCAATATTGAAGCTCAAATAGTCATAGTTGTTGACAATATCTATCACTTCCCCTTGGTCATTTAATACCCTGGCAAAGGCATTGGGGCGGTAGCACTCATAGTAAATCCGTTCGTTCCAGTCATGAAACGGAGCAGCAGTAGGCTGACGCTCAATGGTATCTAGATCAGGGTTTTCGCGAGGCGGTTGGTAGAAATGACCGTGGATAGTAATATAGACACCTGTGGTGGTATCTAGGGAATCGTTGTTGAGCGTCGAGTAGTGTTTGATCTTGGCAGTGGACTTAGCAGTGGACTTTATTTCCTCAGCTTGTAAAACTAGCAGTTCAGCTACTGAAGTCATGGGAATATGCATTCAAAAAAACAGCAAGACAGCTAACCGAACCCCAGAACGTCATGTTTGGGGCCGGGCAGCGAATACCCTTGAGCAAACTCATACTGGTTTGGCAGTAACGAACAAAAGTAGCGGATAGTTAGGACAAACGTTAAATGCTTAACACAATAATGAATTCAACCGCAAGGTTTAATTCAAGTAATTCTAATCAGTTTATGGAAATTGCGGTAATTTTATCAATCTTAACCAGATCATAGCAAATTTCTATGGTTAAAAAATATACCCTAGGACTGATGCGCTTGAGAAATCGTTGAGCATCGAAAAGCTTTATTGAGCACACCAGCTACAGCGTAAGGTACTTGACTATCTAATTTATCTGTGTAAGTTGATCAGCTAACACGCATCTAAATTTCATCTTTTCATGTTATGAAAGAAACCGTCAAACTATCCGCCCATCTCCCTATCTCCCCATCTCCCCATCAGTCTCAACCCAAAAATTAAGGCGTTGCTGATTCTGGGTATGGTTTTGCCCCCCTAGCCCCCCAATTTTGGGGGGAACAAGACTTTAAAAGTCCCCCGAGCGAGGGATTGCTCCCTCGGGGGACCAACGGGAGCTTGACCAAAACCAAATGTCGCGCATTCATTCCTTGATTCAGCAACGCCAAAATTAAGTGTGTGACAGCGGAGATGGGGGAATCGGAAGAGGGATTGACCATCCCTTTCGATACTGCCCTAGTCCCCGAGAGTAACTAGAATAGTAATTCTTTTGAGGTAAAGAAACCTAAATGCTCACCAAAAACCAAATTTTGTCAATTTTGCTAGTATTTTTTCCCATTTCAGTAGCCGCTGAATTTCTAGAGTGGAACTCGGCAGTTATCTTCATTACGTCTTGCTTAGCAATTATTCCTTTAGCAGCATGGATGGGAACAGCCACAGAAGAAATCGCTGTGGTGCTCGGTCCAAACCTAGGAGGGTTATTAAATGCCACCTTTGGCAACGCTACAGAATTAATCATTGCCCTAATTGCCCTGAATGCTGGGTTAGTAGAAGTGGTTAAAGCCACCATCACTGGCTCCATCATCGGTAACCTACTCCTAGTGATGGGATTTGCGATGCTGCTGGGTGGATTGCGTTACAAAGAACAGGAGTTTCAGCCCATTGTGGCGCGGGTGAATGCCTCTTCAATGAACCTAGCAGTGATTGCCATGTTGCTACCTACAGCAATGGATACCACATCCATTGGTATTCCTCAATCTACATTACAACAGCTTTCAGTAGCAGTTGCCCTAGTTTTAATTCTCGTTTATGGGCTAACTTTATTATTTTCCATGAAAACCCACACCTATCTATTTGATGTGGGAATCGCGGAAATGGAGTTAGAAGAAACAGAGGAGGGTGAAATTGCCAGTTCCGAATCTAAACATCAACCTAATATCTGGTTGTGGGTGGGAGTCTTGGTAGTAGTTACCCTGCTGGTGGCACTAGAGTCAGAACTTTTGGTGGATAGCTTGGAATCTGCCACATCACAGTTAGGCCTAACAGCCCTGTTTACCGGAGTAATTTTACTCCCCGTAATTGGTAATGCAGCAGAACACGCCACTGCGGTAACTGTCGCGATGAAGAATAAGATGGATCTCTCAGTTTCCGTAGCCGTGGGGTCTAGTCTGCAAATTGCCCTATTTGTTGCCCCAGTGTTAGTGCTAGCTGGGTGGTTTATGGGTCAGCCGATGGATTTGGATTTTAATCCCTTTGAATTGGTAGCAGTAGCCGTAGCGGTGTTGATTACTAATTCGATTAGTTCTGATGGTAAGTCCAACTGGCTCGAAGGAGTGTTGCTATTAGCAGCTTATGTCGTCTTAGGACTAGCGTTTTACTTCCATCCAGTGGTTGAAGGATTGGGTTGAGTTAACTATCCGGCAAAAGAAGTCCCACATCTCTATGCGAAGCATGAGTGTGGGATGAATTTTGCACAGGGTCTCTAGGCTCAGGGAAACGAGCTATCAAGCTTCTCAGCAATTCGGATGAAGTCATCCCCCTCCTGTCAGCTTCTTGCTTTAGTTGCTGTTTTTCAAAACTGGTTAACCTGATCACAAATCTTTAATCTTTCATTTCGATATTTACACTTGTTGTAACATGCGCTATCCTAATAGTAGGTCGAAAAACAGGATATAGCAACAATGAGATCAGCTTATCAATACCGGCTAAGGTTAACTAAAAAGCAAGAAGCAGAAATTGAAAGGTGGTTAGACATGTTGCGCCACCAATACAATTACTTGCTTGCCGAGAGATTTAGTTGGTACGAGCAAAATCGTTGTTCCATTAATTCTTGTCCTTTAGTATGTCATCTACCAGAATTAAAAAATAATCCCGATTACTTTTCCCAACAAAATTCTCTGCCTCAGTTAAAGAAAGACAGACCCTGGTATAAAGTAGTTCAGTCTCAAGTTTTACAGAACTGTGTCAAGAGAGTCGATCTAGCTTTTAAGCGTTTCCTGAAAGGCGATAGTAACGGGAAAAGGAGTGGGAAACCAAGGTTCAAAGGGAAAAATAGATATAAGTCTCTTACATTTCCTTCTCTCTCCAAAAACCCTATAAATGGCAACATTTTGACTTTTCCAAAATTTGGTAAAGTTAAAATGATTTACCATCGACCTATTCCAAAAGGGTTTAAAATCAAAACAGCAACCATAACCAGAAAAGCTGATGGCTACTATGTAACGCTGTCAATCCAAGATGACAGGGTTCCAGAGGTCATACCAGTAGATAGTGTTGAAAATCCTATTGGTATAGACATGGGTCTCAAATCGTTTTTGGTAAAGTCTGATGGTTCAGAGGTTCCTATCCCTCAATATTATCGAAAGGCTCAAAAACGACTAAAAAAGATTCAAAAAACTGTTAGCAGGTCAAAGAAGGGCAGCAACAATAGGAAAAAAGCTGTAGACAAATTAGGAAAGGCTCACAAAAAAGTAGCTGACACTCGAAAAGATTTTCATTTTAAAACTGCAAATAGCTTACTAGATAACCACGATCTAGTAGCTCATGAAAAGTTAAATATCAAAGGTTTGGCCAAAACCAAAATTGCTAAATCTATCCATGATGCTGGTTGGGGTCAATTTTTGTCAATTTTATCAAACAAAGCCGAAAATGCTGGTTTGGTCACAGTTGCAGTGAACCCCAGAAACACCAGTCAAAACTGTTCCAATTGCGGGAAAAAAGTACCTAAGAAATTGAAAGACCGCATTCATTGTTGTCCTCACTGTGGTTATACCGAGGATCGCGATGTGAACGCGGCCATCAACATATTAAATTTGGCGGTAGGGCATTCCGTCAGCAGTAAAGCTTTCCGAGTATCCGTTCGCGTAGCGTCGGGCAAAGCCCGATAGCAATAGCTGGAGTTGGAAAGAAGCCCACACTCAATCTGTAAAGATGAGTGTGGGAGTATGTCACCATTGATGACCGAGTACTCTGGTTTGGCTTGGTACACAACTATATTCCTGGCTCCTCCCTCAAGGAACAACTAAATCAAGGTAAACGATTTACAGAAGGGGAAGTGCGCCAAATCGCTGTGGATGTGCTGAAAATTCTTGAATTTCTCCATCAGCTCAATCCAGCTGTACTGCACCGAGATATTAAGCCTAGCAATATAATTTTACGGGATGATGGGCAGATTTATGTCATCGATTTCGGGTCAGTGCAGGATCGGGCGTCTCAAGAGGGCGCGACATTTACGGTAGTGGGAACCTATGGTTACGCCCCCATGGAACAGTTTGGTGGTAGGGCAGTACCAGCATCGGATTTGTATGGCTTAGGGGCGACTTTGATTCATTTGCTCACCGGGACAGCACCCGCTGACTTGCCCCAGCGGAATTTGCGCATTTGCTTTAAAGAGCAAGTCAACCTCAGTGCTAACCTGATCAGCTGGATTCAGAAGCTGACCGAACCAGCTCCAGAGCAACGTTTCAAAAGTGCGTCTGAGGCAATTCTAGCCCTAGAGTTGGGCATGACACTTAATACTCCCAAAAGCAACAAACTGAGCAGACCCACCCCAGTCAAATTTGTGAATAATTCAGGTCAAGGGGGTGTATTGGATGATCGAGTACCGGTACCAGATGAAATCAAAGGCTGGAACTGGGGAGCTTTTTTGATACCTTGGTTTTGGCCTATGACGAATAATGTTTGGATTGGACTGATAGCATGGGTGCCTCAATTGGGTTGGTTTATGGCGATCGCGCTCGGTGCCAAGGGCAATGAATGGGCTTGGAAAAGTCGTCGCTGGCGGAGTATTGAACACTTCAAAGCTCACCAAAGAGGCTGGGCAATCGTGGGGATTCTCTTGGGCTTACCAGTGAGCGTGATGTTGTGGATATTTGTCTTGGGCTTGATCTCCAGTTTTTAATACGTAAATTAATACGGAAAGGATCTAGCTTGCCCCTTCGCGCTGGGAAAAATAGAACTCAAACATGCCACTTCTAACAGAAATATCCCAGTATAATGGTCAAGAAACAGCAGTATTTATCGCCGTATGTATCAAAGATAATAACGGACCATTCTGCTCTGTGCCACTAACCGCTAATTCGCTATGACACAAGTAAACCCGCTCTGTAACTCTACCGAATAAATCTCGCAAAATCCGCTCTAATCGCTGTTGATCAGCTTGGACTTTATCTTCCTCTGTCCAAGGACGTCCAGACCATTCCTTTAGAAAAAGATGAGCTCCGAAAAGGGTAGCTGCACCACCACTGAGCCACAGGGAAGAACCTGCATCTAACCAAAAGTGCCAACGGTGGCAGCGGCGAGCGGCACGGTATTGGAAAATAGTAGCAAGGGTGACGGCATTGGTAGCTGTGGGTAGGCGGCGGACGGGATAGGGATTAGCAGTAACGGTGCCACGACGTAGCATCAGAATGAATTGGGCGATAGTTTGGGTGGAACGCTGACGGTTAGACGGTTGTTGGTTCGTTTGGCTCGAGTCATTCACCTTCAACTCTTTCCCCAGGCGTCCATTAACTTCCCAGTAGTGTTGAGCGGTTTCCATCAGTTCCCGCAGTGCTGCTAGCTGGTCATAGGCAAGATTAGAGCCATGCCACAAAAACTTCTGAATGGCGCGGTCGAAAACTACCAGGCACGAAGGAATCAGACCCTGTTGTTGTTGCTCGCGCTGTAGTTCTAACCATTGGAAAATCTCTGAGTAGGCAGTGGTTGCCTGATGCCCTAACCTATCCCAGCGAGGAAACGACTCCACTGGTAACAGACGAGGTTGCTCAGGATCAGGAGCATAGCAGTGATCCGCTAATAAACCAGCACGGACAGGGTCAATTAGGGTTGCCGGTTGCAGATTTGAACTCTCAACATTCAACCTTTCAACATTCAACCTTTCAACATTCAACCTTTCAACATTCAACCTTTCAACATTCAACCTTTCACCCTTCAACTCCTGCACTTGTGGTTGGCTACTGAGCACTACCAGCATTTGTGCGATCGCATCTCGATTCACTAACCGTCCCAAGCCAGGATACACTAGCGCTAGTAGGGTTAGTAATCCCTGAACCATGGGTGAGCTAATTAATGGGCGCTGGTCATTGAGGGGTTCGACAGCAATGCCTTGGTTAGTCAGGATTTCCGTTAAGGTGTAGCGTGCGATCGCATCTAGACCTGGAGCAATGATCGCTATTTCACCAGGCTGCACTTGCCCAGACTTGACAGCTTGACTAATCACCCCAGCCGTTTGCTGCAACAGTTGAGCACGGGAGGTGGTTTGAATCGATTGGATAGACTCAGGTAGACCCTCAATAAACATGGAATTAGTAATTAATTCCACTACTGTGTTTGCCAATTCAACGGGCATTGCGTTAATAAATAAATCCGGTAAGATTTCCACCAAGCAACGGGATGCCAAATCTGCTAGATAATTCGGGTCAGCATTAAGACCCAAACGTACCTGTCCATTAGGATTAAAGCTAAAAGCTCCCACAGCCCCTTGATTGAGTAGAGTCTCAAATAAATCCCGAGCGATCGCAGGATAGTCATCCACATCATCCGCCAGCACTGCCTGATACCGCTGCTGTAAATACTGCTGATAAGTGGGGTCTGGCAACAAATACCGCCAATACAGTTCAGCAATAATCCCGTAGCTTAAGAATCCCCTCTCTAGACACCAGCTTCGCCACTCTAACAAGAGCTTTCCCACAGTTGACCAAAGTTCCGGGTTTCCTTCCTCCTCTGGAATCCCGACCGTTAACATGTGGGGAATGTCTTCAACAGGTATCCCACTCACTGCTGCTAATTGTAACAAGTCCAGGAGCCGACGAACTCTAGTGTAATCATTCCCCCCTGGCAGTTGTAGTAGATCATTATCGAGCTCAGTACGCCAGTGCTGGGTGGCTAAGTCCTGCTCAGTCTCAGGACGCAATCGCAACGGAAACTGTGCCTTGATATCCAATCGCCCAATTAACAAGGGCCAAAATAGCATGACCTCATCTTGGAAAAAACCTAAAGGTGTCTTGGAAAGTACTGGATACCGTCCCCGGATTACCTCTGTCAGCCGATCCGCGAACTCACGCCGATTATCGTCATTAGCGGCAAACACTAAAATTCCTGGGGCTTTTGAGGGGGTTCGTTGATATCTTGAACTCGACTTTGGGTTTGACCAATCCAGTCCTGCTTCAACCCATTGGTAAAACTGACTGACAAGGCGAGTTGTTTTGCCAGTGCGAGTTGAGCCAATGATCCACAGTGAATTTTGAACCACGAAATTTTTCTTTAGGTAATTTGTTATGATACCACAGGAACTAGGATTTAAGAGTTCTAGGAATAATTAGGTGCAAGAATGCACCCCTTAGATGTTCAGAGTATGAACCTAAAGAATTGAGTCAATAACCCCACCCTATAGAGGGATGGGGCTTGCATAAACAATCAATTATGCGTGTTTGACTAGACCATTTGAGCCGAGTTTTGGTACGAACGTTTGAATACTTCCCCAGTTCAAACCTCTTTAAAATTGTGTTGTCAGTTGCTGTTGGACAGGACATCTTAAATTCGGTGGTCGTTCGCGTAGCGTGGCCTACGGCCAGGGGACGAGTTGTCAACTCAAATACTTTTCTCGTGAGGTTTATCACCATGTTACGAGTTCCAGTTATTTCTCCCGATGGGAGACCATTAATGCCAACTAAAGCCTCTCGTGCTCGACGTTGGATTAATAAAGGTTTAGCTGTTGTTTACCAAAACGACCTAAATGTTTTTGCTGTTCAGTTAGTCAACAAACCGTCTGGAGAAGAAACTCAGGACATTGCTGTTGGTGTTGACCCTGGAAAACTGTTTTCTGGTATTGCTGTTCAGTCAAATAATACTACTCTTTGGACAGGGCATTTAGTGTTGCCCTACAAGAAAGTTCGTGATTCGGCAGAGCCGACGCTACGCGAACGCATGGATACTCGACGAATGATGCGTTCGCGTAGCGTCGGCTTCGCCGAAAGAACTCGTAGAAGTCGTCGAATAAACCGTAAAGTATGTTACTCGCAAAGGTCTCATAGACAAAAACGATTCTCGAACAGAAGAGAAAAAAAAGTTCCTCCTTCAATTCGAGCTAATCGTCAGCTAGAACAACGGGTAATCAAAGAGCTTAGCCTTTTGTATCCATTAAGAGTCATTGTCTACGAAGTAGTCAAAGCAAGAGGTAGTAAAGGATTTTCTCCTGTGATGGTAGGTCAATATTGGTCAATATCTCAGTTAGAGAGAATAGCTCCAGTTATTCAAAAACAAGGCTGGGAGACTGCCCTTAAAAGGGAGGCTCTAGGACTGGTCAAGGACAAGGCTGACAAAAGTAGGCTTTCAGTTAACACTCATGCAGTAGATGGGATTGCTTTGGCTGCTACCCATTTCTTCCGGCGCAAAAACTATTATCACAGCAACGGTAAGCTAAGTGTCCCAAGAAACTGTGAGGTGACTGATGCTACTTTTTATGTTATTAAACGTGCCCCCATAAGCCGCCGTCAATTACATTTGTTGCAGTTTTATAAAGGTGGAAAACGGCGCAAATACGGCGGTACAACTACTAGCCATGGTTTTCGTAAAGGAGACTATGTTGAAGCTGTCAAGGCTGGGAAACAAGCACGAGGTTGGGTAAGCGGCGAAACAGCAAGACAGGTTTCCGTTAGCGATATCAACTGGAAGCGAATCGGACAATTCACTGCCCGGAAAGTCCGACTATTAAAACGTTCGACGGGCTTAATTGTAAACCACTAATTGGAGGCGCGAAGATTTGATGAATCTTCAAACAATCTTACGCACAGCTAGACAATGGTTCTTCAATACACCAGAGAGAGCCTTGGATCAGGCATACAAAGCGGCACTAAAAATTAAAGCGATTGAAGATGAATATTTTGGAGGTCAAAAAATCTCCGCCGATACCAGTCAATATAGTAACAGCGTCATTGCCTATTTTGAAGCAGAAGTTAATAAATATATAAAGACTATAAACGTTAGACTAGTAGAATTTAAAACCAGTCGTTATGTCATAATAAATCCTGAATTAACCGGATCTAATCCTATTGAAAGTAGTCAACAACAAGCTAGGGAAAATTCTCAGTTATCTGAGTCAATCGACCTCAGCGATCAGCAGTCAATAATTATTGAAAAATTAAATTTTATTGATGAAATACTCAACAAGTATGCTCCACCAAAACCAGAAAGAAACACCGCAGCATTGATTCCCATAAACCAAAAGCCAGATAATCAGATTACTAACGCCAGTCCAAGACAGGTTATCAAGCAAAATTCCAATCTTAGAGAAGCTGCTTATTTGGAATCAGACAACAATTCATCTCGAAATAATCAAGGAGCTAACTCCAAGAAAATCACCGATAAAACCGGTGTATTACCTAGGTCAATCGTAGGAACAGTCAAAAGAATTCAGCAGGAACTCGATCCACGAGCTGAAGATAAAGTTGTCAAAACCTTTCGTCGGTCTCAACGTAAAACCGTAATCTCTATTAAATTTATCCTAATTTTAACTATTGTTCCTATTTTAACTCAGCAAATTTCTAAAACGTTTTTAGTTAGTCCCATAGTTGATCACTTTAGAAGTAGCCAGGAATCAGCTATTTTTTTAAATTATGAAATGGAAGAAGAAGCTCTGGTAGAGTTAAAAAAATTTGAAGAAGAACTCCACTTTAGAAGCTTACTGGGGTTTACTCCTAAACTATCTGAGGAGGAGATGGAAGAAGAAATTAAGCATAAAGCTAACGAACTGGCAGAAGACTATCATAATCAAGGATCCAATGCCATTAAAAATATTTTTGCTGACATTATAGCTCTAGTTGGTTTTGCCTTAGTTATCATTAACAGCAAACGAGATGTAATTATTTTAAAATCGTTTATGGATGATATTATCTATGGGCTTAGTGATAGTGCCAAAGCGTTTATAATTATTTTGTTTACCGATATATTTGTAGGATTCCACTCTCCTCACGGTTGGGAAATAATCCTAGAAGCCCTATCCCGACATTTAGGAATACCAGAAAGTCGAGAGTTTATATTTTTGTTTATTGCCACATTTCCAGTTATCTTAGATTCAGTGATAAAATATTGGATTTTCCGGTATCTGAATCGGATATCTCCTTCAGCAGTAGCTACCTATCGCACCATGAATGAATAATAATGGCTTTACCGTACTTTTTAGGCTAAATAAACAGTCTGTAAGAGGGAACGGGGAATAGGGAACAGGGAATAGTGTTAAGAGGCGGTATTCTAAAAATTTTGTTACTTGAAGAGCAGAATTTTTCTGTCTTGATACAGTCACTCATGGGGGGTTAGCTAAAGACCGCTTAGGTGCGCTTGTACAACTTTATAATTTTTTTTAACTGGAAATTTAGTATAAACAGTATTGAATAAGCCTAATAATATAGCCTAAAAATAAAGCTTAAGACATGTTTATTTTCCCTATTCCCTGTTCCCTACTCCCTGTTCCCTACTCCCTGCTCCCTCACCCAATTAATAATTGCTATCACAATGCTTGCAATGTTCAAACTTTCAAACTTACAACTTGAGCATAGAGATAAGCGATTGTTTCAGACATGATTGACCGCACTCCTTGACTAGAAACCCACCACTGTTTTGGTTCATAGTCAAGGGAATTAGCAGCTATTGCTCCAACTTTAATCTCAGGACCAAGAACTTCCTTAAATAGCATCCAACTTCTGCGAGTATGAACATCAAACGAATAAAGATTAATCGATTTTATTGATTCATCAGACGTTAATAGCCACTCCCGTAACGCCTGAACCGATGCTAAGGTACGATTGACAGTAACATTTGGTGCTGGAACAGCAACTAATTTATCTGGCTCAAAACCCAGTGCGATAAACGTTGCGGCAGTCAATTCAGCATAGCTTTTATACTCTGACAGATAATATCCTTTACGCAGAGGAAGGCCAGTGGTGATTATTTTTTGATAATTACCCCGATCAAATTCTTCCATGGCACCTTTTAAGGCATAGTCCGGTAGCCATCCTTCTACTACTAAAGCATCAGCGTTAATGGGAGAATTAATCGATAAAAATGGGTGGATATGAGTTAACATAAAGAGACTAAACGTAATAATCAAAAAAATATTCACAAACCATCCTTTAACCGTTAAACCCCACTGTTTTCGCCTAGATACTAAACGCATGATTGGGACTTTTAATGAAAAATTAGATCGTCAATAGTCACTTGTCATTAGTAACCACAAATAAAGTCTCTTGTGGTCACTAATGTACGGTATGGTCCACGGTATAGAAAACCGTGGTCACCTAATCACTGATGACTAAGAATTACTGATGACTAGTAACGTCTAGAGCATCTCACTTTTCTAGTACTTACCAATCAAAGTCCCATCTGTCCGGATTATTTGAAAAAGGATTCTATTCAGTCCGCTTGCTTCCTTCGTTTATAGTCTTATTTTTTGAGAATTGACTAATGACTAGCAGCTTATTAATTCTCTACAGGTTTGTAAGCATTCAGCCTTTGGCCTTGGTCAAGGGTGCGGGACTTGAGGTGCTTTGTGGCACAGGCTTATAGGTGGCACACCCCACAAGCGCTGTGACTTTCTTGACTCTTAAACGAATGCTTACCTATTTTATTCAAAAGCACCTCAATTAGGGTGGCACAGGCTTCTAGCCTGTGACCCATAAGCTGATAACTGATAACTGAACGCGCACGCGTGCGCGTAGCGCAATCGCTGATCGTTGATCGCTGAATGCTTACACAGGCTTCTTTTTGAGATACTCAAAAACCGACTTATCACCAATATCAGGTGGAATCGGTTGCAATACTTTACGCAGGGCAAACACCATAAACAAAACCGCCCAGAGTCCTAACAGAATCATCTCCCAATCTGTAGACCAAAATCCAACGATATGTCCTAGTAGCAGCATAGGGACTAGGGGAGTTAGGAATTTAGTTTCCAAGCGATTAAAGCAAAATGCTTCCTTGAAATAAATTCCGGTTAAGGCTGCAAAGGTAAAACCAATTCCGAATAGAGAAATAGGATGGTTATAAATGTATAGAGCAAGGGGCTCATTGCTGGAAAAGGCCAGTACAATTGCAGAAATGCAACCGATGCCCCAAAAGATTTGTAGTAGGCGGTGCAGGGGAGCTAGATAAATATGAATGGTGACTAAGCTAACCCCTAGGGCAAGGCAGAATAAGCCATAAAGAGGAGTCAGCACATTTAAAATACTTGGGCTAGCTCCCCGCAATAGAATTAAATTACTCGCGATCGCAAAGCTCAAGGCTGCTACCACTAAGCCAGCGCGGTAGATAACTACGCCAATGCGATCGCTTTCGGTAATGGTAAATTCGCCAAACTGACCTTGGTAAACTACCGGTTCAGATGGTTGTAGTGATGTGGTCATAATATCCTGGAAAGGAACTCGGTACTAGTTAACATTCTAATTTTTAATGCTTAATTCCACTTTATCTCCCCAATCCAGCTCTAATTGAGACTTAGCACTCCCACCGTTAACAGCGATTTCTACCCAACCATGGCTACCAATTAGGGCAACGATCTCTCCAAGTGGGCAATTGCTGTAGGTTTGACTATGGGGGATAATGCGATCGCTTATCTTAACGGACCAAGTTTTGCCATCAACCTCACCCCCTGGGATATTGGTGATTAAATTGCCAAAATGGTCAACATATTGGATAGAACCAATAATCCCATCATCGGTTAGTGTTTTTGTTGGTATATCTAGCGTTACCAAAGTGTTTGGGTCAATTACCTCTCCTAACGTTTCGATTGGTAAGCCACTAGCCAAGTGAGCTCCAACACTAGCAAAGATATCTCGACCATGAAACGTAGTGCTAGGATTTCTAGTGCGCCAGTAGGCTGAGTTGCTTAGCTCAACTGCTGCCATGGCTGGGTATTGCTCCAAAACTCCACTGAATAGCCCATTATCTGGACCAACCAAGAAACCCTGTGAAAGTTGGATGGCGATCGCTCTTCGGTGACTGCCGACTCCTGGATCAACCACCGCCACATGAACTGTCCCAGCTGGAAAGTAGGGATAAGCATTGATCAAATTAAACCGAGCAGCCCCTAGGTTTTGAGGGGGGATTTGGTGAGTCAGGTCTACTATAGTCAAAGTTGGGTTCACTTGGGCAATGACACCCTTCATCACACCCACATAAACATCTTGTAAGCCAAAATCACTCAGGAGAGTAATAATCCGATTGTCAGGCATGGTTATCTCAAATCCAGTTGACTGATGATCATATCCCTTCTCGGGTAATCGGTAATGGGTAATGAGCCAGAATTGTTATGAGCGTCAAGGGCTTCCAACTTTAAACCTTAAACTTCAAACATTAAACTTTCAACTTTCAACCGTCAACCGTCAACCGCTTCTTAAGGCTGAAGTATGAAGATATGAAAGCTAAAGCTGAAAGCTATCTCAAGCTGAAAGGTCAAGACTGAACGGATGAGTTAGCATATTAAAACCACTTAAGAAAGCTAATCTACCCTAGAGCAAAGGTTCACTAATCATGTCTATGGACACATTACTGACAGAGGTATGGAAAGCTTGGCATAGCCACAATGGCTGGATGGCTTGGAATTTGTTTCTAGCATCAATACCATTAGCTCTAAGTTTTTGGCTATTCCGCAGTAAATCTGGATTACACTCCGGATTATGGTGGATAGGTTTAGCAGTTTTTATCCTATTTTTGCCCAATGCGCCCTATCTGCTCACCGATGTAATTCATCTAATTCAAGCCATTCGCCGCAATTACTCAGTATGGACAATTACTCTAGTTGTTATTCCCCAACATCTGCTAGTTATCCTAACCGGTTTTGAAGCTTACGTTCTATCTGTGATTAACCTAGGTGAGTATTTGCAGCGGCGAAGGTTAGGAAAGTTGATCGTCTCAGCTGAGTTAATTACTCATGGTCTGTGCGCCTTTGGTATTTATCTAGGACGATTTCAACGCTTCAACAGCTGGGACTTGGTTGCTCAACCCAATAGCTTAGTCAAGGGCATGATTGATGATTTAACCTCTAAAGGTCCACTACTAGTAATGGCCGTAACCTTCGTGGTGCTGACTGTATTTTACTGGATGATGAAGCAAATAACCTTAGGAATTATGATCAGAATGCGCCACCAACGTTCTGGCAGCGCAGCTTCTGGATAACAGATTCCTGGATAACAGATTCTTGGATAACAGATTCTTGGATAACAGATTCACAACTTCCAAAGTTTTATGGCTGATTACATTCAGCCTTTTCTGGACTGAAATCTGGCGTAGTATAGTTTTCCCTGTTGCGGTAGATATAGCCGTCAGGTTCGTTTTTGAAGATTACACCATTGGTAACTAAGCCCAGAACATTTTGACCTGAACTGTTGAGAATTTCCATAGCCGCATTAGCACTGGCAGAATCGATTTTTTCAGGTCGGGCTACCAGTAAAATGCCATCAGCCATTTTGCCCAAAATTGGCGCATCAGCCATACCAGCTAATGCTGGAGTATCTAAGATCACGCAGTCATACTCTCGTGAGAACTTCTGCATCAGTAAAGCCATCTTCTGAGAGTCTAGAAGAGCCACAGGATTTGGAGGAATTACCCCAGCCATCAGAACATCAAGACCAGTCATTACTTCCCGTTTAGCCTGATGAAATTGAGCATCACCCACGAGAATATTACTTAAACCTAAGGAGTTAGTTAGTTCCCACAGATGATGTTGAGATGGATAACGCAGATCAGCATCGATTAGTAACACCCGGCGTCCTACTTGAGCCATAGCTGCAGCTAAATTAGCACAGACATGGGACTTGCCTTCCTTAGGAACAGAACTGGTTACTACAATCGATTGCAGTGGTCGATCAGAACTGATAAACTTCAGATTGGCTTGCAGAATTTGATAGGCTTCACCGACGACAGAGCGGGGCAAATCTCTTGGAAAAATAGGAAAAACATTCTGTTGAGACGATCCAGCAAAGTAGCTCGTACTGACCAGCTTGCCGTAATCTGGAATAACCCCTAACAAGGTATATCTGAACAAATCTTTTAATTCTTTGAGAGTATGAACCGATCTGTCTAAGAGGTCGATCAAGAAAGCCGTAGCGATCGCAACTAAGATACCAGCAAAAGCTCCTCCTGCCAGGATCAGGTTGATGGGGATCGGAATCGGCTGTTCAGGAACGATCGCCTCTGAAATAACACGGGCATTACCGACATTTTGATTTTCCGCAACTCTGGTTTCTTGTAGTTTGCTTAACAAAATTTGGTAAGTTGCTTGTGCAGCAGCTACCCGTCGCTCCAGTTCCCGCTGATTCTGCTCTAGTTTCGGTAGGACTCTAGAGCGCTCTTTGTAAGATGACTGAGTATTCCTCAGAACACCTAGTTGGCTAGTCAGTCCTAAACGCTGTACCTCGGACTGAACCAATTCTGCAGTCAGTTGTTGCTGGATTGGTCCAAACTCTAACAAACTCTTAACCGGTGGCGCTGGTTGTTGGCTACCAATAACCTGGGCTATTCGCTCTTGTAGTAATTTTAATAGTGCGGCTTCCTGAAGAGCCAACTGAGCCACTGTCGGGTATTCATCGTTGAAGCGGGTGCGCTCCAGTGCTAACTGAGCTTGTACCCCTTGGAGTTGTGTCAGTGCCTCCTGGACCCCAGTAGACTGCCTTAAAGACGTAGCTGCCACAGCTTGCTGTGTATCCAGACCGATCTTATTGCGCAAGCCCTCAGACTCAGCATTTATCTGTGCTAACTGAGCCTGAAGTTGAGAAATTTCGTCGTCTAATTTGGCAATCGACCCGACTGCAATGCTAGCTTCTTGTTGCAGGTCTAATATTTTATTAGCTTCTTTGAATCTACGCAAATCCGCTTCTGCTTGGCTGACAGTAGCTTCAACTTTTGGAAGTTGTTTCTCAATAAAGTCACGAGCGGCGACAGCTTCCGCTCGGTTAGTTTGGATATCATTCTCTATGTAAACCTTAATCAGTGTGTTAACGATCCTTTCTGCCCAAGTAGGATCATAGGATTCATAGGAAATGGTGAGGATATCTGTCCCCGGAATTGGTTTGACACTCAGTTCTTTTAAAATGAACTCAGGAGATAAAAATTCACCGTTTTTATCCCTGAGGTTGAGAGCTATGATTGTTTTTTCTATAATTGGTCTGGAAAGAATAATTTCTACTTCCGTAGATAAGGGGTCGCTCTGACGAGCAACATTATCAATCGTGCCAGTTGGATTATCAACCCCGGTCAGAGAAGAAGAATTATCTGTCTTTAACAACAGTTGAGCTGCTGCTAAATAAACAGTTTTTTGAGAGAAAACATACCATGCGGCCAGACCGAAAACGCCACCAAATGCTAGGCTTGCTGGCAAAAAACGCCGTTTGAAAACTAGCCAGTATTTATGAAAATCTATTTCTTCTGAATAATCTATAGCTTCCATAATTTTTCATGAAAAAAGTTTAATACTCACTGACAAAAATTTAGTAGATTGCTTACCCTTTTTTCACCGTCAGAAGCTAGGTATTGATTTTCTCAATATATCTATAGATAGATGCTCTATTAATTAGAATAAATTATGATGCTATTGGTTACTTAAATTTGATTAAATTAGAAAAAAACAAAACCAAAAAAAAAGTTACTATGGTGTCTAGCTTTTTTTTAGTGTTAATTTTCCATTGTTTTCGGTAATGGGTAATGGTTTGGGAGTAATCACAAGTCTCCGTTGCCCATTACTAATTACCAAACCTTACACACCAAACCTTACACTGTTAATGCTTCCAGACATGATATAAATCGTCTTTTGATTACTCTTCTAGTCAAGTCTGTCTGGCTTTTCCCTTAGAGGGCGAAGCATTTGTATACAAACTGGCAAGGTTAGAGCTACTGTTTAAGCTACATATCCAGGTACAAATACTTCGCCCCTACCGACAATGAGTTTGGGTAGATTTAGCTAGCGTGTTGTCGATACCAGTCGATAGTATTCTTCAACCCCTGCTTAAACTCCATCTCAGCAGTGAAGTTAAACTCCTCCTTGGCTCGTTCAATATCCAGACAACGGCGAGGCTGACCATTGGGTTTATCAGTTTCCCAGACAATTTCTCCCTTAAATTCCATCAATTCGCAAATCAACTCAACTAAATCGCGAATTGAGATTTCATAGCCTGTACCCAAATTAACTGGCTCTGGCTGATTGTAATCCGTGGTAGCCATCACAATACCCCGTGCTGCATCGGTTGAGTAGAGAAACTCACGGGTAGGACTGCCATCACCCCACGCAGGCAATTTCATTTCTCCCTTTTGTTGGGCTTCATAGACTTTACGAATTAGGGCAGGGATTACGTGGGAACTGCTGGGGTCGAAATTATCTTCCGGACCATACAAGTTCACGGGTAACAGGTAGATGCCATTGAATCCGTACTGTTGCCGATAGGCTTGTAGCTGGACTAAAAGAGCTTTCTTAGCAACCCCATAAGGGGCATTGGTTTCTTCCGGATAACCATCCCAGAGGTTATCCTCTTTAAAGGGTACTGGTGTGAATTTGGGATAGGCACAGATGGTACCAACACAGACAAATTTTTCCACACCGGCTTCATAGGCGGCATGAATTAGCTGAGTACCCATCATTAAATTGTCATAGAATAGCTCAGCTGGCTTTTCTCGATTAAGACCAATGCCACCAACATGAGCAGCAAGATGAATGATGATATCCTGCTGATCCACAGCTCTTTGACAGTTCTCTAAAGAACGCAGGTCATAATCACGCGATCGCGGAATAGTAATCTTCTGTGCATCCGCTCCAGCTTTACACAACTGATCCACTACCTGACGTCCTAGAAATCCAGCCCCACCAGTAACTAGAATCCTCTTATTACTAAGATCTAAACTTTCCATTTATTTGTCATCCTTGCCTAGCTTTTGGAGAACTATCACCGTCTGGTGCATCGCAATGCAAGCAGGAATATACTGAGTCATTATTCAACACAAATCCTATTGATCCGGATTTGTGGTTGCTGATGTATTGCCTTGCACTAGCGATGCTACCTTCACAGTCAGTCATAGACTAACGGATTAGTCAACCATCGTAGCTACACCTTGACGGATATAGGCTTGATCATTCAACGGTTGAGTACTTTTGCCATTAGGGAGTGACAGACCCAAGGCTTGTAAATCCGCTTCTACCATTAAACCTACCAACTGCTCAAAGGTTACAGATGGCTCCCAACCGAGCTTCTGGTTTGCCTTGGTGGGGTCACCAATTAGTATATCTACTTCGGCAGGACGCAAATAACGCTCGTCAAACTCGACATAATTATTCCAATCGAGATTGACATATTTGAAGGCAATCTCTAAAAATTCCTTAACTGAGTGGGTTTCACCAGTCGCTACCACATAGTCATCTGGTTTGTCTTGCTGGAGCATCAGCCACATGGCCTTGACATAGTCCTTCGCGTAACCCCAGTCTCGCTTAGAATCAAGATTACCCAGGTAGAGTTTTTTCTGCTGACCTCCGACAATTCGGGCAATTGCTCGGGTAATCTTGCGGGTTACAAAGGTTTCCCCTCGACGGGGTGACTCGTGGTTAAACAGTATACCATTGCAGGCAAACATGCCGTAGGATTCACGATAGTTTATAGTTTGCCAGTGAGCATACACCTTAGCACAGGCATAGGGAGAGCGGGGATAAAATGGAGTAGTTTCCTTTTGGGGTATCTCCTGTACTTTGCCAAACATCTCAGAAGAACCAGCTTGATAGAAACGCACGTCGATACCGGTGCGCTGACGATAGTCCCGAATCGCCTCCAAGAGTCGGAGAGTACCCATTCCCACCGAGTCAACGGTATATTCTGGGGAGTCAAAACTGACCCGAACATGGGATTGAGCCCCTAAGTTATAAATTTCCGATGGCTTAACCGCCTCTAAGATCCGGCGTAGGGTCACACCATCAGTCAAGTCACCGTAGTGTAAGAAGAACCGTGCGTTTTCATTGTGGGGGTCTACATAGATGTGGTCAATGCGATCTGTGTTGAAGGTGGAGGTCCTTCGGATAATACCGTGAACCTCATAGCCCTTTTCTAGCAACAACTCACTCAAGTAGGAACCGTCTTGACCTGTAATTCCAGTGATTAGCGCTCTTTTTGGTTCCGTCATTCTTTACTTTTCCTGTAACGTAATGTGGGCAATTTTGGTAGATATTGCTTCCCGAGAAAATCTCCCATGCAAACTTCCCAGTTTGCATGGGAGTTAATCATCACCACGTTAACTCAAAAATTTATTTGTGGCTGTAGTGAATTTACCGTAAATAAACTCTCAGGAAAAATTTCACATATTCTCCACAGAAAGTTTAAAATTATAGATTAATATAATTATTGAAAGACTAAAATCGTGTTGACGTAAATTAATTTTTGGGCTAAAAACTTGCTATTATTTTTTTTGAGTTTAAACTATAAGGATGTTTTTTTTATTTTTAAAATAGTTTTTTTATGAATTTTTTTTCCATAATATGGAGCATACTAGTTTAATAAATGCGTCGCCACTAAGGCAGTATTATTGCCTATATATCAGTAATAAGCATACCACATCAGAGGGTGTATTGAAGGTTAAAAACTTTACAAAATTATCATAATTTCCCAGGGGATAAGTTCTCAAATTTTATGAGTATGGGCAGGTTAATTAGGTTGTTTAGCCCCATGCTTTAGGATGAGGGCGACTTTGGAAACACTGGTTTAGTCAAGCATCAAACAAAATTAAGTGTACGGCTATATATTTATATAGGAAGTATACCCGTTTTTCAAAATCATCCTGTTATGGCATAATTTTTATGTATAAATAAGCTGATGGCCGTTGATTTTTTTTGCTCGCTTTATAGTAAATAGTTTTATAGCCAAAATCCTCTGAATACAATTAAAACAATTGCATATTCAATTATTAAAAAAATTTAGAATTTATACAATTCTAAATATTAGCTTTTTATTTTTTATTTAAACTTTAAATAATTGCATTATTTGATAAGTATCCTCTCCAAACTTTTAGCCTGAAATACCCTTGATTATTAGGTCTAATAATTTGGTTTTAATCGGATATTAATCAATGGAGTTGTCTAGGATGGGACTGCCCTTAACTGAAACCTATAGATTTGATATACGTGATCCTATTTTTGCAAAACTTCGTCGCAATACCTATGCTGTATGGCTTCGCATCGTTACATTAGTTTTCACTGATCTATTCATGCTATTGATGGCATGGTTAATTGCGGTTACTTTTAGTAAGTATATAAATAATGATTGGGGAATAGTCAATCAAGCAATACTAGTTTATATAGTCATACCCTGGGAAATTTTATTGATTGCTTTACAAGACCTTTATAATTCTGGTAACAAACGCCGTGACTACTTAGCTCTAGCCCAGACAATCACTGTTGCCCAGATTAGTCTACTCGTTATTGCTTGCCTGTATCAACCCGATCAATTTGTGATTCAACTAATTGATAGTTTGTTATGGCTATTAAGCCTCGCTCTTGTCTGCATCGGACGCTTAGGAATAGATTTTCTTCTGAGACGGCTTCGTAAAAAAGGCTTACTTCGCTATCCAACCCTGATCATAGGTTCACCATATCAACAACAAAAAGCAATTCAAATACTGGAAAACGAAGATTGTTATGGCGTTATTAAATTCTTCGATATTAATTTATTAGATCAATCGAACCTATCCGATTTTATTAAAGAAATTCGTGCTCTAGACGTAGCCGAAGTATTTGTTTGCTCTTGGAACAAGGTAGAAGATTATATGTTCTTTTACTGGAGTCTCAGAAACGCAGGTATCACCTTGCGAATTTTGTGTACAGACTTAGGACCTATTTACCAAAATGTGGAGATGTCTAGTATAGGTGGTGTGCCTACCATAGGGTTTTCTCCCCCTCTAATTACTGGTATTGACTTTTTGGCAAAAAGATGTTTTGATTTTGTGCTTTCTGTCTTAGGAATAATTGTGCTTTTGCCACTGTTTATCAGTATTTCCGTTTTAATCAAGCTTGATTCCCCAGGACCGATATTTTACAAACAGGAAAGAGTTGGCTTACATAATAAACGATTTAAGACTTGGAAATTTCGCAGTATGTTTGTGGATGCTGACCAACGTCTCAAAGAGCTAGAAGCTCGTAATGAAATGAAAGATGGTGTTCTCTTTAAGATAAAGGATGATCCACGGATTACCAAAGTAGGAAAAATTATCCGCCGCTATAGCTTAGATGAACTGCCCCAATTACTTAACGTTCTCTGTGGAGAAATGAGTTTAGTTGGTCCTAGGCCCTTGCCAATCAGAGATGTCAATAAATTCTCTGAACACCACTTTATCCGTCATGCAGTTTTACCGGGAATAACCGGACTTTGGCAAGTGTCCGGTCGTTCCGATATTACGTCTTTTGAAGAAGTGGTACGTCTAGATACTTTGTACATGGAAAATTGGTCAGTGTGGCTAGATTTGAAGATTTTATTAAAAACTGCCATAGTGCTTTTCCAAAAAAAAGGCGCTTACTAGTCACCTGAGTTGGATATAACCAACTTTGTCCAGGAGTCAGGAGTGGGGAAAGGGTAGCATGGGCTCGCCTAGTGCGTAAGCTTACCGCTTGAGGTGCGCTTTCCGGATTAAGAATTAAATTCGCCACGGGTCGCACCTAAAGTACTAAAGTATCGGTTAAATTTTCTAAACCAATAACAATTTATGTCCTGAGAGAGAGATAATGTTGCTCAACACTTGGGAATATTCTCAATAATTAGTTAGGGTTATTTTTCTACAGTGGAAAAAAAAATATGGTGATTGAGTTAACTGTTGCCATCCCGACATACAACGGTCAGAAGCGTTTACCAGAAGTCTTAGATCGACTCCGAGACTGTTGCCAGCAAGACCAACTGAGCTGGGAAGTTATTGTTATTGACAACAACAGTACTGACGGCACTGCTAAGCTTGTTGAGGCTTATCAAGCCAATTGGCCAACGCAATATCCGTTGAGGTATTGTTTTGAACCGAAACAAGGGGCAGCTTATGCCAGATGCCGTGCCATTCAGGAAGCTACAGGTGAACTAGTGGGTTTCCTAGACGATGACACGATTCCATCAATGTCTTGGATAGCTTCTGCTTACGCCTTTGGCAAATCTCACCCTACTTCTGGTGCTTATGGTAGTCAAATCCATGGTGTTTTTGAAGTCACTCCTCCACCAAATTTTGATAAACTTGCGCCATTTCTAGCAATCACTGAACGTGGTTGTGAGCCATTACTTTATGAACCTCACAAAAAATTACTACCACCTTCAGCTGGGTTGGTTGTGCGAAAACAAGCTTGGTTAGAGAGTATGCCCTCTCGGCCTATTTTGACTGGGCGCACTAAGAGCAGTATGTTAACTGGGGAAGATTTAGAGATGTTGTCTCGTATCCAAGCTAAGGGCTGGGAAATCTGGTACAATCCTGCTATGGAAATTGAGCACAAAATTCCTAGCTGGCGTCTGAGACGTGAGTATTTAATTCCGTTTTTCCGTGGCATTGGTTTAAGTCGTCATGTGACCCGGATGTTGAGTGTAAAACCTTGGCTAAGACCATTGGCTACTCTGGCTTACATGAGCAACGATTTGCGCAAAATTACCTTTCACTGGCTCAAGCACGGTGGTTCTATCCAGTCGGATTTAATTGCAGCTTGCCAAATGGAGTTGTTTATGAGTAGTCTATGGAGTCCTTTTTACCTCCGTAAACATGGGTATTTTGCTGAGTATGATAACTATTCAAATAACTAGTTATTTGAACTAGTTTAAAAGGTTTAACAGGGGGAATAAACTGGGAGAGGGAAGTCATAAATTGGTCATAAATTGATCATAAATTGTGATATTATACCGCAAATAGGCAACACCTAAAAAGGCGATTCTCGCGGCTGTCGCAGCTACGCGATTGACCGTAGGTCACGCTAAAAGCGATTGGCCGTAGGCCACGCTAAAAGCGAACGCGTTTTGCTACTGAGGTGGGATTTTCTTGAAATACTCACGCTCTTTAAGCCGATTGTCTACTTCTGACTATCTTTGATAACTGATCTGAGTAGCGAGGGTGGAGCAACCCCAGTACCTCCTGTTTCTTGTAAGTGAGAGTCAAAGCATCCATAATCCCTTCCAGCCATCCTTGCCGATTTCTAAACAGCCAACGCTGTAGTTCTTTTAGGGGCATTCCAGCCACCGCTTCAGTGGGCAAAGCAGTTAGAATTTCGAGAGGGACAATAAAACCAAGAGACACTTCCCCATAGGTAACCATAGGTAATTCAGTTCCTGACTGCCAGCGTGTGCGATCAGAACGTGCCTTGGTAGAAAGTTGGGCAAGGGAAACTTGGTGGTAAAGAAAAGTCATAGTTATAGATTCAATGTTTTCCCATGCCATACTGGAAAATCCCAGCTGGCATCACTAAAACTCAGAATTCCCAGCTAGCCAACACCTGTAACTAAACACCTGTAACTAACAGAGTTTCTGAACGAACGCAGATGGCACCTTTATCAAAATCTTGGCCTGTTCACGTCTTTGTGGTTTAACCAATTTTGGTTTAACTAAAACCCCATTATCCATGCTGCCATTTTTACTAAATTTCACCCTGGCTCAAGCCACTCCAGCACCAACACCTCAATTAGAAATCGTGCAACTCCAAGAAATACGCCCTCTACCAGGACAACTAGATAATGTACCCGTATTTAACAGCAACAGTCCCGAACTAGTACAGACTGAAGGAATTTTACTGTCCACATTTCCCCCTTTTGACAAAGCCAACCCAGGGGCTCACTTAAACTTTCCATTTCAGGGGCGCTTTGATATCTTTGCCCACCATGTTGCCAAAGCAGCCACCCTAGATGATTTGCGCACCCTCTATCTAGGGATTATCCTCTACAATCCGGGCAAAGAACCAGTAACAGTAGATATTATTGAGGCAGCTAGTTACCTGAGTCAGCCTGATGCACCATTTATCGAATTACCCTCCCAAGTAGATAATTCTTCCGGTAGAGTTTATGCTGGGCCTGGTAGCCGAGTGATGAGTGATATTCTCCGTGGAGGTAGGCAAGACGGATTTCCTGCCCAATTGGTGATTCAGGCTCAGCAAAGCCGCATGTTGCTGAATCTGCCAATTCCAGTGCGAACCTTGACACCACCGATTAATGGTCGCTCAACGTTGATGCGGTTATACAGTAATGGCAAGGTATACGCCGCTAGTCTTGCTCAGTATGCACCTTTAGATAGTGATGGCAATGAACGCTCTCCTACTATAGCTCAATGGCAGGATTTATTAGAGCAAGGGGAGTTAGCTGGACCACGCGATCGCGCCCCGACTGATCCAATTGCTACTACTGGTTCAATTATCTACGGTCGAGTGGCAGGAGTAGCCCGAGGCTCTAGATGGCAAGCTCAGTTGGTGGATAATCCTACTGCTCAATCTCTAACTATTCCGCAACCGGGAAAAGCCTTTTCCTACGGACTGAGTACCCTCGATCACGGCAGGTTAGGTACTGGTCAAATTCAGAGTGCGCCGATGTTAGTCCGTTATCCAGATACCGCCTATTTTGCCCATGGTAACTATGGGGTGCAATACAGCCTGACCTTGCCACTGATTAATCCCACCCGGGATACTCAAACGGTCACTCTGGCTCTTGATACACCGATTAAACAGGATCAAATCCAGGGAGGATTAAGGTTTTTAAAGGCACCAGCTAAGCAAATATTTTTCCGAGGGACAGTGCAATTGAGCTATAAGGATGATCAAGGTTTACCTCGGACGCGCTATGTGCATTTGGTACAACGGCGTGGTGAGCAGGGGGATACCCTAGTGAGGTTGCAGATGCCACCCCTTGAGCAACGGCTGGTGCAAGTCGATTTTCTCTATCCACCAGACTCGACACCCCCCCAAGTTTTAACGGTTCGGACACATCATTAATAAATAACAATCTGCCCATCTCCCCATCTCTGGATTTCCCGGTGCCTGGCTCCCACATTGTGATTATGGGTATTAAACCTAACTTGATATCATAGGGTGGTGGGAGGGTCGATAGTATGTCAGATCACTCAGATCAGGTTCTACGTATCAATGTAAATTGATATTGTAGTCAATGTAATAAATTCATGAAATGATCAGTTGATTATTTCGATAGGTAGATAAAATGTTATACTCTAACTTACTAGACTGAAAAAGTCAAACAATGATCAGTGTCTTCCTATGTTTTCCTGTGAGCATCCTGCCTTGCGAGTTCTTGTAGTTGACGACCATGAATTAACTCGATATAGCCTTCAGTTAGCATTTTCTGCTCAGGAGAATATTGAGATAGTTGCTCTTGCTAGTAACGGGAAAGAAGCCATTGATATGGTAGAGTGCCATCGCCCGGATGTTATAGTACTTGATCTACAAATGCCTATGATGGATGGTCTCAGTGCAGCCACCCGGATCAAAAGTCTAGAGCCAGACACGAAAATTATTGCCTACTCTTCAGTAGAAGACCCCCAAATTGAGGTGATGAGCCAAACTGCTCCCGTTGATATCTTCTGTAGGAAAGATGTTGCCACTTCAGATCTAATTAATTTAGTTAGGAAAATGGGGAGGGATAAAGTTAACTGTCTACAACCACTAGCTAAAATCAGCTGAGAAACGAAAACTATAATAAGGCGCTGCTAAACTAAGGAATTATGCAATTATATTCAGCTGATTTCCCGGTTACCTAATTATCCTCAATTATTCCATTAATCAGCAACGCCAATTTTTTTAGGAATCAGTTAGCCTTTCTATTCGGGGAAAGTACGCTTAAATTCATCGATTAGGTCATCGAGCTCTTCGAGAGCCTGATTAACGTCAATTCTGAGGGTTCCCAAATCGGGTTGCTCCAGAAGCCGTAACAAGGATTCCCGTTTACTCGTGATTAAGGTAATTCGCTCCTTAATTTTTTCCAACTCCATATTTTGGCTGTCTCTTATCTACAAGAATTTTATGATAACGATCAGATTTTATCATAAAAAGGGGGAATAAGGTATTTAAGAGAAAGACTTGGTGCATTGATTACTTCATTCTTACTTACCTAGACTCATCAATATCCGTCAAGCCAGTAATCAGAGTATTAGAGTATTGGGTTCATGTAATGATGGGAAGATGGGGGATAGGGCAGATAGGAGTGGATAAAATTCACCCAAAACCATATATTGGTAATTTTGTCAACTTCTATGACTTGACCACCACTCTATGATAATAAAACTGGAGTTATTTCTGTTACATAGCTAAATAATGTTACCCCGAACTTCCCTAGGAACTGTAGGTCTAGTCATTGGTGGATTACTGACCGTAATCGGCTTTGTTGCCTACGCCACCGATAATGCCACCCTCAATCTAGTGGGATTCTTTTATGGAATTCCGATTCTACTAGGAGGTCTTGCCCTCAAAGCTGCCGAGTTAAAGCCTGTGGAATTAAGCCAACCAACAATTCCTGAAGTCCTGACGCTGCGAGAGCAAAGCGCCACCCCAATCCAAAACCAGATTCGCAAAGACGTAATGCGATATCGCTATGGTCAAGAAGCCCATCTAGATAGTTCCTTGGAAAGCCTTGGTTTATCTCCTACTGATGAAGAAAGACCTGTGTTGATGGGGTTACGAGAAACTTCGGTGGATGGTGCTTATGCCTTAATTCTCGAATTTGACTCCCCACTAATTCCTTTTGAGACTTGGCTCAAAAAGCAGGAAAAACTGGAAAACTTCTTTGGACCTGGTATTAGAGTAGATTTAACCGAACTTGAAGAAGACCAGGTGGATGTAGCACTAGTGGCAATACCGGAAGAAACCACCAGCGTCTAAAGACCTTACCTTTGAAGCTCCCCGCTGTTACCTAGACGGGGATTCTTAGTTCAAACAGTCGCTCATATACCAACCCGTGACGCTGAGCGCCGATTTGTTACCTAGACATCGGCGCTCAGCGCTGCTGTTCTGTTGTCGGTATAGTTTTTAGAGGCGGACTACATACCACTGTAAATACTCTCCAGGTCCTACATCTAATTCACAGCTGGTCTCCATCAAATACTGTCCTTGCTCCTCTAAAGAGGTCAAATGCTGCAAATCCCTTGGCAAATCATCCTGACGATTTGCCAAGATTGCCATTAACTTTGACTTTAACTCCATTGCAGTCAGAATCACCTCTGGCTGATTAGTTTCGAGAACTACATACCCATCTTCCTGGAACATTATAGAATTAGGCATATCTTAGATCAAATCTGCTTTCTTCCTTCGTTTATAATCTTAGGATGTTTGTGATTTTTTGGGTCTTTGTGGTAACTAAAAAACTATTCATTTGCAAACCTATTCCCGTGCCAGCTACAAAACCCTGATCGATATGTTTCTATCTCTCAACTACGAGCCAGCCTTAGAATCCCTCGGATATGACTATTTTGACGAAGTAGCAGCAGCAGAATTTCCTAGGCATATCCTGCGGTTTCGTAACGACCAATTGTTACCCCGTATTGGATTAAATCCCCAAGACACTAACGACCAAGACTTTATCCAAGCTTTCGGTAAATTTCAGGGAGTTCGACCTTTTTTAGCCCTGCGCTACCACGGCTATCAATTTGGTGAATATAACCCTAGACTAGGGGATGGCAGAGGTTTTCTCTATGGTCAAGTAAGAGGTATTGATGGGGAACTTTACGACTTCGGTACCAAAGGCTCTGGCACCACACCCTACTCCCGAACTGCTGATGGTAGACTGACCCTCAAAGGAGGGGTGCGGGAAGTACTTGCAGCTGAAGCGTTGCACCATCTTGGAGTTTTAACCTCCCGCTGTCTGAGCCTGATTGAAACTGGAGAGCAACTGTGGCGAGGTGATGAACCTTCTCCAACTCGCTCATCAGTTATAGTACGTTTTAGCCGTTCCCATATCCGGTTTGGTACCTTTGAGCGACTGCATTACTTTAAGCGTCCGGATTTAATCAAGAAGCTATTAGACCATGTGATTGAGCAGTACTACCCAAGCATAATCCCCCTAAAGGAGGATAACAAACAGGAGCAGTATGCTCAGTTTTACGCTGAGTTGGTGGAACGAGTGGCTCGATTAGCAGCCCAGTGGATGGCAGCGGGTTTTTGTCACGCTGTCTTAAATACCGACAATATGTCGATTACTGGAGAAAGTTTTGATTATGGACCATTCGCCTTTATCCCCACCTATGACCCTAAGTTTACCGCTGCTTACTTTGACTATTACAGGCGCTATAGTTACGGCAATCAACCTGGAATTTGTCAGTTAAATTTAGAAATGCTTCAGCAACCGTTAGGGATGGTAATCCCAACATCGGAGATGGAAGCAGGTTTAGCCGAGTTTGGTAAACATTATTACCGCAATTATCGGCACTTGATGCTGAATAAACTGGGATTTGAACAGTTGCCAGAGTCGGAAGAGTCAGAGTTATTGAGGTTAACGATTCAGTTCCTGCAAGATACTCAGGTTGGTTATCACGCTTTCTTTGCTGAATTAGCCCAACAGTTTGATAAGAGTTGGCGAGATGATGTTACTCAGATAATGAGCCGAGAATCTTTTTGGGAGTCAGATGCTCAGTATTCATCCCTAGCAGATTGGCGCAATTTATACCACCACCTTTTACAAAATTTATCAGTTGATCAGCTTAAGGATATGTCAACACTTTTGCGAGATAAGAATCCGCACACTGCTTTACTCAGACCTGTAATTGAGGCAGTTTGGGAGCCAATTACTCAGGAAGATAATTGGGAGCCGTTTTATGAGTTGATCAGCAAACTACAAGCTAAACAATGAAACAGTGATTAGTTTCAAGCTGAGGCAAGAACCATTTATCTGAATTTAATTTAATTCAAATTAAGATTGTTGACATTTCCATTAACTTCTGGTAAGACTCCTGACGGTCTAGGAGATGACACTGGAGCTAATGGTATCTCTAGCAGCGGTCGATTTAGAGCAATCCTGAGGGGTTCTGCTTTTGGCAATGGAGTTGGGTTAGTGGCCATCTGTGGCACTGGTGAGGGTCCATTAGGCACAATCATCGAAACCGCACCGACAAACATGGCAGCAAGGGCAGCACCACCCCAAACAAATTTTCGGCGATTCCGGCGGCGGTCAATTTTTGAGAAAACTTGCTGTGCCAGTTCTTGAGCTGGTTGCTCTGTTTGTGGGACGGGCATGGCTCGGAATGCCTGACGTAGCATCAGCAGTCGATTGTATAATCGTTTGGCCTCTGGGTCAGTTGCCAATAGCTGCTGCACATCAGAGCGCTCTGCTGATGTTACTTCCCCATCAACGTAGGCACTGATTAATTGAAAGCGATCGCGTTTGAGGGAATCCATATCTTTGGCAGATTCCTGCCCATAAGTGTTATCAGGGTTAAATTTAGAGGTCATTTTCTCATCACCAACGAGTCATCGTAAACTCCCCACACTAGATCTCCCATATTTTTTCTATTAAGGGAATAACCAATAAAGGAAATCCGGCGCTTTAGATAAAGATTTGAACAAGCTTGTCTTCTCAAATTATGGGCTTTAGATAAAGATCTGATTAAGCAAGCCTTGTAAAGATTTGATATATTATTAAGTAACTATACTGATGTTTAGGAATCTAGATAAGCTTGCAGGTGAGATTGCAATCTCGCTCTTGCTCTAGCAATTCTAGACTTAACGGTTCCGAGAGAAGCGCCAGTAATTTCGGCAATTTCTTCATAAGCCATACCTTCGATTTCCCTAAGGATGATGGTAGTACGAAACACTTCTGGCAACTCTGATATTGCCTTGTGCAGTTGCTCATAAAACTCTCTGGTCGTCATATCTTCTTCTGGACCAGGCTCTGCTGAAGCAATTTCCCAATCCATATCGCCATCATCCATATGACGTGGTGCATCCAGAGACAGGGGGTGGGCTACCCGCTTGCGTTTGCGGAGCTCATCATAGAAAAGATTGGTGGCAATACGGCTTAACCAACCTTTGAACTTGACTGGTTCATTAAGTCGTTTAATATTACGGTAAACCCTAATCCAGACCTCTTGGGCTAAATCGGAGCGATCTTGCCAGTCTGGTGCTAAGTGATACAAAATCTTATCCACGTGGGACTGATACCGACGTAGTAGCTCAGCAAAGGCTGTGCGGTCAGGATTCATACCTTCCTGACAGCGTAAAACCAAATCATAGTTAGAGAGTTTCTCAGGTTGCACCGGCACTTGAGGAAGTGTTACCTCTGTTGACCAGGATAGAGAAATTGGTTGACTCATGATTGGAATAGCTTCTAAAACTTTCTTCCTCTCATTGACTCCCAACTTCTGCGATTGGTTCCCGCTCATCGAGCACTAGTCTATCTTACATTTTCACGCTTGTAGTGGACTGAGCCAGCAAACAGCCAATTAACTATTAAATTAACTAGTCATTTCCAATTAATTAACTATTAAATAAATTAATTATGGCCATAAGCAACTCAATTAACACTAGCTTAATGATATTTTGCTTTGGGTCAGCAGGATTGTTAATCTCAGCTAAACTACCACAGCTTAAGCTGAAGCAACTTACACCTGAGATTAGCCAGGTCTTGCCAGCAACCTCTCGGTTGACCATAGCACGACTCGATACAGATAAGACGCTGACAAAAACCTCTTCAGTATACCCAGAACTGGAACCGTTGTCATCCGAAAAAACAGCCTCAGATCTGATAAAACCTCAGGTAACGCTAAAGAGACTGAAATCAAAAATTCCCAAGGTTTTACCAGCCACCTCTTATTTTACTGATGCAATTGCTGCTATTACTTACCAGGTAGTTGTGGATTTGAGTGATACTACGGTCTACTTGTACTGGGGAGAACAATTGCTCCAGAGCCACCCAATTGCTATTGGTAAACCCGGTTGGGATACACCCACTGGCAGTTTCAAAATTATTCGCAAACAACCCAACCCTATTTGGAAAGAACCGATTACTGGTGAACTCATACCTCCTGGACCTGATAATCCTTTAGGAGAAAGGTGGATTGGTTTTTGGTCTGACGGACACCATCAAATCGGGCTTCATGGCACTGATGAAGAAGAGCTAATCGGCAAAGCGGTTTCCCACGGCTGCTTACGGATGCTCAACCAGGATATTAAACAGTTGTATGAGCAGGTCAGTCTAGGAACACCAGTAATTGTGAGAAATTAAACATCTCAACGCCAAAAATTGTACTTTAAAATTTTTTTTTACCATAACCTGTTAACATTGACTCAACGTAATCCATGTAATCCATTTGAGCGCTGAGGCTTGGGCTCAAAGCCTGGTGCACAGCCCTCTAACATACTACTAATCTGTCCCATCAGATCTTTGCTGGTTTTTTTGCGGATTGCTTGGCGATCAGCGCCAAAATCAGGTCGCTCTAGGTATTTGGCTATGGCATCCTTGACTTGATTGTTAATTAAATCCATTAGGTCTTGCTTTGCTCTTTTACGCTGGTATTGAGCACCTTTTTCGGTAGTGGCATAGAGAGGGGGCAGTCTATTGAGGGCATAGGCAGCAATATCTCCTACCTCCAGAAAGCGATCGCTCTTGTCTTCTATCTTGGTAACTTGATCAATTGCTTCGCTTAATACCAACTCTTCCATGACATTGATAAACTGCTTGCGAGCAACTGTAACCACCTCACCAGATAGCAGCGCCCCCATCAGCTTGTCTAATGCCATATATTCTTCTATGGAGAGTTCCGAAGCTGTGTCACAAAGGCGACCGACCTCACTCTCCATCAGGGGAGTTAAGTAGCCATCTTTCAACGCTTTTTCTACAATTTGCTCAATTCTCATGAGTAGATTTAATAGCTATTGATTTAATGGTCAAAATAATTAATAGTATAATCTAGGAATTTAGCTTCGTCTTGATCTGATTAAGCTGATACCGATGGGTGAATCTGGGGGATTTCGTGAAGCGGAGTCAGTGGTATGTGGGATTTTCTAGTAAAATCAAAAAAAGTAAGTTAGCCATAGGGCTTTATACCATGACTAACTATAAACACGAGGAATTTATGGAGTAGTGGTCAATAACCACTAATTCCTAAAGCCAGGACAAGTTAACAGCTAACCCATAGGGAACCGGCAAGAGGAAAGAAAATTTTTCCCTCTTGCCGGTTCCCTTTAACCTTTAAGCTTTACCGATACTTTTTAGCTACCAAAGTCTACCAAGATAGACCCTCGCCCGCCCAGGCAAGATGCTTTCATATCCAGGGGGTATCTCCGCGCTTCTCTGACGGAATATACCGCGAGCGCCATAAAAATGTCAAAAAAGTTGGTTCCACCGTAGGTCGAGAGCGCAACTCTTAAACCCTTGGTTTTCGGCTTTAATTTAAGTTACATAATAATCCCTATCGGTGTTACCCTAATTTAAGTTTAACAAATAATAAGAGTTTTTGGTAGACTCTGCGACATTTTTTCTAGCTGTTTACTAACCCTTGATGTTTAGGTGCGACTCGTGGCGAATTTAATTCGACGAAGAAGAGCGCACCTAAGATTTATCTATGATAATAAATGTACTGGCTTAGTTATTGTATAGGTGATCCACTTAAGTAATGGGCTGGGGTGAGGTCAATTCACACCTTGCCATCTCCAGGGTACCGGGTCAACCGACTGACCGTGAACATAGAGACCCCAATGTAGATGAGGACCAGTGGAAGCACCTGTAGAACCAATGCTACCAATGACCTGGCCAGCTTGAACAAAATCCCCCTCTTTAACTTTAATTTGGCTCAAGTGCAGCATGATACTGAGTACCCCTTGACCATGGTTAATCCCTACAGTGTTACCATGAACCCGGAAACCTTGAGACTCTCGTCCCACTAGTGCTATCCGTCCTGCTGCTGGTGCTACTACTGGTGAACCGAAGCCACCAGCATAGTCAACACCACGATGGTAGTAGTTTTTAGCAAAGACACCGTTGTAGTAGCGACGAATACCGAAAACGCTGGAGACACGAGCATTGTTGGGTCTATAGAATTTACCATTCCAGAATTTTTCTGGGGTCAATAATTTTTTAAACTGGGCAACCCGATTTAATTCAAATTGGGTTGCTGGGGCAGAGGCTTTGCCAGACAGCCGGATGCGTTGGACAGGGAAAGACCGATTCTGAAGTGGTACAGCTATGTTGTTGACTTTACCATCACCAGCCACCCGCAAAACCAATTTTCCTGGTTTATCTAATGGGGTAGTGGGTACTAAAGCGCGATAACGATTTGTCCCTGCTGCAAAGGTAGGATAGGTCTTTTGACCCATAGAAACGGTTGGTGGTGAACCAACTGTTTCGGTTTGAATTACCACTGACAAAGTATCGCCTAACTGGGGATTGTCTGGTTGAACTTGTACCTGTAAAGCTTGCACTGGTTGGCACAGGGCTACAAAACCCGATGCCAGGGCTATTGCTGTCGTTGTAATCAGGCGTTTGGCAAGGTGCTTTGCACTCAGAAGTGGGGTGGGACTAGAAGGAGAATAGTGCTCTAGCCCTGATAGTGAGCCATGAGAGGATAGTGATTTCACTGACTTATACAAAGTGCGACTATAGATTTTTATTCTTTAGCTACTGGGGCATAGACTATCATTTAGCCCAGTGTGTTTCCAATTCCATCTAGTTTGCAGATGAACCGGACCAAAGAAGATTGAGTCAGGTGCCATCATAAAAGGACATCTAAGTAAGGTCGATAGTCTATCACACTAACGGTTAGGCTAACTCGGTCGATGGATGCTCTATATCAATCAATACCAAACTATGAAATAGTTTTTTTTAAGGGTAACTCACGATTGCCAAACTAAGTCGAGGTTTAAATTAATGGACAGTTGGATCATCAAGCTCCATGACTTCATTGGTGAAATCCCCTTCCTGGTGATTTCTTTAATTACAGCCGTAACATTTTGCTTTTGGTTAATTCCCTACACCACTGATTTGATGGTGAGCTGTGCAGCGGGTCTTGCTGGTGACTATTTAGGGCGCGAGCAACGCACCTTGGTTATTAACTCAAGTACCAACAATCCTGAGTTACTTTTAATGCTTGTCTCACTGGGATTAGGTAGGCTAGGAGGGATAGCTACCCCACTAGGGTCAAATTTTGCAAACATTTATCTTATGTTTTTTGTTGCTCCATTCTTTGTTTTAGTTAAGTGGTTTTTCAAGAGGGATTTCAATAAGATATTAAATCTAATGACTCTAATCAATCGTGAAAAAAAATTGGTAATTTGGCATTCAATTATGTCCTTAAGTATGTTTGGATTTGCCAGTATAGCCTATTGGTGCCTAACCGGAGGCTTTCAGTTTAATTATTTATCAGAAGACATCCCATTAAGAACATGGCACTGGTTATTAATCGGAGTGTTGATCTGTATAATTGGGATTGGGATATTTGTGTATTTTGAAAATAACTTGAAAAAGAAGCGCCCAGGATTATTTGAAGATATCACTGAGGAAGATTTTGAGTCAAACTGGTGGAAGTTTTTTTTAGGGACTATATCCCTGACGGTATTATGTTATGTTTTAAATGCCTTATTCTTGGCCTATACTGAACTATATAGTTCAGTATTAAGTCAGTGGTTGGGATCAGCAGTGTTTGTAGGTTTACATTATTTTATTGGTAGTCTGATCTCTTCTTTACCAGAAGCGAATGTGGCAATAAAAAACTATGAACGTCTAACTTCACCGGATCTCAATACAGCCCTAGCATCAGCAAGTCAATCGAATATGACTAATCTTGCCCTGGGATGCTTCGGCTGTATTATCGCAACTATATTGTTACTGACTGGACTAAGCTATAAGTTGTAAATCAAACTTCAGCCTTTAGCCTTTAACCTTTAGCAATCAGCTATCAGCGTGTCGCGTATCAGCTAAAGGCCACGCTACTGTTCTCGCAGCACCTCAAGTAGCGCAATCGGTGCTTAATGGTGCGACAATCACGCGAATTTAATTCTTAATGGTAAGAGCGTACCTTTGAATAAAATAAACTGACCACTGACGGCTGAATGGTTACCTTTAGGCTTTAGGTGCCTGTGGCTTTAGATAAGCGATCGCATGATAAGGGATCATGATGGTCTGCTGATCTTGAGTGATCAGACACAGGCAGTTTTGATCTTGCCAGCACAATTGTCCGCTAAAGGAATCTCCAGTGAGAAGTTTTAGCTCTAGGAGTTGTTGGTCTTTGATATAGCCTTGAATTTGACTAATACTGGGCAAGCCGGTATCGAATTGGGCCATAATCACAAAAAATCGTGGGATGTGTGGGAACCCTAACAATCATAACCAATCATACTTGGCCAGGAGGGTTTTTGGCGTTTTGGGCAGCATAATTAGAACAAGTATTTTAATCAGTCGGTAGCTAAATCGGCGAAAATTAGCGAAACTTAAACAAAAGGCTGCAAAAGAATTACCATAGCACCAGAGCCGATTAATAGGGAATTGACTATGGAGTTTACAAAGTACCATGGACTGGGGAATGACTTTATTCTGATTGATAATCGGGATGACCCGGAACCCAGAATAACCTCAGATCAAGCGCTGCAGCTATGCGATCGCAATTTTGGAATCGGTGCAGATGGTGTGATTTTTGCCCTGCCAGGACAAGAGGGTACTGACTATACGATGCGGATTTTCAACTCTGATGGTTCTGAACCAGAGATGTGTGGTAATGGGATTCGCTGTTTAGGAAAGTTTCTGGCTGATTTAGAGGGGGATAATCACAAAACCCACTATCGGATCCATACCCTGGCTGGGGTGATCATTCCTGAACTCAAGGGCGATGGTAAAGTCAGGGTGGATATGGGGATGCCCCAGCTTAGTGCAGCTCAAATTCCCACTGTTTTGGCAGAGGCTGACCAAAAGGTAATCAATACCCCGATCGAAATAGCCGACAAATTATGGGAGGTTACCTGTGTCAGTATGGGGAATCCTCACTGTATTACCTTTGTGGAGGATGCCGATGCCATACCTCTGGAAACCATTGGTCCACTGTTTGAGCATCACTCAGTTTTCCCCCAACGAACCAATACAGAATTTATCCAAGTGGTGCGTCCCGATTATATCAAGATGCGGGTTTGGGAGCGGGGTGCTGGGGCAACTCTCGCCTGTGGGACGGGGGCTTGTGCTTCTGTGGTGGCTGGTGTGTTAACTAACAAATGCGATCGCATTTGTACCGTGGAGCTTCCTGGTGGTTGTCTTGACATTGAATGGTCCGAAACCGACCAGCGAGTTTACATGACTGGGCCAGCTGAGCAAGTTTTCACCGGTAAACTATCGCAAATCTCATGATAAGCCCAGATTTCCTGGCTTGAGATCAATCTTGCTGGGGAAATCCTGCTTTAAACTGCTTGACTACCTGATCGAGACCAACGGAATGGGAGGCTTTAAACAATAGACGATCCCCAGGTTGGACAAACCCCAGTAGATGTTCCACTAGAGGATTAGACTCACAGAAACACTCAACTGGCACGGAAGTAACACCGGTTGCGATCGCTTCTGCTTCTGGCTCACTTTCATCCACCAAAATCCGCAAGCCATCTATATTTAGTTGCTCAACCTTTTGACCCACTTGCTGATGAAGTTCACCGGATTTTGTTCCCAATTCCTTCATCGCCCCAAGTACTGCTATATGGCGTTTGCCAGGAGTCTGAGCCAGCATTTCTAGAGCAGCTACCATAGATTCAACTCCAGCATTGTAGGTTTCATCGAGAATCACTACATCGTTAGGTAACTCATAACGCTGGGCTCGACCTGCCGGTAGCTCAACCTTTAAACCATTCCTGAGGGTTTCCCAATCCACTCCCAATAATTTCCCAATGGCTAGAGCCCCGAGATAGTTCAGGGCATTGTGGCGACCTGGGAGGGGGATAGGAAACTCCATGCCCTCTACTTTCAGGATTTCTGGTGCAATCAACTCTCCTTGGACATGACCACCCTCTAAACCATAGGTTATGGTTTGCCCTTGCCAAACCTGAGCTGCGGTGTCAATTAGGCGTTGATTGTCGTGATTGAGAACTGCTACACCGTTGTTGGACATATGGGCTAATAACTCACACTTGGCTTTTGCGATCGCTTCCGTAGAACCCAACAGACCAATATGAGCTGTACCCACATTAGTAATCACGCCCACCGTAGGGTTGGCGATCTCGGTCAACTCAGCAATCTGTCCTGAACCACGCATTGCCATCTCGATTACAGCATAGTCATGGTCTGGTGCCAACTCCAGCAAGGTTTTGGGTACACCAATTTCATTGTTGTAATTGGCCTGGGTTTTGAGCACAGTGCCTTTAGTAGACAAAACTGCTGCGATTAGCTCCTTAGTGGTCGTTTTGCCTACAGAACCAGTGACAGCAATGACGGGAATCTGAAACTGGTCACGCCACCACCGAGCAATTTGCTGGTAGGTTTTGAGAGTATTTTCTACCTGAATCAGGGGCAAACCTTCGAGTTGGCTGACGTTAGTCGCCTCGGCAATGACCGCTAATGCCCCCTTCTCTACAGCCAGAGCTGCATAATCATGACCATCAAACTTTTCACCCCGCAGTGCTAAAAATAGTTGACCCGGCTCAAGGTGACGGGTATCTGTGGTAATGCCAGTGAATGACTTTTCCAGGATTTTTTCTGGAATGCCTACTGTCTTGGCGGCGAGAATGTCAACTAATTTTCCTACAAGAAGCCGACACACCATAACCTTATTTTTCTCCCAGTGTCCTAATTGTGCTGTTTTATCTAAACGCTCTATTTTCCAGGTAATTCAATAAATTTCACATTGTTTTTACTTAATTTTCACAATTTACACTCATTTGCACAATTAGGTAAAGAGTAGATGAAGATATACTAGTACTATAATAGCTCACCTCAAGTTTAGGTGATCATTAGAATATATCTACCATCGTAGATTAATTGTGATAGGCCAAACTCTCTTTGTGTTAGCTAAGCCATTTAAAGTTGAATTTTCATCTTTTCAAGCCAACCACCATTGATGAGCCCTAGATTTAGCACCTAGGAGAGCTACCGAAAGTGACCACCTGGAGAGACTCTAAAGAATCGGAAATTCGACATATTAGCTTGCCAGAGCAGCAAGTCTACAATCACTTACTCCAGTGGGTAAGGGTAGAATCACCAAAGCAATCAATTGAACGCTTCCAAAGGCTCTTCCTGGATGGAGTAGGATACGAAGATTTTGACATCTGGTTGGCCTTGGAAAAGATAGTAATGGATAAGCGGGCTCCGACAGAGTTCCGATTTGTGATCAATCGCTGCTGTCATATTCTGATCAATCACTGGCATCTGAAACCACACTCCAGAAGAGCAGTCCAAGAATTGGTAGCTGTGTTTGATCATGTGCCGTCTCCTTTAAGGGTTCACTCTCGGGCTCCTAGACGCCTGCGGGAACTAATGCAGCTGTTCAAAAGAACAGAGCAATATCTAACCTTGCAACGTCTGTCCATAGTAATGAGTGATACACCTCTATACTCTAATGGTTCTAAGCGAGTGGCAAACTTGATTCAGCGGTATCCCTACTTATATGAACATTGCTTACTCAGTGAAGACAGCTCTCAGGAATATCAGCAAACTGTCCGGCAAGTTCAAGCTAGGGTTCAACGGCGCTTTGAGTGTGATTTATCTAAGTACGTAACCTATCAGGTGCGATGCGCCAATGTCATGCGAAATCGGGCTATCACGACTCCAAAACGGATAATTCAACCAGTGTCAAATCCCACATTGCTAAGCGAACGAGAGTTGGCGAGTGCTCTCAAGCAGTTTGTTGGCAAAGTGCAAGGGTCTTACACCTACCGAGATGTTGCTCGTAGCTTCCATACCCACAGTCGGCACACAGCTTTTTTCAAAGACTTCAAGGACGATTTATATGAATATTTAGTTGCCTCGATTGACCCAGGCTATGGGAGGCAACAGTTTAACAAGCGATTGTATACTCATTTGCAAAACACCTTGCCTGAATGGGATTACCAAAGGCCCAATGAATTTATGGTGGTGCGTACCTGTAGTCAATTGTTAAACTTTTTGGTGGTGGAAAGTCCTAAGCGCCCCAATCACTATACGTTTGTTGATTTGATTACCAATGTAGGAACCACAATTACCACTGGACTATTGCTCAAGATTGTATTGGTCTGCGCTAAAGTCAAGCCCTATTTAGAAAAGCGATTTTCGATTTTGTTTAACCACTACGAGTCCCAAACCAGAAACAGCGTACCCTGGTTAGTCCCGTCTCTGGAAAACTTGAATATTGCCTTGAGTGTCCATTTTGGCTCAGCTGATATCTCCTTCCTTAATCAGATTATGTGATCGGATTCTGTGAATTGTAGCCTAGCGCTATAACTATAGGGTTGATCAGACCGATCAGGTACACAGGATTTTTTACCACTCCCTTACTCCCTACTCCCTACTCCCTACTCTCTACTCCCTACTCCCTACTCCCTACTTGCTACTCCCTACTTCCTACTTCCTACTTGCTACTTCCTACTTCCTACTTGCTACTCCCTACTCCCTGTTCCCTTTGCTATAGTTGCCAAATTCCGATTATTGTAGAGACTCATGGCCTTTTCTACACCTTGCTTAAGAGACAGTTCAACTGCCTCAACGGCTAGTTGGACTACTTCCGACATTAACTCGGTTTCCTGAGGTGAAAATTTTCCTAGGACGTGGGAGATCGTGTCTGGCTTCTGACTGGATTTGCCAATACCAATGCGCAGGCGAGGGAAGTTTTGCGTACCCAGATGGGCAATTGCGGATTTCATGCCATTGTGTCCTCCCGCTGAACCGGAAAGGCGCAGACGCAAACGCCCTACTGGTAAGTCCATATCATCATAAATGATCAAGACCGACTCAGGTGTGAGCTTGTACCAATCAGTCACCGCCCGAATTGCTTGTCCAGAGCGATTCATGTATGTAAGGGGCTTGAGCAAGCTTAGCTTATTTCCTTTTAGTCCAATTCCTTGACCAAACCATCCCTGAAAGCGGCGATTTTCGCTCCCTGAAATCTGTAATCGACGTGCGATCGCATCGACTACTTCAAAACCGATATTGTGCCGCGTTTTATTGTACTTGGGTTCCGGATTACCTAAACCCACAATCAGTTGAGGAATTATAATTTGTCCGGTTGTTTCGATAGTGCTCATGGTCAAAAATCGTTTGGGTCAAGGGTAGGTAATGGGTAACCCATTACCTACCCTTTATGATCTAGATGTTTCCGGACATCATAACAAGGGAGTGGGGAGTAGGGCGAAGCCGTGCAGGCATGGGTGCGGAACTTGACACGTCATACTTTACATGTTATATTTCACACGTTATATTTCACACGTTATACCTTTCCCCATCCCGGATTAACTACGCAGGATATTGAAAGAGGGATTCCAGATAGACACGAGCACAAGCGCGATAACTCTGGGACGTTTCTGGAGTCTTACCAATACCATTTTGGAGCAAAAATAGGGAAAGTGCTGCTGCGAAGACCCGGTCTTGGTCCCAGCTAGGATGGGTTTCTAGGTAGCGCTTGAGAGACTCGTGCAGGTCTTCGGGGATTTCTGCCAGGATACTTACGGTTGCGTTCATAGTCACCTCTTCATATAAAGGTATTTTTGGAAAAAGCCACCTGATTTCAAGCACTTCAGATAACTGCCTTGGCCAAAAGAAAGCCAAGACAAGCCAGCACCGAAGCACTGAATTTTGATGTCACCCTTGCTTTAGTTCAGAACTATCCCCAAATCAGGTAGGGTAGTCCGTGCTAACCCCTGCTAGTCGGCGTAGGTTAGCTGAGAGCAAATTTTTTTATAGGTTGGTCGCACCATTTTCATCTGAAATGGGGTGGGTTTGTCAATGCTGCGAAATATTACAACTCTTGTTGACATGCCGAAATGTATACCAAATAATCAGGGTTTGAGGCGCTTTTTTGTTACACAACTTTACATAAACTGTGGTCTTAACTACTGCGGAATACTAAGTCGGGAAAATCCCCAGTAAAACTGGAATACCTAATGCCACCGTTGAGGCTTGTGGAAAACTATGGGAAAACTGTGGAAAAGCTTGAAGCTCTGTGTGGAAACAGTGGGGAATCTGTGGGGGAAATTTGGGAGAAACGATAAGAATTCTTACAGTTTCGTTGGCGGTGGAAAACTGGTGACCACAGATGGGGTCATTGTAAATTGTGATTCCTGATATATTAGTAAACTAGTGTTAGTGAACTAGTATTAGCAAACTCTTGAGTTGACTCCTTAAGGAAAAAACAAGGAAAAAAATCTAACTACTGACTAATTGCTTCTACTATAATTATGTGGTATTGTCGGGTATATTGTCCCTACGCCACCTTAAAGCTTCTTCATGAATTTGTTGTATGTCTTGATCAGAGATTTTGTCGATGTGGGACAAGACTAAACTCATGCGGCCTTGAGCCTTGAGTTGCTCACGGTGGCGGCAAAGAAAATCCCAGTATAAGAAATTAAAGGGACAGGCTCCCTCTCCAGTGCGTTTCCGAGGATTGTAACCACAACTGCTGCAGTAGTCGCTCATTTTATTGATGTAGTTAGCTGAGGCAGCGTAAGGTTTGGATGCTAGGATGCCGCCATCGGCAAACTGACCCATGCCAATCACATTGGTTTGCATCACCCAATCATGGGCATCGATAAAGGCTCCATGAAACCATTCTTCTATAGATTGAGGGGAAACTCCAACAATTAGAGCAAAATTGCTCAACACCATCAGTCGCTGAATGTGATGGGCGTAACCGGTGCGTTCAACCTGACTCAAAATTTGGCGTAAACAGTTCATGTCTGTTTTCTGGGCATGCCAGTAAAAGTCAGGTAGGGGCTGGGTGTGGTTGAACCAATTGCTTTGGGAGTAGTCAGGGTTCATATAGATATAAATGCCGTGCATATATTCCCGCCAACCCAGCACTTGACGAATAAATCCTTCTGTGCTGCTTAAGTCGAGTTGGTTTTGGTGATAAGCATTCTCCACTGCTTTAATTACTTCCTCAGGTTGGAGTAAGCCGATATTGAGGTAAGGGGAAATTAGGGAGTGCCACATGGTATCTTCGTTGGTGACCATGGCATCTTGATAGGGACCAAAATTGGGTAGGCGATGGTGAATGAAAAAGTCTAATACTTGAAGAGCTTGATGGCGATTGACCGCCCAACGGAATGGTTCTGTTTTTCCGTAGGTGGGAAAGTTTTGAGCATTAACGGCGTTGATCACGTCTTGGGTGATTGGGTCGGGTTCAAACCACAGGGCGTCTGGTGGATTTAGATTACGTTTTGGGGGTTTACGATTTTGTTTATCGAAATTCCATTTGCCACCAATTGGCTTATTTCCTGCCATCAAACTATTAAATCGCTTGCGCCCCACCCGATAGAAGTTTTCCATTATTAGACGTTTTTGAGATTTCGCCCAGGTTTTAAAATCAGACTCGCTCCACAGAAAATGATTGTTGGGAATAAAGGTAATTTGGCAATTTAGTTTTAGGTTGCCAATTATTTCTGCAAAGGGTCGGTCATTGGGCGTCATTACCCGTAGTTCGGTAATCGTATTTTTTGTGACCCAGGCTTGGAGAGGCGTTTCAAAGTCGTCCGCTGTTTGATAGCTGACTGGCCAACCTTGCTGGCGTAATTCCTCAGCAAAGTGTCGCATGGCTGACCAAATGAATACCAGTTTTTGGCGGTGGTAGCGTCTTTGTTGGACGTAGCTTAGGGATTCAATCAGAATTACTGGCGTATTTTGATGGTTTTTTTGACAACTTTTTAGGGCTGATTGTTCAGTCCAAAGTTGATCCCCTAGTACCCAAATCCCGATAGTCATTCTGGCTAATGCTTTTTACTGTATTGATATCATACAATAACTTCAGGGATTTTTGTGTTGAGTTTTAGGAAGTAGGGAGTGGGGAGTAGGGAGTAGGGAGTAGGGAGTAGGGAGTAGGGAACAGGGAGTAGGGAGTAGGGAGTAGGGAACAGGGAACAGGGAACAGGGAACAGGGAACAGGGAACATAAAAATAAGGGATTAATTAAATTAAAAATAAACCCTTATTAAGGTATATTTATGGAGATATTACTCAGAAATTAATCAAATTTTTATTCTCTAAATTTCGAGGCTTATTTAGCAGCAATAATAATTATTTTTTAGAGTTTTTTGAAAATTAATCAAATAATAGTTATAGCAATTATGTTTTCCATGAGCTACTAAGGGATCCCCCTAAATCCCCCTTAAAAAAGGGGGACTTTGAGGTTGCTAACTGTACCTCGTACATGCAATAAACGCTATATATAGAGCAGTTATCTAGCGGTTTTCATGATAATGAGGTACACAGTATTTTTTCCCTGTTCCCTGTTCCCTGTTCCCGATTCCCGATTCCCGATTCCCGATTCCCGATTCCCGATTCCCTAACACCCAGACCGAATTACAAACCGCTATAAATACGGCTAAATACTACATATCTCAAGGCGAGAGAAGAGAGATACGCCACCCATAAAAAAGGCAAAGTATGCCCAACCGGAAAAGAATCCGACATAGCTGACTGGTAGATGCCCCTGGGGAGCATTGAGGGTGAAGGGCAGGTCAACGTAATCTAGCCACTTTTCGTTGGTGTGCCATCCGAGTTGATCGCCAAAGCGACAGTAAGTTTCATACTCATAATCGGCACCAGGAGTTACCTGCACACTCTCGGTCACTAAGCTCTGCCAGATTTGTTTCTGTACACTAAAGCCAAAGCGCCCATTGCTGTACTTTACCCAGAGGGTGTTGAGAGTATAGAGGTCTGTACAAGGAAAGGTGTTGATATCTGGGATGTCAAGCCAGCCTTCTTCTTCTCGTCCTGCTGCTTTGAGCATAACAGCGAGAGTTTCTTGATCTGCCTCTTGCCACTTTCTACGAATTAGTAAATCCCGTAATGGCCGGTAATCTACTCCTACATCAGAACTAAGGTCATCAGCTTCACTCAAAGAGATGAAATAATCCTTTTCACTCAAGGGCTGTAACCATTGCTGGACTGACTGAGGACGGTCTTTTGGCTCTAAGGCCATGCCTTGGAGAATTACTTGATTTAAGCGATCGCTAATACTAGGAACCAGTTGCTTTGGTGGCACCAGCTCTTCACCGTCATACTTGCGGTAAATTGACTCGGTAGGATTTAGCCCAGTTACGGCATGGTACATCGAAGCCGCTAGAGAGTAGACATCCACCGTGGCGTGACGACTGCCTTGGTAGTATAGCTCGTAGGGTCGAAATGGTTTATTGTCAATATGGCTCGACACATTACTATCTCGGAGTATATCCCCAGGAATACCAAAGTCAATCAACACGGCTTTGCCACTGTTACTGACCACGATATTATGAGGGCTGATATCTAAATGCACCAGCCCTACTCCATGGATTAGATTCAAGGCTGACCCAATTTGAGTGATGTACTCTACTGCATCAGTTTCAGGTAATGGTCCTGTGCGTTGTACCAAATTCCACAAACTTTCCCCGGAAATAAAATCCATTACGAGGCAGTAGGTATCTCCTTCTTGAAACAAGTCTCTGACCTGGACCAGGGATTCAAGGTCAGCAGACAGTTGAGCCAGCAGTTGTCCGTGCTTGATAAATTCTTGGCCATAGTTGGGGTAGTCTGGAGCCAATCTCAGGCTTTCGTGTGGTGTTTTAATTACAACATCTTGATTGAGTAACTGATGGACTGCTTTGTAGGTAATTCCAAACGCGCCACGTCCAAGAATTTTCTCGATCTTGTATTTACCACCATGTAACAGCTGTTGCTCTGACCAGACCATATAGATTAGTTGTTAGTTATTTCGTGCTTCGTGTTTAGGTTTAGTAGATTTACCCTGGCTCCTAGGAGGATTATCAACTAGTTTAAGACACCCTCAATTCAAATAATATTGATAATACAATTACTTCCATAGCATTAATTACATGCTATTAAATCTGAAAATTAATTTTTTGAGGATTAATTTTCAGTACTCATATACTTTAGTATAGTTCTTTCAGGTTTGCCATCCTCTGGAGCATCAGGTGTTAGTCGTTAATTACTCTGTTAAGAGAAAAAAGCTAGCTATAGGGAATCGGGAGTAGGGAGTAGGGAGTAGGGAATAGGGAATAGGGAATAGGGAGTAGGGAGTAGGGAATAGGGAACAGGCAAGAGGCAAGAGGCAAGAGGCAAGAGGCAAGAGGCAAGAGAGAAACAATTATGTGTACCTCATTAGGTTAGAAACCGCTATACTACTGAAAAGTACTGACAAATGGGATGACAAATGCGTTCGCGTAGGGTCACCTACGGTCAATCGCGTAGGGTGACCTACGGTCAATCGCATTTAGCTCAAGTCCGCAGAATGCTTCCCATTTCCCGCTTTGCCCGATTCCCGATTCCCGATTCCCGACTCCCGATTCCCGATTCCCGACTCCCGACTCCCGACTCCCGACTCCCGACTCCCGATTCCCGATTCCCGACTCCCGATTCCCGACTCCCGATTCCCGACTCCCGACTCCCGACTCCCGACTCCTGAGCCATCTGTCTAGCCCTTGCCCAGTAAGATAGGATTATCCAGACTTAAAGATAACGACTTACGTAAGCTATGGCGGAAGAAACCCTACCCTTACCTAACCCTGAGGAAGCAAATACTCCTTCTGATACATCAGCAGACCAGCCTGCTGCTAAATCAGAAGACCAGCCTGCTGCTGTAGTAGACCAACCGCCGGTGGAAATAACTGAACCAATACCTGCTACACCATCAGAAGACCAGCCTGCTGCTGTAGTAGACCAACCGCCGGTGGAAATAACTGAACCAATACCTGCGGCTCCATCAGAAGACCAGCCTGTTGCTAAATCAGAAGACCAGCCTGCTGCTGTAGTAGACCAACCGCCGGTGGAAATAACTGAACCAATACCTGCTACACCATCAGAAGACCAGCCTGCTGCTGTAGTAGACCAACCGCCGGTGGAAATAACTGAACCGAAACCTCCTACACCATCACCAGACCAGCCTGCTGCTGTAGTAGACCAACCGCCGGTTGAAATAACTGAACCGAAACCTGCTGCGATCGTAGACCAACCGCCTGCGGCTAAATCAGAAGACAAACCGGCGGCTAAGGCTCCTGCGGCCAAAAAGCCTGCGGGCAAATCAGAAGACAAACCAGCGGCTAAGGCCCCTGCGGCTAAAAAGCCTGCTGAAAAATCAGAAGACAAACCAGCGGCTAAGGCTCCTGCTGCTAAAAAGCCTGCTGCTGGGGCAAAAGCTAAAAAAGCCAAACCACCAGCAGTTGAAGATAAACCTTTTACTGAATTTGTGGAACAACATTATGTGCCAGCCCTTAAGACTGCTTTTGCCAAACAAGGTATTGATGATGTAGATGTGACCTTTGCTAAACAGAAAATCCCCATTCCGAGTTTGAGTCAAATGGATGACTGTTGGCAAGTAATGGGGAGTTGGCAAAATGGGCAACGTCAATTTAACCTTTATTTCCTAGACGAAGATATTAAAAAACAAAAGGCTTTTTCTTCGTCGGCTAATGGTGTTCAACCTAGTACGATCGAGTCATTTATGATTGATGAACGGAAAGTGACTCTTCCTCTAATGGTTCATTACACCATACAACGGCTAAATGCTCAGAAGTGGCTAATGTGGAATTAGTAAGTCTTGGCTAATGTTTAGGTAGATTTTCTGATTTTTACCGAATCTACCAACCAAGATCCAAACTGTTTTGATCCTGGAGCGATCGCTACCTTTCGCTCCCGATCACAAGGTTGGTTTTAGGGAGTAGGGAGTAGGGAGCAGGGAGTAGGGAGTAGGGAGTAGGGAGTAGGGAGTAGGGAGTAGGGAGTAGGGAGTAGGGAGTAGGGAGTAGGGAGAGTGGGAAAAAATATTGTTTCCTTTATTAGTTTTTTCTGTAACTGTTAAACTTTACTGCTAATTTTAATCATCAACGAAACAACCATAACCCTTGACTGTCCAAGGGGTTGGTTGCTACTACTATTTGTTTTTATAATTGTATAATTCGGTATTTTCACTAGGGCTAACTACTATAAGGCTGCGCCAAGATAATAGAAAAAAGGTAATAGGTGCTGCATGGCTTTATCATAACACCAAAAACTCCTCTCATAGCTTTATATCATGTCACGATAATTACCCTTAATAAAAATATCCACTATCTCCCCACACTTCCCTTAATTATGGGTATTTAACCGGACTTGATATTACTCGCTTTCTAGCCTAATCAGGTACACAATATTTTTTACCTCTTGCCTCTTGCCTCTTGCCTCCCCCTCCTGGGAGGGGTTAGGGGTGGGTTCCTCTTGCCTCTTGCCTTCCCCTCCTGGGAGGGGTTAGGGGTGGGTTCCTCTTGCCTCTTGCCTTCCCCTCCTGGGAGGGGTTAGGGGTGGGTTCCTCTTGCCTCTTGCCTCTTCCCTATTCCCTGTTCCCTGTTCCCTGTTCCCTATTGCCTGATATGACAGATTTTTATCAAGAAAACCCCTATAAAACACTAACTATAACGGCATCGTCAACTGGTCTAGAAACAGCTAAAGCAGCGTTGACCAGGCTAGATTTTGAGTCGGAAAGTAATTTGGCAAAATCCCAAGGTCTCAGTGACAGTATAGTGACGAAGTTTTTTAATTTCAAACCAATTCAGCTGGATTCGTTTAAACGGATCTGCCAGGCTCTGAAATTAAAATGGATAGAAATTGCGGGAATAGCAGAGGAAAATCCATCGGAAGCAGTAAGCACAAACGGGCAGGATTCGGAAGCAGTAAGCACAAACGGGCAGGATTCGGAAGCAGTAAGCACAAACGGGCAGGATTCTGAAGCAGTAAGCACAAACGGGCAAGATTCTGAAGCAGTAAGCACAAACGGGCAAGATTCTGAAGCAGTAAGCACAAACGGGCAGGATGCCCATTCTACTGATAGGAGTAGCTCAGAGGTGGTGGAGCCAGGGAAAAAACCTAGGCGCAAAGTGACTGTAATCGATAAAGAAACTGAAACTATTAAAACGTCTCTGGTTTTAGAAGGGGATATCGATTCAAGTCAAAATTTAAAAGTAATTAAATCTATTTTACGAGACTATCCAGGAGACACTATCACAATTAGTGATATGAAAAAAGACAGGATTCGATTAATTGTAGGATTAATAGTAGAGGATGAGAAAGAAGAGATTGAACAGCTTGTATCTCAGATAAAATCAGGAGAACTGAAAGAATTAAACGGTTTTCCTGTTCAAGATATTCAAATTTTGAGCACAAAGTCAGATGATAATGAAAATAAGGAGCTTGATTCTAAATGGCGTCTAGTGGAAGAGATTGTCAGGGGTGAAGCGATGGGTCGAGACTTGAAGGATGTTGACCTGAGTGATGCCAACCTCAGTGGTGCTGACCTCAGTGGTGCTGACCTCACTAGTGCTAATCTCAGTGGTGCTGACCTCAGTGGTGCTGACCTGAGTCGTGCTGACCTGGGTTGTGCCAAGCTGAGTGGTGCCAACTTGAAGGGTGCCAACCTCAAGGGTGTTCACCTCAATGCTGCCTACCTCAGTAGTGCTAACCTCAGTTATGCCAACCTGAAGGGTGCCAGACTGAGTACTATCAAGGGGAGTAGTGCTAACCTGAAGGGTGCCGACCTGAGGGGTGCCGACCTGAGGGGTGCCAACCTCAGTGGTGCCAACCTTAGTGATACCAAGCTGAGGAATGCCAACTTGACTCATTTCAACACAAAAAATCTTATTAACCTTAGGGGTGCCAACCTCAGTGGTGCTGACCTTTGTGGTGCCAACCTTTGTGGTGATAACCTGCATCGTGTCAACCTCAGTGGTGCTGAACTCAGTGGTTTCAACTTGAGCCGTTTCAACCTCAGTGATGCTGACCTCAGCGGTGCTAACCTCAGTGGTGCCAACCTCAGTAGTGTCAGCCTGGATCATGCCGACTTAAGTGGTGCCAAGCTTAAGGGTGCCAACCTCAGTAGTGCAAATCTCAGTAGTGCGGATTTGAGTAGTGCGGATTTGAGTAGTGCGAATCTTAGTAGTGCGAATCTCAGTAGTGCTGACCTCACTGATGCCAACCTAAAGAGTGCCGACCTCACTGATGCTAAGCTCAGTCGTGCTATCGTGGACAATACCCAATTCGGAGATAACTCAGGACTTGATGAATCCATCAAGGGTAACTTAATTAAACGGGGGGCAATGTTTGAGGATGTAGCAGGGGATAGCTCGGAAAGTGTTACCCCTAGTGAAAGATAGGGATTACGGAAATTGTTACTGCTTTGCTGATTATGGGTATGATTTTGCCCCCCTAGCCCCCCAATTTTGGGGGGAACAAAACTCTTAAAGTCCTCCGCCCCCCTAGCCCCCCAATTTTGGGGGGAACAAAACTCTTAAAGTCCTCCGCCCCCCTAGCCCCCCAATTTTGGGGGGAACAAAACTCTTAAAGTCCTCCGCCCCCCTAGCCCCCCAATTTTGGGGGGAACAAAACTCTTAAAGTCCTCCGCCCCCCTAGCCCCCCAATTTTGGGGGGAACAAAACTCTTAAAGTCCTCCGCCCCCCTAGCCCCCCAATTTTGGGGGGAACAAAACTCTTAAAGTCCCCCAAGGTTGGGGGATTTAGGGGGCTTGCACAATACCAAACGATCGCGGATTCATACTTCAATTTAGCAACGCCAAACTATCAGTTAACATCAAAAACACTGATTCTGCGGTTGAGCACGCTACAAAACGAATTAGTGTAAGAGCTGGGAGCAGCCAAAAAATACTGATTTAATATAACACCAAAAACTCCTCGGATATCGTTACTACTGTTACCTGTTATAACCAAAATGAGTCAAGAAACCCCTTATAAAACACTAACTATAACCGCGTCGTCAACTGGTGTAGATAAAGCCAAAGCAGCGTTGACCAAGCTAGATTTTGAGTCGGAAAGTAATTTGGCAAAATTCCAAGGTCTAAGTGACAGTATAGTGACGAAGTTTTTTAATTTAAAACCAATTCAGCTGGATTCCTTTAAACGGATCTGCCAGGCTCTGAAATTAAAATGGATAGAAATTGCGGGAATAGGAGAGGAAAACCAATCGGAAGCAGTAAGCGAAAATGATGGCAGTAGCTCAGAGCTGGTGGAACAACAGCAACCACCGCTTGAAGTAACTGTAATCGATAGACAAACTGAAACAATTAAAGCATCTATCGTCTTAACAGGGGATATAGATTCAGCTGAACTTTTAAAACGGATTGAATCTAGTTTACAAAACTCTTCAGGAGAGACTATAAAAATTAGTGATATTAAACGAGACAGCATCCAATTAATTGTAGAAGGTTATCAAAAAGATATCGAACGGCTTGTATCTCAGTTCAAATCAGGAGAAGTAACAGAAATAAGCGGTTTTCCTGTTCAAGATATTAAAATTTTGAACACAAGGTTAGATGATGATCAAAATAAAGAGCTTGATCCTAAATGGCGTCTAGTGGAAGAGATTGTCAGTACTGGAGCTGCGGGTCGAGACTTGAACGGTGTTGACCTGAGTGATGTTGACCTGAGTGGTGCTGACCTTAGTCGTGCTGACTTGAGTGGTGCGAACCTCAGTGGTGCTGACCTGAGTCGTGTCCACTTCAAGGGTATTGACCTAAGTAGTGCGAATCTCAGTGGTGCTAACCTCAGTGATGCCCAGCTCAAGGGTGCCAACCTGAATTATACCAAGCTCAGTGCTGCCAACCTCAGGGATGCCGACTTGAAGGGTGCCGACCTCAGTCGTGCCCAGCTGAAGGGTTCTGACCTGAGGGCTGCCGACCTGAGGGCTGCTAACCTGTATAAGGCCGACCTCAGTCATGGCAACCTCAGTCATAGTAACCTCAGTCGTGCCAACCTCAATGATGCCAGGCTGGTTCGTGCCGACCTCAGTGGTACCAACCTCAGTGTTGCTGAGCTCAATTATACCAACTTTAGTCGTGCCGACCTCAGTGGTGCCAACCTCAGTGGTGCCGACCTCACTGATGCCAACCTCAGTCCTGCCGACCTCAGTGGTGCCAACCTCAGTGGTGCCAACCTCAGTGGTGCCAACCTCAGTCCTGCCGACCTCACTGATGCCAACCTAAAGAGTGCGGACTTAACTAATGCCCAGCTCAGTCGTGCTATTGTGGACAATACCCAATTCGGAGATAACTCAGGCATTGATGAATCCATCAAGCTTGACCTAATTGAACGAGGCGCAATGTTTGAGGATGTACCAGGGGATAGCTCGGAAATTGTTACTTCTAGCCAAATCCCGCAAACAAATGCGATCAATTGACAGAATGCGATTGGCCTTTGGCCACGCTACGCGATCGCTTAAAGCAAATAATGCGATCGCATCAACCAAAAAACGCGATTGGCCTTTGGCCACGCTACGCGAACGCTTAAACCAGAAAATGGACATTGCTAAATATTGGGATCAATATCAGTGGGGTGGGCATCCTGCCTGCCTGGTAATATTGATTACCGGCAAGATGCCGGTTCCACGGTGAAATATTGATCACCGGCAAGATGCCGGTTCCACCAAGATCCCGGTTCCACAAAACTCTTCAAATCATTCCATTATTAAGCAATGTCAACGAATTAGTCTAGAGCAATCGCATAATCCAGCTATAGCAATTATCAATTCGGTGAGGTACACAAGTTGTGGATTTTAGGGAACAGGGAAAAAATCCTGTTCCCTATCCTAGCGTTATCATTTTATTTCCCTTTAGACTTAGGTAGTGAAAGTCCCAGATAGCCTCCAAGACCTATTTTTGCCATATCCATAAACGTGGAGCGGTATTGTTCATCAATTACCGCTAGGGTAAGTGACCCCCCAAGTAATATGGAGATAATAGCAGCTTGAACCATTTCTTTGATTTTCAGAGTTTTATGAGCCATAGGTTTTTGTTGTAACTGGTAAGCTTGACTGCTACTTTTAATGGTTACCCACAAAAACCGAACCCTTGACTGTCGAATGGATTAGTTGCTAATATATCTTGGCTTTTGTTTGATTGTCTTGTGACTGAGTTGTGATTGCGCTAAAGGTTATGGCGCTGGCGGCAGGGAATAGGAAACTTTGGGTCAGGGAATTATTGAGTTTTGTCATTTAGGGCTGCATCGCTTACTCTCTTGAATTGGAAAACACTATTCAAACTATTACTATAGTTAAAAAAAATAGCCAGACTATGAAAGAATCTAGCCAAGAAAAAAAAAACTAACTATTACTGCCTCGTCAAAAGGTATAGAGAAAGCTGAGAAAGCTTTAATCAGGCTAGGATTTGATTCTAAAAGTAACTTTGCAAAATCACAACGTCTAAGTCGCTCTACAGTGACAAAGTTTTTTAATTTTAAATCAATTCAGTTGGATTCTTTGAAACGGATATGTCAGGCACTGACCCTAGACTGGAAAGAAATCGCGGGAATAGCAGAGGAAAACCCATCCCAACCGCTAACCAGAAATGAGAGTAGTAGCTTAGAGCTGGTGGAGGGGGTGGAGCAAGGGCAAGCACCTAGGCGCAAAGTGACTGTAATCGATAAACAAAGTGAAACAATTAAAGCTGTTATCATATTAGAAGGGGATATAGATTCAGTTAAAAATTTAAAATTTATTCAATCTATTTTACGAGACTATTCAGGAGACAGTATAAACATTATTGATATTAAACCAGGCAGTATCCGATTAATTGTAGAGGGTTCTTCAGAGGATATCGAACGGCTTGTATCTCGGATAAAGTCAGGAGAAATCAAAGAATTAAGGGGTTTTCCTGTTCAAGATATTGAAATTTTGAGCGAAAGGTTAGAGGATGATCAAAATAACGAGTTTGATCAGAAATGGCCTCTAGTGGAAGAGATTGCTAGCCGTGGAGCTGTGCGTCGAGACCTGAGTAATGCGGACCTGAGTGATGCGGACCTGAGTAATGTTAACCTGAGTGATGCCAACCTGATTGGTGCCAACCTCAGTAATGCTGACCTAAGTGATGCCGACCTGAGTTATACCATCCTGAGTGGTGCCGACCTGAGTGATGCTATCCTGAATAGTGCCCACCTCAGGGGTGCCTACCTGAATAGTGCCCACCTAAGTGCTGCCGACTTAAGTGATTCCAACTTGATTGGTGCCGACCTTAGGGGTGCTGACCTGAGTGGTACCAACTTAATTGGTGCTAAAGTTAAAAAAGCCCGATTTGGAAATAACTTAGGAATTGATGAATATATGAAGCGTGACCTAATTAAACGAGGAGCAATTTTTGAGGAGGATTTTCCAGGGGATAGCTCTGAAAGTCTTAGCCCTAGCAAAAGATAGGGATTACGGAAATTATGGGGTGCTGAAAATTTTTTGGAATCCGGTAAGCTTCAATCAAACAAATGGGATTGACCGTAGGCCACGCTAAGCAAACGCTTACAGATACTCAATACCCCCAACCATTTCCTCTAAAGTAGATAGCGTTTGGAATAGTAATTAACCCACAATTTTAGCGTAGATACTCTACTAGGTTCCTAATTCCAAAATAGAGCCACGCATCCAATGGTCTTGACTGAACTCAAAGAGTATAATCAGTGGTGGTTGATGAGGATTTTAATTTACTTATAAGGCAAGTAGATCGAAATCCTCTTTAAAAAGCTGTCAACCAGAATTAACCATTTGTTTCAAATAAAGCAATCCGCAGTCGATCGGCTGTCTCTTCCATTTCCGCCACGGACTCTAGGCTAACAACCACGCTGGGTTCAACTCCTAAAATTTCCGCCGCTTTAGCCACTGCTGCTTTTTCTTTTTCATGGTAGTCCCCATCAGCTCGACTCATTTTGATCGCTTGGTACAACATAGAGCGGCGAAAATTCAATGAAAAATCATACTTGATTCCACTCAATAGCTCTTCAATGTTAGCATTTTTCCAATCGAATTTGCGGAGGGTTTCAACGTACTATTCAACAGCTTCAGAGTCTTCCGCCATCATTTCTTGTTCGTCAATAAACCACTGTAATTCTTCTTCTGCGAGTTCTCCATCCGCTCCAGCGATCGCCAATAAGGCGCAGCCGTAATTTACCCCCACCTCCAAATCAACTGAAGTGTTAGAATAAAAGCCATATTTATGCTCAGCATATTTGCTCAGTTGGACAGTTTTGCCACTGGTCATATTTTTATCCTTTTTTTATTAGTTTTGAGCATATTCAGTTTGATTGAAGCAACTTTAGTGCAATTTGTCAACTCAATGTATAGCGCTACGCGCAAGGGCTTTAGGCAAGAGGCAAGAGGCAAAAGTTGACGTGCATTAGCACACCTAAGGTTTTAGGGAACAGGGAACGGAGCTTGTAACGTAGACATTTTTTCATAATTCATCATCTCAAACCCAAAGATTAAGAAAAGGGGTGTATTTATAGGGTTTATACTATTTATGAGGTAAACATAATTTTTTCTCTATTCCCGATTCCCGATTCCCGATTCCCGATTCCCGATTCCCTGTTCCGTACTCCCTAAAAACATGTACCTAACCCAATTGATAACCGTAAATTTTTATGACTAAAGACTATTGAGTTATTCATTTAAATGTAATATTTACATGGCATTTATAAAAAAAGGCTGATTAACTCAATGGAAAACTATAAAGGGAGCGGATTGAAGAAATTACGGAAAGCGGTTAGTAAGTTAGCTGCTACTCGTAAAACCCCTAAGGGTAAGGGACAGGGAAAGCCAAAGGGTAAGCCCATAGAAGAAATGCTCGGTGGTGAGGGTGAAACTGAGCGCAATGTTGAATCTTGGTTTTTAGGACCCAAGGGTGAGAATGCAGCTCTTTTCCAAGAGCTGATTACCCAAGCACTTTCCGATCACATTGATTGGCGCAACAACTTCCATCCTGAAGATCCTTCCCCAATTCCAGAGGAAGTTAAAGCCGATGAGGGTTTCCAGCAAGCAGTAACATTACTGCGCACAGAATTGAACGAGCTTCTGACGGAGCTGCGGAATTCAGGTCCGTTTTTCAGCATGCGCTATCAGGGACACATGCTCTGGGACCAGACTCTAGCAGGAATGGCTGGCTACTTTGCTGGGATGCTCTATAACCAGAACAATACTGCTATTGAAGCGGCTCCCTTCACCACCGTCTTAGAAGTTGAGGCGGCTAAAGACATCTGCGAGATGGTTGGCTATCAATACGATACCGAAGGCATCCCAGAGCCCTGGGGACACCTGACCTGCGGTGGTTCAACGGCTAACATTGAGGCGCTTTGGGCTGCACGTAACTTAAAGTATTATCCCCTTTCCTTGCAAAAGCCTCTCAATGATTCAAATTCGCCTCTTTATGTAGCTAACAACATGATGGTAAAACTGCCATCAGGAGATGACGCTCAACTGGCTACCTTAGATCCTTGGTCAACTTTGAATTTGGGGATAGATGAGATTCTGGGTCTCTCAGAGAGGTTGCTAAAAGAATATCAAATTCAACCAGACACAGTCACAGAAGCCACCTCTCCCTACACTCTCCAAAACCTGGGTTTCGTAGACTTTACCAAGATATTTTTGCAAGATACTGATATCCAGACGCCGGTGATCTTTGTACCCGGTTCCAAGCATTACTCCTTGCCCAAGGGAGCAGCCATCCTGGGTGTAGGAGCAAACCAAATGCGGAGCATTCCCCTTGATATCCATGGACGGATGAACTCTACTATTTTGGAAGAACAGATTGATCAGTGTCTAAGCGAAAAGCGGCCAGTGATCACGGTGGTAGGAGTACTTGGTACCACGGAAGAAGGAAACGTCGATCCACTCAAGACAGTTTTGGATCTACGGGATAATAAGTATCGCCCCCAAAACATTGAATTTGCTGTACATGCTGATGCGGCATGGGGTGGCTATTTTGCGGCGATGCTGGAAACGAAGGCTGTACCCGTCAGCACAGAGGCTGATGAACCAGTGCCTGTTCTGCCCATGAGCGATTATGTGTATGCACAATACGATAACCTTTACCGAACAGATACAGTTACAGTAGACCCTCATAAGACGGGTTACATGCCTTATCCAGCCGGGGCACTGTGCTATCGGAACATGTTGATGCGGAGTCTAATTGCCTTCGAGGCTCCCTACACCAATACCGGTGAAGGCTCTGAAGGACAAGATGAATATCTTTTAGGAACTTACGGCATTGAAGGGTCGAAACCCGGTGCCGCAGCAGCAGGAGTATACCTAAGCCATAAGGTTATCCCACCAGAACCCTCAGGATACGGCAAAATCCTTGGTCGAACCTTATACAACTGCAAAATGTTCCACTGGAAGCTGCTGGAGCTGAGTGAGTCAGCCCAAGGCTATGGCGTGTTTCCAGTACCAATAGAAGACCCAGAAGGACCAATTAGCAATTATGCCAGTAAAAAAGAATTCAGAGACAAGCTACGCAGCCTATTAGCTGGAAAGCGTCCTAAGGAGATCTTGAATGGTGAGCATACCGAAGCCCTAGAATTGCTGAAGGAGACAGGAGCAGACCTCAATATTCTCACTTATGCTTTTAATTTCAAGAACAGTGAGGGAAATTGGAACCAAGACTTAGAAGCAGCTAATGAATTCAATCGTAAGATCTATGATCGGATCAGTTTGAAGCTAGTGCTTCCAGAAGAAGAAGACGAAAATGTTAATGCCCAGTATAATGTGCTAGTTAGCACCACAGACTTTCAGAAAGATTATTACGGAGAAGAGTTTTTCAATAATTACAAACAACGGTTGTTACAACTTCCAGCTCCTGTAAATTCTGAACAAGATAAGGAAATCACCGTGATGCGATCAGTGGTCATGGATCCATGGATTGCTGAGAACTTAGATGGTAGTTGGTTCCTCGACACTATTATTGCGGAGTTAGATAAAGTGGTACTCCAAGTTCTTGCAGAAATGAACAACAGTTCTTCTTAACAGTTCTTCTGTTGTTTAAATGTTGTTTAAAAGTAAACATTAAGCTATCAGCAAATAGCTGAATATTGACCTAAAAAAAAGGGGGAGTCGGAACGGTTCCCCCTTGAAAATCCCCATTTTTATGTCAAAACTATAAAGATGATAACGAAAAAGGGAATAACTTGATTGAAAAACTTTATTAAATAATTCCTTTAGTTAAGTTATGTAACAGCTTTCACCGTTCAGGTTTGGTTAAGCTTTCAGGTTTGCTTAAGGATTCAGGTTTAAGCTACGGCAGGGGCAAAATGTTATAAAACTTCAAATTACGTTGCAACTCTTAACAAAAAAAAGCGCTTGAGATCACCAATACCCTGGTAAACTCATAAAGCAATATATAGCAATATATAGCAATCGTAATTGATTGGTGAAACTGACCCTGGGGCAAGGTGTTTCCTTGTGTCCCCTATGTGGGGAATCTTTCTGGTTTCACGAGCTGATCCCGATTGCTAGGTCATTGTCATTGGTTTGGGCTGGGTTGAGTGACCCGGATCTGTCCACACCAGGCCACCGAGAATGGTAAGCAACTATAACAAGCAAGCAAGAGCTTAAGATGGTAGATTCCCTTAAAAAACCTGATTTTGAAGAAATCCGACCCGGTGTAAAGGTTCCGGCGAAGGACACGCTCCTAACTCCCCGGTTCTACACTACTGACTTTGAAGCAATGGCGAAGATGGACCTCTCGCCTAATCAGGATGAACTGGAAGCCATCCTGGAAGAGTTTCGAGCGGACTACAATCGTCACCATTTTGTCCGGGATGAGGAGTTTAATCAATCCTGGAACCACATTGATGGGGAAAAACGCCGGTTATTTGTTGAGTTTCTGGAACGTTCCTGTACAGCGGAATTCTCTGGTTTCTTGCTCTACAAGGAATTGGGACGGCGCTTAAAGAATAAAAATCCTGTACTGGCAGAGTGCTTTAACCTGATGTCTCGTGATGAGGCACGTCATGCGGGATTCCTGAACAAGGCTATGTCAGATTTCAATCTACAGCTGGATTTGGGATTCCTGACAAAGAGCAAGAAGTACACCTTCTTTCAGCCCAAGTTTATTTTCTACGCTACTTATCTGTCTGAGAAGATTGGCTATTGGCGCTACATTACTATCTATCGCCATTTAGAAGCCAATCCTGAAGACCGAATCTATCCAATTTTCCGGTTCTTTGAAAACTGGTGTCAGGATGAAAACCGTCATGGGGATTTCTTTGATGCAATCATGAGAGCCCAGCCGAATACGCTGAATGATTGGCAGGCTAAGCTTTGGTCAAGATTCTTCTTGCTGTCGGTGTTTGCCACTATGTATCTGAATGATGTTCAGCGGTATGGATTTTATGCCTCCATTGGTTTAGATGCTCGTGAGTATGATAAGCATGTGATTGAGAAGACTAATGACACCTCAGGAAGGGTCTTCCCAGTTATTCTGGATGTAGACCATCCGGAATTTTATGAGCGTCTGGAGATTTGTGTCCGGAATAATGATAAGCTGAGAGCGATCGCTAACTCAAATACGCCTAAGTTCTTGCAACTATTCCAGAAGTTGCCCCTCTACATGTCTAATGCCTGGCAGCTCCTGAAATTGTACCTGATCAAGCCCATTGATATGACTTCTAAACAGGGTTCTATGATCTAAAGTTTGCTCCGCTAACTGTTAGCTTCGTTTTTGTGGTGATCCTACTTTATGTAGGATCACTTTTTTTTGGACTTACGCTGGGAGTCGGGAATCGGGAATCGGGAATCGGGAATCGGGAATCGGGAATCGGGAATCGGGAATCGGGAATCGGGAATCGGGAGTCGGGTGGTAAGTGCTTTAAGTTTGGGGAGTGTGGGGAGATATGGAGATGGGGAGATAGGGAGATAGGGAGATGGGGAGATGGGGCAGATTTTGAGTAACGGTAAATATAACGTTTCTAATACTTAACCTGTTGTGCATTTAAATTGAATTTTATTCCGTTAAAAAACAAACCGTAAAACCCTCTCCCTCTGCTCCCTGCTCCCTGCTCCCTACTCCCTACTCCCTACTCCCTACTCCCTACTCCCTATTCCCTTAGATCCGGAAATGATACAAGAATGACAGAAGTTTTATCGGTATAGGTGCGTCAGTTCTGTTAGTGTATTTTTTATTGTTGAGTGTTAAAAAATTTGGGACTTAAGTATCTAAAAACGGGATTACTGGGACTAACCTTTACCTTCACAGTTGCTTACCGAGCTGGGAGTCAAACGGTGCCAGTACCGGACTCGACTACAGGCAACCAAGAGGAAACCCAGGGCAATCCGCCTCAGCCTACTCCAGATCAATTACCAGAGTCCCCCCAGTCTGATCCTCCTGGTAATTCAGCAGCCCAGGAGTTGGATTTAAGTCCAGAGGTAATCGAAGGCAGTCCGGTGCTACAGCGTTGGCTAGAGGAGGTGCCGGATGTTTGGCAGGATATTCGCAATCAACCCAGTTTTCGCACTCGCTTGCGGTTCGGTTACTCCCAGTTTCCCTCTAATGGACAAGCCGCAGGGGTGAATGTGGGAGTAGAAGATGTTTTTATTGGTAATTCTGGCTTAACGGTGAGTGGAGATTATCAGGCTTCCTTTAATGGTGAGCGGGAAACCTTTGGGGTAGATTTGCGGTATTATGTGCGGCCGTTAGGGAGTTATTTTAATGTTGCCCCGATGGTGGGTTATCGCAATTTGGAGACTGATGGTTACTCTACCGATGGGGTAAATGTGGGAGCACGGTTGCTATTGGTTTTGTCTCGGACTGGTGCCGCTGATATTTCCTTCACTCAAAGTTTTGTTTCTATTGGCAGTAGTGATGAGGTCGGGATAAGCAAGCTTTCCTTTGGTTATGCCATTACTCCCAATTTGCGGCTTGCTACGGATATTGAGAAACAGAATTCTATCGAAAATAAGGATAGTCGGGTGGGGATTGGGTTGGAATGGATGCCCTGAGATGTTGAGAGGGTGGGAGGTGTGGCTCACAGGGGTAGGTTTTTTACATCTGGTTCGGGAATCGGGAATCGGGAATCGGGAGTCGGGAATCGGGAGTCGGGAGTCGGGAGTCGGGAGTCGGGAGTCGGGAGTCGGGAGTCGGGAATCGGGAATCGGGAATCGGGAGTATAGAGCGAACGCGCCCCGCGTGGCCTACGGCCAATCCCATTGATCGAGCCCATCAAGATAACCCATGTTAGGGATTTGATCTAAGCCATTTCGCTATAGCATTTACCTATAGCATATGCAAATCGATCATGAAACCCAATGCTAATTTCTCATATAGCACTACGCATTAAAGTGTTTGACATTGATACAAGCAGCAAAAGCTGTTGTAGTCAACTTTTGCCTCTTGCCTCTTGCCTTTTGCCTTGGGCGTAGCGCTATAACACCAAACAATCCTCGGATCTCGTTCCTACTATTCCCGATTCCCGATTCCCGATTCCCGATTCCCTCTGTTTCCCCACACTAAAGTAAAACTCTACCGATGAAAACCAGTAATGTAGTCAAGTCTGAGCCTCCATCCTTGGCAAAGCACCAAACACTTCCCAAAATTAATCTATTTACCATGTTCCGGCTTGGTCTATTCCAGATGGGATTAGGGGTCTTGGCAGTGCTCACCCTAGGAGTGCTCAACCGAGTGATGATCGACGAGCTAGGTATTCCAGCCTCAATTACCGGGAGCCTCCTAGCCATTTCGCTGTTTGTTGCCCCAGCCCGGGTATGGTTTGGTCAGCTCTCGGATACTAAACCCGTCTTTGGATATCACCGTACTGGTTACGTCTGGATGGGAAGTGGGTTATTTATGATAATCCTATCCTTAGCGGTACAAATCACTTGGCAATTGGGCAATCTCGTCGAAGGGGCTGGAGGTTGGACATGGTCAATTCCAGCCTATAGTTGGGTCGCTCTTGGGGCTCTAGTTTTTGCTCTCTACGGTATGGCTGTGGGTATGAGTTCCACTACCTTTGTGACCTTATTAGTGGATATTTCTGATGAAGACAACCGTAGCAAATTAATCGGTATTACCTGGTCAATGATGACTGTGGGTATTGCGATTGGCGGCATCAGCAGCAAAATTTTGCTGAAGGGATTAGATAATGTTGATGCATCCCTGGAAGTATTGCGGTCATCAATTACTGGGCTGTTTTTCTTCGTACCCTTAATGGTGTTCGGGCTAGCGGTATTAGCCACCTTTGGAATCGAGAAAAAATACTCGCGCTATTCTTCCCGTTCTATCCTAGCGAATCGCGAAGACCAGATTACCTTGGGCCAATCCCTAAAACTATTAACTGCTAGTCCCCAAACTGGCCTGTTTTTCACCTTTTTGGTGATCATGACCATCAGCCTATTTCTCCAGGAAGCAGTGCTAGAACCCTATGGGGGAGAGGTCTTTAATATGTCAATTCCTCAAACTTCTCTACTGAATAGCTACTGGGGGATTGGGATGTTGATGAGCTTGAGCGCGACTGGCTTTTTCCTAATTCCCAATTTGGGTAAGCGCAAAACCACTCAATTAGGCTGTCTAGCGGTATCTATCTGCTTTATCTTGATTATTATGTCAGGATTTACCAGAAATGCTCAGCTATTCCAGGGAACCTTACTCTTATTTGGTTTATCTACTGGTATCGCTACCACAGGGGCTCTGAGTTTGATGTTAGACCTAACCGCAGCAGAAGCGGCTGGCACTTTTGTGGGAGCATGGGGATTAGCCCAAGCCATGTCACGAGGCATAGCAGTAGCCAGCGGTGGTGTGATCCTTGATGTAGGTAGAGCAATTTTTACTACCCCAGTCTTGGCTTATGGTGTCGTGTTTGCTCTCCAATCCGCAGGGATGATAGTAGCAATTTGGTTCCTGGGTAAAGTGAATTTCAAGGAATTCCAGGATAATGCTAAAGATGCGATCGCAGCTGTGATGGAAGGAGATTTGGATGGTTGAAGGAAGAATGTAGAATGTAGAATTTAGAATTTAGAATGCAGGCGTAGGGTGCGTTAGGGGTGGGCTTGCCATCATATTCAACCTCGTAGCAAGTGTTGGGAAAGCCCGCCCCGTAACGCACCAGAAGGTTATTCGCGTAGCGTGGCCAAAAGGCCAAGGTTATTAGGTCTGTTGAATGCGATTGGCCGTAGGCCACGCTACGCGAACGCTTTCTTGGTGCGCGTTCCCTATTGAGGTAAGGGAGTAGCCAAAAAATAAAATACCAAATTTTAGCTTGTAGGGTGGGCAAAAACATTTTGGTTCACATGAGTCTTCTAGATAAGATAACTTTGCCCACCCTACTTGAATTGGTATTTTTTTTACAAGCAAGTCCCTAAAAAGTCAGCTCAGATTAATTGTAGGGTGGGCAGTGTGTACCAACCCGATGCCAAGCAAAGGCATCGGTGTGATGCACTGCCCACCCTACATCTAAATGATAGATTTACTCAATGGATTTAGGTTGCCGACAACCATTATTGACGCCCACCCAAATACCTTCAGGTATATGCCATTTGTGATTCTTTTTGTTGTTGTTGTAGTCGCAATTAATAACTACATCAGCTCCCTTATCTATTCTTAGTAAGTCACCAGAATAAAGCGGTTCATCTTTGGATACAGCAATGGGATCGCTTTTACCACGTAAGAGGATGCTCTCACCCACTCCCTCAGCTGTCTTCACAGTTCCTATCTCCACAGTTTCTAGATGTAATTCATCGGGAATAACTTGATTCTTCCCTAGATTTAAGTGAGTTTCTAAGTACTGTCTAGCTTCCTTAATCCATTGGTCTTCATCTATATTATAAGAGGAGGCATATGCAAGGCAATATATCCAATTATTCGTTATTTCCGTGTTTGTTTTACCTGCTTCGTTTTTTTCTGCTTGTAATACCTGCGCTAGCAAACAGTAAGCTGGTGCCTTTTTATTATCTAACTTAATAGCATCCTTGAGATATCGTTTTGCCTCAGCATAGCGCTCTTGTTTTAGCCGAGCCCACCCCAGGTTTTTCCGCAAATTGTATTTCACTTTCTCATCGTCGGTAGACGTATTTTGTTTTATCGAATTCAACCCCAGTTTTTTCAATAATTTGGATATGACTGGATTGACAGTATTATCAGTATCATTTTCGCTCTCATTATTTAGTTCTATACCTCTTAGTAACAAAGAACTAGCCTTATAATATTTTTCGTCAATAATATACATTCTTCCTAATTTATTATAAGCACGTTCAAAGTCATCTTCGACAGCAATTTGGTATTCATCTAAAGCCTTTTTCTTGTCTTGTAGTTTCTCATAAAGTTCTCCTAAGTTATAATGAGGTTCAACGTAGTCAGGATTCAGGAGGAGTGCTCGTTCGTTGCTTGATATGGCGGCAGCCAATTCCGGAGTATTCTTGTTATTGTTATTGTATCCATCACCAATATTTTCATAAACAATAGCAATCTGAGGTAACAACAAACGAACGGTAACAGAAATTAGTAAAAGACTGAAGGCAATGCCACAACTTACTTCTTCCCAAAAATAGTGAGGAATCTTCAAACGGGTAAGAGCACGTTTGATTGACTCCTGTCCAGTTTTTGTGAAAGCGGTTCTACCAGCAAATATTGTCAGGACGCTCTGGGGGGGCGACAAGCGCCCCGTAACCCTTGATATATATTAAATTGAGCGAATTATGGTAAAAAAAGATAGGTCAGAAATTGTCAAGACGACCTATCAATTCAAAATGCTACCAGAATTATATCAAAAACATTTAAAAAATCTCCTTTCCGAATCTCAATTATTGTTTTTTTACCTTGTAGTAATCATTGTACAAGATATCAAGGATGTTAAACTCGAAAAAATTGCTGAATCTTTACCTTTGCCTATTAAATGTAACTCAAGGCGTAAAAAGTTACAGAGATTTTTTTCATTACCAATATTTCAAATAAAAAAAATGTGGTTTCCACTTGTTAGAGAATGGCTCACTCAAAAATTTGATAAACACAAAAAAATCTATTTAGCCATCGATAGGACTAATTGGAATAACAAAAATTTATTGGTGGTTAGTATAATTTATAAAAACCGAGCAATCCCAATTTATTTTGAACTTCTTTCAAAACTTGGTTCAAGTAATTTTTTAGAGCAAAAACAAATACTATCAACTATTATAGGGCTATTTGATAGCTATCATGTTGTTATTTTGGGAGACCGAGAGTTTTGTTCAGTTAAATTGGCTGAATGGCTAGACAAACAAGGGTTTAAGTTTTGTTTAAGACTTAAAAAAAATGAGCAAATTGAATTAAAAAATCAGGGGTGGATTTCCCTGAAAAACTCGGGATTAAAACCAGGAATTTCGTTATTTTTTGAAAAGGTTAAAGTCACAAAAACTAAACAAGTATCAGGATTTAGTATTGCCTGTAAATGGAAGAAAAGTTATCGAAAGTCAGTAAGCCAAGAAGGTTGGTTTATCCTAACAAATATGAGCGAATTGTCTGAGGCAATATCAGCTTATAAAAAACGTTTTGATATTGAGGAAATGTTCCGAGATTATAAAAGCGGTGGATATAATATGGAAGGCAGTAATGTTGTCGGTAAACGCTTTATATCTTTACTTATTATAATCTCTTTTGCTTACTTTATTGCCACAATTAAAGGAGAAATAATTAATAAAAAAGGAGTTCAGGACTATGTAGCGAGAGTCAAAGAATATGGGCGATTAACTAAAAGACATAGCAGTTTTTATATTGGAATGTATGCTCAAAAATGGATTCATTTTATGGATAAATGTTGGGAATTAGTTTATGCTTTGATGCGTTTAAGTCGTCATAAGCTCGATAATTATTTACGAGGTATGAGAGCTATGAAGCTTATACAGTCTACTTTTTAGCTCTCATGTCGCCCCCCCAGCAGGACGCTCTGAGTAGCAGCAACAAAAGCCCCTAAGCTATCTGGTCCACCACTCAGAAAGCGTGAGGCAATGTCTACGGTTAAGCTCAAAGACAATGTGAGAAATACAATTGTCAGAATTTTCCATAGCCAATCCAGATTATCCCATCGATGCTTTGGAGGTTTGAGGAACCACCACCAAGCGTCTACGTTAGGGTTGAAAATAGCATGCCATTCAGTTAGATCTACTGTGGTAATCTTATTAGTCTCTTGCTTTAATCGGTGATCTAGATCGTTAACCTTAATCAAGCTTCCTGTAGGAATCTGTGATTGATTGGTTAATTCTGCTTGAACTGTATCACGAGCAGTCAAAACTTCTAGAACTGTTTCTTTTGATGGCGAGCTAGTATCTTCAAGTGTAGTAAGTGCATGAGTATAACTTTGAATAGCAGACTCTAACTCTGATATAGCAGAGTTAGTGTTAGGAGTTTCTTCTAGAATAAGCTTACTTGACATCTGACTTCCCTCTAATTTCAGCCTTTCGTTCCACCAACCTTGTCTCAAATTCAGCCATTATCTGAGTGATGGGAATCTTTTCAGATACATTTGGCTTTAATTTTTCCTGCTTGCTCTCAATTCCTTAGGGTTTTATCTGATACTCCGAGGATTTCGCAAGCCCTTCGAGGTCGAAGATACTTCATCAGCAATCGGTAGTGTTCATTGGTTATCTATGTGTTACTACCAGGCTTTGCGAAGGAATTCCAGATACTACCTGAAAATTCTTTTTATATTGTTTTCAGTGCAGCCAGGTATAAGCGCGATCGCATCAACCATCACATCAGTCTTTGACCTGCCAGTTTGCTCAACCTAACAGCTATTTAGTTATGGAAAAGGCTTGGAGGAATCTTAATGGCGATTTGAGGTTTACTTACAGCATAAATCTAAATTTTCTTCCATACCATTTCTATGACTAAGTGTTGCTATTGCTGTATTAATTCTTAACATTAGGGGAAATCCCGTCTGGAGGTGTTTCTGCTCACCGACATCAACTAGTCCGTTGGTGGGCAGTGCCTAGTAAGGCGATGGCAAGCAACTGAATCGGTGTGATGCACTGCCCACCCTACATTTACAGTGATTAATCGTAGGGTGGGCAGTGGCTAGCAACCCGCTTTGCCAGCAAATGAATTTCGGATGCACTGCCCACCAACATCAACTAGTCCGTTGGTGGGCAGTGCTTAGTAAGGCGATTGACCGTAGGTCACGCTACGCGATCGCAAACAAATAAATCGGTGTGATCCACTGCTCACCCTAGATTTACTGTATGGTACTTCCGCTTTGGGAAGCTTAAGGGAGTTGATCACAGTACTTCCACTTGAGGCAGTTTGAGTGATCCGTCACAACCATTATTCACGCCTACCCAAATAGCTTCAGGTATCGTCCATATTTTGTTGTTGTAGTCGCACTTGATGACTACTTTAGATCCCTTAGCTATTCTTAGTAAGTCACCACGATAAAGCTTTTCACCTATGGATACAGGAATGGTAACCCTTGGATTTAAGCGTTTTATCTGACCCATTCCCTGAGCTTTCCACACAATTGCTATAGGTGATTTATAAGCAAAAAGTTGAGGTAATTCATCAGCAAGAACTTGATTCGTAAAACATTGTGCAATCGTAATACAAACGATTGTCAAAATAACTACTATGTTTTTCATTGTAATTCTTCCATACTGAGTATGCTTGTCTTTCATAAACTTGAGATGCTATTTAGCGTGACGCTCCTACATTTCCCTGTTGGGTAAGTGTAGGCTTCCAGCAGTTCTTAAGACTACCAGAACTATAAGCATTCATCTAATGCACTACTTGCTTACTCCTGAGTGCTGATAGCTTATTTTCAAGTATCTATAGACTTATCCGGCTAACCACCAAAAGTTATGCAGCAAACTTTCAATACCAGGTTGATATCCCACAGGACTTAGCCACCAATACCGCTCCGTAAGGCACCACCTTCAAGCTCGCACTCATTTTCCACCTCGTCGCCAGCGTTAGGACAGCCTGTCCGAAAATTGTAACGGGCAAGATGCCCGTTCCACGCCTGATGCCCGTTTCACTCACCGGGTCAAACAGTAAAAATGAGATGCACCCGATTCCAAGTTAAGAGTCTAGCAGAACAACTACCAAAGAGTCTTCATTGTTTATTGGGCAACGGTTTATTTAACCCAGTGTCTAAGCGCTGTCTAGCTTGGTCAATCCATTTGTCTTGATCTATATTATAACTGGAGGCATATCCAAGGCAAGATTCCCAATTCTTCATAATTATTGCAGTATTATTGTCACCTGTTTCTTCTAGTACCTGGGCTAGCAAACAGTAAGCTGGTGCCTTTTCCTTATCTAAAGTAATAGCATCCTGGAGGCGACGTTTTGCCTCAGCATAGCGATTTTGTTTTAGCCGAGCCCACCCCAGGTTTGTCAGCAAATTGTATCTCACTTTATCTTTCTTAGTTAGGTCTAGACCTCGTAGTAGCAAAGAACTAGCTTGATAATATTTTTTGTTGGTAATATACATTCTACCTAAGTTATTATAAGCACGATCAATGTCATCTTGTAAAGCAATTTTGTATTGAGCAATCGCCTTTTCCTTGTCTTGTAGTTTCTCATAAACTACTCCTAATTTATAATGAGGTTCAACGTAGTCAGGATTAAGGACGAGTGCTCGTTTGTAGCTTGATATAGCAGCAGCAAATTGCGGAGGACTATTTTCATCAAAAATGTATCGATCACCAATATTTTTGTAAAAAACGGCAATCTCAGGTAACGACAAACGAAAGGTAACAGAAATGATAAAAAGACTGAAGGCAATACCGCAACTTACTTCTTCCCACAAATAGTTAGGAATATTCAAACGGGTAAGAGCACGTTTGATTGACTCCTGTCCAGGTTTGGTTAGAGCGCTTCTACCAGCCAATAGTGTTAGGACGCTCTGAGTAGCAGCAACAAAAGCCCCTAAGGTATCTGGTCCACCACTGAGAAAGCGTGAGGAAATATCTACGGTTAAACTCAACGATGATGTTAGAAATACAACTGTCAGAATTTTCCATAGCCAGTCAAGATAATCCCATCGATGCTTTGGAGGTTTGAAGAACCACCACCAAGCGTCTACTTTAGGGTTCAAAATAGAATGCCATTCAGTTAGATCGACTACTGTGGTAATCTTATGATTCTCTTTCTTTAATCGGTTATCTAGATCGTTAACCTTAATCAAGCTTCCTATAGGAATATTTGATTGATTCCTTAATTCTGCTTGAACTGTATCACGAGCAGTCAAAACTTCTAGAACTATTTCTTTTGATGGCGAGCTAGTATCTTCAAGTTTAGTAAGTGCATGAGTATAACCTTGAATAGCAGACTCTAACGTTGATATAGCAGAGTTAGTCTTAGGACTTTCTCCTGGCATAAGCTGACTTGACATTTAATTGCCTCACATTACAACAACCTTTTCTAAAATTAAGCCATTGTCTGAGTGATCGGAATGTTTTCAGCACAGCCAGGTATAAGCGCGATCGCATCAACCATCACATCAGTCTTTGACCTGCCAGTTTGCTCAACCTAGCAGCTATTGAGTTATGGGAGAAGGGTTGGAGGAATCTTAATGGCGATTTGAGGTTTAGTCACAGCATAAATCTAAAGTGGATTTGCATTACCACTTGTATGACCAAGTGTTGCTATTGCTGTATTAATTCTTAACATTAGGGGAAATCCCATCTGGAGGTGTTTCTGCTCACCAACATCAACTAGTCCGTTGGTGGGCAGTGCTTAGTCAGGGGATGGCAAAAAAATGAATCGGTGTGATCCACTGCCCAGCCTAGATTAAGTACTCCGTTGGTGGGCAGTGGGTAGTCAGGGGATGGCAAGCAAATGAATCGGTGTGATCCACTGCCGACCCTACATCTGTTCCGATTCCCGATTCCCGATTCCCGATTCCCGATTCTCACCAACATCAACTAGTCCGTTGGTGGGCAGTGGGTAGTCAGGGGATGGCAAGCAAATGAATCGGTGTGATCCACTGCCCACCCTAGATTAAGTACTCCGTTGGTGGGCAGTGGGTAGTCAGGGGATGGCAAGCAAATGAATCGGTGTGATCCACTGCCCACCCTACATCTGTTCCGATTCCCGATTCCCGATTCCCGATTCCCGATTCTCACCAACATCAACTAGTCCGTTGGTGGGCAGTGGGTAGTCAGGGGATGGCAAAAAAATGAATCGGTGTGATCCACTGCCCACCCTAGATTAAGTACTCCGTTGGTGGGCAGTGGGTAGTCAGGGGATGGCAAGCAAATGAATCGGTGTGATCCACTGCCGACCCTACATCTGTTCCGATTCCCGATTCCCGATTCCCGATTCCCGATTCTCACCAACATCAACTAGTCCGTTGGTGGGCAGTGGGTAGTCAGGGGATGGCAAGCAAATGAATCGGTGTGATCCACTGCCGACCCTAAATCTGTTCCGATTCCCGATTCCCGATTCCCGATTCCCGATTCTCACCAACATCAACTAGTCCGTTGGTGGGCAGTGCTTAGTCAGGGGATGGCAAACAAATGAATCGGTGTGATCCACTGCCCACCCTACATCTAGTCAGTTGGTGGGCAGTGGGTAGTCAGGGGATGGCAAACAACTGAATCGGTGTGATCCACTGCCGACCCTACATCTGTTCCGATTCCCGATTCCCGATTCCCGATTCCCGATTCTCACCAACATCAACTAGTCCGTTGGTGGGCAGTGCTTAGTCAGGGGATGGCAAACAAATGAATCGGTGTGATCCACTGCCCACCCTACATCTAGTCAGTTGGTGGGCAGTGGGTAGTCAGGGGATGGCAAACAACTGAATCGGTGTGATCCACTGCCGACCCTACATCTGTTCCGATTCCCGATTCCCGATTCCCGATTCCCGATTCTCACCAACATCAACTAGTCCGTTGGTGGGCAGTGCTTAGTCAGGGGATGGCAAACAAATGAATCGGTGTGATCCACTGCCCACCCTACATCTAGTCAGTTGGTGGGCAGTGGGTAGTCAGGGGATGGCAAACAACTGAATCGGTGTGATCCACTGCCGACCCTACATCTGTTCCGATTCCCGATTCCCGATTCCCGATTCCCGATTCTCACCAACATCAACTAGTCCGTTGGTGGGCAGTGCTTAGTCAGGGGATGGCAAACAAATGAATCGGTGTGATCCACTGCCCACCCTACATCTAGTCAGTTGGTGGGCAGTGGGTAGTCAGGGGATGGCAAACAACTGAATCGGTGTGATCCACTGCCGACCCTACATCTGTTCCGATTCCCGATTCCCGATTCCCGATTCCCGATTCTCACCAACATCAACTAGTCCGTTGGTGGGCAGTGCTTAGTCAGGGGATGGCAAACAAATGAATCGGTGTGATCCACTGCCCACCCTACATCTAGTCAGTTGGTGGGCAGTGGGTAGTCAGGGGATGGCAAACAACTGAATCGGTGTGATCCACTGCCGACCCTACATCTGTTCCGATTCCCGATTCCCGATTCCCGATTCCCGATTCTCACCAACATCAACTAGTCCGTTGGTGGGCAGTGCTTAGTCAGGGGATGGCAAACAAATGAATCGGTGTGATCCACTGCCCACCCTACATCTAGTCAGTTGGTGGGCAGTGGGTAGTCAGGGGATGGCAAACAACTGAATCGGTGTGATCCACTGCCGACCCTACATCTGTTCCGATTCCCGATTCCCGATTCCCGATTCCCGATTCTCACCAACATCAACTAGTCCGTTGGTGGGCAGTGCTTAGTCAGGGGATGGCAAACAAATGAATCGGTGTGATCCACTGCCCACCCTAGATTAAGTACTCCGTTGGTGGGCAGTGGGTAGTCAGGGGATGGCAAACAAATGAATCGGTGTGATCCACTGCCCACCCTACATCTGCATACCTGTTCCCGATTCCCGATTCCCGATTCCCTACTCCCTTTCCAAAAAAAGACTTGACAAAACTACCTAGTAGTAGGTAGTATAAAGTCATGAAACAGAAAACTGCTCAACAAATCCTAGATGTAGCTCAATCCATGGTGCGCAACCGAGGCTATAGTGCCTTTAGTTACGCGGACATTGCCAAAGAAATAGGTATCCGTAAGGCTAGTATCCATTACCATTTTCCATCCAAGGATGATTTGGTAAAGGAATTAGTGAAACGATACCAAAAAAACTTGGCACGGAAATGTGTTGAGATTGAGCAAGAAGGAAAAACACCCCAAGCACAATTGAGAGATTTTGTGAATCTCTATCGAGATGGTTTGCAAGACAATAAAATTTGTTTGTGTGGAATGTTGACAGCAGATTTGACTGTTTTAAATTCCGAAATCCAAGCAGAGATCAGAAGCTTCTTTTCTGTCACTGAATCTTGGTTAGCTAGACTATTGCACCGTGGCTGTGAAACCGAGGCTTGGCAGTGTAGCCAATCGGTGGAAGTGGAAGCAAAAATGCTACTTTCCATGTTACAAGGAGCGCAATTATTAGCCCGTGTTGCAGAAGATAGTAGTGCTGCTTTTGATCAGATTACTGGTGCATGTCTGGAAGAGAAGCTATCAGGGGTCAGTGATTAGCTATCAGGGGTCAGCTATCAGCTATCAGGGATCAGCTATCAGGGATCAGCTATCAGGGATCAGCTATCAGCTAATGGGCTAAAGCTAACAGGCTAGAAGCCTGTTCCACACTACTTGAGGTGCTGATGCGAAAGTCACAGGCTAGAAGCCTGTTCCACACTACTTGAGAATAAAATAAGCTGACGGCTGACAGCTGACGGCTGATGGCTAGTAAAGGAATAATTTTTTTTTATTTCTTTATTTACCTACTAGTAGGTAAATAAAGTATAATCAATCTATCAATCAATTAAGGAGATAATCATGACACAAGCATTTGCGGGACAAAAAATCATTGTTGTTGGTGGCACAAGTGGTATGGGTAAAGCGGTTGCTCAATTAATTCTTCAGCAGGGTGGTGCTGCGGTTTTAATTGGCTCACGTCAGCCTAAACTGGAAGAAGCAGTAACGGAACTTAGTCAATATGGAACGGTAGTGGGTGAGTTAGCTAATATCTCTGATCCAGAGATGAGGAATGCTTTAATTGATCGTTTAAATGTCAATCATAGTGATGCCACATTACTAGTAAATTCAGCAGGAGTGTTTCTCCCTAAACCGTTCATTGAGTATGAAGAAAAGGATTATGACCTCTATTTGGATATCAATAAAGGAACCTTTTTCATCACTCAGGCGATTGTCAAAAATATGATTAAGAATGGCAAAGCTGGTGCAATCGTTAATATTGGCTCGATGTGGGCGAAACAAGCCATAGAAGCTACTCCGTCTTCTGCCTACTCTATGGCTAAAGCTGGTTTACACTCCCTAACCCAACATTTAGCAATGGAACTAGCCAACTATAATATTCGAGTTAATGCCGTATCTCCTGCAGTAGTAGAAACTCCCATTTACGAAGGTTTCATCCCCAAAGAACAAGTCCATTCTGCTTTAGAAGGATTCAATAGTTTTCATCCCATTGGCAGAGTAGGAACACCTAAAGATGTTGCTGAAGCTGTTGTTTATCTACTTTCTGAGAAAGCTAGTTGGGTGACTGGCGCGGTCTGGGATGTAGATGGTGGTGTTATGGCTGGACGCAATCAGTACAATTAGGCTTGAAAAGGGTGCATCTCATATTTCTAAAAAAAGGGGAGGGTGGGGAGATGGGGAGATGGGGAGATAGGGAGATAGGGAGATAGGGAGATGGGGAGATTTTTATTAAGGGTAATTGTCATACCCTCCCCATGAGTGGCGGCATAAATACAGTGAGATGCACCCCAAAAGTTCATCAAAAAATTGATAATTACTCTCGGGTAAAGTAAAGGAAAAAAAAGCGATAGCGTAGCGCCTATTTCAGAGAATCGCGTAGCGCCTATTTCAGAGCATAGCTTAATATTTATTACCTCTAAAAATAAGGAATGTAGCTTTATATAACCCCCAATACCGCGCTACATTCCTTATTAAAATCTGATAGCTGATAGCTGTTCGCGTAGCGTGCGCGTAGCCCATAAGCTGATAGCTGATAACTTACAAAAAAAATTATAAAATCTCTTGAAAAATAAAACTATAATAATTATGATTATAGTATATAAATCCCTTGAAGTTGTTAATCATGTTTACAGACTTTGTTCCGAATCCTGAGAATAATCCAGAGTATCTAATTCCGGGGAATACTTCTCAGATTTTTTTCGGGAAGAAAGAACCGGTTGATCACAGGTTAAAGGGCTCCCGTAAGGCAGTAATGAATACCATCTATTCCCTGTATACCCAGGGCTACGCACAACTTTATGAGTGGACTCCTCTTGAGCCGAGTGGCATTCCTGGAGAAGTGATTAGTACTTTGACTAGGTACCTAATTCTGGATTAAAATTTTAAGTAGCTTGGGGGTTTGCCCCCTAGCTAAAAGACCAGGTCTTATCAAGTAGGATAATGATCGGACTGGTCATGGAACAAAGTCACATAACATAAGTAGTGAAATCGACTTAGTGTGGATTTCCGCCAGCCGTGGAAATAATTTCTACGGCTATTTTTTTATGGTTAGGAGGTTGAAGGTTAGGAGGTTGAAGGTTAGGAGGTTGAAGGTTATCAGGTTGAAGGTTATCAGGTTGAAGGTTATCAGGTTGAAGGTTATCAGGTTGTTCGCCTTTGGCGTTCGGTGTAGGGTAGGTTATCAAGTTGTTCGCGTAGCGTGGCCTTTTGGCCAAGGTTGAAAGTTGTTCGCGTAGCGTGGCCTTTTGGCCAAGGTTATATAGCGGTTCTCATAGTAATGAGGTACACAGGATTTTTTCCATGTTCCCTATTCTCTGTTCCCTATTCTCTGTTCCCTATTCCCTATTCCCTGTTCCCTTTTGACTAATATTAATTAGCTAAAATAATCATAAAAATACGCTCTTTTTCTCCCCCTCTCTCCACACTTCCCACCGGGAGCATGTCAAATTCGCAGAACAAATGTACTAAAACGACTGATAACTGCTACTCAAGCCCGGAAAACAGTATAGTTCAAGGGTTTGTAGTTCAAGTGTTCTTACAAAATTGACCTGCTCCCTTATGCTACAAGTGTTCATGGTGTGTTTACAAAAATTCATACAGAGCCTAAAACTTTGCTCCGACTACTTATCCCTCTTCCATCAGACTGGGTTTAAAGGTTGAGTTTTCGTCGGCTGAAACAGCGTAATTTCGTCTAATTTTTCAAGAGTAATAAGAGCGTTCTTGGTAAATTGGCAAGATTGTGATATCCTTTGTCGAGAGGATAGATGACAATCTATAAGGAGCAAGCAGCTAAAATGTATTTATTGTGCGTTCCAAAATCAAATGTTGAACACAATATACTTGAAGCTTATAGCATAAAAGACTTAAACGCATCTACCGTCAAAAAAATGTTCAAACTTATTAAGCAGTTTGGATATGTTATTATTCAGCTAAGGTCGTCACAGCACAAGGAAAATTTATTAGAATTATCGCAATATTTTGGCTCGATAGTCAAGCATGAACACTCAGATAAACAGGGAATTGTACCGGTAACCCCTCTGGAAAATAGTCCTGGATATGTCAATACAACCACAACAGAACTACCGTTACATACAGATGGTTCTTTTGCTGTGGAGCCACCAAAAATAGTAGCCCTTCAGTGCGAAGTTGCTGTAGCAAGTGGTGGTTTAACGACTATTGGAGATGGTAGATTACTGTATGATTATCTAACTGGTACAAATCCCTGTGGATTACTGAATTTATTTCAACCCGATGCCATAACAGTCCAGAGAGAAAATAGACAATCTACTAAACCTATTTTTGAAGAGCATGAGAGTAGAACACGCATCAGATTTAGATGGGATGATGCTGTTAATATTTCAGTCAAACCAGAAGATTTACGAATAATTAAGACAATAAAATATTTTTTTAATCGACCAGAAAATATGTTACAGTTTAAATTGCAGCCTCAGCAAATTATTATCATGGATAATTCCAGAATATTGCATGGTCGTACTGCTTTTATTCAGGGCTCAAAAAGGTTGCTTAATCGCGTTTGGTTTGATGGTAAATCAGCTTATAGTGAAGAGTTTTGCTTTGGTTTTTCTCCCAGGAGAACCTTAGAAGAATTGAAACAAAAATGTTGTCTATAACTAAAAGGAGGAAAAAACAATGCGAATTATGTTAAAGTCAAAAATCCACAGAGTTCAAGTAACAGAGGCTAACGTCAACTATGTCGGGAGCATTACGGTGGATCGAACCCTGATGGAAAAGGCAGATTTGCTACCTGGAGAAAAAGTACTAGTAGTGGACAATACTAATGGCAACCGTCTAGAAACTTATGTCCTAGAAGGAGAAGCTGATTCAGGAGTAATTTGCATGAATGGCGGCTCCGCCCGTTTAGTTAGTCCAGGGGACATTATTACTTTGTTAGCCTTTGACGTAACAGACGAAATCAATCCACCGAAAAAAATTCTAGTTGATGACAATAATAAGTTTCTTCAGTATGTATAAGTAATGAAACTAGCAGCACGAGTTAATCAAGTCAGTCCTTCGCTAACATTGGCAATTACAACTAAAGCTAAGGCAATGAAAGCAGAGGGGCTTGATGTCTGCATTTTCGGTGTAGGTGAGCCTGATTTTCCTACCCCAGCTCATATTACCGCTGCTGCTAAGAAAGCTTTGGATGAAGGCAAAACTCGTTATAGTACAGTAGCTGGAGAATGGGCGTTGCGAGAAGCCATCGCCCAAAAGTTACAAACTGATAACAATCTCTGCTATTCTCCAGAAAATGTCTTGGTTACGAATGGGGGTAAGCACTCTTTATTTAATCTCATGCAAGCCCTCATTGAAGCAGAAGATGAAGTGATCATTCCTGCACCCTACTGGGTTAGCTATCCGGAAATGGTAAAGTTAGCAGGAGGAAGACCAATAATCGTTCACACCAATGAGGAAAATAGTTATAAAATTACTCCTGTTCAACTTCGTCAAGCAATAAGCTCTAAAACACGGTTATTTGTACTCAACTCCCCCTCAAATCCCACAGGAATAGTTTATACCCCTGAAGAGATTCGAGCCTTGGCAGATGTAGTAGTTGAAGAAGATATCCTAGTAGTCTCGGATGAGATTTACGAACATATTATCTATGATGGTGCTCAACACTTGAGCATTGGCGCTGTCAGTCCGGAAATCTTTTCCCGCACTCTACTTAGTAATGGCTTTGCCAAGGCTTACTCCATGGGGGGGTGGCGGGTTGGCTACCTGGCTGGCTCCCAAGAAGTAATCCAAGCTATGAGCAAGATTCAAAGCCACAGTACCTCTAATGTATGTACCTTCTCTCAGTATGGAGCGATCGCGGCTTTATCTAGTTCTCAAAACTGTGTGGAACAGATGCGACAAACCTTTGCCCAACGTCGTCAGATTATGCTAGAGTGCCTTGATAGCATTCCTGGTTTAACCTGTCCCAAACCAAATGGAGCTTTTTATCTGTTTCCCAACATCAGCCAACTAGGGATAAAATCTGAAGAATTCTGCAATGGCCTGTTAGAGTCACAGCAAGTGGCAGCAATTCCTGGAATTGCTTTTGGAGCTGACGATCATATCCGTCTTTCCTACGCTACAGATACAGAAACCATTGAAAAAGGCATGAAACGTCTTGAGGTATTCGTTCGCTCAAAGTTTTGAGTTAATTACTAGTATACAGAGGGTGTTGATCATATGGTGGCAAACCAATTTACAGAAGCTGATACTGAAGCCTATTATGATAACTCGGACGAGCGCTACCGTATTTCTTGGCATCCAGATGGCAGCAAGCATTGGGGATATTTCGATAACTTAGATGACTCCTGTACTTATGAGGATTTTGCCGAGGCTTGTGAACGCTGGAATCAATATATGCTTTCTCAAAGCCAAATTACTGCTGACTCCCGAGTTCTAGAAATAGGTAGTGGAAACGGTAATGCTGCTATTAGGATTGCCCAGCAGAAGGGTTGTGAAGTAGTGGGGGTAGATCTAAGTACTACTCACATCAACAATGCCACAGAAAAGGCCAAGAAAAATCCATCCTTACGCTTATCCTTTCATAAAGCATCAGCAACGGATCTACCTTTCGATGAAAGTTCCTTTACCCATGTCTGGAGTCAAGCAACTCTCTACCATATTCACCAACGCCAGCTAGCACTCCAAGAGATCTATCGTGTGCTGCAAATAGGGGGAATCTTTGCTTTTGATGACCTAGTAACACCAGTATCAAAAATCAATATTTCTACCCAAAAACATCTATACGAACGGCTGATCGTTAATGATATGTTTACCCCTGACTTCTACAAAAACTATCTTACCGACTTAGGTTTCAGGCTGTTAGAGACTATGGACTTGAGTCAACATATGCAAAAATGTTATCAAATTCGATCTGCAATCATTCAACAGCAATATCCAAAACTAAGTAGGTCTTATCAGGAAAGTGCTGCTGCTGTGGAAGCTGGTGATGTAGGTTGGTGGTTCTTCCTCTGTGAAAAGTTAAGCAGCTAAGAGTTTTAACAAAATCCAACTATAAACGACTAGGAGGTTATGATGACAAAAAAATTTACAGAAGCTGATACCCAAACCTATTACGATAACTCAGATGATCGCTATCGGATTTCCTGGCACCCAGATGGCAGCAAGCATTGGGGATATTTCGACAACTTAGATGAAGTCCACACCTATGAAGACTTTCTGCGTGGCTGCGATCGCTGGAATGAATATATGTTAGAACACAGTGGAATTTCTGCTCAGTCACGGGTACTGGAAGTAGGTTGTGGAAATGGTAAGGCTGCCGTCTGGATCGCTCAGCAAAAGGGTTGTGAGGTTGTAGGAATCGATCTTAGTGCCACTCATATCCGCAACTGCGAAATAAAAGCGAAGGATAATCCTTCACTAAATCTTTCATTCGAGAAAGCATCAATCCTCGATTTGCCTTTCCCAGATCAATCCTTTACCCATGCTTGGAGTCAAGGAACTCTCCTACATATTGAAGAACGAGGTTTGGCACTCAAGGAAATTAGCAGAGTCTTAAAACCCCAAGGACGGTTTGTTTTTGATGACTTAACTACCCCAACCATGGACATTAGTGAATCCACTCGCAAGCACCTCTACGAGCGGTTACTTGTTAATAATCTTTTTACCCCTGAATCCTATCGAGATAACCTGAGTGCGGCAGGTTTTAAGGTGCTGGAAGCGACAGATTTGAGCCAACATATGCAGAAATCTTACGCCCTTCAGTCCGAGCGAATTCGAGAGCAATATCCGGAGTTGAGTGTTTCTTACGGAAAAAGTGCTGCTGCTGTTGAAGCTGGCGAACTGGGATGGTATTTTTTCAAAAGCGAGAAAGTAGGTAATTGATTTGGTTCAAACCAGAGAGTTGATTGGCTTACAGGCAAAATTAGCTTTTCACTACCGAACTTGAGAGCAACAGTCAATATTTCTTTCAACAACCAAAAGTAATGATATACAAAACAGCTAGATGGATATTGATTTGTCTGTGTTAGATCAAAAGGCAAAATATGACCCTATAATCCAATGTACTTCATAACTGCGGGAACCGCTGTAACTTCGCCAGTTGCTTCATTGATGGTTTCAACTTTTTAGCCATCTACAGCATCAACAAACTCACCATCAATGAAGCAAGGAGTCTCTGGTTGAAATGATGCGGCTAGTTGAGGCCAGTCTAATTTGTTAAGTTTCTCAATTATCTTTTGTCTTGCTTGCCATCTTTTTAATCTTCTAAACCATCCGTTCTCATATCGGTTTTATCCAACTGATAATGAGTTGGTAGTGCCTTACCATAAAGTTGGAGGCTGCGATATACTTTGCTATACATTTGTGGATCTTTAGTATAAGAAAAGACTGCGGTGTAGCGTGGAATAGACCCTTCCACTTTTGTTACGCGATGCAGGGAATAGCGACCTTTGAAAATTTGCAGATCCCCTGGTCTTAGATTCAAAGAGGTGACGGGAGTGCGATCGCCTTTGAGTACCTTCATCACACCATCATGATTCTCATCATGGCTCGATCTGATATTATGACAATACTCAAATATCCCCCCTTTCTCTGGAGCTTGAGTAATGACCGTTACCGAAACATGATTATTGTCAAAGTGCCACGGAAACTCCTGTCCTGGTTTAATCACGTTAAAGGCAATATAGGAAAGAGGGTCGGCATATTTGTATAGTTTTTCTTCCTTCAGGCAAGCTTGAATAAATGGTGCGAAAGCTGGCCAGTTATAAAGCTGAAGTATCAGCGAATCAGTGGGAAAAGAATCGGCACGAACAAAACCACTAGTGCGATTGAAGAAAAAACGTTTGGGATGCTCTTTGGGAAGAGATTCGTCATCCTCACTGAAGTAGACATTAGCGAGCATATTAGAGTAATGAGCATGAACTGACAGTTTCTCAGATTCTTTTTTGAACAATTCTAATGCCTCAGAATTAAGAAATTCTGGAAGGAGACAACAACCCGTATCATCAAGCTGTCTTTGACAATCTGCAATTAATACTTTTCCGCGATCGCTGGATAGTCGATCGAGGGGATAGCGATCGAGGTTAACTAAATTGCTAGCTTCATTTAAGGATGATAATTTTGGTAGATTGGTATACATATAGCAAAAAGCACCAAGGCAGAAGGTAGATTTATAAAATGTTAGAGCGCCTCAGAGCAAGAATCTCATGATCGGCGATCTTCGTCGTTTGTAGTACAGCGCTGCGCGCTGATATATTGACAAGCTTTCCTAGAATAAAGTGACTTGTCAATTTTATTCCATCATGACCAGACCCTATAGTCAGGATTTACGCCAACGGGCTCTTAATCTACTAGAAAAATGGATTTAAAACCTTTTCCTCAAATAGCTCCATCGCCAGACCTTTGAACCCCTTTAGATAAGACCTCTTGCATAAGTCTCATAAACCGTGGGTGTTGACAAGGCATGCATGCAAAAGGGATAGATTTTGATTTCAGATTTATTTTTGCAAGAGGTCTAATAAAAATCTCCCCATCTCCCCATCTCCCTATCTCCCCATCTCCCCACACTTATATCACTTCACGCCAGACTGTACCCGCCACAGCATGGCATAAATTCCCTGTTGCTCTAACAACTGTTCATGTCTTCCTTGCTCTACTATTTTGCCTTGCTCGATTACATAAATACAATCGGCATTGCGGACTGTGGACAACCGATGAGCGATCGCAATGGTTGTGCGATTTTGGGTAATCTTTTCTAGGGAGCGCTGAATGGCGGCTTCGGTTTCATTATCAACGGCGGAGGTGGCTTCATCTAGAATCAAGATTGGGGGGTCTTTCAAGAGTGCTCGTGCGATCGCAATTCGTTGCTGTTGTCCTCCAGATAGTTTCTGACCCCGCTCTCCCACAATGGTGTCATAGCCTTGGGGCAGTTCCATGATAAATTCATGGGCTTCTGCGGTCTTAGCGGCAGCAACTATTTCCTCGGTGGTGGCATCAAACGTGCCATAGGTGATATTCTCTTCTACGGTGCCGTGGAATAAAAATACATCCTGGCTAACTAGACCAATAGCATGGCGTAAGTCTTTGAGCTTGAGCTGTCTGATGTCAATTCCATCAAGAGTTATCGAACCTGCTTGGATTTCGTATAGTCTTAAGAACAGTTTCACTAAGGTACTTTTACCAGACCCTGTGGAACCTACTATCGCGATAGTCTTGGTGGCGGGGATGTTGAGGGAAAGATTTTCTACCACAGGGGGGCGATTACGGTAGGCAAATGTGACATTATTTAATACCAATTCCCCTTTAACCTCGGACCTAGGCAATGGTGTATCCCCAGAGTGCATGGCAATTGGGGTATCCAGCAGATTCATTACCCTAGTAGTGGATGCCATCGCCCGTTGATACTGATCGAGGGTGTTACCCAGTCGAGTTAATGGCCAAAGCAAGCGCTGAGTCATGAAAACCAAGACACTGTAGGTGCCTACTGCTAATTCCCCGGCGGCTGCAGACTTACCACCGTAGAGCAGAATTCCAGTAAAGCCAAATAGGATTAACATCCGAATCAAGGGGACAAAGGCAGCAGAAAATGCGATCGCTTTCTGGTTACTGTGCTGATACCCTAGACTTTGTGACTCTATCCGCTTAGCTTCATACTCTTCCGCTGTAAAGCTTTTAATGGTAGTAATCCCAGTTAGATTATTCGCTAACTGTCCATTGAGTAACCCTACCTTTTCCCGAACTGCTGCATAACGGGGAGCAAGCAGACGTTGAAAGGTAATCGAACCCCAGAGGATAAAGGGGATAGGAATCAGAGTTATCCAAGCTACATTGGGAGCAAGGATAAAGAAGCCCGCACTGACAATAATAATGGTTGTGACTACCTGGAGAATTTCGTTGGCACCAATATCGAGAAAGCGTTCTAGTTGGTTGATATCATCACTTAGGATAGACATCAATCCCCCTGTACTGCTATCTTCAAAATACGCTAGTTCCATCGATTGCAGATGAGAGTAAGCATCTAGGCGCAATTCGTGTTGAATGGTTTGAGCCAGATTCCGCCACAATCGTTCGTAAGCATATTGAAAGGCGGATTCCAATCCCCAAACAATAAAGCTCAGGAATGCCAGCAATACCAGTTGGCTAAAGATATCCGTTACTCCTAGATGGGCAATCAAGGAATCTTGTTGTTTGACCACCACATCCACTGCCATCCCAATCAAGACCGGAGGGGCTAGGTCAAAGATTTTGTTGAGGATTGAGCATGCGATCGCTTTCCCGATTAGGGAACGATGGGGCTGAGCGTAACCCATCAGCTGCTGCAGGGGAGAGTTGGAATGCTTACGCTTATTTTGTTTTGACGTTAACCTTGAATTTCGTTTTGACTTTAACGTTGAATTCAACACAGTAATTAACCCTGACTTATCAGGCAGAATGGGTTGGTAAACCTAAAAAGTTACATCAATGGGTGACTATTATACCTTATAGCGCTGCATCCCTTAAATCTCTCTTTAATTTTGCCTCTTGCCTCTTGCCTTTTGCCTCTTGCCTTTTGCCTTTTGCCTCTTGCCTATTACCTATTGCCTATTGCCTTAAAATAATAAGCAATATCGCTCAACCAAATTCATCAACAAACTAACCCTTGAATACTCCTAGTCACGCCATTATTAACCTTGCTGTTTTGAATCACCAGACTCAATTTCAGGCAGCTTTACCCATCACACTTGGTGCTATCTTACCCGATTTACCAATTTTTATTCTTTACATCTGGGCAAAATTAATTCGTCGTCAACCAGAGTACCAAATTTGGTCACAAACCTACGAATTGCCCTTTTGGCAAAACCTTGTTGCTACCTTTCATTCCCTTCCCCTAGCCCTCTGTGGAGTAATCATCAGCCATTACTGGGGATGGCAACTTTGGGAAATTCTATGTTTAAGTATGATCCTGCACTCTTTACTAGATTTACCAGTTCACAACGATGATGCTCACCGGCACTTTTTTCCCCTTAGTAACTATCGTTTTATTAGTCCTTTCTCCTACTGGGACCCCAAGCATCATGGTTATACCGTATCCACAGTAGAAAAATTGTTGGTGTTAGTAGCAACAATTGTTACTTTCCCTATGATTGAGTCTTGGATAGGTAAAAGCTTACTAATGGTTGTGAATGTGTTGTACCTGATCGCATTTTTATATTTAGTGAAGTCCAAAGTTCTAGGTTTTAGGGAGCAGGGAGTAGGGAGTAGGGAGTAGGGAGTAGGGAGTAGGGAGTAGGGAGTAGGGAGTAGGGAGTAGGAATGTCTTCTCCTCATTAACCTATAGCAATTGTGTTGATCATCACATCGTAAAACATGGAACTATAGCGTTTCTCTTAGCTATTAGGTAAACATTATTTTTTACCTATTACCTATTACCTATTACCTATTACCTATTACCTATTACCTATTACCTATTACCTGCTCCGAAGTCCCTGCTCCGAAGTCCCTGCTCCGAAGTCCCTGCTCCGAAGTCCCTGCTCCCTAAAAACCAGAGATTTGTACCTCATGGGTATAAGACTTGCTATAGTTAATCTCCAAAAAAAATATATCCCACATTCCTCAGGAAATGAAGAATGTGGGTTCAGATTGAAACGGTAAGCAATAGCCTACCCTAGGGAATCAAAATTCCACTAATGCCTAGTGCCTAGCGGCTATTGCTTAGTCGCCCATGTACAACTTGCCAGTATTCCTGTCGATTACAAGAATTCTTAAATCTGCACTAGAAGGAGCAGTAAAAACATTAGGAAGCTCAGTGATCTGAATGGTAATTGGATTCTTTGAAGTAGAGTATATTTTCAGAGGGCGATTCTTAGTATCGATATTATTGATATTGTCGTATGCTCCTACAATCATGTACCTTGGAGTATCTCCATTTACACCAAAGTCAACACGTGGTCCTGTACCTGTAGCTCCAGACTCAGAGAATCCTGCATAAGCATTGGCTGGGGATGCAGCACCAACCAAGGTAAAACATACCAACAATAACGAAACGAAAAGAGATGCAAACTTTTTCATGATGATTTTATCCATTTTGGACTATATTGGATATCTAACGGTAATTCTTACTAGTTCGACTTCGCCCAAAACTATATTTCGGGATATATCCAGAAATAGTTTTCGGAGTATCAGATGCCAGCACTGGTTAGATAACCAATTTAAGATTAGCCCTGTTATATATCTCTTATCCTCATAAAACTCATAGAAAAACTCATAGAAAAACTCATAGAAAAACTCATAGAAAAACTCATATATAATATATAGTAATTCTCATAGCTATGAGGTATATTCGGGATTTTAGCTGAGGGGGTGACATGAGCCCTGAAAAGCTTACTAGATAAGGCTTTGATGCCAATTATCATAAGAATTGATCAACTCCCAAATTGACCCTCCTGTGATTTTCTGAAAGCTCAAACCCTTATAACTACATCCAAGGTCAGCCCAAAACACCATGTATCTTTTTGTGACAAATCGGCTGAAAATATTACCCAGTAAGGGTTTTAGCTTGCATGTCACCCCCCCCCAGGGATTTTAGGGAACAGCGTATCACCGGAACAGGGAACAGAACCTCATAAAACTCATAGAAAAACTCATAGAAAAACTCATAGAAAAACTCATATATAATATATAGTAATTCTCATAGCTATGAGGTATATTCGGGATTTTAGCTGAGGGGGTGACATGAGCCCTGAAAAGCTTACTAGATAAGGCTTTGATGCCAATTATCATAAGAATTGATCAACTCCCAAATTGACCCTCCTGTGATTTTCTGAAAGCTCAAACCCTTATAACTACGTCCAAGGTCAGCCCAAAACACCATGTATCTTTTTGTGACAAATCGGCTGAAAATATTACCCAGTAAGGGTTTTAGCTTGCATGTCACCCCCCCCAGGGATTTTAGGGAACAGCGTATCACCGGAACAGGGAACAGAACCTCATAAAACTCATAGAAAAACTCATAGAAAAACTCATAAAAAAACTCATATAGCGGTTTGCACTTCAATTAGGTACAAATTTCTGAGGTGCGACCCGTGGCGAATTTAATAATTAGATGCGGAAAGCGCACCTAAGGTTTTTAGGGAGCAGCGATGCAGCGCGGTCTTGGGGAGGCAGCGCCGCCAAAGGGGGTTCCCCCCACTCGCGCTTTGCCGTGGTTTCCCCCATGAGCGACTGCATCAAGACGGGAGCAGGGACTTCGGAAGAGGGAAGAAGGATAAAATCCTGTGTACTTGATAGTTATGCAAACCGCCGTATATAGCAATTATCATAGCTATGAGGTACACAATTTCGGGATTTTAGAGAACAGCGGATCACCGGAACAGGGAACAGATAAGAGGGAATAGGGTATAGCGATGGGCTACATCAAGAGGTGCGACCCGTAGCGAATTTAATAATTAGATGCGGAAAGCGCACCTAACAGGGAATCAACGTCAAAGAAGACTGTACCTCATAACTACGATAAACGCTATATATCTCTTATCCTCATAAAACTCATAGAAAAACTCATATAAGTAGTTGATGTAGGGTGGGCAATGGTTGAGACCGATAAGATAAGCAAGTCAATCCCGTTGCTAGGCACTGCCCACCAACGGGATAGTAATAAGTAATAATTAAAGTAAATCATTAACCATTACCAAAAAAATTAGGAATGATTAATCTTAGGAGTATAACTGTTTCCCAAGTAGGTTAAACTTAAGCATTCAGCTATCAGCTCTCAGCTCTGAGATATCAGCTCTGAGATATCAGCTCTGAGATATCAGCGATTAGCGCTACGCGCACGCTGCGCGAACAGTTATCAGGCATCAGCGAACAGCGATTAGCGCTACGCGCACAGCTTTTGAATAAAATAAGCTGACGGCTGACGGCTGACAGCTGACGGCTGACAGCTGACGGCTGAATACTTACAAATCAGCTCAATTTCGCTCGAAACGAAATGAAGAATGTGGGTTCAGATTGAAACGGTAAGCAATAGCCTACCCTAGGGAATCAAAATTCCACTAATGCCTAGTGCCTAAGGCCTAGTGCTAATTAAACGATGTGATGTACAACTTGCCAGTATTCTTGTCGATTACAATACTTTCTAAATCTGCACCAGCAGGAGCAGTAGAAGCATTAGGAAGCTCAGTGATCTGAATGGTAATTGGATTATTTGAAGTAGAGTAGATTTTAAGAGGGCGATTCTTAGTATCGATATTATTGATATTGCCGTATGCTCCTATAATCATGTACTTTGTAGCATTTCCAGTTACACCGAATTCAACACGTGGTCCTGTAGTTCCAGAGTCAGAAAATCGTGCCTGATATCCAGCATTGGCTGGGGATGCAGCACCAAGCAAGGTAAAACATACCAACAACAACGAAACCACAATAGATACCAACTTTTTCATGATGATTTTATCAATTTTTAATTTTTTTTATGGCGTACCTAACGGTAATTTTTACCAACTCGGCTTCGCCCAAAACTATATTTTGGGGTATATCCAGAAATAGTTTTGGGAGTATTTCGATGCCAACACTGGTTAGATAATTAACCGCCAAAACCAGACTATACCATCAAAGCCTAGAGAGTATGTCAAGTTAATAATAAATTAACGATTAGTTAACTAAACTTGAAAATTTAGTTATTTTAAATAGTTTATGTAGGGTGGGCAGTGCTTGAAACAGATAACATAAGCAAGTCAATACCGTTGCTAGGCACTGCCCACCAACGGGTTTATATTTATTGAAGATGTAGGGTGGGCAGTGCTTGAAACAGATAACATAAGCAAGTCAATACCGTTGCTAGGCACTGCCCACCAACGGGATAGTAATAAGTAATAATTAAAGTGAATCATTAACCATTACAAAAAAAATTAGGAATGATTAATCTGAGCAGTATAACTGTTGCCCAAGTAGGTGAAACTTAAGCATTAAGCTATCAGGTATCAGCCATCAGCGAACAGCGATTAGCGCTACGCGCACGCTGCGCGAACAGCTTTTGAATAAAATAAGCTGACGGCTGACGGCTGACGGCTGACAGCTGACAACTGACAGCTGACGGCTGATAGCTTACAAATTAGCTCAATTCCGCTCGAATTATTTCCACCCGTTTCCGATTAACTCCCAAATCGGATTTTCCTAAACGGGAGGCAGAGCGAACATGGATTACCTTAGCACTGTCATCCAACAAAAACTCTACATCATCCACAAATCCCATTAAAGGAGTAGTGAATTGTGCGTAGAGATAGTTGTCTTTCTCTTCAATAACTTGTGTTCGTTCTAGGTTTTCAATCACAATTTTAAGCTTAGCCATTGCTTCGGTAGGGGTTGAGTTGTAAGCTAAAGGTTCAATACCATGCTCGGCATCTTGGCTATAACTGCTGACACAGTTAGGTGTATTTGGGCAAGGTGCTAATTGCCCTGAGGACTGAATCCCAATATTGGTGGGTTGTTTTCCTGGAAATTTCATCAATGATTCTCCTTCTCCTGAAAGGGCAAAGGTAGCTCCTATGGCAAAAATAGCGACTAATACTAACGATATCAATACTATTAGTATTAGTCTCAACGGTGATAGTTTTTGGCTTTGTACAGTCATACAGCGTTTGTATCTGGGTTATCAACACAATTGCTGAAAAATGCAGGCAATAGGCATGCTAGCAATAGGCAAGAGGGAAAAGAGATCCGGAGTTTTATTGGACAATAAAAAAAGACCTCCTAGGTTTACATCTCAAATACAAACACTATAGTGTATTAGTGTGTCTGTATTATTAATATCATATTTGGCTGACTATACCAAAGGGAACAGCGGATCTGGGAACAGCGGATCTGGGAACAGGGAACAGCGGATCTGGGAACAGGGAACAAAATTATCACAATTCATTTAGGATTGCTATATTATCAAAAAATTGGGGTTAGCATCTCATTTTTGCCGTTTGGGTGGTGCGTTACGGGACGGATTGTCCTAACACTGGCTACGAAGAATATCAGGGCTTTCCCGTCTTATCACGCACCCTACGAACATTTACAAAAGAGATGCACCCAACGGAAGTTCAACACGTCTGCATCGTTTCTGGGTCGAATTCCCCTTGCAACATCGCAATCAGACATCGTCCAATGTGGTAAGCCAAATTAACAGGGACGGCATTGCCGATTTGTCTGTACTTTGATGATAGAGAACCGGTAAATTCCCAATCATCAGGGAAGCTCTGAATACGTGCATATTCCCTGACTGTCAACGGTCGTGTTTCTTCAGGATGACACCGCTCGGTCTGTTTTTGAGCTGGGTTACAGGTGAGAGTAAGGGAAGGTTCTTCCCAAGAAAGCCGCCTAGCCATACCGGTTTTGCCGCCACCGAGATAGAAACTCTTTTTCATATACTCCTTCTGAAGCGCTAGGGGTAAGTCTCGCCAATAACCTCCTGGTTTGATATACTCCATAATTTCTCTCTTGCGGCGAGGGTATTTTGCTCCTATAGATTCAGGGCAATCTTTGAGCACCTCCCTCAGAGAAATAGTGTAGTCCTTTTCCTTAGGAAATATTGCTTTTAGGTCTAAGTCTTTTCTAAGGGCAATGATAATTACCCTTTCGCGCTTTTGGGCGACATCTAGAAACTGCGCTCTGAGCAACTTATAGGTAGGGTTGTAGCCTAAATCCTCTAAGGTTCGCAGCATGGTGGATAAGGTTCTGCCTTGGTCATGGTTAATCAGACCTCTAACGTTTTCAAGCAGTGCTATTTTCGGCTGTACTTCCTTTACACACCGTGCAAACTCAAAAAAGAGCGTCCCTCTAGTATCGTCAAAACCTTTACCCAGACCGGCATAGCTGAAAGCTTGGCAGGGCACTCCACCAGCCACAATCTCTACGTTGTCTTTGTATTTGTCTTTGTATTTCCCAAAGTAGTAGTTTTCTGGACGTTGCTGAATTGAAGTATGAATGGGCGATCGTCTGGTTTTGGTCAAGCCCCCTAAATCCCCCAACTTTGGGGGACTTTGAAAGTTTTGTCCCCCCCAGAATTGGGGGGCTAGGGGGGCGGAATCATACCCAGAATCAGCAACGCCGTTTTCTGATACTGTTTCCGTCAATTCTTGTCCACTGTTCCCTGTTCCGAGATCCGCTGTTCCCTCTTCTGAAAGAAGTCTAGTAAAATCAACATTGGCTATATCCTCAGGTATGATTTTCCAGGAAGGTCTATTCAGCTTCAGAGTGTTTACGCAGTCTTTATCAATCTCCACCAACAGCTTGGTGGTTAAGCCAGCATTCTCAAAACCCAGTGCCATGCCCCCACACCCAGCAAATAACTCAATAACTCTGAAGCTAGTGGGTTTGCTCTTGAGAACACGAAATTCAACCCCAGTAGCTAGCCCTAGATACTTCCTTTGAATTCGTTTTAACTCTTCTATGTCAAAAAAACGGTAGTTTTGTTCAGACCGCTTTGCCCTCAGCAGCTTTTTCTTTTCCCACCGGCGTATGGTATCGGAGGAGACACCCAAGATTTCAGCAGCTTCCTGAACCGTGACTAGGTCTTGAACAGTGCCCGATTTACTTTTTGCCATTTTTATTTGAAGGGAGTAGGGAGTAGGGAGTAGGGAGTAGGGAATCGGGAATCGGGAATCGGGAATCGGGAGTCGGGAAAGTCTGGGAAGGCGTAGGGTGCGAAAATTGTAACGGGCAAGATGCCCATTCCACCAAGATGCCCATTCCACCCATTGGGTCAAACAGCTTTAATGAGATGCTCCCTGCTCCCTGCTCCCTGCTCCCAGATCCGCTGTTCCCTGTTCCCTATTCCCTTTGCTATTGCATCAAACAAAAACCATTTGAGGAGCAAGCAATACCCCAGAGGTTGAGGAAATAACTTTACCAATACCCAAAAAACTGCCATCTTCGTGGTACACTTGTACAGGACTTGTGGAGGTTTCAAGGGTAGAGACTTTAACTAGAGTATCATCCCAAGAGATACGCTGTCCTAAACACCAGCGACGGGCTTGATCAGCGGACAAGGTTACAGAGGCTAAGTGCCCCAAAGCCACACTAGGGGAAACTGGCTGGAATAGGCTTTTTTCCAGCTGTTGGGTCAATTCTTCTAATGTCAGACTATCGACTAAATCAAAGCCACTGCTGCGAGTACGAGTCAGAGCGGCCAGCACACCACCGGTTTCGAGGGCATCTCCTAAATCCCGGGCTATGGAGCGAATATAGGTGCCAGGGCCACATGCGATCGCTAAATCAATTTCCGGAAATTCCCCGCCACGCCAATCCAAAACCTCGATCGTCTCAACCTCTACAGTTCGTTCTGGTACCTCTACCACTTCACCAGCTCTGGCTAAATCATACAGGCGTTTACCCTTGATCTGAATAGCGCTATACATTGGTGGCACTTGCTGAATGGTGCCCTCAAACTGTTTCAAGAAGCCCTTGACCAACTCCAGAGTCAACCCAGCTGCAGACTGAGTAGCGATCACTTCTCCTTCCAAATCATCAGTAGTTGTCCTCACTCCCAGTCTCACCGTAGCCTTGTAAGCTTTATCCTGCTGCATATACTGCAACAGTCGGGTTGCCTTACCCAGAGCTATCGGTAAAACCCCCGTAGCAGCTGGGTCAAGGGTCCCTCCATGGCCTACTCGCTTCAGCCGTAGCAGACGCCGCACTTTAGCAACGCAATCGTGGGATGTCCAACCTGTTGGTTTGTTTAAGTTTAGAAATCCTTGCACCAAGTTTAAAATTTATCTGTAAAGGTAGGGAATCGGGAATCGGCAATCGGGAATCGGCAATCGGGAATCGGGAATAGTAATAAGATTTGATTCTCTGTTGATGCAATAGCGAGTTGGGAGCAGGGCTGTTTCATTCTCGTAAAAGATAGATAGGGCTAATTTTACCCATCTCCCCATCTCCCCACCTCCCCATCTCCACATCTCCCCATCTCCCGATTCCCTACTCCCTACTCCCTACTCCCTACTCCCTACTCCCTTCAAACCTAATCACTCAACCACATGTAACCGTCGAGTAATCATAATCATCCCATCCCCCCGAATTAATATAGCTGAAATCCAGCGGTCTTCTGGTAAGAGTGGGGCTCGGCCAACCTTAAAAATTCCCCCGGCAGCCAAAGATTCCAGCTCAATCTCAGTGGGATTAGTATAGCGCTTTGAGCTGACGGATTCTTCTATAGCTACTCCCAGCAGCAAATCATCTCCGAGGGGTTCCTGGACAATAGCATCAAAATTAAATCGCTGACCAATACGCACTTGTTCTGGTAACTTCACCGTTACCTTGGGAGGATTGGCTCCTGATGTGATTTGGGAACGCTCTGCCAAAATGGTTGAAGAGACAATTTTTTGGTTTTCAAAGCGCTGACGCGATCGCAAAGTCGATTCAAATTTTGTCTTCGTAGCATCCTGTGGCTGGTCACTAGTAATATAAGTCACTGTTTCTGCCACAATTGCGTTACCCTCTTGCTGCCAATCCGTCAGTTCCGTGCGGTAATTCAACACAGGGTAGCGCTGCCACAATTGAGTCAACGCTTGTCCCATCAACTCTCGATTTAAGCCATCGGAGTTAGTGAAATTAGCGCCATAGAATGCCAGCAATCCTTCAACATCCTTGCCATTAGCGAAGCGATCAATTTGGCTAAGGGTATCTTTAAGCTGAGGCGGTGCGGTTTCCGGACTATCTGCTTCAGCTTTCAGAGGAACTCCGAGGGTCAAACCTGCCGTTAATAGTACAAATACTGACCAGTCCAAAGAAATAGACTTGACTTTAGTAGTAAAAGACTGGGATAGTCGTTGCAGTAAGGTTGCTGGATTGGTCATTGGTAATCGTTAACTGGTAACTGGTAACTGGTAACTGGTAACTGGTAACTGGTAACTGGTAACTGGTAACTGGTAACTGGTAATTCTGGTAACTAGTAACTAGTAATTAGTAATTGATAATTGGTGATTGGAGAAACGGTAATCCCTTGGAGTAAGGCCACTAACCAATCAACCATCAACGTTTCACCAATGATACCAAATCTAGTTTGATAACCTATGTCTAGTCCAGACAGTCGTGATCTCAACATTTTCATCTGCTAGGGTTTTAGGAAGGATTTGTTCCCGATTCCCGATTCCCGATTCCCGATTCCCGATTGATGTAATGAGGTAGAAAGGATTTGTTCCCTACTCCCTACTCCCTACTCCTTACTCCCTACTCCCTACTCCCTACTCCCTACTCCCTAAAACCCAACTCAAAAGTCCCTCACCCAATTGATAAAGGAGACCAATAGCCGTGTCTAAGTCACCCATTCGATTGCTGATTGCCGCCAGTGGTACGGGGGGACATATATTTCCCGCCCTCGCAGTAGCCCAACACTTACCCAATTACACTATCGAGTGGCTAGGTGTTCCTGACCGCATTGAAAATGATTTGCTACCACCAGAGTATCCCCTGCACACCATTGCCGTAGAAGGCTTTCAACAACGCTTCGGTCTAGGTACTCTACGCATCGTTACCCGCCTGGTCAGTTCAATTTGGCAAGTGCGGCGACTGCTGAGAGAGGGGAAATTTGATGGTGTCTTCACCACTGGGGGTTACATCGCTGGACCCGCAATTATGGCAGCACGGTTGCAGGGTCTACCTACCATTATACATGAATCTAACGCTATTCCCGGAAAAGTAACCCGCTGGCTGAGTCCCTTTTGCAATACTGTAGCCCTAGGGTTTGAAGCCGCCTCCAAGTACTTACCCCGGATTAAAACTGTAACCGTTGGTACACCAGTGCGGGATAGTTTTCAACAGAGTCAGGCACTGGAACTCCCGATTCCACCAGAGGTACCCTTGATTGTGGTGGTTGGGGGTTCCCAAGGAGCAGTGGCAGTGAATAAACTAGTGCGCCAATGTGCTCCCCTCTGGTTTGACGCTGGTGCTTGGATTGTTCATTTAACCGGAGAAAAAGACCCAGAGGCTAACACCCTGAGCCATCCTCAGTACCTGTCTATGCCCTTTTATGACCAGATGGCACCATTACTGCAACGGGCAAACTTAGCCATTAGCCGTGCTGGTGCCGGAACCTTAACGGAGCTAGCTATAAGTGAAACACCAGCCATTCTGATTCCCTACCCTTATGCAGCAGAAGACCATCAAGCTTTCAATGCAGCTAGCTTTAAGGATTCTGGTGCTGCTTTAGTATTTCGTCAAGACCAGTTGACTCACGAAATTTTAGAACAGGAAGTGCTGGCTTTACTCAAGTCACCAACTAGGTTAGAACAGATGAAACAAAAAGCAGCTAGTCTTGCGATTAGGGATAGTGGAAAGCGTTTAGCCTCTCTAGTTCGTGAGTTAGTTGAAAAATAAAAGATTAAATGGGAAAGGGAGCAGGGAGTAGGGAGTAGGGAGTAGGGAGTAGGGAGTAGAGAAGAGGAAACCGAAAAATTATGTATATCTCATTAGGTTAAAAAGTGCTTTATTTGATTTGATTTTATAAAAAAAGTTTATGAGGTTTTATTAAAAATATAAAAATTGCTAAAGCCGAGTAATATAAATAAAATAATTGCAAAAAACTCAAAATTTTACTGTATACTAGCTTCGAGTTTGTGATTTGGTAATGACTAGAGTTATTTCATAATTTATTCTCGTTTTGCTATTATAATAGTTATTGGTTACGGCGGTTTGCATAACTATCAGGTACACATTGTTTCTCCTATTACCTCTTATCTCTTCCCTGCTCCCTGCTCCGAAGTCCCTGCTCCCTGCTCCGAAGTCCCTGCTCCCTGCTTCCTGCTCCGAAGTCCCTGCTCCGAAGTCCCTAAAAACCGAGAATTTTGTACCTAACTGAAGTCCAAACCGCTGTAAGCGTAATATCGAATCCTATTGACTGTAATGATTACTTTATATAAGTCACCACCTTTATGGGGATTACCGAGCCTTAGTCCACCCTGTCTGAAATTAGAAACTTGGTTGCGTATAGCTAATATTGCTTACGATATCGAGATTCCTAAGGACTTTACTAAAGCTCCCAAAGGCAAAGTTCCGTTTATAGACTATGAAGGAAAACTGATCGGCGACTCCACCCTAATTATCGAAATGCTTAAGGAAAAAGAGGGCATAGATCCTGACCGGGATTTGACCTCAACCGAAAAAGCAATATCTTTAGCTTTTCGGCGAATGCTGAAAGAAAATACGTATTGGGGAGAGGTTTATATTCGTATTAACATTGAAGAAAACTGGCAAGTCTTCAAACAAACATTAAATAATATTTACTTTGCTGGGAGCTCGACACCAGAATCGGAACAGTTTTTACAACAGGTGCGAAGTTCCATTTCTAATCAGATTGATCAACAGGGCATTGGTCGTCACTCCGAGAAAGAAATTTCTGAAATTATTAATGCTGATTTTCAAGCCCTGTCTGATTATTTAGCAGATAAACCCTTTTTTATGGGGCATAAACCGACCAATTTAGATGCAACGGCTTATGGTTATATTGCAAACATCATTTTACCTCCTTTCAAGAGTTTGATTATTGATCGGGTATCTCAATATAAAACTATTGATCAATATTGTGAACGGATGAAACAGGCGTTTTTTCCAGATTATTTGCCTTCTTAATCCAGAGTCACTTAATTTCTGTTTGACTATGTATTTTTTTTGTATTATTGTTGTAACCTCATCAAGTTGGCAAGTCGTTTAAGCTACCAGAAAGTCAGAATCAATATCGAGACAATGGCAGGCATTTGCGATGACAGAACTGAAACGGTATTGGATGATCGTTCATTACGAAACTGAATTTGAAGCGGAAAACGAAGACGAAGCCTATCACGATATTCGACTCGGCAATACAATAATCGAAAACGCAACAGTAGTGGCCAAAGAGCTTCCTGAGTCTTCAGAGGGCGCTCACCTCAAAGAAATTATCAACGAAGCCAAACTCGAAGCCCGACGAGAAGCAGCGGTGTCTATCTTGCTGGCACAACTCGCCTGGAAAACCAAAGACTATGCTCTGAGGTGGGAAGGACTCTCGAAGCTTACACCTCAACGACAGGAGCAAATTCAAGCACTATCTGTGGAACAACTTGAATGTCTCAGTATAGATGCGATCGCATTTTCTAGTATCGCCGATTTGGAGCTTTGGCTCGATCGTTTTTCTGGTTGAGAAGGGTTTGTCTATCGGGTGGATGGGATCTAACCTCAAGACTCCTCACGCTCCCTTTGCTCCGGTGAAAGCTTACGGTCAAAGCTTAATCAACCATAAAGTTTTCAGACTTCTGTCACCTTCTAGACTAGGGCAGTGGGAGAATAGAGTTATCACCTGCTAAACCATTCAAAACCCTTAAACACCCATGGCCAAAACCGTTGCTGAAGTCATGACCCGCGAGCCGATCGTGGTGCAGCCCCAAACACCGATCAAGGAAGTCATCAAAATTATTGCTGAACAAAGCATCAGTGGCTTGCCAGTGGTTAACGAAGCAGGCAAATTGGTAGGAGTGATTTCAGAAGCTGACTTGCTGTGGCAGGAGACAGGAGTAGAACCGCCAGTCTATATCATGTTTCTCGACAGCGTGATTTACTTAGAAAATCCTGCCCGTTATGACCAAGAACTCCATAAGGCTCTCGGACAAACCGCTGGAGAAGTAATGACTGGTCATCCCATGAGCATCAAACCCGATCAACCCTTACGGAAAGCAGCTAAGTTGATGCAGGAAAAATCAATCCACCATTTACCAGTAACAGATGAGGCAGAGCAAGTGATTGGAATTCTGACCTCTGGGGATATTGTCCGCGCCATGGCAGCTGAGTTAGCGAATTAAGGGAACTGTCTATCTCAAACAGTGTTCACGGTGAACAACTAACATGGTAAGTTGAGTTTTGGCTAGATATTGAGCAATTTACCCATGAGCGTTACTCGTGAATCTGTCGAAGAGCTGCTGAATTCATCGGATTTTGGCCACCGCATTAGAGGATTAAACCAACTACGCCAGCTGGAACCATCGGTGGCGTTTGAGCTAATTCAACCCTTGGTAAAAGATAACAATGTTCGGATTCGATATGGGGCAGTGAGCCAGCTCGATACCTTGGGTGATCAGGATTTAACCGTATCGTTGACCCTATTACGCGATCGCCTTTTGAATGATCCAGAACCTGATGTTCAGGCAGCAGCAGCAGATTCCTTGAGTGCCTTGAAGCTCACCGAAGCCTATGATGATTTAGAGCAAACCTATAACCAAACCACTGAGTGGATCATTAAATTTAGTATTATTGCTGCCTTAGGGGAACTAGGTGAACCCCGTTCATTTCAACTTTTAGAAGACGCTCTCAAATCCGATACCAGTTTAATCCAAACCGCCGCCATTAGTTCCTTAGGAGAATTGGGAGACCCCCGGGCTGTGCCTCTGTTGATTCCCTTTGCCACTAATCCCGACTGGCAAATTCGTTACCGGTTAGTACAAGCACTGGTGAATCTGGGAGGAGAAGAAGCTAGGGCAGTCCTAGAAACATTAGCCAATGACAGTGTTGAGCAGGTGGCTAGTGTAGCGCAAGAGGGCTTAAAAGCATAAGGCTTGAACAGGGAGGGAGAATAGTGTGGGCTTTCGACCCAGGGGCTATAACATGCCAACTTACAAAAACCCTTCCATCTCAATCATTTCAATCATCTGAAGTCCACGGGGGTCTCCCACTTTCAAGAGGGCAGCTTTGGCGTCTTCTTTTACCCCTAGGTCTTCATCATCAGCAATTGCTTCAATTAAAGCATCAATAGCACCAGCGTAAACCGCATTGGAGGGCAATTCCCGACACAGTTGCCCAATAGACCAAGCACAATTACTGCGCACTGCTGCTACTGGGTCTTTCCTTAAAGCAGTAATCAAAGGCGGAATTGATGCGATTACTTCTTCATAATCTAACTCTGCCATTTGCGCTAGAGCACTAGCTGCCCACAAACGCACTGCAGGAATATCGGTTTGTAGGGCATCAATTAGAGACGCTAAAGCACGGCGATCGCGACAGTTCCCCAATGCCCAGACCACCCCTTTACGGACATAACCGTTCCAATCAACGGTTAGCTGGTCAATCAAAGGCTTTACTGCTGTGGGACTGGGATTGCGCCCTAGACCATAGGCAGCACTTACCCGCACCAAGGGACAAACATCATTTAACAGGTTAATCAGATGGGGAATTGCTCGCTCATCTTGCAACTCACAAAAAGCACGAGCTGCTAGCATCCGTTGCTGACTTTCCGGTGCCGTTAACAGAGCCAGCATTTCCTCTGGATCAGGTTTGGAAGCTTCTAACTCATCTTCAATCGGCTCTATGTCATCCAAAGGGCTTTCTAGTAAAGCCGTATTATCCAATAAACTCAGATCATCATCTTCATACATGCCTGATAACCTACCTTATCTTGCCTGATTCTACCAGTTTCATAATTAGTATTTTCTGTGCAATGGTTTAACCATCCACAGAGATTGGGTGCGGAAACCCAGTCGCTGGTAAAGGTTCAAAGCGACTTGATTCGATTGAAACACCTGTAATCCAAGTTGGCGATCGCCTCTTGCCCTTGCCCAAGCTTCAGCGTGCTGCATCAGTGCTGAACCAATGCCTTGACGGCGGTGTGCTGGCATGACATAAAGTAAAAAGATATAGCCATAGCGATCGCCATTTACCTGATCAACCCCATTGCCCATCCACAGACAACCCACCGGCAAGGGATGAGTTATAATAGAGCCTTTCCTAGAAACCTTCCCATCTGCTACTGTAACCCACCACAGGGGGGTTTCTCTGGAAAAGTACTGTTTAACAGTCTTCGCCAGGTGAGAAAAATCATTTTGTTCCGGAAAAAGCTCTTGGTAAGTTAACTCCATGAACTTCACCAAAATTGCCCGTTCTCGTCCCGTGCCCAGGCGTAGCTGGTAGCCTGCTAACAATGGCTTACTCACCAATTTTCGCCAAATTCTGGTTAACAACCAGCTGAGCGAATACTGGTGCTTGAATGCTGGCAGCGTCAACGTCTTCAATCGGTGCAGGGGCTAGCATATCGTTCGGTAAAAAGATCCGAGAACTGACTGCCAACAGGGCAATTAAGAAGCCTAGTAGTGCCAGTAGGGGAGCAATGTACTGACGAAAAATAGCCATGAATTTAATGGTTCGTTTATTTTAACAATTCTTTACTTTCTCCATCTTACTACAATGGCACAGCTTTTAGTGGTTGGAGGTTATTTGGTTGGAGGTTGTAGGTTGTAGGTTGTAGGTTGTAGGTTATAGGTTGTAGGTTTTAGGTTTTAGGTTATAGGTTGGAGGTTATAGGTTGTAGGTTGACCCCTTCCTCATCTCCTCATTTCCCCATCTCCCCATCTCCCCACACTTCCCATACTTCCCATACTCTGTTCCCTGTTCCCTATTCCCAGATCCGCTGTTCCCTGCTCCCTTAGACTCGCTCGGCTAGTTTTGTGATAACTTGAATAACCGTATCCGCAAGTTGATCATTTCCCCGGAGCCAACCGAGGGGAGTCAAATGCTTACCGGGAAGTTTCTCATCAATGAAGAGTTTCTTGGCTATATCCTGTAGCCAACGCACTGTGCCAGCTTCTTGAGCAATCTTATCCTTACTAAAGCTAATCAAAGCAGTAAGCTGAAATAAACGGCTATTTTTAATCAAGCAATAGGTTTGTTTGGGTGTGGGTAACACCCCGAAACCAAGTCTGTCTACTAAATCAGCTATGAATGGCACAGGAACCGCACTACGGGTACCACTAATAACAGGAGCCATTAATATAGACGGTTGATTGATCAAAGAAATATCTTTTATATCAGCATTTCTGAGGCTATCTTCAATCTGCTTCTCTTGATCTTTACCAACACATTTTTCCAGAATTCCCTGATTTTTTTTGAACTCCAAATCACTTAAAAGCTCTAAAAGTGCGATATATTTTGTTCCTAGGCTGTGACCTAACCAAAAATAATTACTCGATTTTGCACAGGGGTCTTCTTCATAGATACTGTACTCATATCCCAATTTTTTGGCTTCTTCCAAAATTCCATTGAATAGGGTTTTTTGTTCTTTGACCAAACCAATTGCTACAGGCCAATGGCGGAAGGTAAATCTAAACGGTCTGGCAATAACGGTATAACCTGATTCAAATAATCGCTTGGCGATATATCGGTAAAAAATTGTCGGAAAACTTCCGAAAAATGCACCACCAATCAATTGAACAACACCTATCGGCTTGGGATGGATAGCAACCCAAGCAAAGGGAATTGGTCTAAATTTAAATTCGGCATTCATGGCAGTAACCTCTTTGAGAATAACTAATCGAAAGGGATTTTATAATGCGATCGCTTGTCGGTAATACTATCTAGGTTGAAGGTTACAGGTTGAAGGTTACAGGTTGAAGGTTAGAGGTTACAGGTTGAAGGTTGAAGGTTAGAGGTTAGAGGTTACAGGTTAGAGGTTACAGGTTAGAGGTTACAGGTTACAGCTTTCAGCTTTGAGGTTATTAAACCCTCAACCCAACCTTCAACCTTCAACCTTCAACCTTCAACCCTCAACCCAACCTTCAACCTTCAACCCAACCTTCAACCTTCAACCTTCAACCCTCAACCCAACCTTCAACCTTCAACCTTCAACCTTCAACCCAACCTTCAACCTTCAACCCAACCTTCAACCTTCAACCCAACCTTCAACCTTCAACCCAACCTTCAACCTTCAACCCAACCTTCAACCTTCAACCCAACCTTCAACCTTCAACGCAACCTTAAACCTTAAACCTTAAACCTTAAACCCAACATCGGGGATGTATAGCAATTTATGTCACCGACAGGCTGGTATCGACTGTTGTCTTTTCACCTGAGCCGAGTTGGGCACGGACAAACTGTGTCCTGCGCTCAGTTAACAGCAAACTCAGAGCCATGACGAATTCAGAGGCGCTACCGACGATGGTACCAACTCGAGAGATTGGTACAGCGTTGCCAATTAGGGCAACCAAGGTTCCTACAAATAGCCATGGCCATTTCAGCCTTACCCAGATGCCGATACCAATCAGCAGCACGAACAAATTGACCAAAATTGTTACAATTGGTGGACCACTCACTTCGGCCACTGTGTAGCGCAAGGTGCCAGCAAAGGTGACTGGAACCAATTCTAGGCCAACAAAGTGGGTCGCCACTTCATACCCACCCAGTCCTAGGGCAAGCACCCAGGATAACACTCGTACAATTGTATTAGCCCAAACTGCTCCAGCCCGGTGAGCTAGCTCAACAGCAATTACAATAAATAGGGGCACCACTAGGAAGTGTAAGAGGAAGCGCACCATACTCAGTGATTTCAGGAGATCTCCTTTACCAATCAGGCTCCCCATGGCCAAAACTAGATTGTCATAGCTAATGCTTGCTAGCACAATGGGCAGGACAATCATGGCCAGACTAGTTGAGCGACGCCACAGGCGAATTGCCCATGCCAGTAATACCCATTCCACCAAACCAAGACTGAGATGGCCAAGGGGATAAATTTTTAACAAACTTTTAGTCATGATGTTCCATAAACTGAAACAATATCTAAGCTTGGTCTTGATAAGTCCTATAGCTGTGGAAAAAGGTGACCAACCTATGCAAGACCGGCTTATGGGTAAAAGTATTGATCGTCGAATAGCAATTACCCTTACTTACCAGTTAATTGATTTAAATTCATTGTTGCAAGTTCCTGGATTGAGAAATTTACGTTAATTAATAAATCGCAAGATATTGTAGTCAAATCCGACCTCAGCATTCACGTCTTAGCTAAAGGGTAGAGTGTTGCTTGGAATTATTTCAATTCCAAAAAATAGCAGGAAGACAAGGAGTAACTATCTCGATAATTGAAGAACGATCGGGTTTTTAGCCCGTTAGTACTTTGATTGCTAAGTTACACTTAAGCTAATGCGCTACGCGCACGCGTGCGCGTTCAGCTACCAGCTATCAGCTATCAGCGAACGGGTGACCGCTGACCCCTGACCACTGACTACTGACCACTGACGGCTGACGGCTGACGGCTTATAGTTACACAGACTTGGGGTGGTCAATCATGACGAAATCGAAAGGATTAGCTTTAGTCTCAGGGTTCATAAAACTGATTATCATTTGTAGTCTGATTCAACCGATGCTCGTCGGTTGTACTAAACCAACAGAAAATGTGAGTAAGGCGGATTTAAATCAAGAGATTCAACCAACCGAAAATTTGGTTAAGGCCGATTTAAATCAAGAGATTCAACTCCAGATCGATCAGATGGCGTTAATGGAATCGAAAACGATGCAAGTCAAGGTGCTGGATATAGTAGAAGATTCCAGATGCCCAGCTGATGTAGTTTGTGTGCAACCAGGACAAGTCACCATTGCCTTCGAGGTTATCAAGGAAAACTCAGAACCAGAGGAGGTTGAGTTAACCCTCAGAGCAGCCCAAGAAAATTTAGCCGTTAAAAATTTTGATGGCTATTCCATGACATTAAAAAATGTTGAACCATTGCCAATGACTAATCAGGAAAAAATAATACAATCAGACTATATTGTAACGATTGTTGTATCGAAGAGTTAAACCCTCGTAAATCTAACCTATAATTATCATTTGGGTCTCGATTTTTTCAATCGAGACACCACAGATAAAGGGGTTGCTGATTTGGGGGGATGATTGATGAAACTGTGAAAGAGGGTGAAGAGACCGGAAGTAAGGCAAGATAAAACAGACTCTATCATCCTACCCATAAGCAATGCTATAAATCAGAAACTGTTTTGAGTTTCCTTCGCTATCATTAAAAGTGGCTGGCAAGGCTTCCAAGATGTTGCTTCGGGCAAAAAAACTTGGCAATAAAACCTGAGCTAGCAAGGGCGATCATAGTAATAGCAAAAATACTTAAATACTAGTATGCCTACCAAGATAAACCATCACGACCATCACCACCATCACCACCATCACCACCATCACCACCATCACCACCATCACCACCATCACCACCGCAACCCTCTGCACTGTATACTTCCGGCGTATATGCTGCGGGAACTTTCAGAACAGGGAAGCCCTATACAGCGAGAACGGGCATTGAGCGCCCTAGTGGAATCTGGTCAGTTCCGTGGGGTGCGCCAGGAATTAGCTGACTTCTCGACACGACCCAGTGCCCGAGAACCAGGAGCAGCCAAACAACGGGTGATCTGTCATGCAGACTACCAAACTCGTTTACCTGGCCGTGAAGTCCGGGGGGAAGGAGACCCTGCCACAGGTGACACAGCAGTGGATGAAGCCTACGATGGTTCTGGAGCCACCTTTGATTTGTATCGTGACATTTACGAGCGGAACTCGATTGATGATCGCGGGATGGTTTTGACCTCAACGGTTCATTATGGGAGCGGTTTTGACAACGCCTTCTGGAATGGCCGACAGATGACCTATGGGGATGGGGATGAAGATTTGCCAGAAGAGGAGAGACTCTTCAATCGCTTTACTATCGCCATCGATATTATTGGTCATGAGCTGACCCATGGGGTGGTCCAATATGAAGCGGGACTGGTCTATCGGGATCAACCAGGTGCTCTCAACGAACACTTCGCTGATGTGTTCGGGATCCTAGTTAAGCAACGGACACTGAACCAAACTGCTAGTGAATCGGATTGGGTGATTGGAGCTGGTCTGTTTAGTGAGAATGTCAATGCTATAGGCATTCGCTCCATGAAAGAACCAGGGAGTGCTTATAACGACCCCAGACTAGGTAAAGACCCTCAACCAGGTCATATGAGAGACATCTATACCGGGTCTCAAGATAATGGTGGGGTTCATATCAATTCTGGTATCCCGAACCGAGCCTTCTACATTGCTGCTCTGGAAATTGGTGGATACGCTTGGGATAAGGCCGGTTGGATCTGGTATCTTACCTTGAGGGATAAGCTGGGTACCACCTCAGAATTTAAGGATGCTGCCAGAGAGACATACAAGGTGGCAGGAGACCGATTTGGTGTTGGCAGCCTCGAACAAAAAGCTGTCCGTAAAGGTTGGGAAGAGATAGGTGTTGAGATTATTGAAGAGGCTCCGAAACCTCAACCCCCTGAACCCCCAGGATGCTCCGCAGGTGCGCCAGACTTTATCAGGTCTTTCTTCACCCCCTCTCCTTAAGGATAAGTAATTCTGTTGTAACTTAAATCTTGCAGCAGCTTGTAGGGTGGGCAGTGGCTGTTAGCGATGCACCAAGCTACCTGTAGGGTGGGCAAGGTTTTGCCCACCCTACCCATGGATTCTGTGCGTAAGTCCTGTCACTATGGTGCAAGATCTAAGAAGTAAAGACTATGGGGGTGTTATGAAAATATACTTTGAGCGTAGTGGCGGTTTTATGGGGATGAATATGGCAACTGAGGTTGATACTGAATCCCTATCGCCAGAAGAAGCTAATCAGGTGGAAGCTATGATTAATACTGCTAGTTTCTTTGAGCTACCAGCCCAGCTGATGTCATCAATACCGGGTGCCGATCAGTTTAGCTACAAACTGACAGTGGAAGTCGCTGGACGGAAAAAAACTGTGGAAATTGGTGATACAGCAGTTCCAGATATCCTGCAACCTTTGCTAAGACGCTTGACCACTATAGCAAGGTCAAGGTCGAATTAAGAATTTAGAATTAAGAATTAAGAATTAAGAATTTAGAATTAAGAATTAAAAATTAAAAATTAAGAATGGATAATTAAGAACTTAGAGTGGATAATTAAGAATTTAGAGTGGATAATTAAGAATTAAGATATGGATAACTGATTATCGAGAATGTAGGCATAATTCCAAATTCTAAATTCTACATTCTTCATTCTAAATTCTAAATTCTGCATTCTGCATTCTTCATTCTTCATTCTTCATTCTTCATTCTTCATTCTTCATTCTTCATTCTTCATTCTTCATTCTTCATTCTTCATTCTAAATTCTTCATTCTAAAATAACGTAGTCGGAGCATAGGGGATAATATCAGGATCAAATCCTCCCACTTGATTAGTGCGGATAACCCAAAGTTTAGCGCCATGGTTTAACAAAAGACTAGCTATTTCGTCATGACCACGTCGCGGTAATACAGTCCGCCAGCTAGTAAGTCCTCTGAGGATCGGGATAATGGGATTGTCACTGGTGGCAACTCCCACCAAGGTTTCAGCATTTTCCTTCCAGTCACTACGAACAATTCCTAGGGGAGTCAGCTGTTTTTCTAGTGCTTGTCCCAACTCTGATAATTGTTGAAATCGCTGAGTTTGGGGATGATCTGGATGACTTTTCAACCACTCTTGAATGTCAGGATTGGCATTCACTTCATCTTCTATCTGTTGGATGGCTAAATAAAGCGCTTGATTGGAGTCTTGCACACAGGACTCTGCTGGTGAAGCAAATGCTGCACCGTCACCATCCCCCGTGCGGTAGCGAGCCATCATTACTTGTAACTGATGCTTAAATTCGTCCAAGGGTGATAGTTTAATATCACCGAACTCGTAGTCTTGGGTGACTGCATCTAATTTAACAATCACATCAGAAACAGGTCGATTGCCTAACCAACCCCGCTGCAAATTTCCCATATAGTTCGGCCATTTGATTGACCCTGAAACAATGCCATCGGGGTTACTAGCATAAACTTGATCGTACTCTATATCAAAGCGTAATTCATCGCTTAATGGGTCACGCACTACATGAGCAATACCATAGGCAAAGTGACCGCTTACCATATTAAAAAGGGCACGTTCATCTTTTTTATTACCACCCATTCCCCCATAAAGATGGATCACAATTCCCCGGTCTCCCTCCTGCCAAGGGGATATCGCAGCGTCTGGTTGTTCAGCTAAAGGATCCAGCAGAACTGTCTTGGCAGTACCTTTTTGCTGTTCGGTATTTTCCCAATTTTTTTCCTTAATGTAAGTTACGCCTTCCTCAACTCCCAAAATTACTTGATCTGGCTCTAGCATCATCAACGCCCTAGGTTCAATCCCTTGGGTAACAAAAATGCGGTCAGGATCCTGAGCACCATAAATATACCAACCAGCGCTATTTAGAGGAGAGTCTTCAATCTGGGAATTGGTAGATCTAGGGATGCCATACCGGTCAGCCACCACTTGAGGAATACGAATAATTTCTTGAGGTCCATCAAATTGTTTTGAATCTTTATTAAAGTGCGATACTTGAAAGCGATCGCTGTCAAGAGCCTCCCGTTTAATAATGGTAACCAAGCCATAGAAGCGACCGGTAATTTGCACTGGGTCTTCAACAATACTCAAAGACGTCCTTGTCTCTGACTCAGTCACAACTGGATTGTTTACCATGACAATCACATTATCGTCAGGTCTGGCTCCAGCCAACGATTCCAGGGGACCTACCCGATTTAGATGATTCAATCGAAACGGATGGATAGCGCCGCCTGTCATGCTATTTATAGTGACTTGATTAAAATTAATATCTGTGGTAACTCGCTTCACATAGTCTTGGATCCCTGGAGCATCCTTACTCCATCCTAAGGTAACAATCTCTCCTACCAAATGCTGATACTCAGCAGCAGCATGGTAGACTTCAAACAGTACGGAATCATCAGTTGTTCGTTCATTCTTTGGCGGCTGGATCAGTCGTCCTATCCACTCACTAACGGGTTGATAAAGACTTGATGATAGGGTCTGATTTACAGGATAATAACTAGGTTGATTTATCTGAACGTTACGAGAAAGTTCGTAGTTAGATGGTTTCGGTTCGGTAAATTTTTTCTGGACTTGAGAGTAGATAAAAAATACCACCCCGATTACTAAAATTAGGATAACCAGGACGATTACTAAAGGGTTTTGGAGATTTACAATTTTTAACATAGTTTTAATATGAGATGCCAAACTATGGTTTTTTGAAAAAGGGAACAGGGAATAGGGAGTAGGGAGCAGGGAATAGGCAAAAGGCAAAAGGCAAAAGGCAAAAGGCAATACCTAATCAAGTCTATACGAATTTTTGGTAAAGTCAAAAACTGTAATCCTTCTTTCCAATTGATCAGGTAAACATAAGAAACATAATATTGATAATTCCGTCTCCCCAGACTTCCCGCGCCCCCGCCCCACACTCCCCACACTTCGCACACTTCCCTCTCTTCCCCTATTCCCTATTCCCAGATCCGCTGTTCCCTATTCCCTACTCCCTACTCCCTACTCCCTATTCCCTTTAATCTGACGCAGCCACATCCATCCTAGAACGGCTATTACCAGAGAAACCCAACCGGTCAAGGGCTTTAGCAACAAAAATCCTCCAATGGCTAACATTGCTCCAAACATTAGCAATATCGATGCCAGCACCCGTTTTAAATCATGTTCCAAATCCTGGATTGGGGCTAAACCGGTGCGAAGCTGCTGACGTTTCCAGCCAGGACCGGCTGGACGCACCCGTCGATAAAATTGATCTAAGGTGGTATCAGATTCTGGTGGGGTGATTAACATCACCACTATCCACAAAACACCAGTAATTCCAGCAGTTACCAGCAGACGCCAACCAAAGTCAGGAATCTGAATAACTGGCACGACACTGGTACCAAACCCGACAACAAAACCAGCAACCATGGCGGTTAGTTCCGCAGCAGCATTAATCCGCCACCAGAACCAACGTAACATTAACACTAATCCCGGTCCCGTACCAATGGCAATTACTAATCGGAACACGGTGGCAACGTCTGTGGCAAAGAAGGCGGCAATTGCTCCTAAAACCGTGACCAACACTGATGCGATCCGCCCCACTAAGACCAGTTCTGATTCTGAGGCTTGGGGATGAACAAAGCGCAAATAGAGGTCATTAGTGAGATAGGAGGCTCCCCAGTTAATGGAGGTAGAGACGGTACTCATAAATGCCGCAATTAGGGAAGTTACCACTATCCCAAGCATCCCTCCTGGCAGAAAATCTAGCATCAGTTTGGGATACCCCAATTCCCGGTCTGCCAAATCTGGATAGATTACCATTGCGGCTAGGGCAACTAATATCCAGGGCCAGGTCCGGATTACATAGTGAAAGATATTGAATAGCCAAGCCGCTTTCTCGGCATCTGCTTCATTTTTGGATGCGGCCAAACGCTGGACAAATTCACCACCCCCATCACTGCGACGCCATGCCCACCATTGCAGGAACACATAGGCAGAGAATGTGCTAGCACTGATGCCAGCGGTTTCACTCCAACTAATGCCTCCGGAACCAACTGTGAGGGGAAAAAAGGCTAGTACATCCTGTTGGGTTACTTGTTGGACTTTTGGGATTAGTTGATGAATACCACCGACATGGTTAATGGCAACCACAGCAACTATCATTGCTCCGAGTAGGGCAAAAAAGAATTGGAAGAAATCCGTAGCTACTACGCCCCACAGTCCAGCAAAGCCAGCGTAGACTAAGACTAGAATACTTACTCCTAATACACTCCAGAGTTTTACACTACTGGCTTCGGGCGCAATACCAAGGCTTTGCCAAATTTCTAGAGCACCTACGACTTTCACCATGGCTAGCATGGCATAGCCAATGGCAATACAGTTGATTGGTACAGCAAACAGAAAGGCTTTGGTTCCCCGTAATAGGGCAGCGATGGAGCCACCATAACGGATTTCCGTGAGTTCGGCATCAGTCACAATTTCTGAACGTCGCCACATCCGGGCAAAGATGTAAATCATGATCAGATGGGATATGCCAAAACTCCACCATTCCCAGTTGCCCGCAATGCCTCGATTGCCCACTACTCCGGCAATGTAGAGGGGGGTATCTATGGAAAACGTAGTGGCAGCCATACTGGTCCCTGCTAACCACCAGGGGAGCGATCGCCCCGAAACAAAGAAATCCACAAGACTGCCGGAAGCCTTGCGAGAGAGGTATAGTCCTAAGCCGAGGGACAAGACTAAGTAGACCAGGACAATCAGCCAATCAACGAGTTGCATAAATTCCGGTTGCTGCTCACGGATTGAGATATCATATCAGATTCCGATCTGGGGAGTGTCGGGAATCGGGAATCGGGAATCGGGAATCGGGAATCGGGAATCGGGAATCGGGAGTCGGGAATCGGGAGTCGGGAATCGGGAATCGGGAATCGGGAAAAGAAGGTTCTAAAATAGCACAGGATTTTCGATAGAGGCAAAAAAAATCTAGACTTATGTACTTTTAGCTACAAAACACTTGGAAGCATCAGCCCTAACCTAACTACATCAACATATATATATATGTAGTTATGGTAATTTCATCAGTTACAAAGGCAACGGGAAAATGGGATAACCTCGATTCCCAAAGAGGTAATCTGAGTGAATTAGATCTATGGTGTATGATTTGTGGTGACTTCCACATGACGGCTGACCACTGGAAATTTATGGCAGAAGATATGCCTAACGATCCAGTGGATATGATCGAAGACCTCACAAAAATGGGAATTTATAAACCCGATACGTTTAAGATGGCAGATGCGGTTAATGCTGCTGATATTAGAAAGGCACTGCTACTAAAAGTAGCTGGTAAAGGGGACCCGAAGAGGGAGCAATTAGTCCTAGAGTTAGCTAAACAAGCTGGTGGTATGGAAAATGCTTTTGCTGCTGCCTTTGGTCCTAAAGCTGGAGAATTTTTCGGGGATGTAAGGCATTACAATAGTTTCAGCCGCCGCCGCTTCTTGAAAAATTTAGCAGTAGGTGCTGCATTAGTTACCCTAGCCAACTGTACCCCTAAACAGCAAACTCAGGATTTAAAGACAGGGGAGAATGAACCACCACCCAATGTAGACAGTCTAGAAAAAACAGACCTAAAAATTGGATTTATCCCGATCACATGTGCCACTCCTATTATTATGTCTGAACCTTTAGGGTTCTACTCCAAGTATGGTTTTAATGCCAAAGTAGTAAAAATGCCTAGCTGGGGTGCGGTTAGGGATTCCGCGATCGCAGGAGAACTGGATGCGTATCATATGCTAGCCCCCATGCCTATTGCCATGACGTTGGGTTTAGGTTCCGCCACCTTTGGAGTTAAACTAGCCAGCATCGAGAACATTAACGGTCAAGCCATTACTGTAGCTAACAAATACAAAGGTAAAATTAATGGTCCCGCCGATTTCAAAGGCTTCACCATTGGTGTCCCTTTTCCTTACTCCATGCACAACCTCTTAATGCGTTACTACCTGGCCACTGGCGGAGTTGATCCCGATAAAGATGTAAAAATTCGCCCTGTTCCTCCACCAGATAGTATTGCTCAGTTGGTGGCAGGGGACATTGATGCTTACTTGATGCCCGATCCCTTTAACCAAAGGGCTGTCTATGAAGAGGCTGGATTTATCCACAAACTGACCAAGGAGTTATGGGCAGGACACCCCTGTTGTGCCTTTGCCGCAAGCGATGCTTGGATTGAGGAAAACCCCAACACTTTCCGCTCCCTCAATAAAGCAATTATCGAAGCTGCCGGTTATGCCCGTAACCCAGCCAATCGTCCAGAAATTGCCAAAGCCATCTCCGAAAGAGCCTTTTTGAACCAGCCGGTGGAAGTGGTGGAAGCTGTACTAACGGGTAACTTTGACGATGGTCAAGGTAACACCAAAGCTGTACCAGACAGAATTGATTTTGATCCCTATCCTTGGCAGAGCTTTGCCAATTGGATTTCTTCTCAGTTAGTGCGTTGGGATTTGCAAGGAGATGGAAAAGTCAAATCAGCTATCACCTCGGAAAAGTATGATGAAGTGGGTAAAGAAATTTTCCTGACAGATTTAGCTAGGGAATTGGCTCAGGAAGTGGGACAAACTCCACCTACAGAAATTTACCGTACAGAAACCTTGGAATTTGACACTTTTGATCCAGCTAAACCCCAAGAGTATGTGGATGAACAAATTAAAAAATACGGTTTTTAAAGGTAAGCATTTAGCCGTCAGCCGTCAGCCGTCAGCTATTAAGCATTCAGCCGTCAGCCGTCAGCCGTCAGCCTATGCGCTACGCGCACGCTACTTGAGGTGCCGTGAGCTTATTTTATTCAAAAGCTGATAGCTGATAGCTGATAGCTGATAGCTGATAGCTGATAGCTGATAGCTGATAGCTGATAGCTGATAGCTGATAGCTGATAGCTGATAGCTGATAGCTGATAGCTGATAGCTGATAGCTGATAGCTGACGAAGTCTACCTCACCAAGCTCTTTGCAGATAAAAGCAAATACAACATGACATCAATACCCAAAAACGTAAGTAACAAAAAACAACAAATCACAATCTTTGAAAATGAAAACTTCAGAGCTTTGTTGCTATTTATCGTTTCCCTAGGCATATTTTTACTGTTTTGGGAATTAGGGGCAAAGATGAAGATTTTTGCTAAGGGTATGCCCACTGCTTCCCTAACTATTAAGGAATTATGGTATTGGGTAACCCATCCATTTTATGACAATGGACCTAATGATTTGGGTATTGGTTGGAATTTGTTAATTAGCCTGCGGAGAGTAGCCATTGGCTACACGTTAGCGTCAATCATTGCTGTGCCTTTGGGAATATTGGTAGGTATTTCCAAAATTGCCTTTAAAGCCTTTAACCCCTACTTCCAGCTTCTTAAACCGGTTTCTCCCCTGGCTTGGTTACCTTTGGGGCTTTATATATTCCGAAACTCAGAGATGACAGGGATTTTCATTATTACCATTGCTAGTATTTGGCCAACCCTAACTAACACAGCGTTTGGTGTGGCCAATGTTAACCCAGATTACCTTGATGTTTCTAAAATTCTGGGCGCTTCTAAATGGCGCACGATTTTTAAGGTGATTATTCCCGCTGCCCTACCTAACATCATCTCTGGTTTGAGAATTAGTATGGGGATTTCTTGGTTGGTGATTGTGGCAGCAGAAATGCTATTGGGTACGGGTTTAGGTTACTTCATTTGGAATGAGTGGAATAACCTTTACATACCCAATATTCTGGTGGCCATTTTTATTATTGGGATTGTGGGTATTGTCCTTGATCAAATATTTGCCTATTTTGAAAAACTGGTTTCTTTCGGTAAAAACTCCTCGTAAACAACTCACCGCTAACTCACCCACGAGTATAGCGGGAGCTTTCCAGCTCAAAGTTTACCAGTCTAAGTTTTCAAAAAACTACGTTATTTCTAAGTGTTTAAGTTCCTACCTGGGGATGCGTAGCTAGTCCCCAGCTCTAGAACCTAATTATTAAACAGGTGTAATTGAGTTAAGCCAGTGTAATTAGGAAAGTACCGAGAAATAACTTTGACGTTCGCGAAGCGTGTGCGAAGCACTCAGCTAACTTTACCCTAGCAATAGGAGAAAACACAATTATGCGTGTATTTGTACTTAACAAAAAGGGACAACCATTAGATCCATGTAAACCAGCGAGGGCTAGAATTTTACTCTCGACAGGGAAGGCAAAGGTCTATCGTCGTTACCCATTTACTATAATTTTGACGGAGGAAATAAAGGAACCAGTAACTCACGAGCATCAACTCAAAATAGACCCTGGCGCAAAAACAAGCGGTTTAGCTATTGTCCAAGGACAGCGAGTAATTTGGGGAGCAGAACTTACCCATAGGGGCTTTAAAATACGGGAGGCTTTAACCTCTCGCAGGCAATTAAGGAGTAGTAGACGGAATCGTAAGACTCGATACCGCAAGCCCAGGTTTCTTAATAGAACTAGACCAAAAGGTTGGCTAGCTCCTAGCCTGATGTCTAGAGTTAAAAACATTTTAACTTGGGTTAAGAAGCTGATTCGATTGTGTCCTGTTATAGGCATATCTCAAGAGTTGGTAAGATTCGACACCCAGAAGTTGCAAAATCCTGAGATATCTGGAGTCGAGTATCAGCAGGGTACACTTTACGGTTACGAACTTCGGGAATATTTGCTTGAAAAATGGAATCGTAAATGTGCTTATTGTGGGACAACAGGTACTCAGTTAGAAATTGAGCATATCAAACCAAAGTCTAAAGGCGGTTCCGATCGGGTTTCTAATTTAGCTATAGCATGTCACCCATGTAATCAGGCTAAATCCAGCCAAGACATTGAGCTTTTCTTGTCTAAGAAACCTAGCATCTTGAAACGCATACTCAATCAAGCTAAACGCCCCTTGGCTGATGCGGCTTCTGTTAATGTAACTCGTTGGAAGTTGTACCACAACCTAAAGTCAACCGGGTTGCCTGTTGAAGTAAGCAGCGGCGGATTAACTAAGTTCAATCGATGTCGTCAAAACCTTCCAAAAACTCATTGGTTAGATGCGGCCAATGTTGGAAAAGTTGAAACATTGATTGTTGAAGTAACCCATCCTTTACTGATTGCCGCCAAAGGTCATGGAACTCGTCAGCTTTGTCGAACCAACAAGTATGGATTTCCCATCCGTCACTGTTCAAGAACTAAAATTCACAGAGGTTTCCAAACAGGCGATATTGTACGAGCCGTGGTGACTAAAGGAAAGAAGGTCGGTACTTACGTTGGGCGAGTAGCCACTCGAAAATCAGGATATTTCAACATCTCAACTAAATCAGGGCTGGTACAAGGAATCAGTCACAAATATTGCAAATTTATTCACAGGAAGGATGGTTATGCCTATACAAATTAAATTTTGTCCTCCCTTTCCTATAGACGAAACCTTAGGAGATTGGAGCCTTATTACAACAGACTTAAACTTTAACTCACAGACTACCAACCACAAAGGCTCCAATCTCCTTACGGTAACTTCAAACACCGCTAAATCAAAGATTATAGCGGGAGTCTCCAGGGAGGCGGACAGATGAGTACTTCTTTTTCTTCCAAGGGCCGTAAGGTCATTAGTGACAATGACAGTGACGCTCAAATTTCATTACGTCATATTTCAAAAACGTTCCCCGGTAAGCATGGTTGGTTTGATAAAATTACTGGCCAATCTTCTGCGGACTTTGTCGCTATCGAAGATATCAATTTAGATATTGAGCACAACACGTTTGTGTCGATTATTGGCCCATCGGGTTGTGGTAAGTCCACCTTGCTGAATATTATCGCGGGTTTGAGTTCCGCCACCAGTGGCGAAGTGATTATCAATGGGCAACTTGTGACTCAACCAGGACCTGACCGGGGTATGGTCTTTCAAAACTATGCCCTTATGCCTTGGATGACTGTGGAAGGTAATATTAGGTTTGCGGTGGAAACTGTCTATCCTAAAATTTCTGCGAGGGAGCAAAAACGGGTTATTAAGGAAAATATCCAACTAGTGGGTTTAACCGGAGCAGAGAACAAACATCCTCACGAACTATCCGGGGGTATGCGACAACGAGTAGGTATTGCGAGAGCTTTAGCTATTAATCCCCAAATTTTGTTAATGGATGAACCGTTTGGTGCGTTAGATGCTCTGACTAGGGGATTTTTGCAGGATGAAATCGAGCGCATTTGGGAGCAGCAGCGTAAAACTGCCATTATGATTACCCATAGCATTGATGAAGCCCTCTTGTTATCCGACCGGATTGTCATGATGACCAAAGGCCCTGCGGCGCGCATTGATGAGGTGCTTGAAGTGCCTTTCCCCCGTCCGCGCGATCGCACTACGGTTGAGCATCATCCTGCCTATATGGAACTGAAACAGGAAATGGAAAACCATCTATATCGGGAAACTAGAGCGGTAGAAGAAGCGAGAATTCACTAAAAATTCTTCGATTAGTGTAAAATACCAACGATCAAAAATCAGGAGATATCAATTATTATGGCAATTGCAGAAATTACTAAACAGTTGTTAGCCGCAAAAAAAGAAAAAGGACTCACCTTTGAAGATTTGGAAAAAGTTGTAGGTAGGGATGAAACTTGGGTCGCTTCTGTGATCTATCGTCAAGCTAGCGCAGATATGGAGGAAGCCACCAAACTAGTCACCGCTTTGGGTTTACCAGAATCCGTAGCTGAAGAATTAACTGTGCCACCTCTGAAGGGTTCCCTAGACCCTCAAATTCCCACCGATCCCCTAATTTACCGCTTTTACGAAATTATGCAAGTGTATGGTATGCCTATTAAAGCGGTAGTCCATGAGAAGTTTGGGGATGGGATTATGAGTGCTATTGATTTTTCCATAGAAGTAGAGAAAGTGGAAGACCCGAAAGGCGATCGCGTACAAATCATCATGTGTGGTAAATTCCTACCCTACAAAAAGTGGTAGCTTAGGATGATTGATTATGTCGGGGTAAACGTAAATTATCCAGGTGCATTTCAATGCATGGTGTTTGACCCGGTGGTGCGTTACGGGCCGGGCTCTCTCAACCGATGTCAAGAGAGGGAAAATCAAGGGGAGCCCGCCCCTAACGCACCCTACGCTACTAATCTTAATGTGTAGTGCTATACTAGGGAATCAGTGTCCACTAAATCCAAAAAAACTAATCAACTCAAACAGTTAGATAAACAGCAATTTTCTGAGTACATCACAGCCTTAGTTTGGTCAAAGCAAGGTAATTATCTAGCTATTGTTACTGCTGCAGGAGAACTGGCTTTATGGCAACAGGGTAATTTGGAAATTTTGACAGCCAGCCATGACTATTCCCTAGACTGTGTGGGCTTTTCCCAAGATGGCAATTATCTAGCCACTGCTGGACAGGAAGGCAAGGTTAGTATCTGGCAATTGGGGGTCAATTCCCCCAAGTTTACGCCCATTACAACCCTGGATCAGGGCAACGCTTGGATTGACTCCCTAGGTTGGCATCCCCAAAAAAATCTATTAGCCTTTGCCGTAAATCGCCAGGTTAAGGTTTGGGATGTTGACCAAGGGCAACTAATGGCAGAGTTAAACTTTGCAGACTCATCAGTTTTCAATATAGCTTGGCATCCCCAGGGTAAATTCCTTGCTGCTAGTGGCCATGGTAGTGTTAAAGTCTGGAACATTGAAAACTGGTCAGACCCACCAGAAACCCTTGAACTCCCTGGATCTAGTCTAGACTGTGCTTGGTCATCCCATGGTGACTATCTTGCTTCAGGCAATCTAGACCGCACTATTTCTGTACTTGACTGGGGTAATCGTTCCCACTGGTTAATCCAGGGATTTCCCGGCAAAGTCAGTAAAGTTGTTTGGTCCAATACTTCTGATCCAGTTTTAGCTTCGTCTTGTCAAGATGCGGTAATTGTGTGGCAGTTTAACAACGAAATCAAAAACTGGCAAAATCGTGTGTTACAACATGACCAAGCCATACAATCCATCACGTTTGCCCCCAATTCATCCCTACTAGTTTCCGCTAGTAATGATGGTGGTATTCAACGATGGTCAAGGGCTAAAAAGCTTACCAAAATAGTTAGCGGAAAAATAAAATTTTCTTGTTTAGCTTGGAACCCTAATGGAGACTATTTAGCTGCCGGAGGGCAAAATGGTGAAGTAATAATTTGGCAAAATTCTATTTCCAGTGGGGGATTTGGTAGGGTGCGTTAGGGACGGGCGATCGCTTATTTTATCGGTAGCAAGTGTTAGGACAGCCCGTCCCGTAACGCACCACCCGATCAAACTAAGATTATCAACTAAATTTAGTTCTAGCACTTTCCAGCCTAATGAGGTACACATATTTTTTTCCCTCTTGCCGTCTTGATGCAATAGCGAGTGGGGGAAACCCCCAAGACCGCGCTGCATCGCTCTTGCCTCTTGCCTTTTGCCTCTTATCTGTTCCCTGTTCCCTGTTCCCTGTTCCCTAAAACCCTAAAAAATGTACCTCACCTAATTAAAACCGCTATAATAATAATGAACTTATTTAAAACCTCTAAGTCTAAAACTAATTTAGCTAAAATTAGGGAAATCAAAAACTGGGTTTATCAGCACTTGGCTATAGATCCGGAAATACCTATTTCTGTCACTCAGTTACAATGCCATGAACCAGATTGTCCTCCCTTAGAAACCGTCATTGCCATCATGACAACACCTCCGCAACAATACAAGATTCATCAATCCATAGCAGAAATTCAGGAACTAGACATCCAAAAACTGGCGTTGCTAAATTGAAGTATGAATGCGCGATCGTTTGGTTTTGGTCAAGCCCCCTAAATCCCCCGAGCGAGGGATTGCTCGCTTGGGGGGCTAGGGCGTGTTTTCAAAGTTTTCCGCAAGATTTAGATCCCCCCCAGCCCCCCTTAATAAGGGGGGAGCCATTCTCAAAGTCCCCCTTTTTTAAGGGGGATTTAGGGGGATCTCCGAGGCAAGAAAACACGCCCTAGGGGGGCGAAAATTGCTGTAATTAACTAATTAACATACTAAAAATCCATGGTTGCAACTACTGTAAATAACGCTATTCCCGTCACTGTTTTAACTGGCTATTTAGGAGCCGGAAAAACTACGTTACTCAACCATATCTTGACCTACGAGCATGGTAAAAAGGTAGCGGTAATTGTTAATGAATTTGGGGAAGTTGGTATTGACAATAAGTTAGTTATCGATGCCGATGAAGAAATCTTTGAAATGAACAACGGTTGTATTTGCTGTACCGTGCGGGGAGATTTAATTAGAATCATCGGTAACTTGATGCGGAGACGGGATAAGTTTGACCATTTAGTGATTGAAACCACTGGGCTTGCTGATCCTGCTCCCGTAATTCAAACGTTTTTTGTGGATGAAGAGATTCAAACCCAGTTAGACCTTGATGCCGTGGTAACGGTAGTTGATGCTAAGCATATTTTAGAGCACTGGGATAGTGATGAAGCCCAGGAACAAATTGCTTTTGCTAATGTGATTTTGCTCAATAAAATTGATTTAGTAGACCCTCAACAACTGGAGGAGTTAGAGCAAAAAATCAAAGCCATGAATGGTTTAGTCAAAATTTATCGTACCCAAAACTCAGACATTGAAATGGATTCAGTGTTAGGGGTGCGGGCTTTTGACCTTAAACAAGCTCTAGACATTGACCCGGACTTATTAGGAGAAGATGCTCATGAACATGATGAATCCGTTTTTTCCTTTGCCATTGTAGAACCAGGAGCAGTAGATTTGGAAAAATTAAACACCTGGCTAAGGGAATTATTACAGAGCCAAGGCCAAAATATTTTCAGAATGAAAGGTATTCTTAATGTGATGGGAGAAGATAATCGATTTGTCTTCCAGGGAGTACATATGATTTTTGAGGGTCGTCCCGATCGTCCTTGGAAACCAGAAGAAACCAGAACAAATGAGTTAGTCTTTATTGGTCGCAATCTTGATGAAAACCAATTTCGTCAAGATTTCCAAGCCTGTATTGTTTAGAGTTTTTTATAGCAATTATTATACTCATGAAGTGCAAATTGATCCCCCTAAATCCCCCTTAATAAGGGGGACTTTGAGGTTGATAATCGTACATCATAGCTATGAAGTACACAAGATTTTTTCACTCTTGCCTCTTGCCTCTTGCCTCTTGCCTCTTGCCTCTTGCCTCTTGCCTCTTGCCTCTTGCCTCTTGCCTCTTGCCTCTTGCCTGCTCCCTGCTCCCTGCTCCCTAAAACCAGGAACTGTGTACCTTACCAAATTTAAAACCGCTATCTATCTATGGAAACTAAACCACCCCTACCTCCTTTTACCTTAGAAAGTGCAACCGCTAAGGTGCAAGCTGCTGAAGATGCCTGGAATACCCGCAATCCCGAGAAAGTTGCTCTCGCTTATACCATTGATTCGGAATGGCGCAATCGTGCGGAATTTATTAGTGGTCGAGACGAAATTATTGCGTTTCTGAAGCGCAAATGGGCAAAAGAATTAGATTATCGCCTGAGAAAACGACTGTGGAGTTTTATGGATAATCGCATCTCAGTTTGCTTTGAATACGAGTGGCATGATGATTCTGGGTTTTGGTATCGAGCTTATGGCAATGAAAATTGGGAATTTGCTGAAAATGGTTTAATGAAGAGACGGGAAGCTAGTATTAATGATGTACCGATTAAAGAGTCTGAAAGAAAATTTTTGTGGGAACGGTCTGTAATTTCTTGACAGACGTAAGGTGTGTTGGGAGGTAAGCATATGCGCTACGCGCACGCTACGCGAACAGCGGTCAGCTATTTAATTGTTTACGCTCCCAACTATAGAGCCTAGGCTAATGACCAATATTTTTCGATCCCTATCCTAACCGGATTTTAACTAACAGCAAATTCGGTAAATTTGCGAACATCTGGAGGATGAAAAGCTAAAACAATATCACTTTTTGGAATACCTGCTGCCACTAAATCATTAGCAATGCCGTCTTCAGTATTGTCACATTTAATCCAGATTTTATAATTAATAATTCCCACATGAATCAAACAACTATGAAGATGTTCTTGGTTATTCCATCCTTCAGAAATAATTAAATATTGGTCTGTTTCTCGGTCAAATGCTGCATGGTTACGGATGTTTACATTAGAGTAATCAATGTTAACATAAGGGGTTAATATTTGACGAATAATTTGGCGATAGTTTTCTAATTTATCCATTTTATAATCACCTCTTCTTCCGGGTCAAAAACCATAATTTTAAGGGTGTTATCTTCTAATAAAATTTGTCCTATTTCTTTGGTAAATAAGCGGTTAAAGATTGCTGATCTGATAGCTAAATAAAGAAGACGTTCTGAAAGTTGACGTTTAAGAACTTTATCGTATAAAATATATTGTCCTAAGGCGTTTTTGAGATCTTCTATTTCTGATGAACCAACAAAACTTTTAACTTCTACAGCAATTTTTTGTCCTTGTTTTTCAGCTACTAATAATTTTTCGGCAGCTAGGTCAATATAGATGTCTTTTTTACCTATTTTAAGGCTTAAAGGGTCATTGGTAATTGTCCATCCATCTTTTATTAGTGCATTTTTTACTGTGTCATGATAAATATCTTTGGCTGGCATTTTCAAAATTCTCAAGTGTGGGTGCGAAAATAAAAGCCTATCTTGATTATAGCGTACGCTTTTGTAGCCTGCCGTAGGCTGGGTTTCATGCTTTAACCGATGCACCAGACTGGCACACCTTAAATGTTGCTTTAGCAAAATACTAGGATCTAGTTTTAACAAGGATTTAGCTCAGCCAGTCCTAAGAGGTTGTCTGAGAAGTCTCATTTGCTACATCCAAGCCCCCTAAATCCCCCAATTTTGGGGGACTTTTAGAAGCAAATTGACTCTTATTCCCCCCAAAGTTGGGGGGCTAGGGGGGCAAAATTCAGTATAAAAAAACTTGGGAGATATCCTCTAACAGAGTAAGACAAAAAAGAAACAGCCCTGCCTTGCTAAGGAGGGTTAGGGGTGATGTCTAGGAATTGAACTTCCTTAACCGAGCCTCTGAACCTCAACCTTGAGTATTTGAATATAAACCTTAAGACTCTGAACCTCAACCTTGAGTATTTGAATATAAACCTTGAGACTCTGAACCTCTCCCTTGAGTATTTAAATATAAACCTTGAGTATCTGGACCTTGTGGACGAGTATCTGGACTTCGACCGTGAGTATTTGAATACCGTGGTTGAACCTCTGAGCCTCGTGAACGAACCTCTGAGCCTCTCCGTCGATGATTTGAATACCGTGGTTGAACCTCTGAGCCTCAACGGTGAGTATTTGAAGATAAACGTTGAGTATTTGAAGATAAACGTTGATGATTTGAATACCGTGAACGAACCTCTGAGCCTCGTGAACGAACCTCAGAGCCTCGACGGTGAGTATTTGAATACCGTGGTTGAGCCTCTAAACCTCGACCTTGAACCTCTGAACCTCTTGCCTCTTGCCTCTTGCCTCTTGCCTATTCCCTATTCCCTATTCCCTATTCCCTGTTCCCTCTTCCCTCTGGCATACCCATAACTTATCTTTAGCTCCAGGATGCCTAACAAAGTAATCTTCCAGCAAGTCACAGCCCCGACGCAGCAGATCACCTAAACTTTCAACCTTCCAAATTCTGACAGTGCGATCCAATGAAGCAGTGGCCAGCTTATGTCCATCCGGGCTGAATGCTACACTCGTTACCCAGTCCTGATGGCCTGTGAGTACGGCTAATTGATTGCCCTGTAAGTCCCAAATTCTGGCAGTCCCGTCGGATGAAGCAGTGGCCAGCCTCTGTCGATCAGGGCTGAATTCTACATCAATTACCCAGCCCTGATGGCCTGTGAGCAGGGCTAATTGATTGCCCTGTAAGTCCCAAATTCTGGCAGTGTTGTCGTATGAAGCAGTGGCCAGCTTCTGTAGATCCCGGCTGAATTCTACATCCGTTACCCTATCCTGATGCCCTGTGAGCAAGGCTAATTGATTGCCCTGTAAGTCCCAAATTCTGGCAGTGTTGTCGTATGAAGCAGTGGCCAGCTTCTGTAGATCCCGGCTGAATTCTACATCCGTTACCCTGTCCTGATGCCCTGTGAGCAGGGCTAATTCATGTCCCTGTAAGTCCCAAATTCTGGCAGTGTTGTCATATGAAGCAGTGACAAGCTTCTGTAGATCCCGGCTGAATTCTACATCCGTTACCCTGTCCTGATGCCCTGTGAGCAAGGCTAATTGATTGCCCTGTAAGTCCCAAATTCTAGCAGTGCCGTCGTATGAAGCAGTGGCCAGCTTCTGTCCATCTGGTGTGAATGCTACATCGTTTACCTCGTCCTGATGCCCTGTGAGCAAGGCTAATTCATGTCCCTGTAAGTCCCAAATTCTGGCAGTGCCGTCATATGAAGCAGTGGCAAGCTTCTGTCGATCCGGGCTGAAGGCTACAGTCCATACCGCGCACTGATGCCCTGTGAGTACGGCTAATTGATTGCCCTGTAAATCCCAAATTCTGGCAGTGCCGTCATATGAAGCAGTAGCAAGCCTCTGTCGATCCGGGCTGAAGGCTACAGTCCATACCGCGCCCTGATGCCCTGTGAGCAAGGCTAATTGATTGCCCTGTAAGTCCCAAATTCTGGCAGTGCCGTCATATGAAGCAGTACCCAGCCTCTGTCCATTGGGGCTGAAGGCTACACTCCATACCTCGTGATAATGCTCTGTGAGGACAGCCTCTTTTCGGAATTTACTAATACTCTGCTGGAGGGCATATAGAGGACTGATAGCAGGATATTGCTCCAGGGGGCGACCATCTTTAACGATATTAAATAGCTCTTGCCCAGTTTCTACTGCCTCATACAAAAGCGTTTCCTCTTCTGTACTGGTACCGTAGTCAACATTATCTTGTAACTGTCGTAAAATATCACGCCCTTGCTGTTCTAGTTGCTTGCCTAATTGAGCTGCCAAAGCCTTTTGCACTTCTCGCTTGTCTAAAACCTGACTCGCTCTCAAGAACTGGGAATCCAAATCGCTTAACGCTTTTCCACTCGACCATTGTTCCGCCTGCTCTAATGCTTTCCCCCGCAACAAAAAAGACTCATCCTTACACCCAGAATCAACCCAAGCAGTAAACGCCTCACAGTAGGGGCGCAGTCTGGCCAATTCTGTCTTGACCCAATCGGAATTGAAAACCCCCCCATAAATCCGGTTGTTAACTTCCAAACAACCATCACGCTGAACCACCAGCCCCGATAACCTTAATTCCGTCTGTTCTTCACTCCCATCAGCAGCTAGACTACCGTGATCCAACACTTGCTGATACAAACCCAAAAGCATACCAGCCCGTTGCTCATTTCTGAGGATGCGTTCGCGTATGCTCTTCAAATGCTCCTGTTCATCCTGGGCTTCCCAATTTTCTATAATCTTGCTACGCACCACCTGTGCCACGGAAAGACTATTGCCCGATGCCCAGGTCTCGACCACCAAACGACACAACCGCTGGGTAAGAAACGGTTGTCCTCCCGTCCAGTTTACTATCTCACCTAACACCTGTTCAGGATTATTAACTTTACCTACCAAACCGGGAACCAAAGGCTGTTTGGCTTCCTCAAAGGTAAACCCAGTCAACTGAATATCCCGACCGATATTAAACGGGGTGCGCTGTTTATCCTGAATTAAATCTGCTGCATTTGCCACCCCCAGCAAACAAAACCTTAGACGATTGTAGGCTGGATTTTCTGCTCTTTGATTGTAACAGGCTCTAATGAATGCAAAGAAATCATCTTTAAATTTAACTTTAATGATACTATCAATTTCATCGAGAAAAATAACAATCGTTTGACTTAATTCGTCTAGGATAACAGACTCAATAAACTCATCTAACCACTGCACTGGGGAGAATCGATCACGCTCTTTTAACCATGGAATTATCTTGATTTTTCCCTTCAATTTAAAACTCTTAGCAAGACTTCTAATCAAACTGCCATACCACTGCTGTGACGTTACTTCATTGCCAATCCTGGTAACATCAATAGACGCACAAGCGACTCCCGCCTTTGTTAGCTTTTCCATGGTTCGTACCCGCAAACTGGACTTACCCATCTGTCGGGAATTCAGCACATAACAAAACTCCCCAGCCATCAATGCCTCATAAAGCTCCTGATCAGCTTGTCGCGTCACATAAGTGGGTTCATCTTGAGGTAAACTACCCCCAACTTTATAGACTCTTGATTGTTGATTGGTCATTTTTGGAAAGGGAACAGGGAACAGGGAACAGGTAACAGTGTGGGGAGATGGGGAGATGGGGAGATGGGGAGATCGGGAGATCGGGAGATGGGGGAGTAACGCACCACCGGGTTAAACTTTTGCCTCTTGCCTCTTGCCTCTTGCCTCTTGCCTCTTGCCTCTTGCCTCTTGCCTTTTGCCTCTTGCCTACTCCCTAGTCCCTACTCCCTACTCCCTATTCCCTAAAATGCGATCGCTAAAATACTGACGATACAAATTAGATATCAAACTACAATCATTGCCATGGCGCTGCACCAATCCCATACTTTCCAACTTGCGAGTGATAGTAGCATCCAGGCGCACTGGGTTGGTTGTACTAAGTAATAGTTTAATCGCTTCCAGCAATTTGGGATGCTTTTGAATACTAGTTAACAGTAAGTACAGATGACTGCCATAAATTCCGGCTTCTGTGGGGGCATTAGCCAAAATGGTATCGAGGGTTTTCTCGGCTGGTTGGTGATTCTTAAGATAATCAAACGCTTGGGATAATAAATAAGGATGTCCCCCCACCATTGCCATCAGTTTCGTTACTGAATCCACAGATAACGTCAACCCATAACTGTCGGTAAAGCTCTTAACCTGCTGATCACTAAACTCTAGTAATTCTATAGGTAATCCCACATTAAACGGCGACTTATTGATATCTAAACTAATAGAAAATTCCGTGGCATGACCTACCACCAACCGCAGTTTTTTCCAACTATCGTCAAACTTGCCCGTCTCATGCCAACTACGGAGCAACGGCACAAACCCTTCAGCAATGTCTTGATGCTGAAACACTCGATCAAGGTCATCTAAGCACAACACCAACGGAGTTTCTAAAGACTCTAACAAATACTCTTCAAAGTAGGTGGTGCAGTTGTCTAAACTGGTAAACAAACTATCATCCCAATAGGTCTGCAACTGATTGGGCAATTTCAGTTTTTTAGCAACTTGCCCACAAAACGACTTCAAAAATATATCTAAGTTAGTGAAAGGGAGCTGATTCATGTTTAAATAAACCTGGCCATAACCCTGTTTTTCGCCATGGGCGATAATCTTCCGAATCAGTAAGGTTTTGCCCATCAGTTTCGGGGCTTTAATCCGAATTAACGCGGCTGGTTTAACAATTTCCTGATAGCAACGATATTCAATGGGTGGACGCTCAATATATATCTCTTGATTAGGTCTAGCTAGAGACGATGGGAAATCGTACTTTTTTAAAACTTTATCAGCTACTAACTCAGGCTTATAGGTATTAACGATTTCCACTAATTCCCAACGACTATTCAAGCCATTAGCTTCAATATCAAAGTCTTGATATATTTTAGAAATATGCTTTCTTACCGTAGATATATCATAGACATGTAAAACCTTATCTCTGATTTCTTTATCTGTCTTGCCACCAACCACCGCCTCCAGCACTTTTCGCCTTTTCCAGGGCATGTTCCTATATTTTTCCTCGAAGGCTTCTTTACTAATCATAAGCGACGCTCCTTGTGCCTTAGGTATTATTATGGTTAGTTTAGGGTATTATTGATGATTTTATCAAGATTGAGACAATAATTTCACGAAGTTTTTTTTTAGCAGTGAAAAAATAATCAAAACTATCTTTTTAAAGCTTCACTAATGTGAAGATGTGAAGAGCCGTGAACTAACGTGAAGTTTGTTCGTAAGCATTCAGCGATCAGCTATCAGCCATCAGTTATCAGTTATCAGCGATCAGCCATTCGCGTAGCGTGGCCAAAGGCCAATACCAACGGCTGACTGCTGACTGCTGACTGCTTACCAATAAAAAAAATCGGTCAAGTTTTGGTTAACCAATGCTTGACCGAATTCTATTGTGTAAGCCATTACAAGTACTGCTGAGCTGATCAGTTATCAGTTATCAGCTGATCAGCTATCAGCTATCAGCTATCAGCCCAAGGCTGACGGCTGACCACTGACCACTTACCACTTACCTCAGCAACTGATCCAAAACAACAACATCCTAACTCAGTAAACTAACCTCCACAAAACAAGTTTCACTGATGGTCGCCAGGGGGTCAAACCCTGTCTTGATGCAGTCGCTCATGGGGGAAACCCCCAAGACCGCGCTGCATCGCTGGCAAATTACTATCCTAGTCTACGTAAAAATAGCGAATCAAAAAAGTCATCACCTCATCAGGCTTCCCCGTAGGCTCGGGAGTGCTCCACTCGTTGGGATAGGCGTATTTAAGGCCATAAAGGGCAAGAATTGTCTTCCAAACTTTTTCAGGAGAACCGATCAAGATCAGCTTGACTTTCTTAGGTTTGCGACCAGGGTTTTCTGGAGTGTTCTTGTCATCGGAGTTAGGTGGAATGTTCTTGGTCATGAATCGTGATTCCTGTAAATAGCTTATAGTATTAATATATTCATAAATTAATCACTTGTCAAGGTATTTAGAATTTTTTTTTATTAGGAAATATGGAGAGTGTGGAGAGTCAAATAAATCGTAGGGTGGGCAGTCATTGATAGTAATTACCAAGGTTATATTAAGTTAATAGGCACTGCCCACCAACAGAAAATTAATTGTAAAATAGGGTATGAATCGTAGGGTGGGCAGTGCTTCATAGCAATTTTTAAAGATTGTAGTAAATTAAATAGGCACTGCCCACCAACAGAAAATTCCTTGTAAAATAGAGTAAAATGAATCGTAAGTTAAAATAAATCGTAGGGTGGGCAGTGCTTCCTAGAAAATTTTAAGCTTGTAGTAGATTGAATCGGCACTGCCCACCAACAGAAAATTCCTTGTAAAATAGAGTAAAATGAATCGTAAGTTAAAATAAATCGTAGGGTGGGCAGTGCTTCCTAGAAAATTTTAAGCTTGTAGTAGATTGAATCGGCACTGCCCACCAACAGAAAATTCCTTGTAAAATAGAGTAAAATGAATCGTAAGTTAAAATAAATCGTAGGGTGGGCAGTGCTTCCTAGAAAATTTTAAGCTTGTAGTAGATTGAATCGGCACTGCCCACCAACAGAAAATTCCTTGTAAAATAGAGTAAAATGAATCGTAAGGTGGGCAGTAATCATACCAATCCCAAAGCTTACCATCGGGATGATACTTACTGCCCACCCTACATCAATTAGATCAACTATTCCCTACTATCAGGTACACAGAATTTTTTCCCGATTCCCGATTCCCGATTCCCGATTCCCGATTCCCGATTTCCCTACTCCCTACTCCCTACTCCCTATTCCCTAGTTTCACGATTGTTTGTCAAGCAGTGAACAACTAATCACGGAGATATTCTTCGATATTCACCAATAGTAACAACCGTGAATAAGGTGAACTTTGACCTCACAAATTAAAGATTAGTAATTTATTGAGCCTATAGTTGGGTATAAGCACATTGCTCAAGACTCAATCAATTATGTCTCACCCAAACAAAGAATCTGATCCAGAAAGCATCTACTTGAACGAGCGCATTCGTCAAGCAAAGCTTTCCTTTAACTTGCTTGTGTACGCTACAGTAATAAGCGGGATTGTGGGTCTAATCGGCGCAGGGTTATTAATGTCCAACAAGTTATCGAAGGGAGCTGTTACTACGGGCTTGGGATTAGCATCGAATATTGCTTTTGTTAAGCTTGCTCAGGATGCCAATGATAGGTTGGATGAAGCGATTGAAGATGATGATGAAGAGTAGTAGGAATAGGGAATAGGGAATAGGGAATAGGGAATAGGGAATAGGGAAACTGTTGATACAAAATTGCAGCTGGGCATCCCTTGATGACCTTGTAGATCAACTGACATCATGTCCGGATAATTAGTGATCAAAAACCTTCTGGGATGAAACCTTACTCCTTTACTTCAGTATAGCTGCCTTCAGCATAGCTGCCTTCTGCCTTCCTTTCGGCTAGATTAATGCTAGGGTGGGCAGTGCTTGAGACTGCCCACCCTACATGAACGTTTTTAACTCGTAGATACACCGACCCCATGTCCTGTAGCGGCAAAGCCTAAAGCCAATCTAATTCCACCGGTATGGGTGAACTTGTCTGTTGGGCAAAGGCTGTATAGAGTTCCCGATTCTGTTGACGCTTCAAGAATTGCCGACGCACATGTTCCCCATACACTCTGCCTTGGGTAGCAGACTTAGGCAAAAACTGCTCTAGAGTGAAATCTTGATAATAAATGTGGTGTAGTGCTGTGCGCACCAGATAGGGATAGCCACCTACTAAAGACATCAGCTGCGCCACTTGATGAGCATCCCAATTCAGTCCATAACACCGTGCCAAATCTTGTACCTGTTCCTTAGTAAACTCAGGTAAAGCAATGGGCAGCCCCACATTAAAGGATTCATGGAGATTCAGCCAAGCATCATCTTCTGTGGCATAGACAACCACTAACTTAAGTTTTTGCCAAATATAGCTCCTACGATCTCCATACTTAGCTTTCTCATGCCAGGTGCGCAGTAAACTAAAAAAGTCTGAGGCGATTTCCGGGTATTGAAACACCATATCCACCTCATCTAAGCCCAGTACCAGTGAACTGTCAATGTCAGCCAACAGATAGTTTTCAAAGTAGTCGGTGCTGTTAGATTTGCTGCCCAGAATCTCATCCCAATAATCCGCCAACTGATTCGACAGCCCCAGGCTTTTCCCAACGCTGACACAGAACCACTGTAATAATTTATCCAGGCTGGTGAAGACCTCTCGATTAGCTAGTTTAAAGTTGAGAGTGACTGTGGTATTTCCCTGCCATCGTGCCTGCTCCAGAATCCTGGCCATCAGGGAGGTTTTGCCCATTTGCCTGGGAGCATAAATCCGAATCAAGGCTCCGGGTTGCAAAATGGCATGATATGAGCATGCTTCGATGGGGGGACGCTCTATATAAAAAGGGGAATCTAGAGGAACTTGACCTCCGGGTAATTCCAGGATTGGGGAGCTTGAAATTCTACGGCTGCTCTCCTGTTGCCAATCTCTTGCGATACGTTTGAGGACGACCTGAACGTTTTTTTTGTTGACCTTTGTCCCCAATACTTTAGAGAGCAAGTGCCATAATTTTGCACCAACTGTCTTGACATGGGCACTAGAAAAACAGTAAGTTTCCGCAATTCTATCATAAGTGTGATTTTCCCAAGCTCCCCGCAATACATCAATTTGGACTTTATCCAAATGCTGGTCAGTTTTCGCAAACACCAAGGATTGCAAAAGTTCGATTGCTTCTTCAATATGCATTAATATTTTTTACAACTTTATAAAAAAAATAAACGTATTTTAATTCAAAACTACCTTGACTATAGCTTGAATAGTTTGATCCTAAAAAAAAAACAAAATCAAGAGTGAATTTTCAGGATAATCATCGGCAGCTTTAGTAAAACTTTATAAATCAACTATACTTTTTTATCGGTAATTCATAAACTCAACGATCACTTTACAAACCCTTGATAAAGCTCGATGATTTCTTTATCAAAAATTCATATTTATTATTGCTGAATCGTACTACTTTTTACTACTGAATTTTCTGCCATTGTTATTTAATTTAGTGATTAAATTCTTTCACTAAATACAACCCAATAAACATTTTATTTTGGCGGAAAAATTATGGCTAATTCAACTCTCATAACCAAGTCATCAATGGCGATGGCAATAGCAGGATCTATTGTTCACAAATCAGCCGTTTTACTGGGTGCTACAAGCATGATTTTCCTGTCCATAGGAACTGCCTCAGCACAAGCATTTACTCTCAGCAATGGTTCCCTAGAAGTCACAATTCGAGAAGACAACGGTGCTATTGATACCGTATTATTTGACAAAATGACCTTCTTTGCTAGTGATTTTTTTAACCCAGGAGCTCCTATCTCCGACTTTGGTTTTCAAAACGGGACAAACACATCTACTTTTGTCAGAAACACCACAACAGGTTTTACCCAACAAGCGGTAAGTGTTAGTAGCACCGGTGACTCTGTGTCCGTGACAGGAACATACACTGGAGGGGGTGCTAATGTCGATTTTACCCGCACCTATTCCCTGGTTCCCGATTTTAACGTGTTGAGCGTCTCAACTGAATTTGTTAACAATGGTTCAGACGTAGCGCTGCGTTATTTTGACACGTTTGATCCAGACCAGGGTATTGATCAAGGAAACGGCTTCGGCACTTTCAATGATGTGTTGTCACTCTCAACCGATGCTGGATTGGCAACAGTCGGTCAAGCCACAGAACAAGATGGTCTGACGGTAGTCTTGGGGTCACTAGACCCTGATGTGACTGTTGCTTCTGGTAATCCTTTTCAGATATCTAATGGTAATAGTTTAAACAATTTCTTTAATGCTCCATTTGATGGTAATGGCGCTTTTATAGACCTGGGAACACATATTGGTATTGAATTACTTCTCGCTGCTGGAAAATCAGGTTCTTTTAAGTACCATCACGCTTATGGACAATCAATAACGGAGGCTCAGGAGCAGTTCATCCTGGCAAAGTCCATTGATGTCCCTGAACCGGCTTCGGTTCTAGGTCTACTAGCAGTAAGTGCAATAGGTGCTGGTTCAGCACTAAAGCGCAAAGAGGCCATGAAAGGGTAGAATAGAGCCTTAGATAACTGAGTATTACTGATGGGAGAGCGATAGGTAAGAATTACCAAAATGCTTCGCTCTCCTTATTGTTAAGGTATGGCTAATGTATCGCTGCTGGTGTTAGATGCTGCTGATATCCCCGCCAGACACCGACTAATACTCCTTGAACCTGAACATGTTTTGCCATCACTTCTATGGGATGGTACTTAGCATTAGAGGGTTTAAGAGTAACTTTGTGACCCTTACGATAGAAACGTTTCAAGGTAGTACCATGTCCATCCACCCGTGCCGCTACAATTAAACCATTCTTGATGTCATCGGGATCAGGCACTGGTCGCATAATCACCACATCCCCTTCTGTAATTAAGTCTTCGATCATGCTGTCTCCAGTAACCCGCAGAGCAAAGTTACCTGGTTGCTGGAAGAACCCAGATATATCCAACTCCTCAACTGTGTCGGTGAAGGGTTCCACTAGACCCCCGGCTGCGATCGCTCCTAAAACAGGTACTCCCAAATTACAATGCCGCAGCAGCCTAATCGTGCGGGCTTTTCCTTCCGTCCAATCAATGTATCCCTTACTACGCAAATGTTCCAGCCTACTCTGAATCGGTGCTGGTGAGCGCAAGTTCATTGCTCTCATCATTTGTCGGATCGAAGGCGCATGGTGTGACACCCGAATATAATTAACCAGCCAATCGTACAGTTCTTGTTGGGCAGATGTGAGGTTTTCCATAAGACTCTGGACAAAAAATGGTCGTTCTTTGTGATTGCTCTATAGAACATTGGTACTATCAACTCTTGTGATTTGTCCAGAGTATTGTTCGGTTCTCGAGGGTGGGGAGATGGGGAGATGGGGAGATGGGGAGATGGGGAGATGAGGAGATGAGGAGATGGGGAGAGTGTGGGAAGTGTGGGGAGATGGGGAGATGGGGAGTGGAGGGAGTTATAGCGTTTTCATAGCTATGAGGTACACAGGATTTTTTGCTTATTGCCTCTTGCCTCTTGCCTTCCCCTCCTGGGAGGGGTTAGGGGTGGGTTCCTCTTGCCTCTTGCCTACTCCCTATTCCCTATTCCCTACTCCCTACTCCCTACTCCCTACTCCCTACTCCCTTAGGATTCAATCAACCCCTAAAAGACTGACCAGTAAAGCTTTTTGAGCATGTAAACGGTTTTCTGCCTGGTCCCAAACACGGGATTGCGAGCCTTCGATTACCTGGTCTGTAATTTCTTCCTCCCGGTGAGCGGGTAAACAGTGGAGTACGATTGCTGATGGGTCGGCATGGTCTAACAACTGTTGATTAACTTGATAAGGCTGAAAAATTGGAATTCGCTCCTCAGCTGAGGCTTCCTGACCCATACTTGCCCAAACATCAGTATAAAGTACGTGAGCTTCCTTGGCAGCAGCTACTGGATCATCAGTAACCATTACTTCTGTGCGGCCAGCTGCAGTTTTCAGGGCAAGCTCACAAATAGCACTATCAGCTTGATAAGCTGGTGGTGTGGCGACTCTGACATTCATTCCCATTAGAGCGCAGCCCAACATTAGTGAATGAGCAACATTATTACCGTCGCCAACATAAGTCAATGTCAAACCAGCCAGTGTTCCAAAGCATTCCTGAATCGTTAACAAATCGGCTAAAATCTGACAAGGATGCTCCCAATCAGTCAAAGCATTAATAATTGGAATCTGGGCATAGTCGGCAAAGGTTTCCAACTGTTTTTGCTCAAAGGTACGAATTGCTAGAATATCCAAGTACCGATCTAACACTCGCGCTGTATCTACTACCGGTTCTCCACGACCAACTTGGGTGACATTGGGATTTAAGTCAATCACCTGACCCCCTAGTTGGTACATAGCTACGGAAAAACTGACCCGTGTCCGTGTGGAAGCCTTATAAAACAATAATCCCAAAACCTTATTGCACCTAGGAGTCCACTGACCTTTTTTTAACTGAGTGGCTTTATCCAATAGTTCCTGAATGTCACTAGCACTGAGGTCTGCTAAGCCTAGAAAATCGCGTCCTTTTAACGTATTCATGTTCTATATTCAATGAGTAAACTAGTTTACCCTAGCCACAGTGCTACACACAATTGCCCAGAAAACAAAGTGTAATTTTTACCTGGAATGAGCACCTTATAGCTCCCCAGTTTTTGTTAAGATGCACCCTGTTAAGACGCTATCCTATTTATCTGAAATTATCCTAACTAGTCTCCCAAAAAAGACTAAAAAACTAGTTAGTCTTTTCTAGGAAAACAAGCTTGAATCTTGGCTAGAGTTATTCACTCTACCACAAAAGTTCGCAAGAACATAATCCTAGTCTATTTAATCTACTCCTAAATGTCATCAAAAATTGACAAATCCTTATTAAATAATACAAATATCTTGCCCGATGCAGCACTAGGGAGTCGGGAGCGGTGCGACCCGTGGCGAATTTAATTACGGGTCAAGGGCACCGAGGCAGTCGGGAGCGGTGCGACCCGTGGCGAATTTAATTCGCCTAGCGATGCAGCGCGGTCTTGGGGGTTCCCCCCATGAGCGACTGCATCAAGACAAGGAAAGCGCACCGAGGCAGTCGGGAGTAGCGCTATAGTATTTACATTTGAGATGTGAACAAATAATGAAATGCTTTAGGTTCCCTAAAACTACCAATCACTAACATGAGTAAGGAATACAGCGTTTTTTGTATTAGCAAAAATTACAATCTAGTTTTACAAATCATTTGGAAAGTCTATATGTTCAAATTCGCAAAAGGTAAACTACAAACTAGACTAAGATGGCTGCTGCTGAATCTAGGATTGTTGATCACTCCAGTGATGATTTCTGCACCAGTTGAGGCAGCAGAGAAAATCTATATTTCCTATGGTCCAATTGAGTTTTCTCTACCGATCGCAGCTCTAGAAGTTTATGCGACAGTGGGCAAAGTTGAGCCATCCTTAGCCTTCTATGCGGGGTATGTAAAGCCAGAAGAATTCAAACAACTGCGGCAGGTCTTAATTACTCCGATTGATGTCACACCAGTAGCGATCGCTCAATTCCTCTACTCACCTCAAGGGGAAATAATTCTACAACGGGTAGGTGAAGTCATACAAACCAAAGCTCGTCAACCCGGTTTCTATGCCATTCGAGCTGCTTTAATCAAAGCCGCTTTTAAGCCAGAAGGGTTGACGATTTTGAATGTGTTGCAGGAATTTCCGACTTACGGCATTCGGATTAACTCACAACGTGGTTTTGAAATTATTGATGACTTATCCAAGCTGATTAAGCAAACCCAGACGGCCATTGCAGCAGTGGAACAGGCATCGGATCAGGAAGCGGCAGCCCAGACAGAGCGAGCTTTATCCGAAAAATCCCTAGACTTACGGCAACCCGGTTCAGTAAGCTATGGCAAGCAAACCATTACCTTCGATGACCATTACCGTCGGCGAGAGTTTCCCGTTGACTTGTATTTGCCAGAGTCCCCAAGGGAAGGGTTAGCACCAGTGATTGTTATTTCCCACGGACTGGGTTCAGTACGGAAGACATTTGAGTACTTAGCCCGTCACCTGGCATCCCATGGATTTGCTGTGGCTGTACCGGAACATCCAGGCAGTAATGCGGATCAAATACAGGCTTTGTTAACTGGTCTTGCCAAAGAGGCAGCTCCACCATCAGAATTTATTAACCGTCCTGTGGATATTAAGTTGTTACTCGATGAACTAGAAAGTTCCTTTAAAGGGCAGTTAAATTTGCAACAGGTGGGAGTATTGGGTCAGTCCTTTGGGGGTTACACATCCTTAGCTCTTGCTGGAGCTGAGATCAATTTTGAGCAATTGCAAAAGGATTGCGCTCCCTTAAATGAGGATACCTTGAATATATCCCTACTACTTCAGTGTCGTGCCTTTGATTTGCCACCACAGGACTATCAGTTATCGGATCAACGGATTAAAGGTGCGATCGCAATTAATCCAATTGCTAGCACAGTCTTAGGAAAATCCCAACTTAGCCAAATTCAAGTGCCGGTGATGGTAGTCGCTGGTAGTGATGATACCATAGCGCCAGCGTTACCAGAACAGATTCAACCCTTTACTTGGCTGACAACTCTACAGAAGTATCTAGTATTGCTTAAGAGAGGAACCCACTTTTCCACCCTCGCCCCATCAGAAGATGATGTCCCCTTACCTGAGGCAGTGCTTGGTCCTGACCCAACTATTGCTCAGGAGTATATGAAGGCATTGAGTTTAGCATTTTTTCAAACCTATATTGCTGGTAAATCAGAGTACCAAGCTTATCTAAGTGCTGCCTATGCTCAATCCCTTAGTCAAGAGCTGATGCCCTTGAGTTTGCTAACAATTCTCGAGCCTTTGGTACGGGAAAAAGCGGGCTTGTGAGGTATAGCGCTACGGGCAAGGCAAGAGGCAAGAGGCAATAGGCAAAAGTTGACTACAACAGTTTTTCAGCTTATATCAATGTCCTAACTTTAATCGGTAGTGCTATAAACTATCAGCTATAGCAGAAGTCAGAAGTCAGAAGTCAGAAGTCAGAAGTCAAAATATTGCTCGTTCTAGCTGTTGAACTTGTTTTGCCTGTTCTGATTCTGCCGGAGCCTCTTTCAATGACGTAATTTCTGTAGTTAGCTGCTTAAGCTGGGTATAAAAGAAATATCCTGTCCAAGCTCCTGCTGCTCCCACCATCAAGATTAAAATCATCCAAATAGCGGTGAAGCGACCCATTTTTTTCTGTAGCTGCTTTGTTTCTTGCTCCTGTTTCTTCTTATCGGACATGGCAGTCATTTGAAATTCCACCAATGCTTCGGCGACTTCTTCGATATGTTGCTCTTGGAGATTAGCAAGAGGATTGACTGGGGTAACAACAGGAAGGGCTGTGTTGGAAAGGGGTTTGTTGTCTATACCAAAATTATTGATCGTGCTTATTTTCCTTAGATTATTGTTGTTAGACATGGCCTTTATTTGAGACTATTTAGTGTTTATTTTTTATAGCAAAGAGAACTGGGAGTCTGGAGCGGTGCGACCCGTGGCGAATTTAATTCGCCTACGTAAAGCGCACCGAGGGAGTCGGAATTCGGGAATTTATTATAAAAAAGTTGCACAATTAATTGAGTGATAAAATAGTATTTATTATTTATTATTAATGGTCAATAATTAATCCAAAAAATACCAGTTTTATTGAGTGGTTTTCCAGGAATTTACTGGTGCAAATTGCTGCTGCAACTGGTTGTAAGTTATAGCACCAAGGGGACTGATAGCAGCAATACTACCTCCTAGGATCACAATACTTAACACCAGCAAGATTTGGAGCCGTTTCACTGAGGCTTCTAGGGATTGCACCTCCTGTTGCAACCCATTGATAACTCTTATTGCTCTGAGGTCAGACCATATACTGTCTTCTTGAAGAAATTCACAATCGCTATTGTTGTCAGTCGTCATCATTGTTTGAATTCTCCTTAAATAAACGTTTCTTGCCACCTTCTAAGTGATTACTGAGTAAGCATTCAGCCGTTGACCGTAGGCCACGCTACACCGAACAGCTGTCAGCTGTCAGCCTAATGCTTAAAATAAACATCAAACAGGAGAATTTAAAAGTGCGCTTTCCGAATTAAGAATTAAATTCGCCACGGGTCGTACCTAATAGTTTGAGATTAATTAGAGTTGAAACTTTGGAGAAAAGCCGATCTCAGCATATGCGCTTAGGGCACGCTACGGGGTTGTCAGCGGTTAGCCGTTGGCCATAGGCCTTTGGCTGATAGCTGAGGGCTGATAGCTGAATGCTGATAGCTGAATGCTGACATTACTGATCAGCGATCATTAACACAGAGATGATGTTCTGCAGAGACTTCTGTTTTTCTTTTCTCTCGGATGCAGCGGTTTCTGCTGGTGTTTGGGGTGCAGTTGCTTCTGGTGAACTCGGAGTCGGTTGAGACTGAGAGTTATCATTACCATCAGTAGCTAGAGATAACAAAGATGCGATCGCTAAAATACTTAGCACCATTGCAAATTGTCTAGTTACCAGTATTGCGACTTGTCTCATGGTATTTTTCTCTTTCAGTTGTATAGATCACTTAGTGCCAGGACTTACGCACAGACTCCATGGGTAGGGTGGGCAAGGTTTTGCCCACCCTACAAGTAGCGTTAAATTAAGAGATTTGCGTAAGTCCTAAGTGCTTAAGAGCTGTTTTGGCAGATTCTGGTTCAGAACTAGGGTTGAGTGTCTTGTCTTTCTGAGCAGCGTCTGTAGTAGTAGCGGAGTCAGCACTCGGCAACTTTGTCTTTACTTGAACTAGTTTTTCCTTAGCCTGGTCAGTCAGCTGTTTAGTAGTCTGTTGTGCTTGACCAGCAACCTCAGAGAACTTCTCTTGGCTATTCTCCGCTACTTTTTTAGTAGCCTCTTGCACTTGAGTGGTGACATCAGAAAGCTTCTCTTTGGTATTACCAGTCACCTGTTTAGCCGTTTGTTGCACTTGAGCAGCAATCTCAGAAAACTTCTCTTGGGCATTGGCCGCTACTTTTTTATTGGTCGGTTGTATTTGACCAGCGACCTCAGAGAGCTTCTGTTGAGCATTACCAGTTAGCTGTTTAGTGGTCTGTTGTGCTTGACCAGCAATCTCAGAAAACTTCTCTTGGGCATTCTTCGCTACTTTTTTATTGCTCGGTTGTACTTGACCAGCAATATCAGAGAGCTTCTGTTGAGCATTACCAGTTAGCTGTTTAGTAGTCTGTTGTGCTTGACCAGCGACCTCAGAAAACTTATTTTGGGTATTCTCCGCTACTTTTTTAGTAGTCTGTTGCACTTGACCAGCAACATCAGAGAGCTTCTGTTGAGCATTACCAGTTAGCTCTTTAGTGGTCTGTTGTGCTTGACCAGCAACATCAGAGAGCTTCTGTTGAGCATTACCAGTTAGCTCTTTAGTGGTCTGTTGTGCTTGATCAGCGACCTCAGAAAGCTTATTTTGGGTATTCTCCGCTACTTTTTTAGTAGTTTCTTGCACTTGACCAGCGACCTCAGAGAACTTATCTTGAGCATTATCCGCTACTTTTTTAGTAGTTTCTTGCACTTGAGTCGCTAACCCCTGAGTCCCTTTCACCAGCGCCGCCATATCTTCCTTGGTTTTAGCGTAGTCATCTTTCAAGGATTCAGCCGCCTGAGAAATTTTGTGATTGATGCCACCCGTATAGTGCTCAGCCTTTTGCACCATCGCCTCGATCGCCATCACTCGTTTACCGCCCACACTAGCGATCGCGACAGGGGGAAGTCGGTAGGTGCCATCAGTGACACCACGCCAACCCTTGGATCCAAAGATATACTCAACTACCTTCCCGGTCTGGGGGTCGAATCGATAGTCCATCAAAGTACCTGCCTGATTCCCTCCGTCCGTCCACAACTGATGTCCCACAATCGATTCCACAGATTCCGGTTTTTTCGCTGTGGTTTCCGAGTCAAGGTAAACTAGAATGCTGTCGGAGCCAATCGCCTCAATTTCTGCCCAAGTAAATGACCGTTTTTTGTGACCGAGCAGTCCTGACTTGCAAACCAAACCCAAAACTTGGTGAGCAATTGGGTCGAGCCACAGCTCAGCTACCCGACCAATTTCTTCGGTGTTTTGGCGATTCAGTACTATCTGGTTGATTACATCACTGTGCTTAATGGCAGTTTCTGATTGTGTGTTCATCAACGTTCTCCTTAGTTTGAAATCAGAGTTTTTAGAGCAAATCTGGTAGCATTGGCCTTGTTAACAACTTGCATTTGCCGAGCTTGACTCTCTCCATCTCCTCCCCTCTATAGTCATGAGATTAGGCATCAGCTAGTTGTTTAGACCGCGCGCAGAGTATTTACTTAGAAATTCGGCTCCTTTGATTAAGCTCTGATGAAAGATTAATCAAACTTTGTGAAAAAACTGTGAGCATGCTACTGGCCTTGGGCGCTAAAAAAGCTTTTGAATGACCAATATCAAAGCACCAACAGAATTCTTCTGTAAGCATAAAATTGTCAACTGCTTGACCAGATTTGTAAACTATTGGTTTTGTGAAAATTCCTAACTCAAGGTGATCCAAACATGATGCTCTACAGGATAGCCTGAGCCAGCAGTAAGCTGTTGAAGACTTACGGATAAAATCAATCTGTAGAGTGCTTTATTATACCAATGTACTAAATCAGCGCGTTTATTCCCCAGTGTTGCGTAAGTCCTGATATTGCGTTTCGATTTGCTGAAGTATGCCTGATGTTAATCCTGAGAACGATCATTTAATTATCGCGTTTCTCGTACTTATGAGGTACAGTAGTCAATTTTATTCCCCCTACTCCTTACTCTCTACTCCCTGCTCCGTACTCCCTTGCACTTGCTCCTGCAGCCACTTAGTAATCAGTTCTGGACAATTCTTCTTAAACCAGCGCAGAGCAACAACTCTGAAGGCTGGTTTAGACATACGGGCAATTGATTTCATCATCCAGTTGAGGGAGCGAGACTGAAACTTTTTGTTGATCAGGTTGACTGATCCGACATCGTAGAGGCAATCGAGGATGAGCTTTACGGTAGCTTCTTCCCTCTCTACTAAATGTTCCAGAAGCAGCAGTACATCATGCATACGCTCCTTTTGTATGCGCTCTTCTTCTAAGATTTTCGGCACCTCGACCAATGGTTCGGAAGATGTGATCATAGTCGTGGTATCTATACTTGACTGTTCCAGGCTTGGATTCATTCCTTACACCCTAATCAAAAATGTACCTATGTCAGACACTATAACCTAGTACTGCCTGAAAATGAAATTGATAAGCATTAGGCAGCCTTACACTAGGCATGAGCAGCTATTAGGCCAGAAGTGTTGAACAGGGAACCCGGTTCCCTATTCTCTATTCCTTATTCCCTATTCCTTAAAAAAATCCCAAACTTGTGTACCTCACCTATTTAAAAAATGCTTTTTATCAATTCTATATCTGGTGTTAAACTAATAATTTTATTCCATTAGTTTAGCAATTATTGGGAGTTGATTAACCAAGTCAAATAGGGAATTAATCTCCCTCGAAGAGTGCCGATTTTTTTTGTTTTTAGTACTTAGTTCCCCTTCCGATTTTTTCTGCAAAACTTTATGGGCGACTTCATAGCCCTGCATCAAGTCGTTTTGAACTTTAGCCTGATCTACATCAGGGGAGATTTTGACCGTGACTATCACTACTCCATTCCCCTTATTTTCAATGCTTTGGATGACTAGCTTAGCATTTTCCTGCTCAACTTCTAGCTTTTTGAATGAATAGGCAAATCCTAGCCAGTCAATACCCCTATCGAAGACTAACTCAACACTATCCGATACTTTCTGAAACAGCTTAATAAATTCACCTGGGGCAAATTCACCACTACTCGGGCGGCGTTCCCGCTCAGGAAAATTTAGATAAATATAGTCACAAGCTATTTCTTCAAATTGGGTAGCACTGTTGATCGCCCAATTTGCCAGACAAGCTCCGGTTAGTATTGCCCGGTTAAAATTGGTACTCAGTGCTTGAGCTTTAACAAGGTTAGTCCCGGTGAGGTTGGCTCCGCTGAAGTTAGCCCCACTGAGATCGGCTTCCTCTAAGTACGCTTGTCTAAGATTAGCACCCTCAAGACATGCTTTGACTAGGCTGGATCGACCAAGACTTGACCAGCTGAAGTCTGCCTCAGAGAGGTTAGCACTGCTAAAGTTAGTTCGACTCAGAGTTGCCCGGCTGAAGTTAGCCTCCCTCAGGTCTGCCTCAGAAAAGTTGGCTCGAATTAGTGTTGCGTTACTGAGATCGGCTTCTCTGAGGTTTGCCCCCTTAAAGTTTGCCCCACTGAGGTAGGCATCTCTGAGGTTGGCATGGCTGAGGTCGAGATTACTAAGATCTGCTGCGCTGAGATCGAGCTTGAGCCGAGAATTGTTGGCTCTCCAATCATTCCATACCCTTACCCCTTGCTTGAGTCGGGTGAGATGTTCCTTGCTTGCCATTTACTACATCCGTGTATGTTTAATATGTACTATACTTTTACCGTATTAGGTGGATGTTTGAGCCATTAGCACAAGCAAGGATAGCTAATGAATAACCAGCCCATTGTCTCCCCATCACCGTCCATTTGCCAGATAGCCAGTTAAGTGTAAACAGCTGAGGATCTCTACAGGGTCGGTGTTTCTCTGTAAGGGCTTGCTGAAAATTGAATCACAATTTAATACTTTATGCGATCGCGAACAGCTCCACTTCCAGGGGCACCTTTTTTGTCATTGGCAGCACTTTTTTCCAGAAATTGAATAATCTTCCCGGCCACATCCACCTCAGTCGCCTTTTCAATTCCTTCTAGTCCTGGTGAAGAATTGACTTCTAACACTACCGGACCATGATTGGAGCGTACCATGTCTACCCCAGCTATGCGTAATCCCATGGCTTTAGCAGCACGAATTGCTGTGCTACGCTCTTCAGGGGTTAACTTGATTTTTTCTGCTGTTCCCCCTCGGTGTAGGTTCGAGCGGAATTCCCCTTCTGCTCCCTGTCGCTTCATTGATGCCACTACCTTACTATCAATCACAAGGCAGCGAATATCCATACCCCCTGCTTCTTTGATAAATTCTTGGACTAAAATATTGGCGTCTAAACCGCGAAAGGCTTCAATGACGGACTTGGCAGCTTGATGGGTTTCTGCGAGTACCACCCCAATGCCTTGGGTACCCTCTAATAGTTTAATAACCAAAGGAGCACCACCTACCATCTCGATTAAACCGTCAATATCTTGGGTTGAATGGGCAAAGCCAGTTACGGGCAAACCAATACCTTCACGAGAAAGGATTTGAAGAGAGCGTAGTTTATCACGGGAGCGGGAAATTGCCTGAGTTGGATTAGCACTAAAAACATCCATCACTTCAAACTGCCGTACAACGGCGGTGCCATAGAAGGTCTTTGATGCCCCGATCCGGGGAATAATGGCATCAAAGTTTTCTAAAGGTTTTCCCTGATACATTACCATTGGCTTGTGAGCTGTAATATTCATATAACAGCGCATATAGTCAATCACCCGCATTTCATGACCCCGCTTTTCCCCAGTCTCTTTCAAGCGTCGGGTAGAATATAGGCCAGCATCTTGGGATAAGATCGCAATTTTCATCATTCATTACTCCTATCATTAGTCTGGTGACTCGTAGTTGAACTTTGTAGAAAGGAATGACCCGAGTCTACCAAAAAGCGCCTCTGAACAGCTTGACGCCCCAGCAACATCCGGAAACCCATGGCATCTCGATTGGTTAAGGTAAGTTCAATCGGCCACTGCTTGCTACCTAGTTTTACAGTAGTCTGGATAACCGGTCGCAACTGAGTTTGTCCATTGGAACTGCGTACCTTTCGCTGGTCTAACAGTTTCGCTTCTGCGATTACAGTTTGATGGCTGTCCCGCTGATAGGGATGCACTTTGAACCGAACCCACGTGATCCCATCATGGTCGAAGGTTTTGATATCAAAGGCATGTAGGGCGGATGAACGTGCGCCAGTGTCAATTTTCGCCTTGACCTGTACAATACCAAGTTCAGGTAAGGTCAGCCATTCTCGCCAGCCAATGATTGGCAAGTGTTGCGATTGGTTCATGTAGGGTAAATTTAGTATGCTATGACCCAGGTAATCGGGAATCGGGAATCGGGAATCGGGAATCAGAACAGTGTGGGGAGAGGGGCGGGGGCGCGTTCCTATAACTATCGTGCTCCTGATCAGGAGTATAACAAAAATTCACCTTAGGGGCGCATCCCGTGCGCCCCTAAGGTGTGTGACTAATTGATTGTATGGGACAGCAAGTCAGAAGTGCGATTGGCCTACGGCCACGCTACGCGAACGCATAATTTGATTGAGCGCTTTTTGTTTAGACTCAACAAAGTGTCAACGCTCAACACATATCACTTCAGGCATGGCCTTCCCAGCTCAAATCTACGGACTCAGCGATTACTGGTCGGTCGTAACCATTTTCATTCATCATCCACATCCCTGTCTTGCCATCAACAGTATTGCTCCAGAAAATGTCATCGTAACCATTCTTGTCAAAATCCATAACTCCTTGAAATTTCCAGGTGTCGTCAAGGGGTGCATTATTAACGAACACTGATTCTATGTAATCTGTACCTGCCATGCGCCAGTAGTAAACATTTTGGTTTTCAGTGTCAAGCCAGAGAACATCCGCGTTTTTATCTCCATCAAAGTCTCCGGCACCAAGGATTTTCCATTTACTGTTGGCTAATTCTGATTGGATTAGTACTCCTCGATTCGGCTCAGTGCCATTCATCAGCCAAACTGCATTTTCGCCAGTGGAGTCATTACGCCACAGCAGATCGGTTTGCTGATCACGGTTGAAATCTCCTGTGCCATGGATTTTCCAGTTAAGGTCTGAGACTGGGACGATGGATACTGCTTCTTGAAACTGGGAACCCTTCATTAACCAGATATCAATGTCTCCAGTAACGGTATTGCGCAAAACCATATCTTTGTGGCTATCACCGTTGAAGTCTCCAGCAGCACGAATCTCCCAGTCACTGTTAACGGATTCCATTTGAATCGTCACTGCCTCATCTAGGTCAGTACCCATTACCCCATGCATCCGCCAAGCTCCCATGGTGCCAGTCTCAGAATTATGCCAGAACAGATCCACTTCAGCGGAGGTGAATTCAATGGCGTCAATTCGCCCTAACTCGAAGGTCTCATTATCAAGACTATCTGCCTCTACAACAATTTCGATGCGATCGCCTGGGGCAAGTTGTACATCTTTAAAGATAGGATTTGGATTAGGATCACCATTGCTGAGAGAGTCAGTGAAACCGACATAGTTACCGGAGTTGGGTCCTTCTCCACCAAGGTTTTTATCCAAAGTATAGGTGTCAATGTCAGTACCGTTGACCCGTAGTGTTAGTTTGGCTTGTCCATCTATTTCATCAAAGTGAGCAATACCGATATGGTATTTGCCAGCAACACCATCACTTTCTGTCCAGTCAATTCTGATTATGCCGTTGGTTTCAATGTCTTCGATTCTGACTGCTTTAGAGCCTGAAGCACTATTATTATCAAAAACCTCGTAATTTTCTAGGGTAACGCGAGTTGTGTTTTCTGCTTCGATTTTCATACTTGTTTTCCTGTTTTAGATGAAGCGCGTTTTGTTGATTGGTAACTCTCAGCGGTCAGCGGTCAGCGGTCAGCGGTCAGCGGTCAGCGGTCAGCGGTCAGTGGTCAGCGGTCAGCGGTCAGCGGTCAGCGGTCAGCGGTCAGCGGTCAGCGGTCAGTGGTCAGCTTCAAATAAAATTGAAAGTCTGGGGAAAACCCCCATTGCACGTAGCGCATAGCCTGATAGCTGATAGCTGATAGCTGATAGCTGATAGCTTAAATTAACAGCTAATCAACTAGTGGTTTGCTGAAAATCCCGTTGGCATAACTGTTATGAATTGCTCTAAGAATTCCCAAACTATTGAGCAAAACTATTGGTAGAATGCGGTTTTTGGTTTAAATGCAGCCTGGTCTAGTCTTGTGTCGATTACACAAGTGTGTCTTTTATGTGGATGGTAGAGATTGCACACTAAAGTATTTTCTACCATGATAGATTTTGGAGCTGTTTTGAAATTAGGTCACTTTGAAAAGTGGCACAGTTAAAGGCTATTTTATAAATAACATGATATAATGTAGCGGGTTTTAATTGGGTGAGATATTGGAAAGGGAATAGGGAACAGGGAATAGGGAATAGGGAGTACGGAACAAAAACTATCACAATTCCTACACGGATTGCTAGAGCTTTTTATTGTTATCCTAGAAAAATGCTTGTCTATTCTGTAAACCCTACAGCATGTCTAATCAGATTTATAACTGGCAGCGATTTTGGTGTTCTCCCTCTGATCGCTTTTATTTAGACTATGATGGTTACTTATCCGATCCAGAAGTTCAATCGGTCAAGGGTTACAATTACAATCCCAATCCTAAGTTGGTAACCTTTAGGGAAATTTCTGAAATACCTTGCTTAATACTCCTCGGTGAACCAGGCATCGGCAAGACTCAAGCCATGGAGGAGGAAGAAGATAAGGTTACTGCTGAGCTTAACAATACAGACGATGAAATTCTGTCACTTGATCTTCGATCAGTTTTGACGAAAGATGAACTAACTCAGAAATTGTTTAAAAGCGATAAATTTACTAGGTGGCAATCTGGCAGCCATCGGCTCCACATATTTTTAGATAGTTTTGATGAATGCCTTTTAGAAATCAACAAACTCGCAGTAATTTTAGTTGATGCTATTAAAAATTATAAGGAGCATGTTAAGCTTAAGCGTTTAACTCTTCGGATTGCTTGTCGAACAGCGGTATTACCATCTGTCCTTGAGCCAGGTCTCAAGAAACTTTTTGGAGAAGATTCCCTAAAAATATATCAGCTAGTTCCACTTCGTCGTCAAGATGTTGTCAAAGCAGCAGAAGCTAACGGAATTGATCCAGACGCTTTCTTAGAAGAAGTGTCTAGAAAGAACCTTGTGCCCCTAGCTATCAAGCCGATCACCCTAAACTTTATTCTGAACAATTGGCATCGTTATCAGTCTCTCGAAAATAATAGTATTTATGAACTTTATCGTTATGGCTGTCGCTGTTTATGCGAAGAAAATAATCCTAGCCGTCGTGATTCAGGTGCTATCGGTGATCTCGATCCAGACCAGCGCCTGATCATTGCTGCTCGGATTGCGGCTGTTACAATTTTTGCCAATCGATTTGGTGTTTGGACTGGAACAGATGCAGATTATCCTCGATCTAAAGATCAGCTAATTCTAATTGACGACGATCTTTGCATGAGGGAGGAAGTTGCTAAGAGCAATAATTTTGATATCACTAAACCAGCTATCAAAGAGGTTTTAGATACTGGCTTATTTTCATCCGGTGGTGAAAAGCGGATTGGGTGGTCTCATCAGACCTATGCTGAGTTTCTAGCAGCATGGTATTTGAAGGAACATAATGTCTCTGTGTCCTTCTTCCAGAGTCTTTTCTATTTATCTAAGGACCGGGAGCAGTTATCTAAGGACCGGGAGCAGTTATCTAAGGACCGGGAGCAGTTATCTAAGGACCCTGAGGATAAATTGATTCCTCAGCTCCATGAAACTGCTGCATGGTTAGCCACCATGATACCTGAGATACGTGAGGTAATTCTTAGCACTGATCCTGATGTTTTACTTCTGAGCGATATACCTAAACATGATAGTAATGATAGTGTGCGAGAATATGATAGTGTTCGAGAAAGGGTGGTTTCAAATTTATTGAGGCAGTATGAGCAAGGAAAAATAAATCAAAAACTAATTAACTACCGCTTATACTACGAGAAACTAAAACATCCTAACCTTGCGGAACAACTTCGTCCATATATTGTGGATGCAACTAAGCAAAGGGATGCACGACATACAGCTATTAAGATTGCTGAAGTCTGTCAACTGAAGGAACTCCAAAATGAATTGGTTACCTTAGCAACTGATTCCACTGAAACCATTGAACTTAGGATTAGTGCTGTTCAAGCTATTGGGGAGATTGGCGATCAGAAGTCAAGACTCAAACTCAAGCCGTTAGCCCTTAATCCCCTTCCAGAGGATCAGGACGACAGCCTTAAGGGTTGTTGCCTACAAGCACTGTGTAATAATAAGTGCAATTATTTGACAGATGATGAGTTGTTTGATGCCTTAACTCCTCCAAAAAAAATAAATCTTATTCTTGGCTCCTACCAACTGTTTATCGAGTATACACTTGTACCAATGCTTAAAGAAAAATGGCTTAGGGAACCAAGATTAAAATCAGATTTTATAAAAGACGATGGTAAGAGTCAAAAGTTTGTAAATGCACTAGTTAATTTAGGAGAAATTAACTATGATTGTCGATTAGATAATTTCGTATTATCTTTAATAGAAAATATCTACCTAAAACCTAGACTTGCTGATCACGATCAGGATTGGATGGAAGATCCAATGCTTAGCTCACGATTGGCAATACTAAATAAATATTTTGCGCAGGAAATATACGATACATTTGAGCTAAATAATACAGCATCGATTGATGGGATTATTGAAGATTATTATAATTGGGCTAATCAAAAATGGCTCTCTGAGCAATTTAGTAATTATTTTATAGAGGGACAACAAGCTTCAAAAAAAGCGGCGAATCACCGTCCTCAACAAAAATTATTAGATCATAGAGAGAGAATTATTCGTATTTTGGATCAATTAGAAGATGGTAACTTATCAGCTTGGTTGTGCTTGAATAAGGCAATGACCCTTAAGCCAGACAGCCGACACTATTATAATGAATTTGAACCTGATTTAACTAAGCTTCCAGGGTGGAAAGAGGCGGATGAGCCTACTCGCACTAGGATTATTCAAGGTGCCGAAAACTATATTATAAATCAGAAAGATATAAATACTGATTCGATTGGTAAGAAGATTGATTGGATTGGTAAGAATAAATCGGTTTCGCCAGCCTTGGCAGGTTGTAGAGCTTTTATGTTGCTTCTAAAGGTAAACGAAGCTTCACAGATTATTGAAACTATTCCATCTGAAACATGGCGCATTTGGGCACCTGTTATCATCGCTTTTCCTCTTGGAAGCCTAGATTATGACAGCTGTTTAGAGTTAGTAAAGATAGTTTACTCAAAGGCTCGTGATCAGGTGTGTAAAACTTTGGATATTCTGATCGATCAAGAAAATGATCAGTATCACTCTATAGCTAGAATTAGAATATTTGAAAAATGTTGGGATAAACATCTAAGCGATTGTATTTTAAAAAAGGCTCAAGATAAATCCATAAAGCCCGAATGTATGTGGGCTCTGTTAGAAGAGCTTTTCAAACACAACTCGAATGAAGCTAAAGAGAATCAAGTTAAAGAGAAAGCTAGAGAATATCTCCAAACATTGATATCATTGCCATTGCCTTTGAAGAAAGATGAACGTGACAGAGTCATCATTGCCTTAACATTGCTATTCCGCTACCCAACTCCTGACCGTTGGTCTAGTATATGGTCGATTCTTGAGCAAGAACCAAATCTTGAACGAGAGTTAATTCAGTCCGTTGCTTATCGCTATTCTTCGTTTCCGGGTCACTTAGAGCTTAATCTTAATGAGAAACAGTTAGCTGATCTATATATCTGGTTTGTGAGGCAATATCCCTATGACGAAGATCCTGATCATAGTAATGGTGTACCTTATAATGTCACTCCAAGGGATAGGGTGGCTAGATTAAGAGATAACATTTTACAGCAACTGGAAAATTTTGGAAGTGCTCAAGCCTGTGAGCAAGTTGAGCGTATTATTGGAGAATTTCCTGAACTACTTTGGCTTAATCAAAGGCTGATATCTGCCAAAGATAGCATGCGTCGTAAAACCTGGAAGGCACTTCAGCCAGAAAAGGTTATTAATAGGATATTAGCTCATGATCCCAGAGTTATTAAAACTGTGCCAGGGAATCAAGCTATATATATAGAGTTGTATAATGAAGGGAATGTTACCATAGAAAAAAATATCAACACTATGGTTAAAAATAGTAAGATCAACACAGATGGTGGCGATGTCATCACCAATTCCAATAACAATAATAGCGGCAGTGTTAATAACAGCAAAACTATTACTACAAACAAAATCGAAAAAGGAAAAGGTAATACTATCAAAGTTGCTGACTCTAAAAGCAATCCTAACAGCGTATCTATATGGGTAAAAACGGGTGTTTTTATAGGTTGTTTAAGTTTGGTTGTGGCAGTGATCGTACTATTATTAGGGAATGGGCTATTGAAATAGTTCGTAGTAGCGTGAGGGGAATTTCCGCAAATTAATAAACGCGATTGACCTTGGCCTTTAGGCCACGCTACGCTCCGGAAGCGAAGCTTCCGCGCTTGAGCGATCGCATCTAGCCGAAGTCCCCATATTCCCTACTCCCTACTCCCTACTCCCTACTCCCTACTCCCTACTCCCTACTCCCTACTCCCTACTCCCTACTCCCTGCTCCCTATACCATAGTTTACAAAACTTTACAAACCTCTTCACCAAAATATCCGGGTTCACAAAATAAATTCTGCAAAGCTTACTAGACTCAAGTGCTGTCTATAGCGTTTCTCGATCAGATGTAAACCTAGGAGGTCTTTTTTTATTGTCCAATAAAACTCCGGATCTCTTTCCCCTCTTGCCTCCCCCCCTTATTAAGGGCTAGCGGGGATTCCTCTTGCATGCATGCCTTTTAAAGCAAGACTTGTGTTTACAACCCAGATACAAACGCTATATGCCTGACCCCTCTACTCTCTTACTGCTAGCCTACAGCCACTGCAAAAATGCCACTGCTAGTCTTGACTACAGTAAAAGCATGATCTGCACGCCCACTCAGAAGCCCAACCAATCCCCTCGGCTGGGGAAACCCCCCAATCGCATCACTGCTCCAGATGCGATCGCATTGGCTCAAGACTCTCGATTCAGTAATCTCAAAACACTCCAGGGAGAGTCTTCACAAGGGATAAAGTTGCCCCCAACACTGCGTTTGGGTAGCCAAGGGGAAGTTGTGACTAGACTACAAACTACACTGCAACAGTTGGGATACTACCAACAGCCAGTGGATGGTGTCTACGGTTCCAATACCTTTGCTGCTGTCTCTACATTCCAGCAAGCACTAGGGTTGAATGCGGATGGTATTGTTGGACCAATAACCTGGATAACGCTACAACAATTGCACTCAGAATTCTTATCTGCTCAACACAGACAGTTGAGCGAGATTTCCCCAAATCAGCCACAAACTAGAAAGGAAAGCCAGGATACTTTTATTTCAACATCAGAGTCTTTCTTAGGTAATCAATCTGTTCGTTCAACCCCCTTAGACTCCCTCACTAATAAACCACTATACCTATGGTTATTTGGTTGGGCAGTGGTATCTCTTAGTGGATGGGGAGTAATTGCGCTACAGATAAACTATAAACGGCTCCCAATTCGGCTGAAGATAGGAAAATCCTCTAGAAAAACAGGGCAACCTGAGAATATTATTTTGCCCATAGAAGATAGCGAATCAAGCATCTATTCAGATGATTTGCTAACTCTCATCAGTGAGAGCGAGATAGAGCAATCCTCAAGCCCTGAAACGGTCTCTGAAACGGTTGCCATAGATGAAACTGTAGACCAAAACAATCAAGACTTAAGCTTAGGGAAGTATGGTCTACTTCTGTTCACCAGACCAGTGGCAACAAGCCCTAATAGTTTACCGATACAATTTGAAGAGAGTAAAGAAAATACAGCTAAGCTAAACTTTGCTAAATGCTCTACTTTGTTCTTGCCCTTAGATCAGATTAAATTTAAACAATCACCACCATCAAGGGGTGAAACTAATCTATCTTTATCAGCTGTTTTGGACTATTTGGAATCTTCTACCGAAGGTCTTTACAGTTTTACCCACCCATCTATATCCTCCGTTATTCAAGAATTGACCAACAATGAGTTAGTGGAAGTTGAAGCAGCTCAGGGTCGGATTGAACCTCTCAAGCACTTCTTTACTGACTTTACTGAGGTGTATCGCGTTGGTCAAAACGCTAGCTTAGCTGAGGAAAACCATCACCAAGATACCAGCACAAGTCAGGAAAATGTCCGCCAAACAGCCCAAGAGTCTGACCAAGGGGATAAACCTATCCCTGAGCAGATGAAACCAGGAACTGTGGTTGGTATGCTCTCCCCGACTAACCCAAAAACAGGGGAACGCTATACCTACTCATTAATTGATGATGCTGGCGGGCGGTTTATGTTAAGGGAGAATAAACTGGAGCTTACCGAGCAAACCTTGATGGATTTCAACGGAGATACTAGCCATACCGTGATTGTCCGTCGCACTGACTCCAAAGGTATCTATGTTGATAAATCCTTTACTCTGCGTTTGAAGGCTGAGAACGAGTCAGCACCTCCTCAGCCCCCAGTTGAAAGCCAGAAGAAGGTATCCACTGAAACGCGATCGCTTACCAGCGTCAGCAGTTAATTAATTCATGACTGACCCAGTAGTATCAAATCCAGTTGAATACCCATAATTGTGGGGGAGTGTGGGGAGATGGGGGAGATGGGGAGATGGGGGAGATTTTTATTAAGCGATGCAGCGCGGTCTTGGGGGTTTCCACGGGGCTTACAAGGTGCGGACGCAGGTTCCGCACACAGCCCCTCCCCATGAGCGACTGCATCAAAACAGGGTAATTACCCTGAAATGATATAAACCTAAATTATAGCACTACGTATTAAGCTTAGGAAGCTGTTACAAGCAGCAAAAGGTGCGACCCGTGGCGAATTTAATAATTAGATGCGGAAAGGGCACCTAAGCTGTTGTAGTCAACTTTAGCATACATGCCTCTTGCCTCTTGCCTCTTGCCTCTTGCCTCTTGCCTTCCCCTCCTGGGAGGGGTTAGGGGTGGGTCTAGCATGCCTCTTGCCTTTTGCCTTTTGCCTTTTGCCTTTTGCCTTTTTTCTTCGGGTCTTCCCAAGGTAAGCTAGAATTATTAAGAAATCTTTAGAAAAAATTGTAACTGCTGCTACCTATTTCCAGGCGCTGGTATGACTCTCCCAATTCGCAACGTTGCTATTATCGCTCACGTCGATCACGGCAAAACTACCCTAGTTGACGCTCTACTCAAGCAATCCGGTATCTTCCGCGAAGGGGAAGACGTTCCAGACTGCGTCATGGACTCCAACGATTTAGAGCGGGAGCGGGGTATTACTATTCTTTCTAAGAATACCGCCGTTCGGTACAAAGACATCCTAATTAATATTGTTGATACTCCTGGTCACGCTGACTTTGGTGGAGAAGTAGAGCGGGTATTGGGTATGGTGGATGGCTGCATCCTAATTGTGGATGCTAATGAAGGACCAATGCCTCAAACCCGATTTGTCCTCAAAAAAGCTTTGGAAAAAGGACTGCGTCCGATTGTAGTGGTCAATAAAATTGACCGACCCCAAGCGGACCCTTATGGTGCGATCGACAAAGTCCTGGATCTGTTCCTAGAATTAGGAGCAGATGATGACCAGTGTGAGTTTCCCTACCTATTTGCCTCCGGTCTACAAGGCTACGCCAAAGAAGATTTGGACGCAGAAGCGGTAGATATGCAGCCACTGTTTGAAGCAATTTTGCATCATGTCCCGCCACCAGTAGGAGACCCTACCAAGCCCCTACAACTACAAGTCACCACCTTGGACTATTCCGAGTACCTAGGTCGGATTGTGATTGGCAGAATTCACAACGGAACTATTAAGGCCAGTCAACAAGCTGCTTTAGTTAAGGATACTGGGGACATAGTTCAGGCAAAAGTAACCAAGTTGATGGGATTTGAAGGACTCAAGCGAGTTGATCTAAAAGAAGCATCAGCTGGTTATATCGTGGCGGTAGCTGGGTTTGCTGATGCCAATATTGGTGAAACCATTACTTGTCCCAATGAACCCCAAGCTTTACCCCTAATTAAGGTAGATGAGCCTACCTTGCAAATGACCTTCTGCGTGAATGATTCGCCTTTTGCGGGTAAGGAAGGGGACTTTGTAACGTCGCGACAATTACGCGATCGCTTATTCCGAGAATTAGAAACAAACGTAGCACTACGGGTAGAACCCACTGACTCCCCCGATAAATTCCTAGTATCTGGTCGTGGAGAGCTACACCTGGGTATTCTGATCGAAACCATGCGTCGCCAAGGATATGAGTTCCAAGTTTCCCAACCCCAAGTAATCTACCGGGAAGTTAATGGTCAACCTTGTGAACCCTTTGAATATCTAGTGCTAGATGTACCAGAAGAAGCGGTGGGTAGCTGTATCGAGCGTTTGGGACAGCGCAAAGGGGAAATGCAAGATATGCAAGTGGGTGCCAATGGTCGAACCCAAATCGATTTTGTGATTCCTGCCCGTGGCTTAGTCGGTTTCCGGGGGGACTTCCTTCGCTTGACCAAAGGTGAAGGTATCATGAATCATAGCTTCCTAGAATATCGTCCCATGACTGGGGAATTAGAAACTCGCCGCAATGGAGTAATTGTAGCCTTTGAAGAAGGGATGGCTACCTTCTATGCCCTGAAAAATGGAGAAGACCGTGGTGTATTCTTTATTAAACCAGGCACCAAGGTTTACAAAAACATGATTATTGGGGAACACAATCGTCCTCAGGACTTAGATCTAAATGTCTGTAAAACTAAGCAGTTAACTAACCATCGTTCCGCCACTGGGGATGAATTAGTCCAGTTACAAGCCCCAGTGGAGATGAGTTTGGAACGGGCTTTGGAGTATATTGGACCCGATGAACTGGTAGAGATTACACCTGAGTCAGTTCGTTTGCGGAAGCTGTCTAAGAAGAAGTTGGCGAAGCAAGGTAAAAGGTAAGAATTAAGAATGTAGAATGTAGAATGTAGAATTTAGAATTTAGAATTGGGAATTGGGAATTGGGAATTTAGAATTGGGAATTCACCATTATGGATTTTGGATTTTGGATTTTGGATTTTGGATTCACCATTCACCATTCACCATTCTGCATTCTTAATTCTTAATTCTGCATTCTGCATTCTTAATTCTTAATTCTCAATTCTTAATTCTCAATTCACCATTCTAAATTCAAGCTTCATTCATCCAATCACGAGCCGAGGCGGAAGCATCGATACCACCAGTGCGCATCTGACGTATCAAAGCCTGGGGATCAGGAGACGCTTTAAGGGCTTCCTTGGCTGTGATTTTTTCTTCAATAAGGTAGTTGTAGAGAGCCTGATTCATAACTTGCATTCCTTCAATGGTTTCAGTTTCCATCAGTCGGAACACATCCCCATCTTCTCCCTTAAGCAGGTAATCCTGTACAGTTGGGGTATTGATTAAAATGTCATGAACCGCAATCCGACCCTTATCGATGGTTGGTACTAAGAGTTGGGCAATAACTGCCAACAGGGACTCAGCAATCTGGATGCGGATCGCTGACTGTTCATCAGGATTGTAGAGATTCAACAGACGGTTAATACTGCTGATGGCATTGCGAGTGTGTAGAGTACCCAAGACCAGATGACCGGTTTGGGCAGCTTGCAGGGCAGTATCAACTGTGATGCGATCGCGCATTTCCCCAATTAGAATTATATCGGGATCCTCCCGTAACACAGACCGCAGAGCGTGGTGAAACTGATGGGTGTGCAATCCCACTTCTCGCTGACTAATCAGGCACTTTCGGGAGCGGTGGACATATTCAACCGGGTCTTCAATGGTAACAATATGTTTGTACTCTGTTTCATTGAGATGGCGAATCATAGTCGCAAGAGTCGTTGATTTACCTGAGCCTGTCGGACCGGTAACTAAAATAATTCCCTGACCCCTGCTAACTATTTTTTTGAAAACTTGCGGTAGAGTTAAATCATCGATTGAAGGAACATCAAGGCTGATTAATCGCAGCACAATTGCTCCCCCGTTTAGGGAGTCAAAACAATTCACCCGACAGCGCACTAAGCCAGGGTAAAAAATAGCAGTATCCAGTTCTTTGGTTTCAGCAAACTGCTTCCTCTGAGCCGGAGTGAGAATCTCATTGAGGTATGCCTCAAAAACTTCCAGTGTCACCTTGGTATGACGTTTAGCCACATACATCTTGCCCCGAATCCTGAATCTGGGGACCTGTCCCACTCGAATATGAATGTCAGAAGCTTTGTGACCATGAGCCTCTGCCACGATTTGCTCGATAGAAGGGGAATGGCTAAGGTTCGAGTTAAGTTCTACTACTGGTTTAAGTGGTGATGGTAAAGTTTGAGGGTCTTGATCAATTTGCACTCCTACACCAGAATTCGTGTTCTTCATAATATGATGTACCTAGGGATACCCTTGCTGGACTGATCGGGTCGGCGCGTTGATGTTTACTTATCTTATTGTTGGCAGTAAATTTCGGTTGCTTGTTATCCAACCAAAGAACTGTCAACCCTGTCTTGATGCAGTCGCTCATGGGGAGGGGCTGTGTGCGGAACCTGCGTCCGCACCTTGTAAGCCCCGTGGAAACCCCCAAGACCGCGCTGCATCGCTAGAGAAATTTTACTTTAGATAAATATTTTTCACACTAATCCAGCTAGGTTTTTGATATTGCTGTCAGACATTACCTAGATATGATATATTTAAATATTAAGGATTAGGATGATAGCCTTAGGTACCAGAACTTAACCTAACCCCTAACCCTCAAAATTAGAATAACAGTACTAGTCACAAACGTCAGTAGTTTTGAGTTGCCCTTCCACGAAATAAAAAATTTCAGAACAGTAAGCGAGGGTTTCCACTTCTAAATCTTGAGGTTTGCCAGTTGCCTGGTCAGTTATAGCGCTACGCTTAGCGTCAGAAGTCAGAAGTCAGAACTCAGAAGTCAGAAGTCAGCAATTACTTACGTTTCGGAGTTTAGCAGCGATGCAGCGCGGTCTTGGGGGTTCCCCCCATGAGCGACTGCATCAAGACAATGTCAAACATCTGAATGCGTAGTGCTATATCCCTTGCCACAGCTCAATCGCTGGTTGGGACTCAAAGGTCTTCCATCATTAGTGACATACTCCCACACTGAATCGTAGATTACAGTGTGGGCTTCTTGCCAACACCAGGTATTCCTTCGGTTACTCGGCAAGCTTTACTCCTGACGGGATGCCCCACCGCCAATTTCAATACATTCATTGCCGCATTCACATCTCTGTCAGCAACGTAGCCACAATGAGGACAGGAATGTATGCGGTCTTTCAATTTTTTCGGTACTTTTTTGCCACAATTAGAACAGTTCTGACTGGTATTGTGGGGATTTACTGCAACTGTTACCAAACCAGCATTTTCGGCTTTGTTTGACAAAATAGACAGAAATTCACCCCATCCAGCATCTAGTATAGATTTAGCCAGTCTAGTCTTAGCTAAACCTTTAATGTTTAATTTCTCGTGGGCAACTAGATCGTGATTATCTAGCAATCCCTTTGCGGTTTTAAAATGAAAGTCTTTTCGAGTGTCAGCAACCTTTTTGTGAGCTTTCCCTAATTTAGTGACAGCTTTTTTCCTGTTGTTGCTCCCTTTTTTAGATCTGCTGACAGCTTTCTGAATTTTTTTTAATCGTTTTTGAGCCTTTCGGTAGTATTGAGGAATTGGAACTTCTGAACCATCAGACTTAATTAAGAAGGACTTAAGTCCCATGTCTATACCGATAGGGCTAGTAACGCTATCTATTGGTATAGTATTCGGTACAGTATCATCTTGAATTGACAGCGCAACATAATAGCCATCAGCCTTTCGGGTTATAGTAGCTGTCTTGATTTTGAATACTTTTGGAATAGGTCGGTGGTAAACCATTTTGACTTTCCCAAACTTTGGAAGAGTCAAAATATTACCATTTATAGGATTTTTACTAAGAGAAGGAAAGGTGAGTGATTTATATCTATTTCTCCCTTTAAACCTTGGTCTACCACTCCTTTTCCCGTTACTGTCGCCTTTTAAGAAGCGCTTAAAAGCCAAGTCAACTCTTTTTACGCAGTTTTGCAAAACTTGAGACTGAACCACTTTATACCATGGTCTAGTCTTCTTTAGTTGAGGCAAAGAATTTTGTTGAGAAAAGTAATCGGGATTGTTTTTTAACTCTGGCAAGTGACACAGTAGAGGACAAGAATTAATAGAACAACGATTTTGCTCATACCAATTAAATCTTTCCGCAAGCAAATAATTATACTGATGGCGCAGCATGTCTAACCATTTTTCAATTTCTATTTCTTGCTTTCTAGTCAATCTTAATCGGTACTGATAAGCTGATTTCATTGTTATTTTCTCCTGTTTATCGACCTATCATAATGATAGCAATTGTGTTTACAAATGTCAAGGCATAATGAAAGATAAAAACTTGATGATTAGGTTGACCAGCTTTGAAAAGAAACAACTAAAGCAAGAAGCTGACCGTAGAGGAATGACTTGCTCTGAGTTGCTCAGGAGTTTGATAGCTCGTTTCCCTGAGCCTAAAGACCCTGTGCAAAATTCATCCCACGTTGAATCATAGATTACAACGTGGGACTTCTTTTGCCGGACAGTTAAAATCAGCGGTGAAGATAGTACAGGTAAGCTGCTCTTGTGTATAGTCTTTATCAAAGGAGCGAATTGACTTGACAAAGTCAGAACCTTGAGCAAGTCGATATTCCCCAATGTTTTTTTTGATTTGTTTTGGCAGTTCTCCGTGACATTGAAGGTCTGGTAGATAAACTGATGGCTCAGGTTTAGAGTTACAGGCTACCAGTAATAGTATTGATACCGAAAAGATATAATTTTTATGAGCATTATATTCGGATAATTTTTGGTTACTTATAGCAAAGTAAGTATAGTTTAGGACATAGTATTTTGCTTTCAAGGGAATAGGGAACAGGGAATAGGGAACAGGGAATAGGGAACAGGGAACATAAATATGTCTGGGTGCATCTCCTAAAAGCAGTTTGACCTGGTGGTGCGTTACGGGCAACAACCTAACACTTGCTACAGCTTGCGTCTTGGTGAGCTCGCCCCTAACGCACCCTACCGCACTTTTTTACAAATATGAGATGCACCCAATATGTCTTAACCTTTACTTCGAATGCTATAACTATTCTATTTCAACTAGTCACAAGTTAAATTAATCAATTTAGCTGATGGGGTAATGTTGGAAAACGGCTGACTGGACAACTCATTTTGATATTTTCAGGGAGGGTTCGAATCCATGATCTAGCAATCCTAAATCATTGTCTTGATGCAGTCGCTCATGGGGGAAACCACGGCAGTCGCTCATGGGGGAACCCCCAAGACCGCGCTGCCTTCCCAAGACCGCGCTCCATCGCTTGTCAAATCACTGGAATTATTAAAAACTAGCTCCAACTCCGGTCCCTTCTGCCTTCTGCCTTCTGCCTTCTGCCTTCTACCTTAAAGCAGCCCATTTCTTTCACGCATCAGATAGGAGTGCTATATACCATAGCTTTAATCCCATCACACTAAGTTAACCCAAACCCAGTTCCCGTTTGAGCAGATTAATCGATTTGCTACCAATATAGTTTTCACAACGGATCAGCTTGGGTGGTCGAATAATATCTTCACGAGCGGCTAAGATAGCATCTTTAACAGTTTGATAACTTGCTTGATCGCTAATAATTATCTGGGAACTGCGAACCAGAGCTTTGAGTTTGTACTTGTCCTTAATCTGAGCCGTCATCACTAACAACTCATCTCCCCGTAGACTATGGACAATAATTTCGACCACTTTTAAAATCCCAGAACTGATGCTAACCACTCCTAAACGGTTACCTTTGGAGAGACTCTTAATTAGCTTAAGTTCTGGTTCATAGTCATAAATATCAACAGGGATAACACGGACAGATTTAGGGGCAACAATCGCTTCTGCTTTACCGATAAAATAGCGACTAGTAACTACTGTAGCCGAGTGAGTTTGATCCAAAGCGTCCGAGAGTTCTTCCATTGGCACCAACTGCACCGGGATTCCCAAGGATTCTTCTAACTCTTGCACCATCAATTCTCCAGCACCAAGGTCTCGTGACTCTACGGTCACCAGTACCCTAGCGCTACACCTTAACCGCCAGTCAATCTCCGACAAAAATAGTTCCCTAGCCTGGTTAAGGGAGCAACCTTGTCCGAGAAGTTGATTGAGGCTATCTTGAACAACCTTGTAAGCTTCGGGGGAAAACTGGTTAAGAAAGCCAGCCTGACGTCGATTACCCCCTTCATGACCCTGTGCTTTAACATAAATGCCTGAACCAGCATGGGACTCTACTAGTCCTGTTTCTTCTAACTGCCGATATACCTTGCTGATGGTATTGCGGTGCAAACCCGTCTCCATCGCTAACTGACGAGTACTGGGCAGTTTATGTCCTGGGGGATATTGTCGGGATGCGATCGCAAACTGAATTTGGTCAAATAGCTGCTTCGAGGCAGGTATTTCACTATCTTGTTGAATATGATACTGAACCATTACAGAGTCTCCAAAATCCCCTGTTTCTCACTATTATATGGTATGCTTTTATTTTTTAACTTTTGGGTCAAATTTTGCTATCCACTTCACCTAGAATGTAAGGATTCAGCTGTCAGCCGTGAGCTAAAAGCTCACGCTACTTGAGGTGCGGTTAGCTTAAACTAAGATTTGGGAGAATTTAATCCTTCGAGATTTTCTCGAATTCAAAGTCTCGGTAGTAAGGATATGCGCTACGCGCACGCTTCGCGAACAGCCGTCAGCTGATAGCTGACAGCTGATACCATCTCAAGTAGCACCATCTGTAGCGCATTAGCTAATAGCTGATAGCTGACAGCTGATAGCTATTAGCTTTAAAAAAAATCAGCTAATTATAACTAATTTATATCCCAAATAACCAAGTCAATAAAAATCAATAAAAATCAATATAATTTAAAGTGATACTCTGGACTATACTGAATTATCCAATTAAGTAAGCTAGTTAATTAACTTATTATTTATTTCCTAAATACAGGTATAATCTAGAGTTAAGCTACTGCTGTAGAATTGGCGCTGAATTCAGAAAGCCAAGAAAACCTTTAGCTTAGCATCTATAACTGCCAAGCAAGAGCTTCAGATCCTTCCAAATCGATTATGACACATAGGGAAATTCGTACCATTACCGTCAAGGTGGTCAATGGTGATCTAGACATAGCAGCTTACCTGGCAATGCCGGTGGCAGAAACACCTCTTCCTGGAATTGTGGTGCTGCAAGAAATTTTTGGGGTGAATGGCCATATCCGGGATATCACAGAACGGTTTGCCAAAGAAGGCTATGTTGCGATCGCTCCCGCACTCTATCAACGCCTTGCCCCAGGTTTTGAGACAGGTTACACCACTGAAGACATTAAGATTGGCAAGGAATACAAGGCACAAACCAGAGCAGCGGAACTCCTAGGAGACATCCAAGGGGCGATCGATTACCTGAGGAGTCAAACCCCTGTGCAAGATAACCCCATCGGCTCTATTGGCTTTTGTTTCGGCGGTCATGTTGCCTATCTGGCTGCTACCTTACCCGATATTAAAGCTACTGCTTCGTTTTATGGCGCTGGGATTACTACTATGACTCCTGGCGATGGTGAATCAACTATTACTCGCACACCAGAGATTAACGGTACACTCTATGGTTTCTTTGGCATGGAAGATGCTAGCATTCCAGCAGAAGAGGTTGATCAGATTGAAGCTGCTCTTGAGAAAAATAAAATTAATTATCGTGTCTTTCGTTACGATGGGGCAGACCACGGATTTTTCTGTGACCAACGGGCTAGCTACAATGAAGAAGCAGCTACTGATGCGTGGGCTAACGTTTTGCAGCTGTTTAGGGAAAAACTTAACTAAATGGTCTTGCTTTCCAACTTTTTAACCAACTAATCCCATATCAGAAATCATTACTGATTTAAAACCGTTAATTATCATGAATTCGAAATCAACCTCTTCCACCACCAGCAATTCATCCTTTTCTATGGATGATTTTGCTCAAGCCCTAGAAGAATACGACTATGAGTTTAAACAGGGACAGGTGGTACGTGGCAGAGTAAATAACTACGAAAGCGATGGTGCTTATGTAGACATCGGTGGTAAGTCCCTGGCTTATCTACCAATTCGTGAAGTTTCCTTAGAATTGGATCAGGATTGGTCGGAAGTACTGCCCTTGGATGAGGAAATGGATTTCCTGATTATTCGGGAGCAGAATGCCGATGGTCAAGTTACCCTTTCCCGGCGTCAGCTGGAGATTAAGCAGGTTTGGGATGGGTTAGTTGAACTCCAAGACAATGGAAAATCATTAGATGTCCGGGTTTCTGGAGTGAATAAAGGTGGTGTCACCGTGGATGTGCGGGGATTGCGGGGATTCATTCCGCGATCGCACTTGAGTCAGCACGACAATCTAGATTCCTTGATTGGTCAGAAACTAACAGTTACTTTCCTAGAAGCTGACCGCGATCGCAATAAGCTAGTGCTTTCTCAGCGGGAAGCTGTGCGTGCTGCTACTTTCTCTGAGCTAGAAGTGGGACAATTAGTGGAAGGTAAAGTAGCTGCGATCAAGCCCTTTGGTGTGTTTGTGGACTTTAATCAAACCAATGGCTTGCTACACATTAAGCAAGTAAGCCAAAGTTTTGTTGAAGACCTCTCCAAGGTGTTTGAAATCGGTCAAGTGATCCAGGTAATGATTATTAACTTGGATGAAGGCAAAGGTCGTATTTCTATGTCTACCAGGGTTTTAGAAAATTACCCAGGAGAAATGCTCGAAAAGATGGCAGAGGTAATGGCTAGTGCTCCAGCTCGTGCTGAACGTGCTAGGCAAAAACTATTACAAGCATAAGTTAGGTCTTTTTAATCGATAATGTTTTTTGTTTCTTGTTGACTGTTAACTGTTGACCGTTGACCGTTGACCGTTGACTGTTGACTGTTGACCGTTGACCGTTGACTGTTGACTGTTGACTGTTGACAGTAAACCGTGAACCGTGGACCAAAATACCTCATGAATCAAAACAATAGCCCAATCCATACCCTGACCGTAGATATTGGTGGCAGTGGCGTTAAGGTGATGGTATTAGATGAAGTGGGTAATCCCATCACCCAACGTAGTCGCTTAGAAACACCCCAACCTCCTAAGCCGGATGCTATTATTCATGCGATCGCATCCCTAGCTCTCGGACAAGGGAATTTTGAACGGGTATCGGTGGGATTTCCTGGAGTGGTGCGCAATGGGATAACCTATACGGCGGTAAACCTTGATCCGGATTGGCAGGGATTTGATCTCGCTACTACCCTATCTCAACGCTTAGGCAAACCGGTGCGGGTAGCTAATGATGCGGATGTCCAAGGATTAGGAGCAATTACTGGCAAGGGAGTGGAATTGACAATTACCCTAGGCACAGGGTTTGGTTCTGCTTTATTTGTGGATGGCAAGCTGGTGCCAAATCTGGAAATGGGACACCATCCTTTTCGTAAAGGGGAAACCTACGAAGAACAGTTGGGGCGAGCGGCCTTAGAGAAAGACGGTAAGAAGAAATGGAATAACCGTCTCAAAAAAGCGATCGCATGCCTGGAGCGTTTGTTTAATTATAATTACCTTTACATTGGTGGTGGTGAAGCCAAAAAAATTAACTTTGAGCTACCCCCCAATGTAAAAGTAGTGCCCAATGTCGCTGGGTTATTGGGGGGTATTGCTTTGTGGCGGGATTAGAAAAAACCCTTAAATACTATAGGGCTAAATACTAGAGGTAAGCTATCAGTTATCAGCTATCAGCTATCAGCTATCAGCATATGCTTATGATGGACTTTTCCCCAGACTTTCAAGTCTCATTAATATCGAACTATTAAATTCTATCCTTTGCCCATTGCGGATTGGCGCACGCTACGCTGAGTTTATTTTAAGCATTAGGCTGACCGCTGACCGCTGACTGCTGTTCGCGCAGCGTGCGCGTAGCGCATATGCTTACTACTAGAGTGCTAAGCTATAGCTTTTTCTGCATAAACCTGTGTTACAAATTCCCGAATTTTATGCTGATATTCGGAAGTAGCAACAGTGGTCAAATCATTGTGACCTGCATCAGGAACTAGCCAAAGCTGTTTAGGAACTGTAGCAGCATCGAACAAGACTTGACTCATCCTAGCAGGCACTGTGGTATCATTAATGGCATGGATTAAGAATATAGGTGTTTGGATTGACTTGATTTTATTAATTGAGTCAAACCGCTGGGTAAGCAGAAGATTGATCGGCAAGAAACCATATTTTCCCTCATAATCTGCCATATCCCGCATGGAAGTAAATGAGCCTTCCAAAATCAACCCTGCCATTTCTGGATTACGCACCGCTAGATCAATCCCGATTGCTCCCCCTAAGGAATAACCATAGACAAAAATATCTTGGGGATTGATGCCTCGTTGTTGGACTAGATAATCCCAACCTACTTGAGCATCTTGATAAAGTTGGGATTCCCTAGGAAATTTCCCCTCGCTGCAACCATAGCCTCGGTAGTCAATCAGGAGCAGCGATAAACCGACCTGATGTAACCGTTGGGCAATTTCAAGATATGACCCAATATTACAGGCATTACCGTGCAGATATAGCATCACCTTACTGTCTGGTGAGTCAGAGGGAATCCACCAGCTGTGAATTTTCTCAACCTTACCCTTATTGGATATTGGTAACCAAAGCTCTTCGTAAGGCAAACCAAAGTCAGCTGGTGTATTTTCAATCCCTGAGGAAGGACAAAATATTAGCCGATTTTGCAACAGCAACACGGAGGTACAAACTAAGGCGTAAGCGATCGCTATAAATCCTGCAACAATCAACATAATCAATTATCGTCATACTTCATCCTTCATGCTTCAAAACCGGTTGGCTGAGATGCCATTCGGTTGCTTGTTCATAAGCATAACCTACTTGGAATAGCTGGTCTTCCCGCAATACATTACTAATCAACTGTATCCCAATTGGTAATCCCTGTTCATCAAAGCCACAGGGTATACTCATCCCTGGTAACCCAGCCAGATTAACTGGAATAGTCATCAGGTCAGTCAGATACATACTTAAAGGGTCTTCTGTCTTTTCCCCAGCTTTAAACGCTGTGGAGGGAGCTGTGGGACAAACTAGCACATCGACCTTGTCAAAGGCTGCCTCAAAATCCTGTTTAATCAGAGTACGAACTTTTTGGGCTTTGAGATAATAGGCATCATAGTAACCAGCGGATAGGGCATAGGTTCCTAGCATAATCCGGCGCTTGACTTCTGGACCGAACCCTTCAGCACGGGTTTTGGTGTACATAGAAAGGAGATTGTCAGCATCTGATGCCCGTAAGCCATATTTAACCCCATCGTAGCGAGCTAGATTTGCTGATGCTTCTGACGGAGCAATGATGTAGTAGCAAGGCAAACCATACCGGAATCGGGCACAGGAAATTTCCTGAATCTCAGCACCTAAGTCTTTGAGCTGATCAATGGCTTTAGTGACTGCTTTCTCTACTACTGGGTCTAAGCCTTCTCCAAAGGTTTCTGTAATAATGCCAATCTTAACTTTACCGTTAGATTTTAGGTCTGGTTTCAGGAATTGGGTGTAGTCGGGAATGTCTACTTTGAGGCTGGTAGCGTCATTGGGGTCATATCCTGCGATCGCATTCAGTAAAATAGCGGCATCTTCTACAGTGCGAGCAAATGGTCCAATTTGATCTAAGGACGATGCGAATGCCACTAAACCATAGCGCGATACTAATCCATAGGTCGGTTTCATGCCAACTACTCCACAGTAAGAAGCCGGTTGACGAATAGAACCACCGGTATCAGAACCCAGAGCAATGGGACATTCCCCAGAAGCTACGGCTGCCGCTGAGCCGCCGGAGGAGCCGCCGGGGACATGGGATAAATTCCAAGGGTTTTTAGTAAGTTTAAAAGCCGAGTTTTCCGTAGAACTCCCCATGGCAAATTCATCCAAGTTGGTTTTACCTACCATTACTGCCCCAGCATCTTTCAGTTTTTGGGTCACTGTTGACTCGTAGGGTGGGACAAACTTGGCCAGAATCCGGGAGCCGCAGGTGGTGGGAATCCCTTGGGTACACATATTGTCTTTGATGCCAATGGGTATACCGGCCAAGGTCGGGAGCTCTTCACCAGCTGCGATTTTGGCATCTATTTGACTGGCCTGTTCTAAAGCATAGTCTGAGGTAATGTGGAGGAAGCTTTGGACTTGAGGCTCTAAGGCTTGAATCTTATCTAGGGCTTCTTGGGTGATTTCTACAGCTGAGCGTTCTTTGTTGATTAGCTGTTTATGCAACTCGCGGACGGTGTCCATGCTTACTACCTTTACTGACTTAACGATTTCAACTCTAGTATTTTGGCAAAAAATTCAGTGATTAGGGGTTTGGGCTCAGGCTTTAGGAAAGGGAGTAGGGAGTAGGGAGTAGGGAGTCGGGAGTCGGGAGTCGGGAGTCGGGAGTCGGGAGTCGTGTAGGGTGCGTTAGGGGGGCCTTCATGTTTCGCTCCGTAGCCAGAGTTAGGTTGCTGCCCCGTAACGCACCACTGCTGGGTCAAACAACTTTTAGAAGATGCACCCGATTTTGATTCAGGGGAACCGCTTCGCGATGTTCCTTCGGAACCGCTTTGCGAACGCATCATCTCCCCCACAACCGGTAGAGTTTTTGTTCCCGGTCTAAGTGACGCTATCTGGAATGATAGAAACAATCTTGTTTCCCGATTCCCGATTCCCGATTCCCGATTCCCGATTCCCGATTCCCGATTCCCGATTCCCGATTCTCGATTCTATTTATTTGCTTCAATATAAATCATACGAGTTCGGATTGTAATCCCTTGGCTGGGAGAATTCCAACCTACAATAAAATAATCTTCAATGGCATTGTCGATTACAATTTTCGAGTGGTCATAAACTGGAATAGGCACCTTTTGAATATATTCCTCTGTTGTTTCATCAAGGCTAAAAATAATCGTTTGGCGGGCAATCCGATTCATCTGTTTAATAGCTGTTGCGACGTCTTCCACAAACAGTAACGAACTTAAACAAAAAACAAAATCGTAGGACTGGCTATCAATTTCAACAAGTGCTGTTTCAATGGGTTTGTGGATGGTTGTATACCCTCTTTTGGCCGCATAATCTAGCATTTTACTGGAAATATCAATCCCTGTATAGTCAAACTCTCCTTGCAACAACTCACTTAGGATCCCTGTCCCACAAGCAATATCTAAAACACTGCCTTGATGGTGATTATGTCCATGGAAAATTTTAACGGCTTCATTGACATACTGTACATTAGAACTGGGTGCCTTTAACACCTCGTCATACTTGGCTGCAAATTTATCATAATAGTATTCAGCGCCATTTTTTGTTGTTGACATAGTTAGTTTATATTGCTAATTTTTTTCAAAAAAATATAAGTTATATTATAGCATTTAGTAATTATTTAATTACTAAAATATTGGCAGTTTAGGCAACTTCGGATCAGGTAACAGGCAAACAATCCTGTATACCTTATTACTATGAGAAATTCTATCAATGGCATCTTAGAGCAAGTCTTATACCCATGAGGTACAAATCTCTGGTTTTTAGGGAGCAGGGAGCAGGGAGCAGGGATCAGGGAGCATGAAAGAGGTAAGTCGGAAGTGGGAAGAGGTAAAAAATAATGTGTACCTCATAGCTACGATAAACGCTATATAGGTTTGACAAAGTGGCGATAATGGGATATTTTAATTCACGATTATTATCCAGATTCGACAGTCTACTTCTCTATTCGCAGGTCAAGTGTTATACTACTCAGGGTCATAAATTAAGCTCATTAACAATCAGAACCAGCCCCCCAAAACAGCGGGACTATACGATATAAAATCCCCAGTTTATGCCCGTGGAAAGTATAGAAAGCAGGAAAAATTTTTGTGATGAACCTTAAGATTAATAATCAGCAAGATAACTACCGTTGTATTCCGGAGCTATTTGAAGCACAAGTAGAACGAACACCGGACGCAGTTGCTGTAGTCTTTGCAGACCAGCAGCTAACCTACCGAGCCCTCAATAGTAAAGCGAATCAATTAGCGCACCATTTACAAACTTTGGGCGTCGAACCTGACGTGTTAGTGGGGATTTGTGTAGAGCGTTCTGTTGAGATGGTGGTGGGACTGTTGGCAATTCTCAAAGCAGGTGGAGCTTATGTGCCCTTAGACCCCGCTTATCCCCCAGAGCGCCTAGCCTACATGCTTGACCACTCCCAGGCATCGGTATTGCTCACTCAAAGCCAATTAGTCTCTCAATTACCGAAACATCAAGCTAGTGTAATTTGTTTAGATACAGATTGGGAAATCATCTCTACCGATAAGGAACAAAATCCTACTAGCAGCCTGACAGTTGATAATTTGGCTTATATTATCTACACTTCGGGCTCTACAGGTAAGCCGAAAGGGGTAGCCATGCCCCACCTTTCCCTAGTTAATCTGATCAAGTGGCAGCTGGAAAATACTGTAGTTGCCAACGATAGCAAAACACTGCAATTTGCCCCGATCAGTTTTGATGTTTCCTTCCAAGAAATTTTCTCGACCTGGTGTGCAGGGGGAACACTGGTTTTAATCTCGGAAGACGTGCGGCGCGACCCAGTATTTCTGTTAAATTTACTCGCAGAACAAGAGGTTGCCCGACTATTTCTTCCCTTTGTGGCTTTGCAGCAAATCGCTGAAGTGGCCGAGACTTTCGGAGTATTTCCGGCAAGTCTACGGGAATTGACACTCCCCGCTCTAAAGAGACGGGGATTCTTCACTCAATGACTCGGCTTGCTGAACCTGACCGGAATCAAGAACAGTAGAGGCCAAATCTCCTGAAGCGTTCGGATTAATAATCCAAGTTCCGACGTGCCCCGTCGTACTTATGGCTCGATTTCGGATATTAATGGCGGCGTTATGGTCTCTATCAAGTTCGCACCCACATTCACAGACATGAGTCCTAGTAGATAGCGATTTCTTGACAGTTTCACCGCATTCAGAGCAATTCTGGCTAGTGTAGGCAGGATTGACAGCAACAGTCATCCTGCCAAATTTAGCTCCAAAGTGCTCTAACCATTTCCTGAATTGATACCAACCAGCGTCATTGATGGACTTAGCGAGACAGTGATTTTTTACCAGATTCTTAACTCTTAAATCTTGCCTTCGGCACGCTTCGCGAACGTAGGCGACCAGATCGTTAGACCGGATTACGCAACGTGCAAGTCTCTTTGCATGTTCTTCACGCTGCCTACTTATTTTAAGATGCTGTCTGCTTAGTCTATTAATCGCTTTGTTACGGTCGATGCCCGGTATTATCCGGGGCACCTCCGCTCCAGAACCGTGCGTGAAAGTTTCCCCTCACACGGCTCCTGGGTAAACTCGGTCTTTGACCGGCCTTTTGGCTTGCTCCAGTGTATCTGTTGGTGGCAGCTCTGGTGAACTGCTGATAAGTTCTTCGTTTTCCAGTTGTCGTGGTTTCCATCGACGTGATGAAGGTGTACAGACTCGTCTTCTAAGAACTTCAATCCACAGTGTCCACAGGAATGGTTTTGCCTTTTCAGTGCTTTGGAAGTAGCATCGGAGTAGAGTCTAGAGTTTCTCTTGCTCCAGTAGACTAAGTCACCGTCGTAAGGTGACTTAGTCCCTTTTACGTTTACGTGTTGGTTTTGTTTGTAACCTACTTTTGGGAATGCCTTTTTACATAGTTCGTTGGCCTGGTACCGATTTACTTTCTTTTCCTTTCGGAATTTTCGGTTTGCGGTCCGGTTCATGAACCATAGGCTATCCCTTGGGCTGCTCATGTCACAGCTGTTGTGGTGGTTACGCCATCCGCGAACGGTGGGTGCTAATTTCTGTGCTTTTATTTTGGCACCATAATTCGAGTTGTTGACTATGTTTTTAATCTTCTGACGGATTGCTCTGTGATTATCCTCTGAGGGAACGCATGAGAACTTTCCGTCTTTTCTGACGCGGAATCTCCACCCCAGGAAGTTAAATCCATCTGTCGCCCGTGTTAGTTTGGTCTTTTCTTCACTTATTTCCATCCCTCGGTCAGTCAAGAATTTCTTGACTTTTTCCAGTATTGTTGCTGCGTTATCTTTTGGTTTCAGTATAAACACCATATCGTCTGCGTATCGCAGGCTTGTGTGAATATCTTCTATGCCATTTAGAGCCACATTTGCTAATAGGGGGCTTACCACACCGCCTTGGGGTGTTCCTTGCTCTGGGAATTCCGGATTGATGCCCGCTTTTAAGCACCTGAAAATCCCCTGTTTTAGGCACGCGGGGGCTAGCAATCTATCCATTATTGAGCTGTGTGAGATGCGGTCAAAGCATTTCTTAATGTCTAGTTCTATGATTCTTTTATTGATTCCGTTAACGTTTGATTTCAAATGATTGAATAGACGTTTTTGGATATCCTGGGCACATCTGCCCGTTCTAAATCCATAGCTATCTGCACTGAATGTAGCTTCGTGGGCTGGTTCTAATGCAAATTTTGCTAGACATTGCCATGCTCGGTCGGCTAAGGTTGGTATCTTCAACATCCGAGTTTTCCCGTTCTTTTTACGGATTGGTTTTTCTCGTAGTCCGTCATGTTTCCAGTCGTGGCCGTGACGGTTCAATGTTTCAACCAGTTCCATGCGTTCCCTGAAATTGAGTTTTGACTTTCCGTCAATTCCAGCTGTTCTTTTACCCTTGTTTAGTTGTGTGACTTGACGTACAGCTAGGAGCTGTGCAGCACGGGATTTCAATATCAGTTTTTGTAAAGACCTAGCTTTCTTGAGGTCTCCAGCTCGAACCGCTTTGTACACTCTCTTCTGTAGGCGGAATAGGTTTTGTCGGAGTTTCTTCCACTTCTGACCTTTCCAATGTTCACTATGGTTGCCCATGTGTCTAACAATGCTCTCCATTAGTTTGTGTATTCTGAATACCCGTGGGCAGTTGTTAGCCCACATCCTACCCGGCAGTAGGGATTAGGAGTGACATCTCTTACCGTAGGTTCGACCCGCCTACAGACCTGTATTGCTGCCGTTTTTACTTGTTCCATCTGTTAGATTGTTATGACGATTTAGGGCAGTCCAATTTGCCTATTCCTTCCTCGGAGATTACGGTTATCCGCAAGAGAATACCGTGAGGATTAAGGAATCAAGTCTCGCATGTACTAGTCAGATTGCGGCTTTCCAATTAGACACTTTTTCAGGACTTTTACTACTGTTACCCATGTCGTCTCCCTGTTAGCGGCAGTGTGGCACATCTGATTTACCTCTGATTCCGCCCTGTTGCCAGCTTCACTCTGCTAGGATGTCACCTGCTCGGTGTGGCCAGATAAGGAGTCACATATCTCTTAATGGGGTGGGTTTTCACCACCATCCAACAGACAGTTAGAATTTTTGGGATTTTAACCCCGCGATTCCCTGAGTTATACCCCTCCTTTCTCAGGAGGCTCCTACTCAGAACAAGCCGCACCCTACGATTGGATGAGCCTTTCTTTTTCCGAGAAACTCGGCGTTGATAAAACTTTAAACGTTTCTCCCCTTTTCTATAGAATCGGGGATTGGGTTCAGAGTGGCCATTGGAATCCGTGTAAAACTCTTTAAGTCCCACGTCTAAGCCAATAATCTCGCCTGTGTGCTCTACTTCTTCTTTCACGTTAATTGCAACGCAAAATTGAACGTAGTACCCATCAGATCGTTTGACTATCCGAACCCGGTTAATTTGCTTCTTGTCGAAGCGCCATAAATCCCAGGTGCCTTTGAGTTTAAGTTTTCCGATCCCTTTTTTGTCCGTGAATGTTATCGACTTCTTGTCAGGGGATAATTTCCACCCTGACTTCTTGTATTCGACAGACCGAGTACGTTTCTGGAATCTTGGGAAACCCTTTTTACCTGGGACTTTTTTCTTGCAATTATCGTAAAATCGAACAATCGATGACCATGCCCTTTCAGATGCAGCCTGACGGGCAGTAGAGTTTAATTCATTGGCAAAAGGGAATTCTTTAGCCAGTATTTTGGAGTACCGGCTAAGGTCACTTTTCCCTGTCCCTTTATTGTCCAGCCACATACGAATGCAGCTATTTCGGATGAATTTGACAGTCCGAATGGCTTCGTCTATAGCTGAATACTGAGACTCTTTACCCTTGGCTTTAAACTCTAGAATTATCATCGAAATTCGACCTCCTTCGACATGTTTTTATTATAGCGATTTTATATAAAAGTGTCGAGTACTAATCGAGATTTTTCTCACGGCGACTAAAGTCGCTACGAGCTTTCATCCCCGGTTTAAAAACACGGGGCTTTCAGCTTTGGGAGTCACGTAATTACCGCAGGGGAACAGTTGCAGATTACTCCTGCGATCGCTAACTTGTTCGAGAAGCTAAACGATTGTACCCTACACAATCACTATGGCCCATCGGAAACTCATGTGGTCACCTCCTTTACGCTAAAAGGTTCCCCAAGCAGTTGGCCAGCACTTCCTGCCATTGGTCGTCCTATTGCCAATACCGAGATTTATCTTCTTGATCAGTCCCTAAAACCAGTTCCAGCTGGAGTGGAGGGGGAATTATACATCGGTGGTGTTTGTCTAGCGCGAGGCTACCTGAACCGACCGGAAATAACTGCCCAAAGATTTATTTCTAACCCCTTGAACAAGGTAAATACTCAGAGCGATCGCCTCTACAAAACGGGGGATTTGGCTCACTACCTACCGGATGGTAATATCCAGTTTCTGGGTCGTTTGGATGACCAAGTTAAGATTCGGGGTTACCGTATCGAACTAGGGGAAATTGAAGTATTGCTAAGCCAACACCCCAACCTGAAGCAGGCTGTGGTTTTAGCTAGAGAAGATAACCAAGACAAACGTTTAGTGGCTTATCTTGTACCTGGACAATCCGAATCTGCACCTGTGGAAACAGAGCAAGTTCAGCTGGTGTCCCAAGTACGCAATTTCTTACAAGAACAGCTCCCGGATTATATGATTCCTGCTGCTTTTGTAGTTTTGGAAGCACTGCCTCTGACACCTAGTGGTAAAATAAACCGACGGGCTCTACCTGCACCAAATAAGTCTCGTCGCGATTTGGTAGTTGATTTTGTTGCTCCTCGTACTCCCACAGAAGAGATCTTGGCCAGTATTTGGGCTGAAGTGTTGGGATTAGAAGAAATCGGTATTTACGACAACTTCTTTCATTTGGGAGGAGATTCAATACAAGTAATCCAACTGCTGTCGAGAATCAGGAATACTTTCTCAGTAGAGTTGCCTTTACACTACTTATTTGAAGACCCTACCATCGCTAAACTCAGCCAGAATATTTTAGACACCACAAATAAACATAATCAGCTGTTACCTCCCATAAAACTGGTTAACAAGGAAGAAGAATTACCCCTATCTTTTCCTCAGCAACGACTGTGGTTTGTGGAACAAATCGAACAAAGTCTTTCTGCCTACAACGAGCAAACTGCTCTGCATTTGCGTGGCTCTGTTGATGTGACGATCCTAGAACAAGTCTTAACAGAAATTGTCAACCGTCATGAGGTTATGCGTAGCAACGTTAAGATGGTGGATGGTTCTCCAGTAATGGTTATTTCACCTCACCTGAAGATAACGTTACCCATCGTTGACTTACAACAGTTGACCGAACCAGAACAGTTTGCCCAGCTCCAACAGTTAGCAGTTAAAGAAGCTAAACGTCCCTTTGATCTAGCTGAAGGGCTTTTGTTGAGAGTAAGTTTATTGCGCCTAGGTCAAGAGGAACATATCCTGCTGCTAACCATTCACCACATTATCTGGGATGGTTGGTCAATGGGAGTATTTATTGAAGAATTATCGGCACTTTATTCGGCTTTTTGCTCACAACAACCCTCCCCACTACCAGAACTCCCCATCCAGTATAGGGACTTTGCCAGTTGGCAGCGTCAATGGTTTACTGGGGAGGTGCTGGAAAATCAACTGAACTACTGGAAACAACAGTTAGCGGGAATACCAGCACTGCTGGAATTGCCGACAGACCGCCCCCGTCCTCCGGTACAAACTCACCAAGGTAGTAGCTTGGACTTTGAACTCAATGGTGAGTTAACTGAGAAACTGAAAGCCTTAAGCCAAGCTTCAGGAGCAACGTTGTACATGACACTACTGGCAGCCTGGGCAACGTTACTTTACCGCTATAGCTCCAATGATGATATTGCCATTGCTTCTCCTATTGCTAACCGCACCCGCCCAGAAATGGAACCCCTAATTGGCTTCTTTGCTAATATTATCGTGCTGCGTAATGATTTATCGGGTAATCCTAGTTTCTTGGAATTACTGGCTAGGGTGCGTAGTTGTGCAATGGAAGCTTACGCTAATCAAGATGTGCCATGTGAGCAACTGGTGGAGGTTTTAAAACCAGAGCGCTCCCTCAGCCATAGCCCTCTATTCCAAGTAATGTTTGTGTTTCAGCAAGCCCCAATTCAGAAGCAGAAGTTTGCTAGTTTGACATTAACTCCATTATCACTAAAAAGTGCTATAGCCAAGTTTGATCTGACCCTATTAATGGAAGAAACCGGGTCGGGAATTGAGGCCAAGTTAGAATACAATAGCGATTTATTTTATCAGCCAACTATTGTCCGGATGGTAGGGCATTTCAAAACTCTGCTCGAAGGTATTGTTGCTAATCCACAAGCACAAGTTTCAAAGTTACCGTTACTGACAGCAGCCGAACGCCAGCAGTTATTGGTGGAATGGAATAATACTGATAGTGACTATCCCCAAGATAAATGTGTCCATCAGTTATTTGAGCAGCAGGTAGAGAAAACCCCTGATGCTGTAGCTGTGGTGTTTGATGGGGAGCAACTAACTTACAAGCAATTAAATCAAAGAGCCAACCAACTAGCACATCACCTGCTTTCACTGGGAGTCAGACCAGAAGTATTGGTGGGTATTTGTGTGGAACGTTCCATTGAAATGATAGTGGGACTGTTGGGGATACTCAAGGCTGGTGGTGCTTATGTACCCCTGGACTCCAATTATCCAGCAGAACGTCTGAGTTATATTTTGGCCGATTCGGGTGTGGAAGTGTTGTTGACTCAACAGCAGTTGTTGTCATCTTTGCCATCACATACTGCACGGGTGGTTTGTTTGGATAGTGATTGGGGAACAATAGAGCAACACACTCAGGAGAATCTTGAGGTTGGGGTAGGTTCGGATAATTTGGCTTATGCAATCTACACTTCTGGTTCTACCGGACAACCCAAAGGAGTTTTAGTCGAACACAAAAATGTGGTTCGTTTATTCGCAGCCACTCAGTCTTGGTATCACTTCAATGCCAATGATGTTTGGACTAATTTCCATTCCATTGCTTTTGACTTTTCAGTCTGGGAAATCTGGGGAGCCTTATTTTATGGTGGACGGCTTGTGATTGTCCCCTACTGGACAAGTCGAGATCCTCAAAGCTTCTACGACTTGCTGTGTTCCGAGAATGTAACAGTACTCAACCAAACCCCATCTGCTTTTCGCCAACTGATTCAGGTTGAACAATCGCACAACACACAAGCACAACTAAATTTACGACTAGTTATTTTTGGTGGAGAAGCCTTAGATTTACAGAGCTTGAAGCCATGGTTTGAGCAGTATGGGGATAAAACTCCACAGTTAGTAAATATGTATGGTATTACAGAAACAACTGTGCATGTTACTTATCGACCTCTAACAATAAACGACCTTAACAGCAACGGCAGTGCGATTGGTTGTCCAATTCCCGATTTACAGATGTATATCCTCGATGAAAACTTACAACCAGTGCCTATTGGGGTAACAGGGGAAATGTATGTTGGTGGAGCAGGTGTCACGCGAGGGTACTTGAATCGCGAACAGTTGAATAATGAACGGTTTATTCCTAACCCATTTAATCATAAACAAGAAAGTCGGCTTTATAAGACGGGAGATTTAGCCCGCTATTTGCCCAATGGTGATATTGATTATAAAGGTCGCATTGATAATCAGGTCAAAATTCGCGGTTTCCGCATCGAACTTGGAGAAATTGAAGCTGTCTTAGGTCAACATCCAGCTGTGCGGGAAACAGTGGTTGTGGCCAGGAAAGACCAAGCCGATCAAAAACGTCTCGTGGCTGATATTGTTTCCGAGCAAGAAGATCTAACTAGTAGCCAATTGCGACAGTTTCTGAAACAAAAATTACCCGATTACATGATTCCCTCTGGCTTTGCCTTCTTGGAAAAATTCCCGTTAACCCCCAATGGCAAAGTTGATCGGCGCGCCTTACCTGAATTAGATCAATCTAATCGACCTCAAGAAGCTGGCTTTGTTTCACCCCGTAATTCCCTGGAATTGCAACTGTCCCAAATTTGGTCTGATCTCCTTAATGTCCACTCAGTTGGAGTTAACGATAACTTCTTCGATCTTGGAGGTCATTCCCTGTTAGCAGTTGATCTCATGGCTCGGATTAAGCAGCAGTTTGGAACTAATTTACCTTTAATTACCCTGTTTACGGAACCGACTATTGAAAACCAAGCTAGTCTTCTGATCAATGCCACTTAGAACCCATCTTATTCTCCCCTAGTTCCTATTAACAAGGTAGGAAACTTACCTCCTTTGTTCTGTGTTGATCCGGTTGGGGGCAATGTTCTTTGTTATGCACAGTTGGCTCGTTATCTAGGAAATAACCAACCCTTTTACGGGTTGCAATCCCCTGGTTTATTTGGTGAGTCTGAACCATTAACCCGAATTGAGGATATGGCCAGTTGCTACATTGAAGCGTTGCAAACTATTCAACCGGTCTAGAAACTTACAGGATTCCTGGAGACCATTATACTATGATGCGCTCACCCGATGTTGAGATTTTAGCTAAACAGCTAGAGGTTTTAGTTAGAAAGTGAGAGCTGATATAGCGCTACGCGCAAGGGCTTTAGGCAAAAGGCAAGAGGCAAAAGTTGACGTACATTAGCTTTTCAGCTTCTATCAATGTCCTAACTTTAATGCGTAGTGCTATATAAGTTTTGTCTTGGAGGAGTCCTTGTTGTCTCCTCTAAGACTTAGCCGTCACAGCAGCAAGACGCTTCAAAATACCCAAAACATCATATAAATAATTGCCAGGATTCCAGATATCAAAGGCTTTTGATAAAGCATAGCGTAGGGTTTCGCCTTTAGCTAACTTGATAAAGATAAAGCTGGCACCATTAGTAACAAGACCAAATGTTGGTTGCTCTGTTTGGGGACTCTTCAGCATGTAAACTAGTGCTTGAGGAATTGCTGGTTGTAATGAAACAGCAGAACGTTTGGACTCAATAACGGCTATCCAAATTGGTTTGCTAGCGTCTTGATGCAGTCGCTCATGGGGGAGACCCCCAAGACCGCGCTGCATCGCCACCAAAATATCAATACGTCCTTTGACAATTGTGTCCTCATCTTTATCTTCAATGGGTAAAGACACTTCATACTCTGCTTTAACTTTAAAAGGCGGTTGGTAAAATCCTGCCAAATCCAATAAAGGAGAAACAACAACCATTTTAACTAGGTCTTCTAGTACCAAATCTTTAGACAAGTACTTGTAATTAGCTTTGGCTCTATCGAGCATTTGCCTTTCTATTTCAATTAGTTGGGGTAGGTTTTCCACGCACTCTGGGAAAAACTCTGGCTCCATTACTTCTTGGAGCTTAAATTTATCTTCTACGTCACTAAGGCTGAGTTTTGATGGAGAAATAATAGTAGCCATAATGATTTTTTTTACATAGTCATATTTACATTATATCTCCAATAAAACGGGTGCATCTCATATTTTAAAATATTGCGTAGGGTGCGTTAGGGGGAGCCCTCTCCGCCTCGTAGTCAAGGTTAGGACAGCCCTCCCCGTAACGCACCACCCAAACAGCGTTTAGGAGATGCACCCAATAAAACCTGTGGCGGTAGTGGTAAAGATGTAGTGATTTGGCTACAGTCTTGTCAAGGTAACGGGAGCTAAAATCACTACTTGTCTACCACTACCGCATTTCCTCCGCTCCTATGGATATAGCGTTTGTATTTGAGATGTAAACCTAGGAGGTCTTTTTTTTCTTGGACAATACAACTGAGGATCTCTTGGGTGCATCTCCTAAAAGTTGTTTGACAAGGTGGTGCGTTACGGGCAGCAACATAACCAAGGGCTAGAGGCGGAAAATGAGGCTCCCCCTAACGCACCCTACGCAACTTTTTTACAAATATGAGATGCACCGGGATCTCTTTCCCCTCCTGGGAGGGGTTAGGGGTGGGTTGCTCTAGCATGCATGCCTCTTGCCTTTTGCCTTTTTCGGCAATTCGTGTGTTTACAACCCAGATACAAATGTTATAGTTATCCAATATGTTCACAAATATAAGACCACATTAAATCAGATGACTCTTGAACTACTGGTTTTCCTGAGTGGGTTTGGGCTTCTTCTAAACCAGTAACATTTAATGTGTTAATCTCAGATAAAACTCGCTTGCCATCGTCATCCACTAATGTATCGAAGCCAAAAATGACTATGCCTTGCTCCAAGAAACTAGGAATAATCGTTTCGGCAATTCTTATTTCGTCTTGATCCGGTTCGCCAACAGTTGTAGAACCCCCTGCTGACATATTGCAGATCCAAGAGTCTTCTTTAGGAATCCTGAGAAAACCTCCTGTAACTTTACCATTCACCACTAGCACTCTCTTATCACCTTTGCTGTAATTTTTTAAGTACTTCATGGCTAAATAGTCACCACTATCTCTTAAGCTTTCTTCAATGACTGACTTGTAGTCATCAAGGGAGTATTGCTTATTCCCTTCCCAAGCCTGGTCATCAACTATCCTGATAATACCTTTACCGCCATAGCTGCGCAGAGGTTTTAAGACGATGGGAAACTTTTGGTTAAATTCTAAAATTTCCTCCAAAGTACTGCAAAGTTTCATCGGCGGGCACAGTTCAGGAAAGTTCAGAAGAGACCCCTTTGTATCTGTTTTTTGGATTCCTGATGGACGATTAATGATTTTATCTTCGGGTACATGACTGGTGATGAATTCAAAAAACTCATCGGGTACTGGTCGGTCTATCCTGAGAAAAATCAAATCATGATCTTTAAAGTCTGTTTTGATGCTGGCATTTAAAAATTGTTCCCCGCTTTCTTGAGGAACAAAGTTATCGTCAACCAGCAAACTCATTAACTCAGTGGAAGTATAGTCATAGAAAAATTCCTTATTTTTGGGATTTCCCCTGCTTGCCACTTGAATAGAGTCACAAACAGGATGTTTAGCCATAGTTCTGAGTAGGGGATAGATTGAACTTATTCCCCCGTGGGTATGATGGTCAGTAATAGCTAGTATTCGATACTTTTTATTGGTCATGAAATAATTCCGGTAGTTTGGAAACCCGCGATTTTATTCGGTGGAGGACGTATGGCATTTGCCTTTCGCCTAGGCAATTATATGACTTTGTGGCAGTTGTGGGGAACAGGGTAAGGGTGGGAAGTGTGCGGAGGGTGGGAAGTGTGGGGAGATGGGAGATGGGGAGATGGGGAGATGGGGAGATGGGGAGATGGGGAGATGGGGAGATGGGGAGATGGGGAGATGGGAGATGGGGAGATGGGGAGATGGGGAGATGGGGAAATGGGGAGATTTTTATTAAGGGTAATTATCTCGACATGATATATAGTTTATGATAGCTATGAGGTACAAAAATTTGGTTTCCTTATTACCTATTCCCTGCTTACTGCTTACTGTTTATTGCTTCCTTATCCCTGTTCCCTGTTCCCTGTTCCCTGTTCCCTAAAACCCAAAAATTTGTACCTCATGAGGAAAGATAATTGCTATAAAACCAACCCGATTGAGAATTGCTATAGTATGGTCAAATCTGTTTCTCGAACTAGCTGCCAATGGTAAAGATAGCTTCCTTACCTTTGACTCTCGAAGAGTTTCTGGAACTTCCAGAGACCAAACCCCCTAGGGAATATATTAACGGTGAAATTAGTCAGAAACCAATGCCTAAAACTCGCCACTCCAGACTTCAGAGCAAGTTGACGAGTACAATTAATTCTGTTGTTGAGGAAGGGCAAATTGCCTACGCTTTCCCAGAGCTACGATGTACTTTTGGCGGACGGTCAATTGTTTCCGATATAGCAGTTATTGGCTGGCACCAGATTGAATTTGATGATGTAGGGGAGCCTGTAGATGATGTGTTTATTGCTCCAGACTGGACTATTGAAATTATCTCTCCAGGCCAGAGTTCAAACCGAGTAATAGGTAATATTTTACATTGTCTAAAACATGGTTCTCAACTAGGATGGCTAATTGACCCTTATGACCGCTCGATTTTGATTTTTCTACCTAACCAACAACCGGAATTGTTTCAGGTAAGTGACTCTCTAGTGGTGTTAGATGGTATCGACCTTCAGTTGACAGCAGAGGAAATTTTTTGCTGGTTGAAAATGGGAAGTTCAGCAACATAAGGGAGTAGGGAGTAGGGAGTAGGGAGTAGGGGTAAGAAAATTGACTGTACCTCATAAGTATGATCAACGCTATATACCAATTCTCTTAACGCTTGCATTTTGGTTGGGTAACTCCTCCTGTTACTAGAGCTTGATTACTACAGCCTTTTTCATAGCTATGAGGTACACAGGTTTTTTTTCCTGTTCCCTGTTCCCTGTTCCCTGTTCCCTGTTCCCTGTTCCCTGCTCCCTACTCCCTGCTCCCTAGAACCCAGAACTTTATACCTCATCCAATTCAAAACCGCTCTAAGTATTAAGACTAATAGATTTTAGAGACATTTGGTCATCCCGATCTACTACCAAACCATCCTGCATCTGAATAAGTCGTTGGGTTTGGGCAGCTACATCATGTTCGTGAGTAACAATCACGATGGTGATGCCTTGCTGGTTTAATTCCCCAAGCAGATCCATGACTTCCTGGGAGGTTTTGGTATCTAAGGCTCCGGTAGGTTCATCTGCCAACAGCAAAGCGGGGCGATTGACTAAAGCACGGGCAATGGCAACCCGTTGTTGTTGTCCCCCAGAAAGTTGGCTAGGACGGTGGTTAAGGTGGTTGCCCAAACCCACTCGACTCAAGGCTTGCATTGCCCGTTGGCGTCGTTTGGGTTTAGGTACATTGGCGTAGACCATGGGTAGCATAACATTCTCAAGGGCTGTAGAGCGAGGCAAGAGATTGAATTGCTGAAACACAAAGCCAATGCGCTGATTGCGGATATAGGCAAGTTCGTCATCATGTAGGGTTGTGAGGTTTCTGCCTTCAAGGGCATAGCGTCCGGTAGTTGGGCGATCGAGACAACCAATAATGTTCATTAATGTGGACTTTCCAGAACCAGAAGCCCCCATAATGGCAATGTATTCTCCCTCTTTAATTGACAGGTTTATTCCCTTCAGAACTGATACCTGGACTTCCCCCATATCATAAATTTTAGTAATCGCTTCCATCCAAATCATAGTTTTTCATCCTATAGTTTTAGCAAAGGGAACAGGGAACAGGGAACAGGGAGTAGGGAGTAGGGAGTAGGGAGTAGGGAGTAGGGAGTAGGGAGTAGGGAACGTAAGCATTCAGCTATCAGCTATCAGCTATCAGCTTATGTGCTACGCACACGCGTGCGCGTTCAGCTTTTGAATAAGCGATGCAGCGCGGTCTTGGGGGTTTCCCCCATGAGCGACTGCATCAAGAAAACAGGTCAGCTTTCGTATCTGAGTTATGTCACAGCGTTGAAGCCTGTGCCACAAAGCTGTTCGCGTAGCGTGAGCTTTTAGCTCACGGCTGACGGCTGAATGCTGAATGCTTACCAGGGAACAAAAATTATCACAATTCCTACACTGATCCTTATTAATCAGTCCGTAAAGCAACGATTGGGTCTAATTTGGCGGCATTATTTGCAGGTATTACTCCAGCTAGTAATCCCACAATACAAGACAGTCCAAAACTAGAAATGACTGACCACAGAGAAAGCACAAACGGAAATTGTAAAATAGTGGCTGCACTGAAAGCCAAGGCTATTCCGAATCCCATGCCAATCACTCCCCCCACACCAGAAACCACGACAGCTTCTGCTAAAAATTGCTTGAGAATTGCTGATTTGGTAGCTCCTAGTGCTTTACGAATGCCAATTTCTCGCCTTCGTTCCACAACAGAAGCCAACATAATATTGGCAATACCAATGCCGCCAACAACTAAAGAAATTCCAGCAACTGCTCCCACCATCACCGTAAATAAACCCACCACATTATTTAAGGTATTGATCATGTCTGTTTGGTTAATGATTCTAAAATTATCGGCTTGGGGTGGATAAATATTATGGCGCAAGCGCAAGAGATTGGTAACTTGAAATTGAGCTGCACTTAAACTCGACTCATCAGAGGCTTTCAACCACAACCCATTGATGGCAATCCCGGCTAGGGCATTATTACCAATAAGTCGCGCCGACATAGTCGTCAAGGGAATATATATTTGATTATCTTGGTCTATTCTTCCTACCGCACCCTTAGATTCCATAACACCAATAACGATGTAACGCTCTCCCTGAATGCGGATATTGGCACCAATTGCATTTGCCCCCGGTTCAAACAGTTGTTCCCGTAATTTAGAACCAAGAACAACCACTGATTTACTAGAGAGCAAATCATCCTGATTAAAAAATTGCCCCGACTGGGGATAGATGTTCTTGACCTCCGGGTAACTCAAATCCGTACCGATGACAGTAGTTAATATATTCTTGCCACCATAGACTACGGAGACATTAGGCTTTTGCAAGAATGCAGACACCGCACTAGCCGTAGTCACCTGTTCTTTAATTGCCCGTGCATCCTCCCAATTTAAACGTGTTCCCCTACCAGTACTACCTAGATTGATGCGACTATTTCTGGGAGTATCAGGGAACACCAGCATGACATTTGTACCCAAACCCTGTAATTGCTGCTCGGTTGCCTTTTGCACTCCCTGACCAAGGGAAGTAATAGCAATTACCGAGGCAATCCCAATAATGACACCCAGCATGGTCAGCCCTGTGCGTAATCTGTTACTCCACAAAGCCTCCAGGGCCATGACTAAGACTTCTACAGTGGATGCTGTACTAAAGCGAATCTGAACTGGTGTAGCCATTTTTGTACACCTTGTAATTAACGTGAACGTGAACGTGAACCGGGAAAAGGAGGTGGGGTAATCGATTGCGGTCGGAACCCTTCTGGGAAATTTATAAACACTCTTTCGGTTCCCTGCAAACCTGATTTGACTTCTGTTTTGTAATTAGCAGTAACGCCAGTCACTATGGGAGTGAAGATAGCTTGATTATTTTCTCCTGTTACAAACACACCTGTAGCATTCTCCTGGCGGACAATTGCCACTGTCGGTACCACCAAAGCATTTAAGAGTGTGCCTACTTTGAACTCCAGATGGACATTCATCCCAGAACGCAGAAGTTGTTCTGAATCCGAGACAATGGCCACCTTAACCTCAAAGCTGGTAACATTCTGTTCTATAACTGCCTGGGCAGCAATTTGTGCCACCTGTCCGGTAAAGGTTTTTCCTGGGTAAGCATCAACAGTAATAGTGACGTCTTGTCCCAAGCGGATTTTGGAAATATTACTTTCTGCTACGTATGCCGTTACTACCTGGTTACTAGAAGCTAGGGACAAAATTGAAGAAGAGGTAGCGGATAAGACAGAACTACCTGCGGTAGTCGGGCTGACAAAGGCACCTGGATCGGCATACTTCCTAGCAACAATGCCAGTGAAAGGAGCGCGAATTACCGTATCTGCTATCTGCGCCTTGGCATTTTGCACAGCCCCCTCGGCTTGCATCACTCTAGCCCGGGCTTGGGCAATGTCTTCTGGCCGTGCCCCTGCTTTGGCTAGTTTCAAACTTTCTTGTCTTTGCATCACTCTAGCCCGGGCTTGAGCAATGTCTTCTGGCCGTGCCCCTGCTTTTAGGAGTAGCAAAGCTTGCTTGGCTTCTTTTACCCCTGCTTCGGCTGTATCACGGGCCGTCCGGACTTGATTAAAATCTTCCACAGAAATAGCACCAGCCGTTGCTAATTCCTGCTTGCGCTGGAGGTCATCTTCAGCTTGTTGCAGATTTGCTTGTGCTTTTTCTAATCGTGCCAAGCCCTGAGCAATATCTTCTGGACGATTGCCAGCCAGCAACTTTTGCAAATTTGCTTGTGCCTCAGCCAGTTGTGCTTGAGCTTGGGCAATATCTTCTCGACGATTGCCAGCTAGCAACTTTTGCAGATTTGCTTGTCTCTCAGCTAGTTGTCCTTCTGCCTGAGTTAATTGCCCGGTGAGATTGGAGTCATCCATATAGGCAAGAATTTGCCCTTTTTGTACGCGATCGCCTTCCTTGACTAACAGAGTTTTCAGCAATCCTGTAGTTTTGGGGCTAAGATTAATCGCACGTTCGGGCTCAATGACGCCATTAGCAGAAACTGTGACCGCTAGGTTCAGTTTTTCTACCGATACAGTTTGCGTTTGGGTTTTTGCTTGTTGATTTGGCAGGGCAACCCGCTGGCGATAAGCTGCATAGCCTCCTCCAAATACGAGACACAAAAGGAGTAGTCTTAGCAGCCATTTAGCTAACCTATTTTTACCAAAATTGAAATCTGCCAATGGCTGGTTTGCCTGAAAAGCCATGATTTACTCCTGTTCTGGCACTGCTTGACTAGCATAATTCTGAAAGTTATGGGAACCTTTGTAACCAGATAAATCGGCTAACGTCTGCAATGATTGTTTCCTTAAATACAACTGACCGTTAATCTGCTCTGTAAAACGGATACAAAACGACATCAAGCGTCGTAATGAAGTTCACTTCCTGCTTCCTCCAGATAGCTGGGTTGGGTAAGGTGTCGGCACTACTTACTAACACAGGCGATCACCGAGAAGCCCTCGGCTAAGCGTTCTAAATTGAGACTTGCGTTGAGATCACGATCAGCGATGTAATCGCAACCCTCACAGTCAAAAACTCGTTCTTTGAGTGGCATTTGTTGAACATGGCCACAGCTTGAACAGGTTTTAGTTGATGGATAGAACCTATCTGCAAACACTAATTCTGAACTGTACCACTCGGATTTATATTCGAGTTGACGACGAATCTCATAGAATGCAGAATCAGCGATTGCACCCGCCAGCTTGTGGTTTTTCAACAGGCCGGAAACATTCAAATCTTCTAACCCAATGACTGCGTGGTTCTTGCATAGCCAGGAGGTTAGTTTATGGATTGCATCTTTCCGGATGTTAGCGACCCTTTGATGAGCTTTTGCTAGCTTCAGTTGAGTTTTATATCTGTTTTTAGAACCTATCTTTCTTCTAGATAATTCTCGTTGAAGTCGAGCTAATTTTTTCTTAGCTTTTTTATAAGCTCTTGGGTTTTCAAAAACCGTTCCATCTGAACAAGTGGCAAGAACTTTAACCCCAACATCAACACCCAGATATTCTCTAGATTTTACGGTTTGTTCAGGTTCAAACTCGTAGGCTACACACAGATACCAAGAATCAGCTACTCGAGTGATTGTGACTCTCTTAGTCTGGATTTCCGGTAAAGGTTCGTATGTACTGACCCATCCAATAAAGGGAAGTTTTAATCGAGTTCCTGAAAACTCCATTATCCTTCCGCAGTTATCAAGAGTAAAGCTATCATTTCTACCTTTTTTCTTGAACTTAGGATGTTGAGACGTACCTTGAAAAAATCGTTTGAACGCTTCCCCTAAGTACATAAAGGCGAATTGATAAACCCTTGAACTTAGAGTAGATTGCCACGGATATTGAGGCTTAACATGATTGGTGTAGAATTTTTTGAGCTTGTTAGTCGAAAGTTTTAGGCCCTCTTTATCAGCCTCGTTCCAAATCCGGAGCGCCCAATTCCAAATCCATCTTGAATAACCGGCGTGTTGAGCCATCAAGGTTTTCTGTTTGTTATTCAATTTTAACTTGGTTTTGAAGGCTCTGAGCATAATTCCGGACAATTCTTGTCTCCGTTGTCGAGATGGTGTTTTAATCCCTTGGATAATTCCTGGCTTTTCCGATCTAGCTAAAGTCCTGACGTTAACCCCTAGCAACTTAGCGGCTTCTTTGGGGTTTAATGTACTTGCTCAGCTGAGTTACCTTGACAACCTACTTATAGTAGCGTGTTGTACCGTAAAATGCCAACTAAGTTTTTTCTCCCAAGTGGGAAAGCCTTTAATCTTGGCGGCCTTGCAGAGGTCTGGGCGAGAGTTTTTACCGGGAGCATGTCACTGATGCAGAGCATTTGTAGTAAAGCTATAGCCCCCTCATGGGTTTTAGCTTGCTCTGATAGTACATAGTTCATCTGTTCTGCCACTTTAATCTAAGTAGTCGGACATAAATAAACAGTACTGTCTCAAAAACTGTAAAATCCTTGTAACCTTTACACCAAAAGGTTTGGTCAATATTTACAAAACTTTATACAGCACCCAAAACTTTTGTCCGACTACTTACTCCCAATTTGATCGGAACTTGGAAGACACAGGGATTCTAGTATTTGTAAGGCATGGGTTTTACCTTTTACTGTAATGAATTTCAATTAATACATTTATTTATAGAATGATCTAACCCGGCTTGGCAGTACCCTTGAGGGTACCTTTTCAGCAGCTGGTCATTGTCTTGATGCAGTCGCTCATGGGGGGAACCCCCAAGACCGCGCTGCATCGCTATGATGGCATAACCTTCAGGGGTGACAATCAGGCTAAAAATGGCTTGGGGTAAGCTTTGGAGCCATGGTATCCCAACACTCAATGTAATTAATTTGGCTCCAAGCACCTTGACCAAACATTTCTTTTTGCTGATTGCAATGATCGCACCAAAATGCATCATACATTTTCACTTCCAGTTTTTCCAAATGCTCTGCTAGAGCCATGTTTGCTTCACTAGAAGAGCTGGTTATAGTATAGTTGATTTCCGTGGCAGAGCGACTGATATTCCCCAGGGTATAAAGACCCAGTAGCCCAAGGAGCAACAGTATCACCACCATAGTTACCGTGAGCAGTTGTTGTCTCAATTTCTGCCAGCCACCAGCGCTCAAGGCCAGAATAAACAAGCTCGCTGACAATAAAGTAGACATAATACAAAAGCTACACTTTTCGTGGAATTCAAACAGTGTCGTATATAGCAGGTAACTACTGACAATTAGCATTAATGTCCCACCAACTGCTAGTAACAGGATTGTCCACTTTTCTAAGGGAGAGCGGAACTGTTTATGTGCTTTTGAATTCACAAGCAGGGGAGCGATCGCGAAACCACCATACTAATGCAAGCAATTAAGCCTAATAAGGTGATGGGTGAACTCAAGATAGCAGCATCGGCACTGGTGGGAGGTAGATTGCAACCGCTGGGACTACAAGTAGAATTATTTTGTGTTAATTGAATCAGGACTTACGCGGTTAAGTTGATTTCGCCCCCCTAGCCCCCCAATTCTGGGGGGTAATGATGTCAAAGTCCCCCAGAATTGGGGGACCCACGGGGGCAAATGCGTAAGTCCTGTGAATAATTTTGGGATAGGCAGTTGCTACAGCACCCAAAGAGGCTATTCCTGCGATCAGAGGGCGGGACCAGCGATGCATCCAGTGTAGAAAAGGTTGGTGTTTCATAACAATTCTTGGAAAGTAGAGATAGCATTTCTATTTGAGTTGTGAAAATACTTGTGCTTTGTAAAGGCAAGAGGCAAGAGGCAATAGGCAATAGGCAATAGGCAAGAGGCAATAGGCAATAGGCAATAGGCAATAGGCAATAGGCAATAGTTAATCAACTATATAGAGATTTTTGGTAATGAAAAAACCTGTCATCCTTTTTTGAAATTCATTTGTCAATGCTAGAGTAGAGAATAGACCTATGGGCAAAAATAAATATGAAATCAAAATCTATCCCTTTTGCCAATAGCCATGCATGCCTTTTGCCTTGTCTTCAGCAAGGTTGATCAGACTTATGCAAGAGGTCTAATTAATATCCGCTTAATATTCCGTGTTGCTTAGCTTGGCGTTCCGCCCATTGAAAAACCAGTAACCCTAAGGAAAAATAGACTATGCCATTGAGTAAGGCAAGGGCAAACTCCGAGATATCTAAACTTTGATTGCTTACCATCAGTTGGCGCAGTCCATCTGCACCCATTGTCATTGGTAACAATAGTCTTAAACCTTGGAATCGGCTCAGCCATGTTTCTGTAGGCACGGCTAGCAAAAACAAGAACGTAAACTGGAAAAGTCCTAACACTTGCTCGACACGCTTGAACACTAAGGCCAAAGCACCCATCAAGAAGGAAAGACCGTAGGCTCCTAGTAACAAGGTACACAGAGGTAAGAGTAAACTGGGAGGAAAGCTGAGACGGGTTCCAGTTACGAGAGTGATCAGCAGCAATAGACTGACATTTAAGATAAGACGTAAGGCCAGACTAACGACAGTTCTAGCTAAAAAAACTTTGGCAGCACTGAACGATGAAAGGAAAACTTGTTCTAGGGTTCCAGTTTGGGCTTCTATTTGTAAAGTAATAGCAATATCATTAACAACAGATAAGACTAAAACCCAAAGCACGTAACCCACAACAATCGTATCAATTCGATTGCCAACACTTAGTTGGGGCCCAGCAACAAAGCGAACGCTGATAAACATTCCATAAAAAATGAATGTTGTGACGGCGACGGAGGAAAATGCTTCAACTGGATAGCGGATAAACTCAGTCCAAGTACGCTTGAATTCAGCCCGGAGCAATTGCAGCATGGCTTTTCTATCCCACTAGTTTTAAGAATACTTTTGTTAAATCAGCTTCATCCTTTTTGACTTGCACCAAAGGCAAAGGATTGAGGATTTGCAACACTTGATAAAGACCTTCTGGTGTGCCAGGGTAAAGAATTTCTCCCTTTTGTACCACGCCACCTAATGCCTCTAGTTTGCTGAGTCGTACCTGGTCTAAGCAGCCTTCGATTGCGATCGCATAGGTGGACCCAGAAAACCGCTGGATAATCTGGCGAGTTGGTTCCAGAGCAATGATTTGACCTTGTTGAATAATAGCGACCCGGTCAGCAATTTCTTGAGCCACATTCAGTTGATGGGTGGTCAGTAGAATGGCGCAGCCTGCTTGTGCCATTTCTCGAACTATTGTTTTGACCCGCTGGCTGGCTTCTACGTCTAACCCTAAAGTGGGCTCATCTAGGAGCAGTAATCGGGGTTGATGAACCAAAGCAACAGCGATCGCTAATTTCTGTTGCATCCCCCGGGATAGTCCTTGTACAGGAGTGTGACGTTTGGACAACAGACCAAATCTGTCTAATAACGCCAAACCCTGACGATGGGCGATTTTTTGGCTCAAGCCTCTTAATACTCCGAAATATTCCAGGTTTTCCTCGGGAGTCAAACGCCAATAGAGGTTGCGGTTACCTTCAAGAACCGCACCCACCAGCCGCCGTGCTTGGGGATGGCGATGGGGATCACGACCAGCTATTTTTACCGAACCCCGATCAGGTCGAATTAAACCCGCAATCATCTTAATGGAGGTCGTCTTACCTGCCCCATTGGAACCAAGAAAAGCCAGCACTTCCCCTGGTTCAATGGTTAAGGATAGCCCACGTACTGCTGCAACGATCTTTCCCCGCTGTCGGTAGTGTTTTTGGAGGTTATAAGCTTCTAGTGTGGTCATGGCTGTAATTTTGCTGACTCTTGGCATCTAGTACAACTACCCTGGGAGTAGCCGCTGCAGGTGTAATGGGTGAGATTGAATAGTAACGATTGAACGGAACATGATATAGCAATACCCATTAAGGTGAGGACATTGATAAAAGCTTTTTTAGTGAACTTTTGCCTCTTGCCTCTTGCCTCTTGCCCTTGCGCGTAGCGCTATACTAACAAGTGATTTTTTCGACTTGCCGATGTAGCTGGTGTACTTCCGTTGGTGCTTCTAGAGGTTGATGCTGTGCTGCCATCATTTGGTCGAACCAAGCGATGAGTGCCAATGTCGTGTTAATGTGATAGATAGCTTCCATATTTCCAATGCCAACGGCAGCCTGGCGCATAGCGTGAATCAGTTGCTGGGCATCAAATATACCTAATTCTTGGCTGGAGGAATTACGCACCATGAATTCTAAACAGGGTAAATGTTTAGACAAACCAAGCCAATAGATATCGTTAAATGTAGCTTTGTCACGTCTGGTGCGAATTGGTTCTGGCAGTATTCCCCGCATAGCTGTTTGCAGAACTGGTTTGGGCATACCAGGGATTTCTCTGAGGGCTGTGGGCAACTCTAGGCAGAAACTCAGCACGCGAGAATCAAGAAAAGGATGGGAGTTGTGCATACCTTGTGGTGCTGCGAGATACCATTGAGACCAATCACCTACGGAGGCTTGGAGAGACCACAAATCCACAGATAATTCAGCGGAACCACCGTATAGTCTTTGAGCATTTTGTCTGCCAATGGTCTGCATTTTAGTACCCTGGGCAAATTCGGGCAATATCCAGGGAGGAATGGCAAATTTTCCGACCTTGGGCCAGCGTCCAAACCCACCCCGCCACCAGGTGCCAATAGTCCCCAGCATCAGCATCGGCAAAGCAGGCCCAATGCAGAATTGATAAAGGATGGACCAGATACTCTGGTTATTACCCTGTGCCATGCGTTGGGCCTCGGAAAATGCTGCTAACCATTGACCTTGGCGCAACTGACTCGCCATACTCAGGTATGTTCCTACCAGCAGTTCATCAGCTCCCATACCGGTTAAAATGGTATCCGCTCCCAGTTGATGGGCAGCTTCCACTAAAAGCTTTTCCATGGCTAGGTGGGATAGACCTGCATAGGGTTCGTCATGGTAAGGGATGTCATCATTGAACCAGCGAAAGACCAGGGCGTCGTCAGCATCAAGGAAGTGAGGGACAATCGGTCCACCCTGTTCTAGCACCATCTCGGCGTATGCTCGCTCACCAGCCAAGCTAGGACGTTTGTACACTGCTGTTAGGGTGTCTAACTGGGGTTTGCCTACCCCAGACAACATCCAATCCCGGGCGAGACAAACTACACTGGAAGAATCCATTCCCCCGGATAGGTGGGCAGCAATTTGCCCTCGCTCCATTCGTTGTTTAACCGCTTGCCGCAACAGATGGGCGTAGTGTTCCCCTGCTGACTCTAGGGTAAGGCTGTTGTTGTGGTGTTGTTTTGCTGCCCAATCCCACCAACGGTAGCTTTCTACCGTTCCGGTAGCCGTAATGGTCAGTATTGTGCCAGGAAGTACACGGTTGATGCCCGTGAATGCTGTTTCCTCTGTTGGTAGCTCGACAGCAGGAGAGGGCAACATCAGAAATTGGGCGAGAAAGTCAAGGTTGAAGGGTTTATTGGGGAGCAAATCCAGCAGGGGTAGGATACTAGTGCTAAGAGCTAGGGTTGTTCCTGCCTTGAGCCAGAATAACTGCCAGCAACCAAGGGGGTCACGCAGGGCGAACAGCCGTTGTAATTCCCCATCCCACACCACCAGGGAAAACTCTCCCTCTAATTGTTCTAGACCTTGGCGACCGAAATGACCATACACTGCTAGGGCAATTTCCGCGTCTGATGTACAGTTTTGAGTTATGGACTGGGGTAACTTGGTGAGAAGTTCATCCTGATAACACAAGTGCCCCATCAGTACAGCGGCAGTCCTTGATTGATAATTGCGGGCAAAGGTTACTAAAGGCGATCGCATTACATGGTCTCGGTTAGATGGAAATACCCGAAATTCCACATCCCCATCCAAACCAGTATCCAAACCAGTAAAAACATCGAATCCTACTCTCATCACTTTCTCCTTAATAGTTCAGCTATACCGTGCCACTGGGGTAAACATCTGGCAGTGCAATTGGTCATCCGTCACAATCTCTGAGCCACACTCTACCCAAGCATGTCCCTCGAAAGGATAAAAACTGATCCCAATTACCAGTTCTGCTGGCAGACCGAAAGTTGTCCTAAGGATTTGCCAACCCACAAGGGCTCGCTCTTTGCACGCCATTGGCAGTAACATGTGTTTTGCTGCCGCTGACCGCACCACACCATCAACTCCTGCCAGTGCTTTCTCCCAATTTTCCGGGGGGGTATTGGGTGCTATGGAAGGTTGCCAACGTCGCCATAACTTGATAGTTCTGGTCCAACCCAAAGTCCGAATGCTAATCCATGCAACGGTTAGCAGCAGGGAAGTGGTAAAAGGAGATGGTGGTACAGACTGGTAGGATTGGGGGAGTTGACACACAAGTAGTTGCTGACGTTCCAAATCCTGCAAAAGCTTGTTTACATCCGCAAGCACCTGGCCTTCTGGGACTCCATAGTCACTAGCTAGGCAACGTGCCGCCATTTCTGGACCTTGCTCAAGGACAAGCATTAACATCTTGGTACCGATGGCATCGAGTCCATAAAACCTGCCGCGATTGAGACCCAATACTCGTGCAACCCCATCTTGAAGAACTAAAATTACATCCTTTTGGAGACGATAGAGTCCGTTTGTTTCAGTAATTACGGTAGGGACGAGTTCCTGTAGGGCTAATTTGGTCATATCCCTTATCCTGATGATTTCTAAGTAATTAACTTGACCAAGGGAAGATTAAATTTATAGCGCTACGCCCAAGGCAAAAGGCAAGAGGCAAGAGGCAAAAGTTTACTGCAAAAGCGCACCTTTTTCAGCTTTTATTAATGTCAAACACCTTAATACGTAGTGCTATATGGTCATATCTTTTAGGGAAACAGGCAGTTTGAGAGAATTTATAAAGGTGCGCGCCTCCTAGGCCGGGTTCCCCGGCCTTGGGTCGCACCTCAATCTGCCTGTCTTATTTATTTGCTCACAATTTAGGAACTAAACTTTAATAAGTTGAGCATCGGATCCGGACTAGATAGGATATAATCGGATATATAGGAACTAATTTGCTCAACTTATTTTGGTGTCATTCCTTAACAGCTACTTTTATTTAGGAGCATTGATGGTTTCAATACTCTACATTAGTAGCTGATGGACTCCTTACCGGAAGAAAAAGAAGCGCCGCCAGAAAAAGAAGTCGAACCGACGTCCACGCCAAAAGGCCTGCACTTTATCAAAGTTGCCTAGATCGTACAGTTCAGGTGCAATATAACCGGAGGTGTTTGCCGATGCTAGAGTTTGTGCTTTCATGCTTACTCTCCTATTCAATCAATTAGTTAGTTGTGATCAGTTACAATTGGTGAATTTACATTTTGCAATGGGTGCATGTCAGTTTTGTTAATCCCTGATTTAGATCCCCCATTATCCCCCTTAATAAGGGGGACTTTTGAATCTAATTCCCCCCTTTTTTAAGGGGGGTTAGGGGGGATCTATGTACCTAATTTCAAAAGTGACATGCTCCCTTTGGCAATTAACTAACTGTTCCTGATACTTCACAGATTAAAGTAAATTTCTAGGGAATTCATTCACCTTTTATGAATTCACATATACAGAAAACTGTATTGCAATTGTGATCAGGAGTGAGGTCCACAGCATTCAGCCGTCAGCCGTCAGCCGTCAGCTAAAACCTCACGCTACTAGATCGGTGCTTAAAATGAACCTAGAACGAGAGAATTTAATAGTTCCAGATTAATCAGAATTGGAAGTCTGGTGAAAATTCCTTGGCGACGGTAACGAATTGTATTCGCAATCCGCGTACGTTGGCTGAAGATAATCTGCTTTTCATCATTTAAATCTTCGATGCCCAGTAACTCAGCAATATAGGGCATCACCCAGGAATCACAGGTTTCAATAAACCAGTTGTCATACAAGCCTTCAAGATCAGCTTCTATAAATCTGGAGTTCCTTTTCCATTACCGCCAACAGCGCCCGTAGGGGTTCCCCTTGGGCAAAATCTCGCTGCCGGTAGATAGCAGGTAATAGATTATAAAGCCGCTCGGTTGATTGGTTCATGTTAGAAATACCATTGGTTTTTCACCAGGGAGCTCATAGATAGCGTTTGTATCTGAGTTGTAAACACACTTCTTGCTGTAAAAGGCATGCATGCTAGAGGCAAAAGGCAACAGGGGAAAGAGATCCGGAGTTTTATTGTCCAATAAAAAAAGACCTCCCAGGTTTAAATCTCCTACAGGAAACGCTATAAAAGCTCAAAAGTAAAAAATAACAGGATTTGATCAGATGCGCATCTTATGGTAATAAACAAAATATATTATCAATAACGGAAGCAGTAAAGGTAATTGATAATTCCTGAAACCCTTATCTATCAAGATATACGAGCTTGTAAATCAAAAAAAATATCTAAAAAGCCTAAACTCCTATAAAATTAGAATTTGGGCAAAATTTAATATCTGCATAGCCTTTCACCATACTTTAGCTACGGTTTCCGCAAAGGGAACCATGGAGTTACTTACAGCAAAAAACAACAGGGCTACTTAACCGTAGTACCGGATTAATTTGTAAACCATTAGTTGGAGGTGCAGCGGAAAGGGGCTGAGTGGGCTAAGAGGGGGTTCACACCTTGAAAGCTCCGTCCTAACTCTCACCCTCAGGGTGTAAGTGGTGTATTCTGCTGCGAAATTTTCGATGAAAAAAATCCGTATTTTTCTGTGGGCGGCACTATTGTCTGGTGCTATGCTCATGATTCCACAGCCAGCTCAGGCGATTGAAAGCATAATCGAGCCGGTCAGTCACTTTGATACTGGCACAGAGGCTTGGAGCGTTGTTGACGTCAATGATCAAGCATTTGACCCCGAAAAGTCTAGAATCTGTGGATTCATCACTGGTGGCTACATTCGTAATGATGATCAAGTCGGTGATGGACCCTACGATTACGTTGCTCCCGAGAAGTTTCTTGGTGACAAATCCAGTTTTTTCAATGGAAACCTCAGGTTTGCTGTTGAGGTTAATTTGGAAAATAGCGATGAGATTACCGAGGATATCAATAGTTTAAATAACAGTTTAATAAATGGTTTAACCATAAGTGGTGGTGGTTTGGAACTACAGAACCATGTATCGACGCCCACTATAGACCAATGGACTCCCTACACCATACCCCTTAATGCAGAGGGTGGATGGATAAAAACTGACAGCAATGAAGCAGCGACGAATTTAGAGATAATGCAAGTCCTGACAGATTTGGATTATTTAAAGATTAATGGCGATTGGTTCACAAATACCAACAAAGACCGTTCCAGTCTCGATGAAGTTCGCTGGGAAACCTGTGGATCTCTCTACGTCTATGAACCCCCAAATAATTCTGCCCCTGTGGTGGCTAATCCCATTGGCGCTCAAAGCATTAACGAGAATGAGCCTTTTACCCTGACAATTGGGGAAGCAACATTTAGCGATCGCGATGGGGACACTTTGAGCTTTAGTGCAACCATACCCAGCTGGTTGAATTTCGATGGCACTACTTTTAGTGGTACTCCCACTAGCGATGACATTGGCACAACTACAATTACTGTAACAGCGTCTGACGAGCTATGCAAAACGGTCAGCAATGCCTTTGAACTTCAGGTTAACCATGTTCCTGTGCGTACTGAAATTGCTAATTCAGTGGAGGATTTTTCTGATACTCAAGGAGAGCATAACTGGTTCTATGGCTACTACGATGGTTCCCTGACCAGTGCTGATTTCCATGAAATGGAGGAATACACTCAGGGCTCCTGGAAAGTCAAGCAAGGAAAATACTGGACTGAGCTATCTAACACTATTGCTCATCCCAACGGTCCCAAAACCACCGGTAGACGGCAAAAGGTTGAGCAGTGGGGAGTTCGTCGCTGGGTTAGTGACATTGAGGGGGAAGTTACGTTCAAGGGTCACCTCGCCAAGAAAGACCATCGTACTGCCAGCGATGGTGTGATTGCCTATATCTTTGTTGATGGTACTAAAATCTGGTCTGACGCAATCGATGGCAATGATGCTGTTGGGGTTTATTTCACTGTATCGAGCAAAGTGCAAAAAGGCTCGGTAGTTGACTTTGCCCTGGCACCTGGCAATAGCGACTTTTTTGATAAGAGCACATTCACTATTAGCATCATTGGTTTGTTGTAGAGCTTAAGCAGTCAGCGGTCAGCGGTCAGCGATCAGCCGTCAGCGGTCAGCTTAAAATAAACCTCGTTCGCCCATTGCGCCAATGCACAACGGGCGAACGGGATAATTTAAGATAGATAGATTAATGATAATTGAAAGTCTTCAGAAAAGTCCTTGGCTAAGGTCAAAGACTTATAGCTGATAGCTTACCTTATTTGGCGAGAGCTTCCATAGTAGAGACCCTGACAATAAGTGCCATGTTTTACTAAGACTTACCCTCTATATATGCTCTAATAGTTTTAATTAGATGGGTTTTATTTAGTTGACATTTATATAATTCATCATAGAATTGACTATCTACTTCTCGCCAACTTATCCAACCGAGCCAACTAGTATGGGAATATTGATCATCTGTAAAACTATAAGCAACTAACTTGGAGCCATTTTTTAGGGAAATTATACAAAAATCATCCTGAGGGCTAATTATGTTATCAATATCGTCTTGATAGACCATAATTTTAAAGGAATATTGATTGATCAGCTTTGATTTCGTTTCATCATCAAGGGAATCGTAAAAATCCCGAAATTCATCCTCTTCATATTCAATCAGATATCGTTCAGCCACTGGAACGTCCAAAAAATCTTTCAATTGCTGCTTCTTTTTCAGGTTTGTGAGGAAATGTAATGAACAAATTGCTTTGACCGTACCCTCTTTGTATAACTCAGCCAGAGTGCAAATCTCCGAAAAAACAATTTTTCCTTGTTGTAGATATGAACTAGTATTGATTAGTGTTTTGAGGCTGTCTATTTTTTCAAAAAATGGCGGTATAGTTTGCCGTCTAGTATATTGAGGATCTAAAACAGGTACTAATTCTCGCTTTTCGCTGATCAATAAATGGTCTTTTAGTTGTTTTTTTAAACTCTCTAAATTGTATTCATAGTCTTGCTCCCAATAGATAGATTTTATATCTAGTCCTTGTTCAAGGTCTGCACTATTATTGGTATTCCAATGTGCTACAAATAAACCTATTGTCTGAGTTTTGCCCGATTGATATTCCGATAGAACTCTCCAAGTTTCAATACACCTATATTGAGGTTTATCTTCAAGCATACTAAGATCATATACCTTAGTGAATTCATAACTAAAAGATGCTTCTTGCTCTCTGGCATTACTTTCATTACTTTTAGCACTAAATTCTAGATTCGGGATTATATCGTTCAAATTCCATCCAGCTTCCCTTGACTGCTCACTTCTATTTATGGCTTTAGTTTCACCCTTAATATTAAGTTTTATTTCTCCTTCGTCTTTGCCAGCGTAATGTTTACTTTCTCGTTTCAGCTTTATTTTGGGGACAACATCATTATGTTTAGCTAGTCTGAAAAGAATAGGTTTAAGTCTGAATTCATATAGTAGAGATAAGCTTAAAGCCATAAAAGCACTTAGGGGTAATAGATATACTAATATCACTGAATTTAACGGTTCTTCTAGTAAATAGAGTAAGTTTTGTTCTTGTACAATTTGATGGCTTTTGTCCATAAATATATCTAAACATAAAATATAAGTCTTGTCATTATTGTCATTATTATCATCATTAACTTTAAACTTGTACCATAACGTTCTAATTGCATTAGGCTTATTATTATCGTTTAAATCTATATAAATACCAGTAAGACCCGACTTATTTCCCTCATCATCTGTCTTTTCATAACTAGAATTATAGTTTCTTTCCGTAGCTCTATACCAAGGTCTAGTCTCATAATCAATTTTTTCTTTAAGACGCTTACTAGTAAAGGGATAATATATCAAAAAATCTTTGTTAGTGTTCAAAATATAAACACTATTTATTCTTAGATCAGGGATTTTTTTCCAATAATCATCATCACCTGTTAAATACCCAATCACTTTTTTACTAAACTCATGGAAATTTTGTATAGGAGTATCACCATTGTTGGCTGCTATATCTAGTTCCTCTCCCATTATTTGAGTAAAAGTCTGAAAAATTTTATCAGTACGTATTTGTGCTTTTTCTTCACTTCTACTATTGCTATTTTGTTCTGATTGAAAATCGAGTACACCAGAATACCCATAGAAAACCTTAAGATCGTATTCTATTTTTTCTATTTTCCAGGTGACATAATTTTTATCTTTAGATGATTTAGGTCTTTTGTTGTCAATAATGATTTTTTCTTCTAGATCAGGACTAACGTTTAAGTTATAATTTTTAAAGTCTTTTTTGTAAATTTTTTGTAAGTTATTTTGTGCTTTTTCAACAAAATCAGCAAATGTTTTTGTTGATTCTACTTCTAAGTCTAGATCTTCATACCAGACAGTGATCTGTTTGTACTTCTCAATTTCTTGATGATTTTTGATAACATATCCAAAAAATATGATCAGCACCATCGATACTATATAAGAAATGAAAAATTTAGAGGATAATGTATAAGATAATAAACGATGTATTAATTGAAATGAATTGTTGTCTGATTTCGGATTGGAGTGTGAAGATAGCATAAGTCTAATTTCCTATTTCAAGGTAAGTGTTTGCATGGAACGGATGGCTATTACTTAATTCAGTAATGAATACGGTGAGATACCCATCCTATTAAAACTATTCAGCAACTTCCTCTACATGAATCTACTTTTTGTACCTATTGACTTATCTGTCCTAAGAACGAAGATTGTGCAAAAGGAGAAAACTTTTTAATAGCCAAGTAAAAATACTTATGAAATTTGTCGGCTTCACTGTAAGTGTTATAGCACTACGCGCAAGGCAAGAGGTAAGAGGCAAAAGTTCACTACACAAGGTTTTCAGCTTGTATCAATGTCCTAACTTTAATGTGTAGTGCTATACAGCAGGTATTGCTGAATCTTCAGATCAATATAAGTGGGATTTTGGGGATAATATTTTTATTTCTTGATAGTAAGTTTGTTGTAGAGAACCCTGATTGACTGACTTTAGTTCCAAAAGCTTTGATATTACCTAGGGAGCAGTAGACTAATAGCAAAATCTAACACAACCACTGCCAGGGTTAGGTTTTACTATGTTCACCCCAACCTACTAAGCTGCAATAATAACTCTATTAGCTGAACCCTGATTACTAAGATTAAATAATAGCGATCGCTTTTAGCGGAAGCTTTGCTTCATCGCGTAGCGTGGCCTATGGCCAATCGCTTTTAGCGGAAGCTCCGCTTCATCGCTTAGCGCAGCCTACGGCCAATCGCTACAGCCAACTCCTAAGCTATTCCTAGTTAGTAGTTATATTTCTATCAAATATATTTTTCTTTGACAATGAGTATTTATACTGTTTTCTTTATATAAATGAGTCGTAAAAATAGATTGTGATTTGTTATATACTAAAAAACTCTGTATTCCTTACTGCTATTAACTATCCGGAGTTTTATGTTTCCTAACCTTTTGGATTATTTGTTCACATCTCAAATCGAAATACTATAGTAATCATAATTTCCTTCATGTCGCTTCGGCAGTACTTCAGTTTGACTCGGTGGGTGGAACGAGCATCTTGGTGGAACCGACATTTTGGTGGAACGAGCATCTTGGTGGAATAGGCATCTTGCCTGTTCCAATTTTCAGACGGGCTGTACCAAGGCTGACTATGAGGCGGACAATGAGAATCTCTTACCTAAGGCAGCCTACGTCTCCCTACCCCACTTTTCCCCACCTGGTAATTCAGTTAAATAATCATCTAAAACGGCTGGTAGTTCTTTAGCTGAATAGCGGTAAGTGAGACTAAGTAAACTATTGGCAGTCAAAATCAGCTGTGGTTTATCCAATCTCTGGGAAAGTTGAGACCGCCTTAACTGTCCATTGAAAACTTCCAGACTAGCAGGAGCGATCGCTGCTTCTAGTGCTTCCTCTAATCTGGGCTGCCATTGATCAGGTTTAATATAATAAGAAGTCTTATTATCTTTAAGATTAAGCTTTTTAATTTCCAGAATTGAACTAGCAATTGAAGCTACCCAATAATTAGTTAAACGCTGCTCTACTTGATTTTTAATTAAGTGGATAAATAGCCTGACTATGAACGAATCAATATTACGCAAAATTGCCTGTTTACTCATCCCTTCTAATTCATCGACAATTGCTAAAGCATCTGCGTATCGTCCTTCTAAAATGCTAGTTTTGAGGTCTATAAGTTCTTGTGTCATAGGTAAGGTAAAAATTTTGGGGGTTAGGGAGTAGGGAGTAGGGAGTAGGGAGTAGGGAGCAGGGATTAGGGAGCAGTTAATTCAGAAGAGGTAAGTTTAATCAAACTAATGTGATCAAATTCTAAAGTAGAGGCATAAAACTAATTTGGTCTTTATATTCATCCTCTATTGAGGCTTCAGCAATAATTATTAATTCCTCCATAATTTGACCCATACTCATGTCCTCATTGATGATGAATATCCCTGGCACATGAAGACCTGCTGCCAGATGGTCTTTTAAATGAACAGGCATAGTTTTACGGTTATTAGTGACAAGAATAAAGCCATTATCCTCACACCATCTGAGAATATCTGGGTCAGAAGTACCTTTGGGTGGTGTATTCGGGTCGCCAATCGCCCAGACTTTTAATTGAGGATAGCGTCGCAACATCTGTGTGCGATAACTTAACGGAATATGTTCATCCAGTAGATAGTTAATTGTCATTAACTAGCCTCTATTGTTTTAGTCTTGTTTTGATAGGCAGCATCTTTTTCAGCTTTAAACTTTCGGAGTTTTTCAATAAAAGGAGGAGGATTTTTACGCTGTTGCTCGCGCATTTGATGACTCCACGCCAACCAGTCAGCAATATAGGCGCTTACGGAAACTTTGTTGTGTAAATAGTATAAAATTGTGGCATAAACCTGTTCTAGTGTTACCGTCCTATATCGTTCGGCAATGGCTTCTGGTGTCTGGGCGCGATGGATATATTGATAGATAATATGTTCTATCCCAATTCGTGTTCCTTTAATGCGAATATCATCGGGTGCTAAGAAATCAAAGTAATCTTCTAGTTGCATTAGTATAACAGTTTTTAATTGAGGGAGTAGGGAGTAGGGAGTAGGGAACAGCGGATCAGGGAATAGGGAAAAAATATTGTGTACCTGATTAGGCTATAACCCGCTATTATTATATATAATACCTGGTAATTATGCGTACGCTACTTGCCAAAATCATACCCTAATTCAACAACACCTGGTATTTGATTATGGTAATTATTGTTTTTGAACCAAATACCGAGGATATTTTACAATGGATACCGTAACATTCTACCAAAAAATCCGGGAACCTGAGAGCCCCTCTCTTTTAAGGAGGGTCAGAAGTTACCGTAAGGTAGGGTCGCCAAAATAGTTGGCAGTCTGTGAGTTAAAGGTTAAAACTTTTGTAGTAAGGCGACCCAACAATCAGGTTTCGTCTCCGGGATGAAACGGACGCGAACGCGCCCCGCGTCTCCTACGGAGAACGGGTTTTAACCCGTCGTATCCCTCTGTTTAGGTTCGGGTAACCTAGCAATCAAACTTCTGATTAACTCAGATTGAGTCATTCCTAGAGACGAAACCTTAGATAGTGGAGCCTTTATAGTTAGCAGGTTATGCAGAAAAGGATTAATTATTTTTAATAAGGCGACCCTATCTTACGGTAACTTCAAACGCCGTTCAGCCTCTTCCCTTAGCTGCTGTTTATCAAAATTGGTAATTCTAATCATTAATCTTTAATTATTCATATTTTTTGTATAAGCATATAGGCATACATATGTTATGATTATAGTAGGAGGTAAATAAGATGTACAAGACTGTTCCACTAAAAGCTAACTTCACAGACGAAGAGCAAGCCTTTTGGGTTTTTCAATGCCAGCAGGCAAATAGCTTGTGGAATTGTGCTGTCTATTACTCAAAGCAAAAGCATTACAGTTGGTTGGAGCAGCAAAAAGAAGCTTTTACCACCTATTGGTGCGGTGATGAGTTGAGATATGGTTGGAAGACCTATAAGTGCAGTATCAAGTACGCTGAACTTTGCAAGAGCCTAAAAGAAAACCCTCATTACAGAGCCATGGCAGCTCAGTCAGCTCAACAAACTTTGAAAAGTGTTGCTGAGTCAGTCACTACTTACAATCAGTTGGTTGGTCTTTATTACAAAGGAAATGTTAATAAGCCAAAACTGCTTAGATATCGTCAAAAAGGTGGTCTAGCTGCCGTAACGTTTCCTCGGCAAGCTCTTATTTACAAGAAAGGTTTGTTTTACCCTTCAATCAGTAAGGAAACTAAGCCTGAACTAATTACTGATATTGCCCTGGATCCACCAGATTTTATAGACCCTGATTGGGTAAAAGAGGTGACTGTCCGTCCGTACCTAGGGGAATTGTGGATTGATTGGGTAATTGATGACGGGAAGCAATCAGTCGAGTACAACCCCAACTTGGATTATTCTCAAGCGTGGAGTTTTGATCACGGGGGTGATAATTGGCTTACTGGCGTTTCGACCCACGGAAAAAGTCTGATTATTGATGGACGAAAGCTCAAGTCACTAAATCAGGGGTACTCACGGCTAGTTGCAAAATACAAAGAAGGTAAGCCCGATTTTTACTGGGATGCCAACCTTGACCGTGTCCAGAGAAAACGCAACAACCAGATGAGAGACGCTGTCAACAAGGCTGCCAGATTCATCATCAATCGGTGCTTGAATGATCGAGTTGGAAACCTGATAGTCGGTTGGAATGAAGGGCAAAAAAACTGCTCTAATATGGGCAAACGAGGTAATCAGAACTTTGTCGTAATTCCGACCAAAAGACTGATTAATCGGTTAAAGCAGCTTTGTCCCGAATATGGAATAAAGCTGACAATTACTGAGGAATCGTACACTAGCAAAGCGTCTTTTCTTGATGACGACAGCCTCCCAACAATTGGCGAAAAACCCAAAGGATGGAAACCGTCGGGTAAACGGGTGAGACGCGGTCTGTACAGAACTGCTAAAGGATACCTGATAAATGCCGACTGCAACGGTGCGGCAAATATCGCTAGGAAAGTAGACAGACAGTTAGGATTAGACCTAACCAAGCTGAGTAGGGAAGCCTTGACACTTCCACATCGGTATAGTTTGTTCAACTCCCTGAGCAAATTATACAGAACAAAAAGCGAAAAAGCGCGGTTTCAACCCGCTTTGTAGCAACCTTGTAGAATCCCCCGTGCTTCAGCCGGGGGAGATGTCAACAAGATACCGTCGAAAAAATTCTTAAAGAGTATGCGGCTATCCCATACAGTTATGGTAATATTAAGCAGTATGTCATTATTGATGCCGAGCGTACTCATTTCCTACTGTTTAATGAAGGATGGAAGGGCAAAAAAAGAGTCCATGGCGTTGTCACCCATGTTGAGATTCGTCAGAGCAAACTCTGGATTCATTATGATGGCATCGAAGACGGCATTACCGATGAACTAGTTGCGGCGGGTGTGCCAAAGGATCATATTGTCCTCGCGTTTCATCCTCCCCATTTACGTCAACATACTGGATATGCGATCGCATAACCCAAATCACAAATCTAGCAATTATCATAGCTATGAGGTACACAATTTCTGGATTTTAGGGAACAGGGAACAGGGAACAGGGAACAGGGAATAGCGATGCGCTGGATCAAGACAGGGAATCAAAGTCAAAGAAGACTGTACCTCATAACTGCGAGAAACGCTATAAACCGAGGAATAAGACAATTCTCAAAAAAGTGCGATCGCATCAGCGCTAACCAGTCAGTCCGCAACTTGATGCGATCGCATCCCATAGTTATTCAAGTAAGAAGTCAGTAGTAGGGTGCGTTCATAACCCACCCATCCCATTAACAATTCCCTCTTCTTTCTTCCCTACTCCCTACTCCCTACTCCCTACTCCCTGGTTCCTGTTCCCGACTCCCGATTCCCGACTCCCGACTCCCTAAAATCCTAACCCAATCGAGATTCAATCATAGCGATCGCATTAGCAATGCCATCTTCATCGCGGATTTGTTTTCCCAAGGCTTCAGCATTTTGCCGAATGGTCTGGTTTGTCGTCACTTCGCGGATAGCAGTAGCCAGCTTCTCGGGAGTCAATGTCTTTTGGGGAATCGGTTTACTGCCCACACCAAGGGCATGAACACGCTCGCCCCAAAAGGGTTGGTCTCCAAAAAAGGGACAAATGATAGTCGGACGACCTGCCCGTAAGCCAGCAGCGGTTGTGCCAGCCCCACCATGATGCACCACTGCCGCCATACGGGGGAAAAGCCAATCGTGGGGAGCGCTGTCAATTTTTAAAATGCTGTCGGGCAAGTCATCTACAACCAAGCCACCCCAACCGGTAGCAATAATACCCCGCACATTGGCTTGCTGTAAGCCTTCAATCACAATTTCCGTCAGCCGCTGGGGATCTCGTCCAGCCATACTGCCAAAACCGACATAAACCGGAGGATTGCCAGCATCAAGGAAATTCTGTAACTCAGCCGGTGGTTGCCATGTATCTTGTTGGTCTAGAAACCAGTAGCCTGTTGCCACCACACTCTCAGGCCAATCCGTAGCTTCATCGGACACAAACTTACTGTAACAATATAAAACCGGAATCTGTTCACCGGTAGTGGTACGCAGAATATTAAAATTGCCGGGTTGGGGTGGCAAATCATGGTCAGCTCGCCACTCTTTAACAGGTTTGCCTGCTGAAAACTCCATTAATCGATTGACGAAGCGATAGGTCAGTTTGTTATACCAGCCCCCTAAAGGCCATTTCGGGAAGCCCATGTTAGGAAATTCAGCGGTAGGCACCAGCATCGGCAAGGGAACCGCCATGATCACGGGAATGCCCAATTTTTCCGCAAAATGAGGGCCCCCATAGGTTTTGGGGTGGAAGATGATCAGATCAGGGTTGGCTTGTTGTGCGGAATTCCAAGTATCCTTAAGCATCATCCGTTGCATGGGAGCAACTTGTTTAGATAACTTGCGAGTGAGTTTGATGATTTCCCAGAGGTTGGTCGTATTTTCCATGGCATCGCGACCTTGATCTGAATTCATCAACTTCATCATCTCATCGGTCATATAGCCATAAGTTAAGCCATGCTCCCTGATGAATAATTCAAAACTGGCACTGGTACAGACTGTGACGGTATGTCCTGCTGCTTTTAAACCTTTGCCTAATGCCACATAGGGCTGGACATCGCCACGGGAACCTAGTGTTTGGATAAATACATGCATAGGTCAGCTCTCTGGTCAACAGCAATGGAACATCGATCGACCCCTCAAACACACAGAGCAGCAGTTTGTGGAGGAAGCATCATCCAAGAATTCCTCTTAATTATAAATCTTTCATTATAAACCTGGAGTAAGAATCCCTCTATTGCCCCCCTCACCGTAAGTCCTGTTTGAATTTTCAGGTTTGAATTTACAATGGATATGAAGCCAAAAATACTGCTCTTAAAGTCGGAGACCAATTAGCTGCTCAGATGGAGAAACCCTATGCGTTCTACTACTCGTACTAGTAAAACTGCATTTACTTAATTTTTAACAATGATCTGGAGTAAGGGATGAAATACGTTTTACAGATTTTTCAAATTATCAAATACCCCTATGTCAAGCATGCAGTCATTTTAGTAACAGTACTATTATTAATAATTCCTGACATCATAGAACCCCTTATTATTCAGAATCTTTTCGATAACGTTTTCCCCAACAAAGATATTAATTTATTAATTGTAATGGTTTTAGCTTTTGGGGTAGCAAGGCTTTTTGGGTTTTTACTAGAAATCCTGGAGGATTATTTATCTGCTTCTTTTGGGCCACAAATAATTTTTAGCATAAGACAAAAATTATATTCTCATCTTCAAAAAATCGATTTTATTACTTACAGTGAAACACCGAATGGTGAACTGGTATCCAGATTACTTAATGATGTGAATTATTTAGAAGAATTTTTATTAGTAGTTTTCCCTAGTACCATCGAAAATATATTAACTGTCAGTTTGATAACTCTATTATTAGTTAAGTTTAATTTGCTTTTAGCTTTAGTATTAATTCCGCTATCATGTTTATTAAATTTTGCCTATAAAATCAAGGATAAAGAGATAGAAGAATTAAGCGCTATAAATCGACAATATATTTCTGAATTTCAAAAGTTTTTTAACGAAAATATAGAACTACACTATTTGATAAAAGTATTTTGTTTAGAAAAAAATCGATTAAAAAAACATACCAAAATTACCCAAAATTATATCAGAAATAATATTCAATTTGTTACCCTATCCAAACTAGTAGAATCTTTGGCAGAACTTATACCTCTAACTTCAAAAATTGTTTTATATGGATTAGGAGGATATCTTCTCATAACTAATCAAATTACCTTAGGTAGTTTAATTGCTTTTGACTATTTATTGGGTCTTCTTGTGGAGCCTTTATCTTCGGTTTTTAAGGTTAATCTACAGTTACAAGCTACCATCCCAGCTATCAAAAGAATTCTGGAATATTTAGAACTGGACACAGAAAAAGAAGGAGATTTAACAGTCAAAAAAATAAATTATTTGAAATTTGAAAAGGTTTATTTTGAATACCAAAACGGTCAACCCATTTTGGAAAATTTAACCTTTGATATCAAAGCAGGTCAAAACATCGCTTTTGTAGGAACTTCGGGGGCAGGAAAAACTACAATAACTAATTTATTATTTAGATTTTACAATCCCAAAGAGGGTTCAATCAAGATTAATGATATTGATATTAGCTCTCTAAAAATCAAATCATTAAGGCAAGCTTTAGGAGTCTGTTCTCAAGATACATTGTTGTTTAATACAACAATCAAAGAAAATTTAAAGTACGGAAACTTAAACGCAACAGATCGAGAAATTATAGAAGCTTGTAAGTTGTCACATATTCATCATTTTCTTGAAACTTTACCAGAAAAGTATGAAACTGTAGTTGGCGAAAGAGGCATCAAACTTTCTGGAGGACAAAAGCAGAGGCTTGCTATTGCTAGAGCAATCTTAAAAAATCCTCAAATTTTAATTCTGGATGAAGCCACATCTCATCTTGATAGTGAATCAGAAAATATTATCCAAGAATCACTTAAAACCGTTGCCGAAGGTAGAACAACAATAATCATTGCTCACCGATTATCCACAGTGGTAAATTGCGATCGCATATTTGTTTTGAATCAGGGCAAAATTGTGGAAGAAGGAAAACATCAAGAACTCCTGAAAAGTCAAGGAGTTTATTATAAACTTTGGCATGAACAATTTAGATTTGATCCGATTCAGTAACTCTTCTGAGTATTAGTCTGTCTTCTGGATCTGCTCCGAAGTCTTTTGTTAGTAAGTAGGAATTATTTGGGGATTTAATGGCTAAATAATCCTTAGCCTGTTCCCAAGACTCCAATCTTTGCATCCAATGCCGATAGTACATCATAGCGACAGTTCTAGCACGGGCAGCTTGTGCTTTAGTAAAGAATAAGCTTTCATTAATTTCAGTATCTATACTCATTACATTCATGAACATATTTTTGGCATGCAGATTTTCAGCAAATTTTTTATCCCAAGGCCAAATACTGGCTTTTTTGATATTAATCGGATTCCAGATGGTATCTGGAGCTATCCCCAGGCAAGGCCTATTAAAATCTTTACCATCTTTACCAAGGTGATACAATTGAAAACAATGTCCTAATTCATGGCTAAGATTACTACCAGCTTCACAGTCATATTTTTGATTAAGGTAGTTGGCTCGATCGTATCCTAAACTATCAACAATCAGGGACAAAAAACCAAGTTTTCGAGGATAAAATTTGCGGCGATATCGGATTTGGGGAAAATTGGCATAACCTGCAGGCTCGCGTCCGGAGAAATCCCGTTGCATTAAGATCGCAACATTGAAACAGTTTGGGGATGTGGGAATTTCATCAATCCACTTTCCTTTGTTTGTTTTCACTGGATTGCGAGTATGGACTTCGGAAATTCCAGTTAATCGAAACCGAAATCCCATGGCTCCAATGCGGTCAATACAAGTTTGGTAAAAATCCGAATAAGGTAATAGATACTTGCGCAGATGTTCTTTAGCATACTCTGCCCCTTCCATAGAAAAGTCAAAATTTACCTTTTCCAGATTCTTTTCAATTAACCATTTCAAGTAAGCTCGATCGTGATTTTTTTTTATCGAGTCATAATCTCTCTGAATGTCGTAATTATGATTGGGAAGAAACTGTCGTAAGTCATAGGCTAAAATATCTGGGTGGTGGCTGAGATCTATGATATAGTCTTCTTCGCTAAAGTTAACTAGATAAAAATGAATTGGAAACTCCCAAATATAGGAGTCATGGATAGGAAGCAGATCCGGAAACGTTTTTTTCCGAGTTAGCTCCATGATTTCTAGGAAGTCTGCAAATGATTTGGAGCGGAAATAGTGATACAGAGTGAATTCCCGACCCTCTTGTTGATAAATTCGCTGATTAAAGAATGTTTGATTAACTCTAAAATCGTAAGCAAAGAAGATATTGATAAATTCCTCGATACTGTTGTAAAATTTCCCCCGAATGCGATCGGTAATTTCTGCTATTCCTAGATAACAGTTGATTAAAATATCTAATTCATTGATGTCTAGGGTTAGGGGCAATTTAGCCATTATCGCAGAAAGCCGTTTTTTAAATGTATGGTAGTGCCTTGCATAACTATATAGCAATTCTACGACTTGTGAGGTACAAATTTCTGGTTTTTAGGGAGCAGCGATGCAGCGCGGTCTTGGGGGTTTCCCCCATGAGCGACTGCATCAAGACGGGAGCAGGGAGCAGGGAGCAGGGAAGAGGGAAGACAGAAGAGGGAAGAGGTAAAAACTAATGTGTACCTCATGAGTCCTAGAAACGCTATAGGTTAAATTTAGGTTAAATTGTCAAACTGTTTCAACAATGAGATTCTGGTCACTTTTCTGCTTTCGCAAACTATCTCGTTTGTCTTTCCAATGGGAAATAATCGGTTTCATCGTTTCTGATTTCATATATTTTTCCCCTTTTCTCGCCTCCATTCTTTCTAAGAAAGAATCAATATTGGAAACATTCATAAAGTCATGGGACAAGGAAATAGAATCTGATAAAGTTAAGGTTTGATGCCACCAAGCATTTGGTAAAATTAATACTTCACCTGGTTCGAGAACAAAATCATAAGGCGCAGATGCGTTCATATAAAGCGGATATTTAACTAGATCGGGATTGGTTAAGTCAACTTGACCGTCATACATCCATTTTTCATCTTCAGGGGGGTGAATTATCCACCTTTTGCGACCGGAAATTTGAGCAGAATACACATGCTGTCCTAATCTATCCGAATGATTGGCAATCCCAGAACCTTTAGTTCCCATAAAAATCCAGGTCAAGGCATTTAATTCTTGTTTAGGTAGCTCTAAAATCCAATCTTTTTCCTGGTTATTCAAGGGTTCAATTGTATCAAAATCTTCAGCAAGGATGTCATAAAAGTCATCCAGACACCACATGGAATAATGGGGTTGGTCGAAGTTGGTTTCCAGATACTTTCTTAATCGTATTTTCTTAGACTTGTCATCGTGACCATGGAAATACTGAATGAAAGCATTGCCAAACCTCTCTCGAAAATAATCTAAATTCCACTTGTGCAGAGCTGGCCAATGATTGATTTGATTCTGGAGAATAACTGGTTGATGAGGAATGAGGTATTTTTCTAACAACTCTTCAAAAGAAATGGAGTAAGAAATCCGCTCAATAGGAGTCGTTTTTATTTGGGGAAGTTGAGCAGACCAATTTGCTTGTATTGACTGACTGGCGCGATAAAATGTCTCTACTTTAGGATCGATATGGTGAGATTGATTGAGTTCGGAAATATAATGGTGGTAATTTGTCTCATTGACAATATCGTGGGTAATGGAAATAGAATCTGATAAAATTTCAGTTTGATGCCACCACCCAACAGGAAGAATTAAGATTTCACCAGTCTCTAAAATGAAGTCGAGGGCTTTTGCTTCCTTGAATTTAGGGTATTTTTCAATCGATTCTTCTCGTTTTAACCAGTCAGCTTTACCCTCATACATAAACTCTGATTCTTCTGGAGGAGAAACAATCCAGCGCTTTGTGCCCATAATTTGAGCTGACCAGAGATGAGTGCCCATACTATCTTGATGATTCTTAATGCCCGTGCCAGTATTGCCAATAAAAATTACATTCATGTCCCCATGAATAGGTTTGGGAAGATCCAATAACCAGTTAAATTTAGTATCGGAAAGAATTGTCCCGGCAATGGGATAATCTGGGGAGATTATGGGAAATAGTTCTTTTGTATATAGGCTAGAGTATAATATTTCTCCCTGTTGCATTTTAGCGAACATTTTTTTCAATCTCATTTGAGATGACTTAGCTTCGTTGCCAGAAGGGAAAACATTGGTATAAATGTTACCATACTTTTCCTGAAACCAGGAAAAACTCCACTTCTTGCTTGCTTCCCAGTCATCAATTAGACCTCGAATGATAACCGGTTTTCTTTGATAAAGATAATCATCAATAATTGTGCGGCTACTTACACTAGCATCTAGGTAATCTATCCTTTCGTTAGCATAGTAGTTTTGGAGAATTTTTTCGCCTTTAGACATGGGATTTATCCTTGTTATTATTTCAACGTTTAAACAAAAGCTTGTTTCTCTGGTTAAACATTAGTAAAATAGTTGACAATTTATGGTTTTTAGCATAGTTTTTAATCCGTTTTATTTTTTGGCTAGGATTATCGTCATTATCAAAAATATTTTGCAGAGCTTCGGTATCATCTACCGATAAAGCAAAGGCATTTTTTTGAAACATTTTCGAGAGAACTAACAGTAATTCGGAATTGGCTTCGTAAAATGAGAACGAAAGGGCAATATTGCGTTGAAAACTATCCACTGTATGCCACCAACTACAAGGAATGTAGAGGACATCTCCGGGATAGATTTCGGTTTCATACAAAGTTGCCTGTGCAAAAAGAGGATATTGTTGGTAATCTGGTTGATGGATATCAATAGGTGAATAGTTGGCATGTTCCTCTCCGTCTTTTGAATACATATAAGCTGTTTCAGCAATATCGACCAGCGTCAACTTCTTATATCCGCTGACTTGGCAGAGAAGATTCTCATACCAGTCATGGTGAAAGGCAATACGATTTCCTCCTCGGGTCATCAACATGCGACGTTTGTAAAATACGTCAAAGGCATGGAAGAGATCGATATCTGGGACATTATTGACCAAAGCTGGGAATAGCCAATTACCAACAAAATAGTCGGTTTCCCCTTCTGGAAGGGTTAATCTCTCTAAAAATCTGGAAAAAGGCATATAAACTTTCTCAGCATCGTCGAAAATTCTCCCCTCAAATTGATCTCTGGATGTTTCGACATCTACTGTATTAAACCCCACAACCTGCTCCAAATACTCATTCGTCCACAGGTGAATGGCATCCCAGTGTTTTACTCCTCCGCAAATAACTAATGGAGTATTCTTTTGCACATAGTTTCCGTAGAACTCCTCTTTGGATAGTTGTTCGACTTTGGGAACCCTCGCTCTTTTATTTTTTATGTTGTAGCTGGATAATATATTCATCGCGATCGCTTGTCCATAAGTTTAGCAAACCTCAGTAGGTACTATGACCGTAGAGAATATCAAAAAGGCTTTCTTCTATTAAACGGCGAAAAATTTGATGAAAATAGTAAGAAGTTCCCTGCTCTTTGAGATATTTCCGGTGATATTTTTTCAGTTGAGCGTTACGTTTAGAAGCTTTTTGCTCAGATTTAATGATAGCCAGTAAGTCGTTCTTGACCGATTCATCCACCGGAAGGGTGTCGCAGTCTACCAATTTCTCTACAACATTGAGCCGTTGAGCCATTGTCTCGTTGATGATGTAAGACACTGCAATATTCCTGCCAAAGGAACTTACGCGATGCCACCAGTAACAAGGAACATACAAAATATCGCCTTTTTTAATGCGAGCTACGTAAGGAGTGGCATGCTTAAGGAGAGGAAATTGACTAGAATCAAGCCGATCGAGATCGATAGCAGAACGAAACTCTTCAGGGGTTGCTGGATACAGATATTTGAAATCGGTGATATCAAACAACAGGAATTCTTTTTCCCCATCACATTGGCACATGATATTTTCATTGTCATCATAGTGCAAATGGGATTTTTGACCGCCATTGCCCCAGAACAACGTCCTTCTCCTGGAAATAGGGAAAGTCTCCAAAACAGGATGAGTTCCCAAATCCTGATGTAAAACAGGAAATAGGTTCTGGTCTAAAATATAGTAATTCTTATCAATACTTTGATAGCGTTCGATGAAGTCGGTGACGCTCATCTTTTCCTGAAGACTATCTTTAAGATTTACCTTTCCTTCCTGAGAATAGGAAAAGATATCAACCTTGAGTGGTTGTTCTCCGACGACTTGTTTTAAATAGTCGTCTTCCCACTGCATGGCCTGCCAATGCTGAATACCTTGGCGAATAATGACGGGGCGGTGCTTGGCAACATACTCATTGGCAAAAGTTTCCTTATCAATCGTTTTTACCTCCGCTACAGGAATTGGGTTTTTGAGGTTGATTGGATGATGGTTTGAACGCTGTTCGATGCTTAAATTTAACATAACGAGTAATAATTATATAGCATTTTTCGCAGTTATGAGGTACGATTTTAAATCTCAAAGTCCCCCTTATTAAGGGGGATTTAGGGGGATCAATTTGTACCTTATGGGATATAGAATTGCTATTTTTTCTTCTAAAACTTATTAATCAGTATATCATTTATTTAGTCGGTTAATTTATACTTCAAAAATACCAGCGTTCATTCGATAAAAGTTTTGCATCAAATATAAAACTGGATAACTATAGTTACCTGAATGAAGTTCACTTTCAACCATAGGCTTAACACGTTTAAACGCCTTTTCAACAGGACTAATATCCTCTTGCTTATTTTTTAAATATTCATACAAAAGACCCAGTTTTAAATATAAATAGAAAATATCCCACTCCATTAAATCACCTTCATTTGGCAGCTCTTGCTGAGTATGAATCGCCGTTTCCTCTCGATTTTCTAACATAGTCAGCATAGTCTGTTTGTCTGATTCAGAGATCGGTAAAGCATCGTTTTTGACTAACTTTATATAGGCCATTAATTGCGAAATCCGATCGGTTCTTACATAAGACAATGCCATGTTCCTACCTTGGGAACGGACGCTATGCCACCAGTATCCGGGAACATATAACATATCCCCTGGATAAAGATGAGCATTATATCTGGTGACTTCTTTAAAGAGGGGAAAGGCTTGATCATCCACATTATTCACATCTACTGGCGAAAAGTCTGGACTATCTATGTGATCGTAAGCATACATTTTGCGAAAATCTGCGATATCAAAGAGAGGAAACTCTTTCTCGCCATCAATCAAAACATAGATATTTTCCTCATCGTCATAATGGAGTGGCGCATATTGTTCTCCTGCACCGAGAAAGAATCCGGTTCGCTTATGATAGTGCTCTAACCGATTGAATCCCTCCAATAGTTCATGGTTGCCCATGTCTTGAACTAAAATACTCGGTATATCGGAGTCATTAATGTAATATTGAGGATGATCTTGATAGTGAGCTAAAAACTCGCCAAATTTCAGATATTCCATGGGAGATTGGTGGTTAAAACCAAAATCATGGCGAATAGATGTGGTTTTCAAAATTTTTCTATTCCCAGCAAGTTTCTCTAAATAATCATCAGAATGCCATTTTTTAACAGCTGGCCAATCTTTAGCCCCACCCCGAATCAGGCACGGAGTATTTTTGAGGAAATAATCTTGATAAAATTCGGCTTGGGTAATACTAGTTAATACAGGTACTTCTCTTTCCACTCTTCCTTGCACCTTTCTTTGATAATTAGGTGGATATCAATAAATTACCCCTAGGGTGAGAGCCTGAGAAATCCTCAAAATAGTCTCTCTAACTAGAACAAAAATCCTTCGCAGTTGAGAATCCCCGCCAATTCAGTGGGGGGATTCCTATAAACCCAGCGTGGTCGATTGAAGAAGAATTAGACGGCGAATAAATTCGCGCCCGTCGTCATTCCACCCCGCAATAAATTGACAGGGCTATAGGCTTCGACGACGACGACGACCAGCAGCTACTGCTGCATTTTCCTTTAGCATATTATTGGGGATAAAGGTGCTTAAGGGAACATCCGCTTTCTGGTTGTATTTAAGTTCCACATAGTTGGGATTGCTCTTCAGCACAGGAACAGCAATATAGGTCGTGCCGTTGATATCAATCTCACTCTTATGGGTACTCAAAGATTCGTCAAATTCTCCCTCTTCAGGAGTGTCAGTATCATCCTCTTCATCATCCATATCCATTTCCTGATCTAATTCGTTATCTAGATATTCTGGATAATGCTTGAGGAAGTCTACAGACACATACAATACGCCGTCAATTTCAACTTCGTTACCAAACACTGATAGATTGTCATTAGTAGTAGTTGCATTCATAGTTTATTTGTCCTACTATCAGATTTTTGAGTCAGAACTAATACTAGTATACAATGGGGGGGTCGAGTCAAACCCATGGCAACTTTCTTAATAAATTGTTAAGTTATTACTCCTCATTGATTAGACCTCAATCAATTGTGAGAATTTTTGTTCCCTGTTCCCTACTCCCTAGTTCCTGCTCCGTCTTTCCTGTTACCTTTTCCGTCTTCTCTTTACCATACCCACTGGACAACGCTCGATGTGCTCCTTGATCACCCAAGTTGGTTCACCGTACCTGATGTAACGGCCATCATAGGGTTCTTGACACATGGAGTCGAGAGTTTTACAAGTCACATTATCCCCGTCGCTGGTACAGACAAAGTTTTGGAGGTGTTGTTTCGCCAGTTCCAAAGCGTCAATCACCACATTTTGCCGAATCAATTTCCGGGTCATGGACAAGGTTGGAGCTGATACATAGCCCTTAGGGTCGGCCTCAGCTTCGGAACGATATTGTTGGCAAACAACTTCAGTCATTGGCAATCCATCACCATCGCAAAGTGCCATGCGCCGGTGCCTGGTATTGAAGACAATGGGCTGCTCGTGGATCTCACTGTCTTGGCTCTCAGAGGTGGTGCGAATAGAAACCGCTGCGTTGACAACACCGAGGTCTTCCAATTTATTTTTGTCAACCGGTCCGGCGTTTCCGGTAACTGCAATAGAGACCATCGCCCGACTATTTTTCAAAGCACCAGCAGCCATTTGTCGAGCTGTGGTTTCTGTATAAACATCGCCTTTTTTGACCCCAAGCATCTTGCGCTTAGCATCACTATCATAGGTGGAAAATCCACCGTAGGTGTAGGAACCATAGAGGGGAATGTTGACGATTGTGGAAATAATCATGCCACTGGTCAGAGACTCCGCTGTGACAACATTAAGCTGCCGTGCCTTAATTTCTTTCAAAAAGCTTTCAGCTTTTTCATTCATCAGAGGAGTGTAATCAATGGACATATAATCTACTGTACTGCAACCGTTGTCCATGTACAGTAACCCTCGTAAGCAGGTTTGAGCTGAGTCGCTGGTATCAGCCATTGCTAGTTGGACCCCAAGCAGAAAGGGTAGGATGAGCGAGACCAGTACCATCAAAACCTTATTTTTCGACATTTTCGACTGTCTTTCTCCAAACGATAGATGAATTGACTTTGATTACACTATCAATGATTGGCTTGGATTAGCTGGTTTTTATTTAAATTTAATGGTTTTGACAGCAAGGGAGTAGGGAGTAGGGAGTAGGGAGTAGGGAGTAGGGGGAGAGGGTTTGACGTTTTTTTATAACTGAATAATATTTAATTTAAATGCACAACAGTTTAACAATAATCCGATCTTCGGATCAAAAACGTTATTCCGAAGTTTGACAAGGTTTCAAAAATGTGTTTTACGCTGATCGGGATGCCGTGATTTGATTATAAAGTTGAGGCAGAAGCTGTAAGTGTTGAATCGCTGCCAAATTTGTGATTGCCGATGTATCGCTAATAACAATCACAACCTTCCTAACTCCCGCAAATTTTTCAAGTCAAGTTCAAAGTCTTCAACATCGTAGGAGTAAAGCGGAATTTTGCGCTGCTTAAGAAATTGGCGAAACTCGTTGGGTTCCATGTGGGCCAGTCGGCTGGCATAGTTTAGTGTTAGGCGACCTGTTTGGAACAAGTGTAATGCAATTCGGGAGCGAAACTCACTTGGGGTAAGCTGGGATGCTTGTAGGATTGCGTCTGAAATAACGATACTCATCACAGAATTGTTTTATCAATCGTATTTTTAAGGGTAGCTCAAAAACGTTCTGTTTTTACTAGATTTCAGCTAACTGGTACTAGGGCGTGTTTTCAAAGTTTTCCGCAAGATTTAGATCCCCCTTAAAAAAGGGGGGAGCCATAGTCAAAGTCCCCCTTTTTTAAGGGGGATTTAGGGGGATCTCCGAGTTTGAAGACACACCCTAGCCCTCCCATAACTGTCCAGTTTATGCAGGTCATTTCGTTTGCGATCGCACAAATCAACGCTGCACCTAAGCTTCCACAGCGATAGGCGGGGTCAACGTAAAGATCAATCAAGACTGCTCCATGGGTGTAATCAGAAGTGTTGAACGTTTAAAACATTCAACACTTCTGGGATTTAAGCAGGTCAAGAATGAGTTGGGATGGGCGGATTTTTAGGTTAAGTCAGTTTTTTTCAGGAGTTATGGAATTCCACACTTCAAGGAGTACCTTGCCTTGGTCAGACAAAGGATAAGCTATTTTGGGTAAAAGATTACTCGACCAGGCATTTTTTCTTCATTAATCCAAGCGTAAACACGCAAGCAAGCTAAGACTTTGCCAGGAGTACCTCTAACCTGTAATTTATCGATTACGTCATCTTTGTTCTCTGTATATTTAATAATATCATCTCGAACACCTAAAAGCCATTGACATCCTGCTGTATAACCATCCAGACTATTAACTCTTTCCACTGCTTTGTCAAGGGTTTTTCTTGCGTCTTTCTGCAAATTACACCACCAGGAATTTGGGTCAGCTAAAGGCTGATATACTAATGAGTTAATCGCCTCGTCTAAGTCCAGCCTTGCCTTTAAGGATTTAATCGGATCTTGTTCATGGTCTTTGACTTTTTTGAAAAAAAGTATCAAGGTTTTAATATAATCCTCTCTATGCTTGGAATTAAAACGGGTTATACCAAAAAATTTAATACTTTTCAGGCAATGATGTAGGGAGGGGTCGTTTTGAATAAAATCTATGCAGATAGATACGATCTGGGCAAGAAATTTCAGATCGCCATCTAGAGTTTTATCGTTAATTTCTGAGTATAAGGAAGCTTCAGTTGATAAACACAACCCTTTAGCCTTAACTGTTCCTGTTAAACCAGGATAGAGAAGTTGATTTTCTGAAAAAGGAAGTTTGTTGTTGTTCCTATCATCTTCCTTTGCGTTGATTTTTTTAGCTGACTGCAGAGCTTTATTTTGCCACTTTTGAGCCATAGACCCTGGAACACGCAGTAAAAGCTTTTGAATTTCGTCCCATAAGTCTGAGTCATTAGTGCTTCGAGGTTTTGAATCACCAATATAAGGGTCAAGTTTCTTATCTGTGAAGAAGTCATCACAGAAATCTTGGAGAATTAATCCTGGTTTTTTTAAATCAGTTAAATTTTCCGAATTTGTATTCTTCGAAGTCTCTTTGTTAGAGATCTTATCGTTATAAGTATTCTCTTCTAAAAGCTGATTTAGTAGTTCGGATAGCTGACCACAAAGGGTAGCTTCTTCTGAATTTTCTATAGCTTCTGCACGGGCTGATTCCAAAGAGGCATACAGTCCCTTGAGAGTATGCCGTAGATATCGCCCTAGCTCCGAGTCTCTTACTAACAACTGTTTGAGCAGTTGACTCAATCCATCACCATCAGTGTACTCCACTAAAGGGGTTTTGCTCATCGTTATTCTCTTCTTCTATGGGACTACGCTTAACTCTAAGTACACATCCATCTTTTTCTTTTAAAACTTCTGGTTGATCCGATATCCAATAAGGAACTTCCCCTTCATGAATACGCAGATTACTTTGGTCATCAATTGTAATGTAGTATCTGCAGTTATCCTGAATCTGATTTTTATCAAATCCTAATGTACCAAGATATATTTCCTTCAGTTGTGGGCTCTCTAAGCTGGGATAGTAAGCATAGAAGGTGTGTGTGCCACTTCTGGGGAATGCTGGGAGAGGTCGAGGCTTCTGGTTCTCATCTTTGCTGATAGCTCCTTTAGTTTCTTTAGTTGTTTGTTCTCCTTCGTCTTGATTGTGAAAAATATCATCAAGTTTTTCCCCAGCCTTGAAAACTAGCTGTGGAGATTCCTCATTGATACCAATAGCAATATCCCACTGAAGTTCACTATCGATAATCATAGCTTGAGGAACTTCTTCTTGTATATTTGCTTTCTCCAACTCTTCTTTTCTTGTTTTTAGCTCTTCCGATATTGTTTGGTTAATATTTGTTAAGGTAGAGTTATTGTCATCCACCTGATCCCCTACTAAATAATGAGGTTTGCCCCGACAAACTACCATTTCAATTTCTAGGGTTTGGTTAACTTCAAACTGAGCTTTGAATCCCTCAAACCATAGATTATTATTCTGGGAATATATTCCGATTTGTTTGGCAATCTCTTCAAAATTAAATTTAGCCCATAAAATTTCTCTTTGACTTTCAAAGTCTCGACGATAAATGTTCGTAGTTGGTAAAACACCGAACCATTTACTTCGAGCTTTAGCTTCCTGATTAGGATTAAATTTATACAATGGCTGTCGTGCTTGAAAAACTGGTTCTAAAGAACCTACAACTTGCCTCAAGAAAGCACAAGGCAATGTGTAAAGTAAATTATTAACTTCGATATAGAGTTCGCTTTTACCTTCTTTTAGCTTGTCTTTCGCTGCTTTCGGAGCATAAGTGAACTGCTGTCGGCTCATGCCATAACAAGCCCCGACTGAGGTAGCTAATTTGGCATAGTCAGGTACAAAAGTAATCCTGGCTGGGTTCCACTCGAAATCGTTCTTGGTATTGCTAAATATTTCATTAATTTTACGCCTGACTAAATCTAGATGGCAAGTCTGTCCCGATAAAATTAACCAATCCAAAGGTTCTTTTTGACCAGTTGAACTGTCTTTAGGTAATCGGCTTTCTAGCAAGTCTTTAGCAATATTGATGGCTTCTCCAACAACTTTTGAAGCAGCTGTTTCAAGTTGTTGTTTAGATAGCTTGATGCCAGGATTATATTCACCAAGCTCAATATCTTGTTGAACGCGAAGAAATTGTTCTAATTGATTCGCCGGAATTTCATATTCATCATAGTCAAGGCTACCTTTGCTTAATTCAACTTTAGCATCATCAGCCCATCGCCAAAGGGTGTAAAAAGCTTGTAGCTTTTTTCGGTTCTCTTTCCATCGAGTTGGTAATATTTCTTCTGCATAGTTTAGAACTGTTGAATAAAATGGATCGTTTTCTGGGTTTTCTTTGTCAATGCACTCTAATAGGGAGCGAGTGCGGTATTTGTTGTGATTATCTTGTTGCAAAAATCTTGGCTCTAATCCTCTGATCAGCAGGTCTAACTTATCATCCTTTAAGTTCCCTTCTGTAAATGCCGTTAACAAATTGTCAACAATCGCTACTTTAAGCACGCGAAAGAGTCGTAGAGTAATTAACTCACCCCCTAAAAATAAGTGTCCAGAAGACCCCATCAACTCTGGAGTCAGAACATAGTAACGTCCACCAGCTCCTCGATCTTCTCCTGGGTCAAATGGACTATCATCTCTTAGAAGTAAACGAATTAAAGCCAAGTCTGTCGTTCCACCACCAATGTCCAATACCATTAGGTTTTGAGCCCATTTTTGACCGCTACGACGACAGCGAGTTTTAAAAGCTTCTATACCGATAGTTTGGTTTCCACCAAATTCTCGCCATACATAGAAAATAGCTGCAGCGATTGCTTCATCAAAATCTTTTTTTACGTCTAATTTGACATCTGTATCTGTAAATTTTTGCTCAAGAATTTGACTTACTAACTCTTCCAGTTTACGACGAGTTTCTGGTTTAGATACCGTCGGATAAGTAACGATTACTCTGTAAAATTTACCGCTATCATAACGTTTTTTATTTTCCGGTTTATCTTTAAAATTTTCGGTTAATTCAATCAGACATTTCATCGCTGCTTGAATTAGCTCACTATATTCAATATTCTTCTCTTCTCCTTCCCAATATATCTTGATTTTATCTTCTTCTCCTTTTTTTCTGGTTTTATTAAGGTAACGCTTCGGAGAATGGTGAAACTTACTTTCTATTTTTCGCCAAAATGTTTCCTGGTTTTCATCTTCCTGGTTTTCATCAGTAGTCTCTTGGGACATCGCTGCCAATCGATTATTTCTAGCTATTTCCCCCATTTCCACTTCCAAGAATCCATTTACACCAACCAGTTCCAGTTCGCTAGTAATTTGTATCTCTTGGGGGAGATTCTTATCTATTTTTGCCAGAACGATACGTTCCTTTTGTAAGGGTGGTAATTGGAATAATTGACGGTAAATTTCGTTAAGTTTTTTACTAACTACCGGGTAGATTGGATCATCTAGTCTAGTACCTAAGGAAATTTCTAGTTGGCGAATTCCCTCTAACAATATTGAGCTCTTTTTATTGTCGATAATTTCTGGCCAAGATTTTCCCAAATTATTTTCAACTTGTTCGATATATTCCTGCCATTCATGATCACCAACTCCTGGTAATTTTGAGTCAGATGAGCCTAACCATTCCTTAAAAAGCTTAAATAATAGGTCTTTTTGTTCCAAGGATAATTCGTTGGGTTCTATTGCTTCTTTAGGATCGTAAAAAGTAACAGTAGAATTTGAAGTACCAAAATCGATAGCAATCCATCCACCATGTGAGAGCATTTTTTCCCCCTTACTTGTTTTTTTGTAAAATAAATTACAGGTTTGAGACTTTGTGTACGATTCACTTACGTTGCTATTTTGCTCGATATAATCTATCTTAACTCCTAAAAAATAATTAGCATAAATAGGCAGATCTCTATCAAGTTTGCAGTATGGAGAAAATCGTAAGAGCGAATCGAGATAAAATGGTATTGGATAATTATAATTATTAAAATAATTATTGTAAGCCTGTTGAATTTTATCTCTAAGTTCTAGAGGATTTCCTTTTATAGTACAGTTGATATGATCAATCCTTATAATATTAGCTGGATCGTCGTGCTCATGAATCAGGTCTATTACAGGAAGCTTTAACCACTTAGTATTGTTTACTGTTTTGATTTGGTTCAACAGAAACTTATTTACAATCTTAATTCCAACAGGCATATCAACATCTTTAGCAAAGTTTAAAGAGGAATATTTACTAGCTCCTGTAGAATTAATAACCAATCTGGTGTGGTTTCTTCAGTTGGCTCTTCACCTACCATTTGTTTTAGCAACGTTCTATCTGCTAAGAAATCTTCTTCCAAGGTTACAATGGCCTCTTCTAAAATTGATGTTTGGAGTTCTTTATTTACTGTTTGATTTACTTTGCTTAAAATTTGAATAAAACTATCACTAACGCTACAAATCATTGTATCTCGAAGTCCCAGTATAAAAGTTAGATGGTTTTCGTAAAGTGGTATTCTTTTATTAGCTTGTTTATGGTCTGGAGACCACCCGAATATCAAAGCAGGTTCATGGCTATTTTTGTCTTCACGGGGTAAAGGAAACAAAGTTTCTGAATCTATAGTTATAGAACTCTTGTTTTTCACTCTTTTTAGCAGCATTGATTCCCATTCCCTCGGAGATGCTAAAGAAAGTAAGTCTTGTATATCTTCTTCTATTTCTTCTTTTTTCACAACACAATCTTCAATTTCAGACCGTATTTCTTTGACATTGATTGTCCTCTGATTATCCTTTAATGAAATTAGGTTATTTGATAATTCGTCTAACCAGTCTTTGATAGACTGGTCAACACGCTCCTGAATAAACTTTTCGAGTTGATCACAAGCCTCCTGAAAAGAAGGATACAATTCATCGCTTTTAGTAAAAGATTTTCGGATTCTTTGTTGACGTTTTCTTCGAGAAAAAAATGACTCTTCATCCTCACTGTCAACTTGTGGTAAATTGACGATTCCGTTTTCAATTTTGAGAAATAGGGTTCTCCATTCACTCCAGCGAGATATTTCAGAATTTACTTTTTCTTCAACCTCTTGTCGAAGGGGAATTTTGCTTCTTGTTTCATCTATTCCTACTCCCAATTCTAATGGATTTTTTTCTAAATGGGTTTTTAACGCTTTATAGCTATCTGCTAATTCTCGGAGTGCTTGGCGCAGGATTCGTAATTTGGGATTTTCAGAAGCAAGCAATTTAGCCAGTGAAGGATTATTAACTTTTTGTGCTAAATTTTGTTGTTCCTTAACCAAAGTTTGTACTTTAACGTTGACATCTTTATATAATTGTTCAAGACCATGAGTTGCCACGTGATTTTCAAGCAGATACCGTAGTCTAGAAAGACCACCATCTTTTGTGAAAGCATCTAGCCAAGTTACTAAAATACTATCAGGTTCAGATTTTTTTAACCTTTCGCTTAACTGCTGCCATTTTTCGTTTAGATCAGGAAAATGCTTCTGAAAGATATTGAGGTTTTCTAGTACAGTTGGTGTCGCAATTTTAATGGTGCTGTCTAGGTTTTTTATCAAATACTCAAGTGCAGCAAATGCTGACATAAAAACGATTCTTTGCTCATCATTACCTTTCGTCAATTTACGGGAATTTTCAATAACCTTACGCAAAGCTGGTATTTCATCGAAAATTTTCTGCTCTGTTAGTTGCTCTGTGTTACTAAGAAGCTTGTCAATACCAACTTCTGCCCCAGGCAAATCATCAAATCGCCCAACACCTACAAGGATAAAATCATCGAGATTTTGGTTTTTTCTTTGCTTTCGGAGCAGATCGATGATTTCATTGTTTGTTGTACTTCCTGGACGAGGACCATAGGTCAATAGTAAAATCGTCTGTACATTTTCCATTTCATGGACATTTACAAATCGATCTCGAAGCTCAGATTTATCAGCCCCTAATCCAGGCAAATCTAGTAAAACTAACTTGTTTGCTTCTTGAAGAGATGAAAGATCCCAAATTTTATCTGACACTTTGACTTCAACATTTATTCGTCCGATTAGAGGAAAGGTGGCTTGCAAAAACTTAGGAAACTGCTCCTCGTCTTCTGGAGGAAACTGCTCAAACTTCTTAATATCTAAGATCGAACGGGGGTCATTAGGTAGCTGAAGACCTGCGTAAGCATGAGTAGCATTATCAATAGGCAAGGATTGACCGCATAAATTATTATAACGTAGATAAGATTCAACAAACACTACTAGTTCTTGAATTGCGTTTTCTAATCCAGGAGTTTTGTCATAATTTTTTACTTCATCGTACCATTGGATAATGTTTTGCCAAACATCAGGATTTTTGGAATTAAAGTTTTTTAAACTAGCGATTTGCGTACTAGGTAATTGTGCTTCAGCCTGTACAACCAACTCCTCAAGTATAAAGTCAAGACATTTATCAATTTCGTTCTGATTAAAATATTTAACGCTAAACTTAAATTCAGTTGGTTGCGAGCCTTTTACCTGAACGATATTGAGATGAGTCACATTCCCAGTAGCTGCCACTCGACTGTCTGGTAACATTCCTGCATAACCAAGTAAACTACCTAAGACCGTAGTTTTTGTAGCTTTGAATTCTCCCATAACAGCAATTTTAACTGGTGAAGAAGAAGATTTAACTACTTCTTCGGCTTGCTTTCGGACAATTTCAACTTGATTGCTAATTTCAGTTAAAATCCTATCCTGCTGAAGGGATTGATTCTGAATAACAGAGTCATATTCCTTAAGTTGATTAAGTATAGATTCACCTAAATTATTAAACTTACGCAGTTGTTCAACCTTTGACATGATGATTGAATTTATTTAACTATATTAACTAATTATGACTTTGTTTTAATTTATTTAATTAAGCGTATCTAAATAAAAATGATTACATTTTTGTCGCTTATTATCCTCTATTAATAGCTCTCAATAGTACTTCTGGTGGAGGTATTTCTTCTAAATCTCCTAAAGTGAGAGTGTTACAAATACCATATTTGGCTCCCTTTTCTTCTAAAGATTTGTCCAATTCTTGTAGAAATTGTGCTGCTTGGGGATCTGAACCAACTTGAATAAAAGAAATACCAATTTCCGAATCCTTATCGATTCGACGAGTTGCGTTCACAATTACATCAATTACTGGAGGCTTATCATCAGGTGCTCCATCTGTAAATACTAAGAAAATTTCCCCATTTGGTTTAGCACTACCGTTTGCTTTACGTTGGAAATAATTCTCGAGAGCATCCCGCAAAACCTCATCAAGGTATGTTCCACCCATAGGATATGTTTCTTGAAAGATTTGTTCTACCTTATTTGTCGTAACATTATCGTATCGCTTAAATCTACTCGAAAATACATAAACAGTAATCCCATCGGGGTCGATTTCTTCACAATATCTAGCATAAGCCTCTGTAGTTTCTGTCATAACCTCCCATCTAGTTTTTGTCCCCCTTTTCTCGTCCTTAATGGTCATACTGCCACTTTTATCAATAATGATGGTGTAATCACGGTCTTTTAATTCTTCTGGGACATACATAATTCTGATTACTCTGAAAATGTTGCTAAAAAACAATTCAAGCTTTGATAGCATTAGATCAATTAATGTAGCAGATAAAAAAGCCTAGATCGCTTTTATATAACCGACTTATACAGTCAGGGTATTGATAAAGTAGTGATGGCATAATCTACCCGACAAACATTTATTGTAGTTATGAATAAAATTTCAAATAGCTCTTAACGGAAATCTCCAAATCTCTCCGGCAAATCCCTCCACGGTATCCCAGCTCGCTCCCGATATTTTACAATACCTCTACAATACCTCTTTTGTCAAACTAACTGATCACAGGCTTTTCGCTTCCGGAAGAATTGCCCTAGTAGCACTGACAAACAGCGGTTTCTAAGGTTTTCCGATTTTCGCTCAATTTCCTGTTCATTCTACTTACTGTACAAACTAACTGAGTTATTGAGTGGTTGCTTGGAGTCTTTTGAGGTTTTTATAAACTCTTTTTATCAACTCCAAGAATACATATTTAGTTTTAACAAACGGTAGAAATTATTCCGCCGTACTAATGAGGTAATAAAATATACATATATTTAGGAAAGAGGGCTAGGGATTTTCCCACGGATATCTGCCTGACACTAGACAAATCCAACCTACCGAAAGCAGGGTAAAATCTTTATTATGCCTAGGCCAAGTGCCCCTGTAGCTGCACCAAGTAAGGGGGATTAGTAGTAGTTGATCCTTAGGGTGAGATGTCGATAATTTTATCTTATATTTTTAGTATATAAATATACTTACCATTAACTGGTAAAATTTATAATTTCTTAATATTTTTAATCAAGATAATTAATAAAAATTAAATTTTATCAAAAATTAATATTGTTTTATAAAATTTAATTTTTGATAATTATTTTAGTGAATGTGTTCCCAATCATCAGATTATGCTTTACTAAGATAAATAATACTTTGGAAACCATTTGTCAATTACCCGCTCGGGAATATGCCTCTATTAATTAGAGATAGAAAGAGGGGCAATAGGAAACCTCATAAAGGTAGGTTTTTAACAAAGACGTGATTATCAACTGTCCGGGATAGGGTGACTGGGTGTGGGGTGATTGTAAATGTAGCTAATTTGCCATTAAAAATCATCATGTATTCGGAGTCTTCCTTATAACTGCATATACACTTATTTGGTAAATAAAAAAAGAGGGGCTTGTGATCAGGAGTCTGTGGCCAATTACGCGATGGAAACCGTTTCAGTCAGCCGCTCCAATAGATTGTGCCATGGACCGACACCCAGCTTCTCAATCACCTCTGTTTGAGCTTGTTCCCAGAGGGGAATAGCTTGGGTCAGGTTTTCCTGGCCTTTTGCCGTTAGTGCCACCAATCGTGTCCGCCGATCCTCTCCAGGATTAATTTCAATTAGTCCCTGCTTTTCTAAGGGCTTGAGATTGCGGGTCAAAGTGGTTCGATCCATCGCTAGGGTTTGAGCAAGTTTGTTGATGGTGGAGGATTCAGCCGCCGCCATCACAGCCAAGATGGAAAACTGGGTTGCTCGTAAACCGCTAGGCCGCAACTTTTCGTCAAAGATTTGGGTGACGACACGGGTGGCTTTGCGTAGGTTAAAGCAGGTACACTGCTCTAGGTTAAGTTGAGTTGTGGATAACTGCATATTAAAAGTATATACACATATTTTTCATTTGTCAAGGGTGAGCCTTAGGCACCATTGGCTTACTCAAAACGATAGCAAAGGGAGTCGGGAGTTGGGGTAAGCATAGGCTTACCTTTTGTCAGTAAACCAGGTTCTCCCACTCCCTTTTAGGTTTGATTTGGGCTTAATTTATGCTAAAGTCCCAATAAGACAAATTAACAATAAACAATGTTTAGGAGTAAATCAAATGACCGATTACTATGTAGCAGCATACTTTTATGATTTTCAACGCAAGTATGAAGAGGATAATCCATCACTGATGTGGCAAAATCCTGGTAAGCGAAACTGGACTTGGTCTATAGACAAGGGGTATCATGATTGGTTTCCCTCATATACGGAACTGAGTGGTCAGTTGCTTGATAGTTTTTTTGTAGAAACAGAATTGACGAGAGCCGAGTTAGAGGAAAGGTGCATAAAATCTATTTTTGAAAAGCATCAAGACAAGCCAAGCTATAAATTGTTTGACTATTCTGCAGCTACAAGTGCTTTGAATCCCTATGAGTATCCCATACATTTCAAGAAAGACGAAAGCAATCAGACTATTAAAAAGATGGTCATATTCGGTGACAGTCTTTCTGATACAGGGAATCTCAAGCACTGGGTTAAATTAATGCCCGAATATCCCTATTGGTATGGCAGGTTCACCAATGGACTAACATGGAGTGAATATCTGTCTAAAGAAACAGGAATTACTCTGTTCAACTGGGCTTATGGTGGAGCAAAATCTGATTTAATCAATGATTTCAAGCCTAAAGAGATTCTGGATTACGTAAAATCCGGGGGACGCAATGTTATTACTGGCAGTATGACGACAACGATAAATCGTTATCTTGATAATGGATGGCTGAGTGGGAAAAAGATTGATTTAACAGCAGCAGAAGAGACAGCTTATACCCTGTGGATTGGAGCAAATGACTATCTTGAGAAATTCGATAGTGAAGAAACACTCTTTAATTTAATAGAATATCCTAACGATGTAGGAGGCTATGAAAAAGTTTCAGACCGAGCGACTGATAACATAATCAAAAATATCAAAAAACTAAATGACAAAGGGGCAAAATATTTTATCATTCCAAACTTACCCAATATAGGTAAAACGCCCACAATAGCAACTGTAAGTTATGATTTCAGTAGAGGTTCGGTGAAAACAAGAGAAGATTTTTCTGCTGCTATAACAAACATAATCAATGTTCATAATAATAAGCTAAAAATAAAGATAGAGTCTCTGAAAGAAGAACGGGGTAAATATTTGGAGATAGTATACATAGATCTATTTTCTGATTTCGACGCACTCCTAGAGAATAAAAATCCCTTCACAGGAGATTATTTTGACGCACAATTCGAGAATGAGTATAACGATATCCAATCTACAGGGAGTAGTGCGATACAAATACCTAAACAGTGTTTCCAAGGAGGTTATCTTGCCGAAGGCATCACAAATTCAGACTGGAGAGGCTACGCCTCGAATAATACAAGTAAAAGAACAGACGGGTCTTTTAACTTTCTATCGACATTTTGGGATAATGTACACCCAACATCATACGCTCATTCCTTGATTGCATATTCTTTTCAGTATTGGATGAAAGAGGCTGGACTAATAAGTAGCTCTCTCCCTAAGCTGGAAGACTATCGAGATAGAAATCGACACCTCGATTAATTCAAGTTTATTGAGCACTGGAGTTTAGACTAAAAGGAATAACAAAGAGGTTCCAGCGACGCCGGAACCTCTTGCTTTCAGAATATCAGAGGTGTTGACTTGATCTCTCATCTTCTATAACTAGGTCTAATGAATCGCTACTTAAACTAATTATTGGGAATAAGGTTGAATCCAATTTATAAAAGCACTCCCAATATCAGCTATCAGCTATCAGTTATCAGCTATCAGTTATCAGTTATTAGCTAATGCGCTACGCGCACGGGTGCGCGTTCAGCTATCAGCTTATGGGTTACCTCACAGCGTCGAAGCCTGTGCTACGGCTGACCACTGACCGCTGACCGCTGACCGCTTACAATAGGCTTATCAGTAATAGCAAGAGTAAGTAAATAGCGATCGCACAACAGTATTGGGCAAGCTGGTATTCACAGGAGTCCAACTTTCTGAACCCTCTGCTGTTGCTGGAATGCGATGTTCAACAATAGTCAGAGAACCAGTCCCAATGGTTACCCAGCTTTCCCCGCCATCTGTGGAGCGAAACACATTACCAGCAGTTGCTCCAGCAAACAGATGGCCTTGAGAGTAGCCAGAGGTCGGTTGCCTTGGTCTGAGTCATTTGGGGAAGCCGTTTGAGTACGCAGACCGGCTAGCATCCGTTGGAAGCTGGTGCCATGGGTGCTAACTCGATACGCTAATGTGGTTAGGCCAGGGGAATTGTAGTGAGATGTCATATGTATAGAACAGGGAGTGTGGGGAGATGGGGAGATGGGGAGATGGGGAGATGGGGGGATTTTTATTAAGGTTCATTATCCGGACATCCTATCCTATATAATAGAACTGGGAACAGGTACGGTAGAGCCCTAATTATCCTGAGATGATATTATTTGATCGCTGCCAGAGCGCGATCACGACAAAGCTTCAGCCGTTCAGCTAAAACCAGCACTTGGGGTTCCCGGATAACCGAGAAATGGTCGCCCGGAATTTCGTGTACTTCTATTTCCCCAGCAATGAAATTGCGCCAACCTAGAGTGGGATCACCAGCTATGTCTATGGGCTGCTCGCTGGCATTGAACAGGGCAATATTCCCTGGATAAGGTTGCGCTTCATAATTATAAGACGCAAAAGCCGTAGTTTTAAAAACCTCGAACAAGCTTTCAAAATCCTCCACTTTTACCTCTTCCGGCAGCAAATCAAACATTTTAGCTCGTTCCAGGACATATCCCAATCGCTGCTCTGGCATCAGTTGTTGGAGTTGAGCGACAGATACCGGCACTTCCTTCCCCCGAGGAGCGCTCATTTCCTGAGCAAATTCTCTTGGATAGTAAATATCCAGACCCAAGTTTCTTCCAGGCGTGCTGTCAACTAGAAGCCTGTGGTGTTCTGGAGCCGAGGATTGTATCAGTGCTAGCAATGCTAAGGTATCCCCTTGTTGGTGTAACTGTTGTGCCATTTCTAATGCTAAGTGACCGCCCACGCAAAAACCAACTAAATAGTAGGGACCCCGAGGTTGAATAGTTTTAATCCCTTTGATGTGGTGAATAGCGAGGTCCTTGAGAGTGCTAAAAGGTTCCCGTTCCCCATTGAGACCGGGGGCTTGCAAGCCGTAAATCGGTTGCTCGGTCCCCAGATTGCGGAGGTGTAACTATTAACCAAAAAGTTGCTCAATACTTTTCAAACTTGTCTAAACTTGCTAGAGTAGATTCATCGGAGTTTAGACACCATGAAGAAATATGTCACGCCAAAAGAGGCAGCCGAACACTACGGCGTCTCAACCTCAACTCTTAGAAGATGGGATAGAGAGGGAAGACTTGACAGTATCAGAACCCAAGGCAATCAAAGGCGGTTTTGCGTTGAAGGAGAAGCAACGCATTACAAGCCTACTCTGTGCTATGCAAGAGTCTCTACCTATTCCCAGCGGGATGACCTCGATAGGCAAGCTCAATTTTTACGGGCAAAATACCCAAACGCAGAAATTATTACAGAAATTGGGTCGGGACTCAATTTTAAACGGCGAAAGTTCCTCAAAATATTGGAACGAATATACTGCGCTGATATCTCAGCATTTGTCGTCGCCTACCCAGACAGAGCAGTTAGATTCGGTTTTCCATTGCTTGAGTGGCTATGCCAAAAAGGTGGGGTCAAACTCGTGGTTCTCAATGAACGCAAGCTATCCCCAGAACAGGAATTGGTCGAGGATATCCTGTCCATCCTCCACTGTTTCTCTGCTAGGCTTTACGGACTCAGGAAGTACCAGAAACAAGTCAACCAAGCGATACAAGAAAAAACCTCGAAACCAGACGGTCAAGTTGACACCAAACAGTGTCTTGAAGATCAGGGTGTTTCCATCTAAAGAACTTCATAAAGTATGGAAAACTTGGCTTAACGCTTATCGCTGGATCTATAACTGGTCAATAGCTGCTATCAAAAACGGCTATCAAGGCAGTGCTTACGATTTACAGAAATTAGCGAGAAGTGCTGATAGACCAGAATGGGTAAAAACACTTCCAGGTCATCAATTACAAGAAGCAGTAGCTGATGCGATCGATGCGTCAAAGCAAGGGTTGGCCAATAATGGTTTTGCTAAATTCAAGTCTTGTCGAGAAACAAGGCAGGTAATCAAATTCAAAGCGGGAAATTTCAAGAAAGGTTCTTGGTACTTGACAAAAGTAAAAGGCTTATCATTCCGTTCACCTCAGGGCTTTCCTGAGGAATGCATTTATGGAACTCAACTAGTGTGGATCAAGGGAAAATGGTATGGTGTTTTTCCTCAATACATTGATCCTACTCCCACGACTGTTGACAAGGTGATCGCTTTAGACCCAGGAATTAGGACTTTTTTGACTGGGTTTGATGGGGTCAGCTATGTCGAAATAGGGACTGGCGATATTGGTAGAATCCAAAGACTTTGTCAACGATTAGATCGATTGATGAGTCGTATTGACTTAAGCTCTGCAAAGCGTCAGAGACGTTCGCGAAGCGTGCGCCAAAGCGCAGCAATAAGGAAAGCTGCCCACCGTTTACGTCAGAAGATCCAAGACTTAATCAAAGACTGCCACAACAAGTCAGCTTCTTTTCTTGTTAAAAACTACAAGCTGATTTTTATCCCAACATTTGAGACGTCTCAGATGGTTGTAAAATCAGCCAGAAAATTAAACAAAAAAACGGCTCGTAATCTGCTCACCTGGAGTCACTACAAGTTTCGTCAACATTTGACACAAATGGCTGATCGGAATGATGTAAAAGTGGTAATAGTCAACGAATCCTACACGAGTAAGACTTGCCCAGAGTGTGGCCATATTCACGAGAGATTAGGCGGCAAGAAAAAATTCCAATGCCCAAAATGTGGTTTTTCATTGCCACGGGATTGGAATGGCGCACGAAACATAATGATTCGTGCTTTGTCGGCAAGTGCGTTTCGTTGGTTATAAACCTTACCTATTAAGGGTTTGGGGGACTAACCGCTTGGTCGGGAAACTGAACCATGACAACTTGATAACCATGATGGTGAAAATCCATCCCTCGTGAAATCCGAGTGACAGCCTTACCCTGATTTATGAACATAACAAACTCATGAATTGATGCAAGGGTCGAATAGTGAAGCAGAGCTAGTCTAAGCAAAGTTAGTAACAGGCAAAGGACTCATGGGTACGAGAGAAAGGTACATCAGAATCATCGTAAAAGGCATGTAGCGAAATAGACTGATACGCTACAGACAAAAGTCAAAGGAATAAGGACTATGAGGTTTTGCCGCCTCATAATGATTTCCCAAAGAATATTCCTGGTGAAGAGTACCACCCTAAAAGTCCACAGAATGGTTATCAGGAACGAAATAACTCTCATATGTACTCTCAACATGGTCGATGGTTGAGTAGGTAGTTAACCGCAAGTCATAGGAGAGCGAGATTGAGTCAGAAGCCAATGCCTGGGGTAATGCCCAGGATATGCTGACGGACTCACGTTGTAGGAAAGGGTATGGTTGTAAGTAGTAATGAATAAGTCTAAAACTCAGGGGTTCGCCCCACAGTCGGAATGGAGAAGGGTCAATTGGCGAAAGCTGGAAATGACCGTTTTTAAGTTACAAAAACGAATATACCGAGCCTCGAGCCGTGGTGACGTGAGCGTGGTAAGAAAACTCCAAAAGACCCTGATGAAGTCCTGGTCAGCCAAAATGATTGCGGTCAGACGAGTCACCCAGGAGAATAAAGGCAAAAAGACTGCCGGAATAGACGGGTTCAAAGCCTTAACCAATAGGCAACGCCTCGCCTTAGTAGCCAGCCTCAAGGTCTCCAAAAAGGCACAACCTACCAGAAGGGTATGGATTCCCAAACCCGGACGGTCAGAAAAACGCCCCTTAGGTATCCCGACTATGTACGACCGTGCATTACAAGCACTTGCCAAGCAGGCTCTTGAACCTGAATGGGAAGAAAAATTTGAACCCAATTCATACGGGTTCAGACCAGGACGCTCATGTCATGATGCCATTGAAGCAATATTCAATTTCATCAACAAAAAACCCAAATGGGTTCTTGATGCTGACATTGCCAAATGCTTCGACAAAATAAACCATGATGCACTTCTAACAAAATTGAATACCTATCCATCCATGAGACGTTTAATTAAGTCCTGGCTTAAAGCCGGTGTGATGGATAAGGGAATATTCTCACACACAAACGAGGGCACCCCTCAAGGTGGGGTGATATCCCCACTATTGGCGAACATAGCCCTCCACGGAATGGAACAAGAGGTATGGAACTATGCCAACTCTATCAAGGGTAAAAAAACATATTACAAAAAAGGATTAGCCCTAATTAGATACGCAGATGATTTCGTCATCCTTCACCCAGACCAAAAAGTGGTAGAAGAATATCAAGAAGTAATCAACACATGGCTACAGGACATGGGGTTGGAACTAAAACCAAGTAAAACCCAAATTACCCACACTTTTGACGGATTTGATTTTCTTGGATTCAACATCCGTCAATATAAAACAGGTAAAAACCATTCAAAACGAGGTTTTAAAACCATCATCAAACCATCCAAAGAAAAAGTTCTAGAACATTACGGGCAGCTTTCCCAAGTCATCAACAGACATAAAGCTGCCCCACAGAAGGCGTTAATAAGCCAACTTAAACCTATTATAAGAGGATGGTGTAACTACTACAGCTCTGTTTGTAGCAAAGAAACCTTCTCAAAATTAGGGAATCTAGTCTGGAACAAACTTCGAAGATGGGGATATAGGAGACACCCCAACAAATCAAGAACCTGGGTAACCAAGAAATATTGGGGAACCATCGGAGAAGATAACTGGGTATTCATGACCAACGGGAATAACTACCTCCCAAAACATGCCAAAACTGAAATAGTCAGGCACATAAAAGTTCAAGAAACCAGGAGTCCCTACGATGGAGACCTAATTTATTGGAGCACCAGAATGAGAAAGCATCCTGAGATGACCACTCAGAAGGGAAGGCTTTTAGAACGGCAAGAAGGGAAATGCGCCCATTGTGGTCTTACCTTCAGGGATGGAGATTTGTTGGAAAAACACCATATTATACCACGCGCTCTAGGAGGTAACGACCATGACAAAAATCTAGAGTTACTTCACCTCCATTGTCACGACGCCAAACACGGTACCAAAGTCAACTCTTCAAAGTTAGATGAGAATCCGTTCTAGAGGTACCAATGTAAATGGTTCCTATGATGAGGAGCCGGATGATGCGAAAGTGTCATGTCCGGTTCTGAAGACGAGTCGGTGGGGCGACTCACCGGCTTAGTTTAATCAACCACCAGATTTTCACCTGGTGCTATACAGGTCATTCCTGCTGATAAGTAGGTTTAGACAGGTTAAATGTTGCACTAAATCCAGATAAAATAAGACGGTGCCGCTGCTGGGAGGGACTAAGAACACAGGTGGTAAATTTCCATCGGGCTGCATTGCCACCAGGGTAGACATTGACCGAGAATCTGGGTCAGAGCGAATAGAAGTAGCCAGCTGCTCGATAGTCGGATTTTGTAACAGCGCGGCCAAAGACAGATTTTTGTCCAACTGCCGTTGAACCCTAGCGATTAAGGCGATCGCTAACAACGAATGACCACCGATATCAAAGAAATTATCTCGGACTCCTATGGGAGAAACCTCTAAAACCTCCGACCAGATTTGTGCCAGTTGTAATTCAAGGGTATCCCGAGGTGCAATAAAATTAGCATTGCTACCGCTAGTTCCCTCCGGTGCGGGAAGCGCCCGGCGGTCAATTTTGCCGTTGGGAGTCAGGGGCAGGGAATCTAGCATCACAAAAGCCGAAGGCACCATATAGTCCGGCAGCTTTTGCTTGAGAAAATCCCGCAGTTTCGCTGTCAGTTCTCGCACCTGCTTCCGATACAAAGGGTTATTGGCAAAATCGCTCCAATTCTTCCAAGGAGATAGAGAGCGAGGCCCATCGAAAACTATTGTCGGAACCACATAAGCCACGAGACGCTTATGACCGGATTGGTCTTCCCAGACGATGACGGCAGTTTGCCCAACTTCCGGGCGGGTCCCCAGTACCGCTTCGATTTCTCCTGGTTCGATGCGGAAGCCACGAATTTTTACCTGGTTGTCGATGCGACCGAGAAGTTCGATGTTACCGTCCGGGAGATAGCGTGCCTTATCCCCCGTTTTGTAAAGACGCGCTCCTTCCTCTTGGCTGAAAGGATTGGCAATAAACTTTTGCGCGGTTAATTCCGGACGGTTGCAATAGCCTCGGGCTAGACCCACACCGCCGATATGCAGTTCCCCCGGTACGCCGATGGGAACCGGTTGCAGAGCATCGTCGAGAATATAGAGAAGTATGTTGCCAAAGGGTTTGCCGATGGGAACTGGAGACTCTAGGGCTAGATTAATCTCGGTACTTTCAAAATAGCAACTGTCAATAGTTGCTTCGCTCGCTCCATAAGAATTTACCAACCGAGTTTGGGCACCGCAGAACTGCCGAAATTGTTGGTATTCTTTGACAGACCAACTATCAGAACCGATCACCAGTAATCCCATGAAATCCAGGTTTTGCTTGGTATTCTCCAAATACTCAATTAAATACCTGATCACTGCTGGCACAAATTCGGCGCAATCGACTTGCTCTTGGAGCATCAACCGATAGAGCTTTTCCGGTTCCAACAAAAATTCCCTCGGACAGAGAACTAATTTGGCTCCTGAACAAAGGGCTCGCACCCAATCTCCTGTAAAAACATCAAAGGAGAAACTCGCCATTTGCAGATGGCTGTTTTCTGGACTTAGTTGATAGGCTTGCTCCCAAGCTCGATAAGCATTCACCAGACTTTGATGTTCGACTTGCACTCCTTTTGGCTTTCCCGTCGAGCCTGAAGTGTAGATGACGTAAGCCAAAGAAGTCGGTTTGGCACGAAGCCCGAAATTTTCCTGACTATACTGAGAAATGACCGACCAATCTTTGTCCAAGAAAACAATCCGCCCCTGGCTTTCTGGCAGTCGAGCCACGGATTTTTCTGAAGCCAACAGCAAAAACAGTTGGGAGTCTTGTAGCAAATAAGCCAGGCGATCGCGCGGATAGCTTGGGTCTAAGGGCAGATAAGCCCCGCCCGCTTTGAGAATGCCCAGCAATCCTACCATCATTTCGATAGAGCGCTCTACGCAAATCCCTACCATTTCCTCCAGACCGACTCCGATCGATTCTAAATAGCGAGCTAATTGATTGGCGCGATCGTTCAATTCTCGATAGGTAATTTGTTCCTGCTGAAAAACTACAGCCACCGAATCAGGCGTCCGTTCTACCTGCTCTTCAAATAACTGATGAATGCACTTATCTTGCGGATGGTCTGTGAAATTATTGTTCCATTGCACTAACAATTGATGTGTTTCCTCTGCCGTCAGCAGGGGTAAAAACGCAATTTGCTGCTCTGGATTAGCAACAATCGACTCTAGCAAACAAATAAACTGTCTTGCCCAGCGGTGAATAGTTTTGGCATCAAACAGGTCGGCACTATATTCCCAGATGACATGGAGAGATTTGCCAATTTCCTCAATTCCCAAACTCAAATCAAATTCCGAACCCTGTTCGTGTACGGCTAAGTATGGCTCCATAGACAGTACTTCTTCCCCTACCAGGCTCTCGGGTGTCTGCGGATTGTACCAGCGATGCTTGCGCCAAGTGAAATCAACTTGAATTAGGGGATTTCGGCTGGCATCTCGGGGAGGGTTGAGCCGTTGTACTAATAAATCGAAGGGATAATCTTGATGAGCTTGTGCCTCTGTTACCGTCCGATGGATGCGGGCGAGAAATTCTGCGAAGGTAGGATTGTCTGCTAGATTTGCCCGTAACACTACCTCGTTAGCAAAGTAACCGACAATGCTTTTAAACTCCTCAACGCTCCACCTCTCTGCCATTGGGCTTCCTAGCAGGATGTCGTTTTGGCCTGATAAGCGATGTAACAGGACAAAGAAGGCAGCCAGCATAGTCCGATAAAGACTGACTCCTTGCTGGGCAGCCAGTTGTCGCAGTTTCTTGATCAGTCCTCCATCAAGTTCGACAATATGGAATTCATTCCGACCGCTCAAAACCTTGGGTCGTCTTCTGTCTGTTGGCAAATTCAAAGTCGGTAAGGAGTCGGCGAGTGTTTGGTGCCAATAGCGAAAGAGTTCTTCTCCTCGGGCGGACTCTAGCATCTGAGTAGCCCAAGACACATAGTCGGCATATTGCCAAGGGGAATCTGGCAGCAAGTTAGCAATTTTTGCTTCTTGGAACTTCTCGACCTCTGCTGCATATAAAATTTGGAATTCTTTGAGAAGCAAGTCAAAAGACCACCCATCCCCTGCAATGTGGTGCAGGGCGATTAATTGGACAAACTCTTGGGTTGAGCGGGCAAACAGCCCCAGCCGCAAGACCTGGCCCGTTTCTAAATTGAAGGGACGCTCTACCGCTACCAGAATTTTGCGCTTTAACTCGTCCTCGTCCCATCCAGAAGCGTCTGTTACTTCAATCTCAACCTTGGAGTCTTGACTAACTACTGCAACGGGTTTGCCGTCCCGATTCCTATAGGTAGTTCGCAGAATCGAATGTCGTCCAACCAGCTTCTGCCATGCCCTCCGCCAAGCCTCTAGGTCTAACTCGACCGCCAGACGAGTGGTTATAAATATGTTGTAAGCTACACTTTCTGGATTCTTCTGGTATATGAACCATAAGGCTTGCTGTCCCTGTGAGAGAGGGAAAAAATACTGATCGTTTTCTCTAAATAGGTTCTGCATTCCGAATCTATGCAATAAGAATTTGAGAGTACTTTTTCAATTACTTACAGTTGTTTACCTACCTACCCCCAACCCTTGAAAATAGTGGATCAGTTGCTTGGCTTTGCCATTCAACTTCCTATCAATCAGTTAGTTGTAATCAAATACAAAAAGACATTTGCGATTTTATCACAGGGCAAATGCCTATTATGAATAAACCAGGGATAGTTCTCAATAAACCCTGGCTTATTGTGCTTGTTGACAAGGTATTTTACACATATAGTGTTTTTTAACAGTTATCAAACACTATATATAGCAATTCTAAAGAATTGCTAAAATATGCAAAATCTAAAATCCTTGGTGGGCAAGGGTTATAGCGTCGGCCAAGCCGACGCTACGCGAACGCTTCGGGCACTATAATTTCACGAATAATATAGGATTGCTATATAGGACAGACGAAAATTAGATGGGTTTTCCCTCTCACCCTCCCCACAATCCTTTGAGTTATTGAGTTACCACAAAAAGATGCATCCTCTAATTACAAACCCCCTAGTAAATAAAACTGACTTCTGCCATTTTCAGGAGTTACCTTAGTTAAGCTTACTGGATGACGGTGTTGGGGGTTAGCCCCAGCCCTTAAGCCAGTGTTTGGGTCTCTTACCTCTTCAAAGATCAACACATCCCCTGGTTTAAAGGTCAGATGTCCAATTAATGTTGCTTTGGTCTCTTGCTTCGACAAAAACCATTCCCTTGCTCCCCAGGTATAAAATTTAATCTCATTGTGGGCAGCAAATAGTTCCTGGGAATGTAAGGTTTGAAAGGTTTTTGCCCCTTGAGCCCAGACCTCACTCTTAGCAGAGGAATCAGGATCGATTACCGACCCTTGACCAGAAACATGGGTTAGTAAAAGAGTTCCTTTTGCTAGCAGCACCTGATCAGTATTTACTGCTACCTGCACCCAGACTCTAGCATTGCAGCCCTCGTGCAACACGTAATCTACCAGCCTGCCGTGGCGGCGTACAGACGTGCGGCGGCGAGCTGTACCAAGGTAGGCTTCAGTAGCTACAGCATCCTGATAGTAACTGAGGTAGTCAGCAGAGTAGGCCAATACTTCCACCAGCGCAATCCCTAAATCCGCAGGATTGCGCTCTAGCCATTGAGGCATCACTTCCGACAAGCGGTTGAGCATTAATTGCCGAAAGCTGCTATAATCTTTCGCTAAGTAATCTATCTCCGGTACCGACAGAGTTTCTATATCACTTGAAGGTACTGGTTGCGGGTCAAAAGTAACTTGGTCTGGGCGTTTGAAGGAAAAATTAAGCCGCTCAAAAAACGGATCTACATTGCTAATATTAAGCAGTTGTAGCGTATAGGTAGATAAATCACTAACCTGGGACTTAGTAGGAGCTTTGTATTCCAGCAACAGCGTCAGCACATTCCCACTAGGTGGTTGGATTTCCAGGAGCCTCGCAATTAAACCCCTAAAAATACGTATAAATCAGTATTTAATACCATAAAATGGACATTGAAATTTTAGTAGCGCTAGAGTATAATTCAAGTAATTGACTCAGAATTGAAGATGCCCAAGAAAGTAGGAGTGACCAAGAAAATATCAACTCAGATTGTTCCTGTAGTGGGGATGACTGAGTCGGTTGAGCTTGAGTTGCTACAGACAATGAAAAAATTAGGCATCGTCAGGTCTGAATCCTACAACAAGTTAGGTAGCATAAGTCATTGGGGGATTGACTGGAAGAAAGCCTATCCAGAGGTTAGGAGTTTTAGAACTCCTGAATCCTTGGAACTGCCCTCTAAGTTAATGGAGTGGACTGTTAGCGACACAGCAAAAGCGATTGCAGCTCAACAAGCTGCTTGTATTGAAGCAGTAATCAAAAAGATTTACAAAAGGTTTTCTGGAAAAGATAACCAAAAGACCAGAAAAGAATATGCCACGCAGCTAAAAACCTTAGCTTTTCTGGACAATTCACTCCTGCATAGGCTGGTCAGAAAGGAGTTCCAAAGGGGTCACTCTTGGGTCAATAATCAGATAGTTTATCAGCAAGGAGGGTATAGATGCAAAAGACTCTCCCGCAATACTTACCAACTAGAACTAGCTGGACTAAAAAGAGGAAAAAGGAACAAAATAGTTGTTAGGTCTAATCGGAAAATCAAAGGCCAGATTAGACTGATATACAACCAACTTGTGAAAAAATTTGAGATTTACTTCTTGGTAGACCATGGAACTGTAGAAATTCCTGCTGATCGCCGAGCCATTGGGATAGACAAGGGATACACTGAGGCTTTCTATGATTCAGATGGTCAAGCACACGGAAAAAGCTTGGGCAAATTGACAACCCAGAAATCCGACCGAATATGTGCCAAAAACCGCAACAGAGGAAAGCTTTGGGCGCTTCATAGAAAACTAGAAAAGATAGACCCAGTTAAGTCGGCTCGAATATTACAAAATAACTTAACTAGAAAAACAGAAAATCGCCGATACAGAAAGAATCAGTCAGAACTCACAGCTATAATAGGAGCCGCATCCAAGTCTCTGTTCAACGGAGAATCATTAAAAGTATTTGCAGAAGATTTAACACAACCAATCCAAAATAAACGTCAGTCCAAAGCCATGTCCCGCAAGCTTAATAGTTGGATGAAGGGTCAAATGCGGGACTCTTTACAGAAATGGGCTAATTGGACTGGGTCGGTTGTTACAGAAGTCCAGCCTAGTTACACGTCGCAAGTTGACTCCAGGAATGGAACCCTTCTCGGGAAAAGGACTGGGGACAATTTTACCGGATTTGATGGGGTCGTGTTGCAGGCTGACTATAATGCTGCCAAAAACGTCCTTGCTCGGGGTACAGACAAAGGGATTACTCGGTACATGAATAAAACCGAGGTGCAGGCAGTATTATTGCGCCGTACCGCGCGTTTCCTGAAAGGGATGGGACTGAGTCTACTTGATGCAGTTGAGCTTGGTTGGCTTGACTGTAAACATGAGCTTTGCTCGGGCTTTCAAGCAACTCCTGGTCGGGATGCCAGGAACGCCCAAATAGATAAGTGGGAGGCTCAACTCCGATTGCCGTATAACCACTTCTCACTTGGGCAACAATAAATTGCACCTTGACCGTTTGATACAGGTTTATCCTGATTAATGACGGTTTAAGAGTATCCCTAACATCAGTAGTTGAAACCGCTGTACCTCTAGTGATGCGAATATTTCTAGAGGTCAGGTTTGAGAGCACGTCCTGGGTTGCTTGTGCGGAAGCTGGTACAAAATGAAGCTAATGGGCCCACTTATTCGGTTCATTCGGTGTCTGTTGTGATTCCACCTGAATGTAATCCAGCCCGATCTGTTTAGTTTGACGACTAAGAGCCATCCGGCGTTGGTATCGGAACATGTGTTCAGCTGTTATAGCACTACGCATTAAAGTGTTTGACATTGATACAAGCTGAAAACCTTGTGTAGTAAACTTTTGCCTCTTGCCTGTTGCCAATGCCATTGCGCGTAGCGCTATACCAAGTCTGTCATAATCACAACCCTCGCTCAAACTCAGTTACCTGACGCTGTTGATTACGCCGAATCACATACTGGACTGTGACTCGCAACTTAGTATCTTCACTCTTTACTTCCACCCTCTCAACTTGAATTAACTCCCCTAACCACTGCTGCAACGACCCTTGAACCAGAAACTGAACCGCAGTACTGAGTTCCTCACTATTCGGAGAAAAGACCAGCTGCATCAGACTGCAGCCCAAGGTCGGGCGGTTGACCCGTTCTCCTGGGGAGGCTAGGGAACAGCAGCAATAAGTATAACAAAGTATAATAAAGTCTAGAATTATATGTTAGACTTTAATTATGGCATTAGTACCAATCCGTAAGGCGGTCGAACTTACAGGACTCTCTAGAAACACTTTGAGGAAGTATGCAGACAATGGCACGCTCAAATGTGAGCGGACTCCAAGCGGATATCGCCTCTTTGACACAAACAGCCTCCTCAGTCTCGGAAAAAACAAAGGGAGTGGACAAGCTACAATCTGTTACTGCCGAGTCAGTAGTGGTAAACAATTTGACGACCTCGCCAGACAGATCGCCTACATGCACTCCCTCTTCCCGGAAGCGGAAATCGTCAAAGACATCGGTTCAGGACTCAACTACAAAAGAAAAGGTCTTCGAGCCATACTGGAACGACTTATGCGTGGCGATCAACTCACAATTGTTGTTGCCTATCGAGACAGACTCACCCGATTTGGGTTTGAACTTTTTGAGCACTTAGTCAGTCTCAACGGTGGAAAAATCCTGGTTCTCGACAACCCTGAAAGTTCTCCAGAATCAGAACTTACCGCAGATCTTCTCTCCATCATTCACCTCTTCTCTTGCCGGGTTCACGGACTCAGAAAATACGGCCAAAAAATCAAAGAAGATTCGAGTGTTCCTAAACCCTGAACAGCGAGCAATTGTCCGCCACTGGTTTGGGGTATCCCGTTACGTTTTCAATAAGACCGTCAAAATACTCGAAAATGGCGAAGTTAAAGCAAATTGGAAAGCCATGAAAACTGGTATTATAAATGACCTTCCTGAATGGTGTAAGACAGTGCCTTATCAAATCAAATCTATAGCGATAAAGGATGCTTGTCCCGCTGTCAGGGTCAGAAGTTACCGCAAGGATAGGGTCGCCTTTATAGTTGGTAGGCTATGCAGATAAGGGTTAAAACTTATTGATTAAGGCTCCACTAACAATCAGGTTTCGTCTCCGGAGGCCAAGAAAAAATGCAAAAAGACAGCGCAGATTAATCGGGTAAAGTTCAGATATCGGAAAAATTTGGTACAAACTTGTTATATTCCAAAGTCGGCGGTTTCTATTAAAGGAATTTATTACACGATATTAGGTGAAATAACCTTTACTGAAACACTTCCCGTTCGCGCAGCGTCGGCTACGCCGAATCACATCTGCGATTGTTGATTGACTAGCACCAACGGGGACTATTATTTAGTAGTTCCCTATAAGACAACTCAAGGAGAAACCGAAAACCAAGGTAGAGTAGTTGCCTTAGATCCTGGTGTTAGAACTGTCTTGATGCAGTCGCTCATGGGGGAAACCACGGCAGTCGCTCATGGTTTGTTCGCGTTCGCCTTTGGCGTGGCCTACGGCCAAGCGTGGCCTACGGCCAAGTTACCGTAAGATAGTGGAGCCTTCTTAACAAATATTTAACCCTTTTCTGCATAACCTGCTAACTATAAAGGCTCCACAATAAACAGGTTTCGTCTCCGGGGGGACCCCCAAGACCGCGCTGCCTCCCCAAGACCGCGCTGCATCGCTTTTTGACATTTTTCAGTGAGACTTCTATTGGGAAGATTGGCCATGGTGACTTTTCTCGGATCCAACGATTATGTCATCACTTAGACAATTTAATTTCAAAAATTAGCAAAGCTAAGGGTAAGCAAAAGCGTCGAAGGAGAAAAGCCGCCAGGAGGATGATTATTAGAATTCAAAATCTGGTAAATGAACTGCATCACAAAGCGGCAAGATTCCTAGTTGATAACTTTGACGTAATACTGCTTCCTACCTTTGAGACGTCTGAGATGTCTAAAAAGCAAAATCGAAAACTTAGATCTAAAACGGTTCGCAATATGCTTTCTTTTGCCCACTATCGGTTTAAAGAGTTCTTAAAGCATAAAGCAGCCGAAAACCGAAAAATAGTTGTTGATGAAAGCGCAAGCCTATACTAGCAAGACTGTTAGCTGGACTGGTGAACTAGTCAATATCGGCGGGAGCAAGATTATCAAATCAAAAATCGATAACCAACAAATGGATTGACCTTTGGTCACGCTTCGCGAACGTGACATCAATGGCGCTCGTGGGATATTCCTACGGGCTTTGGGAGATACCCCCTGGCTGAGAGATTAGGCTTTGCCGACACTTCGTGAACAGCTTGCATTGGCGGGTAATGGTCTATCTTGGTAGACTTTGGTAGCTAAAAAGTATCGGTAAACAGTAATTGTTCCATCAGCTGAGGGATGTGTTCCTCAGAGGTAGCCTCTGCTGTCCGCCTCCGCCCATCGATTTGGAAAGCATAGCCAATCTCCATTGCTACATAGATAGCTCTGACAACTCATTCACCCTTAGCCTGCTCCCTAAGTGAGTTGATCTGGCTTCCCAGGTTGGTTTGAGTTGGGTTTCACTATGTTCAACCCAACTCTGGCAAGGGTTTGGTTGGGTTGTGTTACTGCTCCAGGGCTCTCTAGGGAAAATCTTTGATTTTGGGAGTTTTCTGGAAAACTATTGAAGCGATCGCTTGAAAATGCGAACGCGCCCCGCGTGACCGTTCGCGTAGCGTGGCCTTTTGGCCAAGGTCAATCGCATTCACAAATCTTAATAATTTCTAGACTACTTTGCTGCTACTGGGGGCTTGAATTGTTTGCTATAGGGTACCTAAATCAATTGTGAGCATTTTTGATGCCATATTCCCGAATCCCGACTCCCGACTCCCTGTTCCCTTTTAGATAACTGGGGTTTTAGGGGACAATAGTATTCCCTGAATTTTATATCTAAGTCTCTGAAGAAAACCTGCATCTGGGGGCAGGGCTAACCTCAATCCACCCATAATTTGTTGTAGGTCATCATTAGTCAATTCATCTAGAAAACTTTCCGGGTCATCAAATAATTCAGCACCACTGGGTTTGAGGTCATTAATCTTGATATTACTCATGCCGTTTATTCTCCAAGTAATATATAGTTTGAGGCTCAATCCATGAGGATTTTATGGATTAATTATCATCCTAGCTAGCTGAACTTAACTATCCATGAAAGTAAATAATCTAATAAGACATAAAAGTAAAAATTATGTCTTATTACTTACGCATCAAACCCGGTTTATTGTAAGGGAAAACTATCAGCTATCAGCTATAGAACAGGGAACAGGGAACAGGGAACAGGGAGTAGGGAGTAAGGAACAGGGAGTAGGGAGTAAGGAACAGGGAACAAAAATTATCACAATTCCTACACGGATTGCTATATCAGCTATCAGCTATAGGCTGAAGGCTGACCACTGACCGCTAAATGCTTACACCAATCCGTGGCGAGATTAGTTCATACTTGATCAGGATCCACTCCCATAGCTCGTAAGCGAGCAGCCAGTTGCTCAGCTCGTTGTTGAGCTTGGGTGGCTTGTTGTTGAGCTTGAGTGGCTTCTTGTTTAGCTTGAGCTGCTTCTTCTTCAGCTTGCACTGCTATCTCTTCAGCAGTAGGTAGCACAATTCCCTCTAAAGTAGCCCAACGTAACCAAGTTGTATCGACATTATTTTTATAGACCCCTTGCCAACGGACTAAGGCTAATCCTAATCTTTCGCTAATTAATCGTCCTTGTTCATCTTCACTTAAAGGCTGATACACGCCATTGTGCCACCTAAATCTGGCAAAATCCTCTGGATTAAACGGGTCGTACCAAAAATATTCTGGTACTCTGACTTGGTCTTGATAGACTACTTTTTTAGTAGTTTTATCGGTGTTAGCTGTACTATCATAAATTAGCTCAATGATGACATCAGGTGGTATCACCTACTCAACGATAACGCCAATAGCTACGGTATCGTTGAAACTCGGAAAAAAAACTAGCACTTGGTTCTATCTTTTTTGACAAAAATATGGTAATAGATTTGCTACACTAGTTTTTCTATTAGTAGTCAAATTTTATAGAACAGCGTTTAAACAACCGCAATCGGCGTAGCCCATTCTCTTTTTTTCGCAAATTCCAAATTGTCTTTCCAACGCAGTTCGATCTGATCGCACATATACTCAGCCATCTCTAGTCCTCTTTTACGCATCTGCTCGTCGAGGACTGCTTCTGTAAACAAATCCTCGTCAATAATCTGATGCTGTTGATTAACAAGACCACCCGGTTCCACACCAGAATGAATGTCGCCCACATACTCTAATTGAGTTCCTGTCTCTTCGGCGAATTTCCTGGCAATGGGAGCCGTCTTGCCAAAGAGGAGGTGAGCAAAGAATTCCAGAGGTGCGATTAAACTGTAGCGCAATAGGGGATCTTGTGCTTCGTGGGCTAATGCTACTATGCCATAGATGAAGGCACGGTCTAGCTTTCTGTGATCACCATAAATGAACTCAAGCCCCTCTGAGAATTTCATGGTTCGGTTCAACTCTAGTTTTTGCAGGTCTCGTAGATACCACTCCCAGTGCGTACCATCCTGTAGGCAATGATCGTTAATTAACCTTTTTAGTTCGTCTGTGGCTGCCTCGGAGGAGGGATAGGGAAAAATCAGTTTGTTTAAGTCCATAAAACCCATCACAAACGCGCACACGTGAGGTAGCCACAAACTGAGGCGATCGCGAGCACTAATTGAATCGTCATCTAGCCACAGAATAAACGGGTTCTGTTTTGCTTCATTTGTGCGCTTGCGAATATACCCTAACACTTCTTTCATTTTGTCTTGAACTCTCAGTGAAAACGCAGAACAAATTATCAAAATCTGTAAGAGTCTAACAATTTTAGGTAACAACCAGTTCGAGGGAATTCCCTGTTCCTGTTGCTTTGTCGATTTCCTGCTCAAAGAACGCCTGTAATCTCTGGGCATAGAGCTTCTGAGCCTGAGTCGGATCGGATTCACCGATGTATTCCAAAGATTGAATCAGAGGCCGATCCCCCGGATACCCATCCGGTCGCCAATCGTTATCCAAATGTTCAGGTAGATGATATTCCTGTACCAGGGTTGAGCCATTAAAGCGTCGAATCACTGGATGGAGATAAGCATCGTTATAAGCCTTGTCTGGATCAGGTTCCCGGTCTACCTTCAGCGAATCACCTTCAAAATGTCCGTACTCCATAGTAATTATGTAGTAGTGATTGTGCTGACCCAAATCAGTGTCATGGACATAGTCTACTGGCAGATCTTCGTAGTAATACCCTGTGGCACCAGATTTAAGAATAACCAGTAAATCGCAGAGAAAACCCGGTTGAAGAAAGAGGGCAGCACTTAAACTCACCCTTTCAATCACTGCTTTGACAATGCTTTTTGGATTCACTGGAATCGAATCATAGGGCAAAGGCACTGCATGATATTTCTGAGCGAGAATCTGACTTAGAGCTTGGATATTGTGGCGAAATCCATGGACGAAACCGGACATGGTTTTCTTAAAATCCCGACACTGCATAATCGTGCCTGCAAAATATAAATCCTTTACATTAATGGATTCCCATTCGCTGGTCAGAGCTGGAAACCGATTATTAATGGTTAGTTCTGGCTTGCATGTCTGATCAAATATAGAAGCGTCGAAACGGAACCCCGTACAAACCAGAACTTGATCATAGGCTAAAATGGCTTTCTGGCCTTGGGCATGAGAAAATTCAATGTGAACACAATACTCTCCGTCTTTCCATTCTATCTTATGAACCTTGGCATCTAAGATGGCGTTTTGACCTTTCAACTGGTAAGTGTCAATAAACTCATTGTTGACCCCCCGTATATGGCCAACATAGTGGGTATTCCACGCCATTTTGATAGATTCAGGACTGCATAAATGAATGGCCCGAGCAGTTTCTACCAAAGAATTAGCAGTTTCTAAGGCAGAATTTGATTTACCTAAAATCAACACCCGTTGATCAATAAAGTTGTCAGGATTAATGTCGAAATCATAATAGTTTTCGGTGAGTTCGATTCCTGTAATCTCTGGAATATAGGGTTGGGAAACCCCCGTTGCCATCACCAAACAACCACAGACATAACTGTTTCCTTCTTCATCTACCACTGTGAACCGATCTGTTTTACTAATTTTCGCAACCTTCGCTTCATATTTAATATTAAGCTCAAAGCGCTCGCCATAATCTTGTAGATACTTAACATAATCTCCCGCATCGGGGAAATAACGGCGACTGTAATTAGTGAAAGACATCTGATCATCATCACACAGCAAGGAATGCCAGTCATATCTAAGCTGCGCCTCTCGTTCCTTGTAGCCAGTATAGACCTTGTTAATTGAGATTAACTTGCGATGTCGAGGAAATTTTTCATAAAAATTCCCGGCTTTTTGTCCTGCCTCCAAGATGAGGTAGTTTATGCCATTTTTTTTCAGAAAGTATCCCAGTTGCAATCCTGCTGGACCTGCACCAACAATCAAGTAATCTAATTCGGCGGTTTTGTTCATTTTCAAGCAATTCCCTTTGAGCCAGCGATTTATTCTCAAAAACAGGACAAGGCGAAGAAGCCGAATAGGTATTGGCTGAAGTTCACACTCAGGTATTTTGGCTATGCTTATTGAGTCTTTTCAGTCAACCCGGTTACAAATCACATTGTAACCGGGTTGATTATACCATAATTTCGCAAGAAAGCCCACGCCATAAGGCACGTTGTTTTTAAAAACACGCAAGATCTAGGACTCTGTACCCAGTCATACTATTGTTCTCTACCACCCAAAGCCAAGATTTACAGAACTTTTGGACTGATGCAAGCACATTCGTACAGGGGAACTTCAGTATAACCGATACCCTAAAGGTAGCTCCAGACGGTAGTGTTGCCAAAATGGGGTTGATCCTATAGTATTACATGGTGATTGGTTTTTAGATAGATTAATGTTAAGTGAATTACAGAAGCAAAGATTACCAAGATTGTTTGCAATGTATGACGCAGACAATAACGGTTTCATTGAGTCAGCCGATTTTGACCAGTTTCTAAAAAGCTACTCGCAGTTTCGCAGTTGGGCACCGGGCTCACCCCAGTACGATTCCATTCAATCGAAGTTAACGTCTCGTTGGAATACTATGCAAAAGTTTGCAGACACTAATGGTGACAACAAAATCTCTTTGGATGAATGGCTGGTATATATGGACAATATACTCAATGACCCAGAAGCTTATGAGGCGCAACTACATGGCATTGCAGCTTTGGCCTTTAGCGTATTTGATGTTGATGGGAACGAGCAACTTGATTTAGAGGAATACAAACAGTATTTTCGAGTCCATAACCTTGATGAAAATTCTGCTAAGGAGGTATTCAAACGGCTAAATTTAAACGATGATGACTACATTTCTAAAGAAAAACATATGGAGCTGATCGATCAGTTCTTCCGTAGTGATGATTCAGAATCACCTGGTAATTTGCTCTTTATTAAAGCAATATAAAACATTACAAGGTTTGGGTCACAGAGATTGTCCTGATTAAAGAATATGTTGGAGTCATGACTCAATACGATTATGTGTTGATTGGTGCCGGATCAGCGGGTAGTGTCGTCGCTAACCGTCTTACAGAAAACCCTGAAACGACAGTATTGCTACTCGAAGCAGGTAGTCCCGATACCAAACCAGAAATCCAGGTTCCCATGGCATGGCTTAAACTACTAGGCTCCGAGGTGGACTGGGCATACTTCACCGAAGAAGAACCATACTTGAACAGGCGCAAACTCTTTCATCCACGAGGCAAAGTCTTGGGTGGCAGCAGTTCGATCAATGGCATGGTTTACATTCGAGGTAATGCCCAGGATTATGACCGCTGGGAAGCCTTAGGCAATCGGGGTTGGAGTTACCAGGATGTTTTACCCTACTTCAAGAAATCGGAGAATCAGCAGCGGGGAGCTTCGGAGTTTCACGGAGTATCAGGACCACTTGATATCACCGATCCACTTGCTCCGAGCACAGTGTCGAAATGCTTTGTCGAAGCCGCCATCTCAAAAGGCTATGGGTACAATCCCGATTTCAATGGTAAGCAGCAGGAGGGCGCAGGACTTTACCAACTGACCGTGAAAGATGGCAAACGTCAAAGTACAGCAGTGGCGTTCTTGGATCCGATTATGTCTCGCCCCAATTTAACCATTAAAACAGGAGCATTGGTTACTCGTATACTGTTTGAGGGAAGGCGTGCAGTTGGGGTCGCCTATGTTGAAAATGGGACAGAGCATCACGTTAAGGTCAACCAAGAAGTGATTGTCAGTGCTGGAGCGTTCGATTCCCCCAAGCTATTGATGCTTTCTGGGATTGGTCCAGCAGAACACCTACGGGGGTTAGGCATTCCTGTGGTGCTCGATCTACCGGGTGTAGGTCAGAACCTCCACGATCACCCCCTTGTCTTTGTAGGCTACCAAGCCACTCAGGAACTGCCCATTTCACCAACTAGCAATATTGGGGAAGCTGGATTGTTCCTGCATACTCAGAGCAATGTAGAGGTTGCACCCAACCTACAGTTTATCTATACTTTGCTCATACCTAACAATCCTGACTTTGCCTACAAAGGTCCAGGATTTAGTATTAAAGTCATCAACAACCACCCTCAGAGTCGCGGCAGTGTCAGGTTGAGTACGCCCTCCCCCAATGAAGCACCGCTGATCCGGGTGAACTATCTCCAGGATGAATCCGATCTGAAACTGTTAGTTGAAGGCATTAAAATTGCCCGTCAGCTTGCCCATTTCGAGGGATTTGATCAGTTTCGAGGTAAGGAAGTCGCCCCAAGTGCCGAGGTATCTAGCGACGAAGCAATTCAAGCCTACATCCGACAAATCTGCGCTCCGACATACCACCCCGTCGGCACGTGCAAAATGGGGACTGACCCGATGGCAGTTGTTGACTCCCAACTCAGGGTACATGGAATTGATGGATTGCGAGTCGTAGATGCCTCGATTATGCCAGTCATCACCACGGGAAACACGAATGCGCCGACGATTATGATTGCCGAAAAAGCAGCGGATTTGATTAAGACTTTGAAGAATTAGCAGGAGTAACCTGGAGTGTTGACTATGATATAGCCTTTTCATTTTTAAATAACAGCTGGCGTTGCTGAATTTAAGTATGAATTTCTGACGGAGTTGTCACCCCGTCAGCAGCAACACCTTAATTCTTTCGTTCGCGAAGCGTGACCAAACGCGAACGCGCTATATAATGCGATCGCATAAGCGCGGAAGCTGAGGCCGTAGGCCACGCTACGCGAACGCTTCATCGCGAAGCGTGACCAAACGCGAACGCGTGGCCTTTTGGCCAAGGTCAATCGCATTTCCACTCTTGTGTTAGTAGTCAATTTTTCTAGGACAGCATCGGTATAGTTGTTAATGCTTCCAATAAGTATGATGCGTAAGCGTTTCCACTCTTGTATTAGTAGTCAATTTTTCTAGGACAGTATCGGAATAGTTGTTGATGACTTCGATTAGTTCGATGGCTACCCAATTCCACTCTTGTATTAGTAGTCAATTTTTCTAGGACAGTATCGGAATAGTTGTTATAGAAAAGGGAACAGGGAACAGCGGATCTGGGAACAGAAATATGTCTTAACCTTTACTTCGACTGCTATATTTAGTCCGATTAGTAAGATGCGATCGCGTAGCGTGACCAAAGGTCAATCCCGTAGCGGCTCGTACCGAGCATCGCAATGCCACTTGCTTCAGTAGGGTCTAGGTCAGATTTACCCTGTGCAGACAAATCCGCTCCTGCTGTCCGGGGCGTAAGCGATCGCGTCATCGTCTCCGGATTGTACTGGAAAATAATCACACTAGCTAGGGGATTAGCAGGGTCTAGAGCGACTATTGCCCCTCTCAACAAACGAGGGGAAAGGGGAGATGTAGGCATGAAATCCTTGTGGTTAATAAACTGCTGATCTCAAGTCCAGTTGAATACTTATTATTGAGCTAACTCATCACTTGTTAATTGTTAATTTTTGATTGTCAATGGTCAAAGTGAATATAGCAAGGGAGTAGGGAGTAGGGAGTAGGGAGCAGGGAGCAGGGAAGACAGAAGAGGGAACAGCAATGCGCTGCATCAAGAGGTGCGAGCCGTGGCGAATTTAATTCTTAATGGTAAGAGCGCACCTAACAGGGAATCAATGTCAAAGAAGACTGTACCTCATAACTGCGATCAACGCTATATAACGCTTATTTTTGTAGTTTTAAATATTATTAAATCTCAGCTAAAACAATGGTAAATAAGGGAGCATGTCACTTATGCAGAACATTTGTACTAAGGTAATAGGTAATGGGGAATAGGTAATGGGGAATAGGTAATAGGTAATAGGTAATAGGGGGGGTGCATCTCATTTTTGTTGTTTGACAAGGTGGTGCGTTACGGGGCGGGCTGTCTAAACCCTGGCGCTTGAGCGGAAAATGAGGCCCCCCCTAACACACCCTACGCAACTTTTTTACAAATATGAGATGCACCCAATAGGGGGAGCATGTGACTTATGAATCTTTGTACATTATCTATAGCCCCCTGATGGGTTTAAGCTTGCTCTAATGGGACATAGTACAAATGTTCTGCAACCCAAGACCTGCTCCCGGTAAATAATGCTTTTTGCTCCGTGATATTTGAAAGTATTGCCATAAATTAAGTCCTAGATATCCTCCATCTTGAGCTCAGCATGGAGTAGTTTTAATTTCGAAATTAACCGATAATCACTCCTAAGTTATGCCGTGATCTGATCAGCTAAACAAAAGTACCCTCAAAGGTACTGTGAAGGTGAATTTATATCTGAGATTATAGAAATGTGTTGATTGAAAGTAATTGCAGCAAGAGGTAAAACCGATGGCTTACAAATACTATAATCCCTGTGTCTTCCAAGTTCCGATCAAATTAGAGGTACCCATTGTTCTCGATCTAGCTGTAGCTGCTAAGCCTAAGTGTTTTACTAAATATGAAGACCAAATGGAGCTCGAACAGGCGGAATGTAACGGAACTGGTACTGAGTCACCCGAACCGGTTATAGCGCTACGGGCAATGGCATTGGCAAGAGGCAAAATGCAAAAGTTGACTACAACAGCTTTTGCTGCTTTTATCAATGTCCTAACTTTAATGCGTAGTGCTATACCACTTAATCCCCTTAGGAATCTTTGAAAGGAATTTTTGATAGCTGGCTTTGAAGTAGTTTATAGGAATTAATTCCTGAAACCCCCCTAGGATCTAAGAGGTTGTCTGAGAAGTCTCATTTGCTACATCCAAGCCCCCGTTGGTCCCCATCTGTAAAAAAGCGAAGCATCCGCTAATTCCCCCCAGAATTGGGGGGTTAGGGGGGCAAAATTCAGTATCAAAAAACTTGGGAGATATCCTCTAAGAGGTTGTCTGAGAAGTCTCATTTGCTACATTCAAGCCCCCGTTGGTCCCCCAATTTTGGGGGACTTTTAGAAGCAAATTGACTCTTCCCCCAAAGTTGGGGGGCTAGGGGGGCAAAATTCAGTATCAAAAAACTTGGGAGATATCCTCTAAGGATCTAAGGTCTCTACAGCTGAATGCTTACCTTTCTGAAATTAACCTCAGCATCAGTGAATTATCTAATCACTGATTACCACTCTTTCTTTTTAATAAACAGGCAACTATGATCAAACGCTTTCTTACCAAAGACATGCTCGACTTTGACGCCCCAGATCAGGTCAAAGAAGTTATCCAACCTCAAGGGCGTCCACCGGAAACAGACCCTACTCTGGGTATCCGTCCGGAATTAAGTATTGAAGTCAACCAAAAGCCAGGCACTCCCCGACATCGACTGGTCACTATTGGTGATTCCCTAAGCCATGGCGTCCAGAGTGGAGCAATTTTTAACACTGACCTGTCCTATCCCATGATGATTGCTCAAGAAATGGGTTGGAAAGAACACCTGCGTCGTCCCAGCCAATATGGTAAATTTGGTGGATTACCCCTGAATATGGAGTATGTAGTTAGGCACTTAGAGCGACAGTTTGGTGACCAGATAAACTGGTGGGAATTAGGGTCGGCATTGTTTTCAATCCGCGAATTTATGGACGACATAGAAGATTATTGGGAACGGGGTCCTGGTTGGCAAGGGGGCGTTGGTTCTACTGTTGCTATGGAAAAAGGAATTAACCACAACCTCGCTATTTATGGGTGGAATCTCAAAGACATTATCTCTAAAGACGCAGATACCCTCAGAAAAGAAATCCAGGCACCAACGGATCATCTATTGCGGCAAATCGTTGAGAAGGCCAGCGAACATGCTGGATTGAGGGTTTTGGACTCCGCACGGGATTCACAGGGTAAAGCACTTACCCCAGTCCAAGCTGCCGTGGCACTAGGGCAAGAAGGAAGTTTAGAAAACGGTGAGGGAGATGGTATTGAAACCCTGATGATCATGATTGGGGCGAATAATGCCATGGGCACCATTGCTCAATTGCAGGTCAGATGGAGTTGCGATCGCGATTTAAATTCACCACAGTCCAATCAGCGACCTACGATCTGGTCTCCGGAAGATTTCAAAGCGGAATTGGATCAAGTAGTTGAGCAAGTCAAGCAAATCCAAGCTCGCCATGTGATTTTGGCTACAGTTCCCCATGTCACCATTACGCCCATTGGTCGTGGAGTAGGAAATAAGATCGCTACTGGCTCGCGATACTTCGCCTACTACACCCGTCCTTGGATTAGCGACAAAAATTTCGACCCCAACCATGACCCGCACATTACCGGACAACAAGCCCGAGCAATTGATAGCGTCATTGATCAGTACAATGAATATATTGCTGATGCTGTACGTCAGGCTCGAAAAGAAGGTCGAGATTGGTATTTATTTGAATTAGGAGGATTACTGGATTCCGTAGCTTATCGACGTTATATTGAAGACACCGACGCCAAACCAGATTGGTGGACTCCCTATCAGCTGGCACCGGAACTCGAAGCGCTTTCACCAGTACTAGATACTCGCTTTTTTAGATCCGATGCCACCGGTCGCACCAGCGGTGGTTTCTTCTCCCTAGATGGCATTCATCCCACTACCATTGGCTATGGTATTGTTGCTCAAGAATTGATCACTATGATGCAGCAAAAAGCTGGTGTCAAGTTTTATCGCAAAGACGGTCGCACAGAGCGTCATGATCCAGTCAAGATCAATTTCCAGCGCCTGATTGCTCTAGATACCCTGATTTACGACCCACCGAAATCTTTATCCAGTAGTCTGAAATGGCTCGATTGGCTCGATCAGAACTTGCAGATTTTCTAGGGCTTAGCTTCCGGGAAAATTCATCCCACATCTCAATGCTACGCCATGAGTTTGGGATGAATTTTGCACAGGGTATCCATGGAATTGCTATATATTCTAGCAATTATCATAGTTATGAGGTACACAATTTCGGTATTTTAGGGAACAGGTAACAGCGGATCACCGGAACAGAGAAGAGAGAAGAGAGAAGAGAGAATAGGGAATAGGGAATAGGGATGCGCTACCTCAATACTGTACCTCATAACTGCGATAAACGCTATATCCCTCTTCTGTCACTCTCCGAGCAGTAAAATAAGAGAATAAACAGATTGGGTAGCTCAAAAGTAGATAGGGCAATGGATGTAGAGTTACAGATTCTCAAACATAGTGCCAGAGATGCACAACCAACAGTTTCGGTTATTGATCAATATTGTGAGGCTTATAAAGACCTGTTTTCAGAAGTAAGAAGTTATGAATGTTTCAAATATTTACATTTAGGAATAATCTCACCGATAAAGAGAAAGTCGCTACCAGAAATAGCTAAGGTAGTAGGCATAAAATCTGCTCAGTCACTCCATCATTTTTTAGCCAATTCTCCTTGGTCAGCGACTGAATTAAAATCCCGAAGATTAAGTCGGATGCTCAAAGCATTAAACTCGGAAAAAATCACGGTAATAATTGATGAAACCGGGGATAGAAAGAAAGGGAAAAAAACGGACTATGTAGCAAGGCAATATCTAGGAAGTATCGGAAAAGTAGATAATGGAATAGTGTCAGTTAATGCTTACGGGGTGTATCAAAATATAACATTTCCATTGGTAGGCAAAATCTTCAAACCAAGAGGAACATTAAAATGGGAAGATAAGTACAAAACTAAAATAGAGTTAGCCTCAGAAATCCTAGAAGAATTAGTAGAAGAAGGATTAAATATAGAACGAGTATTAGCGGATAGTCTGTATGGTGAAAGTAGCCAGTTTATTAGAACATTAGAGAAAACTAAATTGTCTTATGTAGTAGCAATTAGGAGTAATCATGGAGTCTGGATGCCAAGTGAACAGAGGGTTAGAGCGAATAAGTGGTGTAAATTTACCAGAACATTTAGTAATCAAAAATCCGAAACTAGATACATTAGAGAAATAGTATATGGAAAAAAGAGAGCCATAACTTACTGGGAAATAACCACAGACCCAAAAACTATGCCAGAGAATGGAACATCTTTTGTGATGACTAATTTGAAAGGTAATCTCAAGAAAATCTTGGGAGATTTGTATGGATTAAGAACATGGGTAGAGTATGCTTTTCGTCAGTGTAAACAAGAATTAGGATGGACAGATTACCGTTTTACTAAGTTTAAGGATATCGAAAAATGGTGGGAAATAATTTTTTGTGTGTACACCATGATTAGTTTAAATTCTCCAGCTTTTTTATCTTTAAATAAATCGACAGAAGTAGCCAATAAGGTGAAAGATGCTGATGATATCCAGGTGAGTAATCATCAACAATGGAATCATAAAGGTGGATGGAAGAATGTGTTAAACAATTTTCGTTTACTGATTCAACCAATTATGATGTTATGGATTATTTTTCCCTGGTTAGATATTTTGCCTAATAGTAAATTATTGCTGGGATTGAATCAGCTAATTAGTGAAATTAATCAATATCAATTCTTTTTTAATTCTGGATAATCTGACTTATTTGTTAATCATTGAATTCGGAGAGTGACAGAAGAGGGATATGTACTGATAAACAAAGCCGAACGCGCCCCGCGTGGCCTACGGCCTTAAATGCTGGGCAAGTCAGCACAACAGTCTTAAAAAAAAACACCAATAAAACAGAGCGGCAGGGTTTGAATTACCGCAAGAAAAGTTGAGCCATTGAGCGCGATAGGTTATGAGTAATAGTTTTAATTCACATGAAATAAGGCTCCACTTTTCAAGGTTTTTTCTCCACTCAGGTTTACACTAGCCTTTTTTCAAGGCAAGGATGATACCTGCGATCGCACTACCGGATTTCATCCCATTACCCTAACATCGCTTTCTCATCCCCACCGAACCATTTTAATTTATAAATTAATATACGGGTTTCTTAGGCTACTCCGTAAACCCTGAGCATCGAAGTCACTGGGAACTTTGCTTGTTTGTATCATCTTCCGGAGCTTTCCTCTCAGCTGACTAAGACTTAAGTCATTGCGCCATACCTCTATAAATAGCCTGAGCAATTTCCTTACCGATGTCTGTGGGATTGTGGGTTTTAGTTAAGTTTAAATTCACTGGTACAGTGGGAATCTTGGTACTATTTTGCCAATTTCGAGGTAGTCCCTTCACCTTAAGCAAACGGGATAATTATGCTTCCACCGCTGCTTGTAAGCGTACCCGTTCTAGTCTATTCAGGTCAATTCCTTCTATGCTTAGCTCTGGGATTTTAATGGTAATGTTCATCTAGGGAGTAGGGAGTAGGGAAAGGCAAGAGGCAAGAGGCAAGAGGCAAAAGGCAAGAGTTAATCAACTCTAGAGGTATTTTGGGTTATGTAAAAAACGGTAATCAATAAATACTAGATATAACTCTGCCCAATTATATAAATTTAATTATTTACTGACTCTAATTTCAGCACTTTAGCTATCCTTACTTATACTAACTATGTAAAATAACTCTGTCAAACAGAGCTATAAGTGTAGACTTATTCATCAAAAATAATTCCCGTTTTTTCCCTTGCCTAAAATTCCGATTCCCGATTCCCGATTCCCGATTCCCTGTTACCTCAAATTTATACTAATCATAATTCGATTATTTTAATCATTAACAAATCGTAAAATTTTTCAAATAAATTGCACATTGTTTATTTATATGTTTAAATAGTTAATGAACACTAAGCTACTCAATTTAAGGCGATGTACAAAAATTTCATTGTTTCACCTTTACCGAATCAATCTAGTGAAATAATTCTCCCGGGTTCCCATGGGTTTTATCCCTACCAAGAACCAATTAAACATACCTTGACTGGTTCTAAGCGGGCGATTTACATTACGATCAGGAATTTGCAGACTCTGGGCTATGCAACAGTTAGCGAGTGGAGTCCACTCCAACGGACTTACAATCCTGGGGAATACATTTGTATTTTGGAGCGCAATTTGATTCTGGATTAAGCTCATAACCTAGCTGGGGGGTCTTCCCCCTAGTTCTACAGTTAAAAATAGTTTAAGAATAGTTTATTGCTTGTGTACTATTCCTTGCTATGGGGGGTCAGAGCCACAGAGGGGTTTAGCCTAAATTCCTCATAAACTAGAATTAATGAGTAGATGCTACATCGCCTTAAATTGCTTTACGTTTGTAGTCATCGCCTTGAATTGGTTTACGTTTGTAGTCGTGGAAGTATTTTCCACGGCTATTTTTTTTGGTCTTGACTAGTAAGCTATCAGCTATCAGCTATCAGTTATCAGTGATCAGTGATCAGGATTCAGCTTATGTGCTACGCACACGCGTGCGCGTTCAGCTTTTGAATCAAACAGGTAACCATTTTTTTATATGAGTTACGTCTGCATGATAGCTGACGGCTGAGCACTGACGGCTGACGGCTGACGGCTGACCGCTGACTGGTCTTGACTGTGGAAGCTGCTGTGGATAGTGTGGATAGTATTCTGGTCAAGCATGGGTTAATGGCAGGACAATAATTCACGGTATCTCAGTGCGGCAATGTTCTGGTTGCGATCGCGTTTGCAAGAATTAGCCCAAGAATTAGCTGGAGATGAGTCGGTAGACCCAGAAGCGATCAAGCAAGGGGAAGCTGCCATGGCAGAAGCGGAAGCCAATCATCCCCGACCTGCGCTGAAATATCTTAGTGAATGCTTTAACTTATCCTTGTTTGAAGAAAAGATTTTACTCCTGTGTGTGGCCATGGAGTTAGATCCTCTTGCCCACCCTACAAGACTTCCTACACTCTCTCGAACATTAAAGGGGTAGGGTGGGCAAATTCTGATTATTTGACCAGATCAGCAGTGATCATGTCCATTTGCCCACCAAATAATATCAAGCGATCACCTAAGCAACAGCAAAATCTGTGTATTGTCGCATTTTTGGCTCATGAAATGCTAAGACAATATCCTCTTTGGGAACTCCAACACGGACAAGGTCGGTAGCAATTCCTTCTTCTGTCCAGTCTTCCTCAATCCAAAATTTCCCTTCTCGAAGACGCACATAAACGGTCATTCCCGTAATTATTTCTCCATTTTGCCATCCTAAATTCATCCAAATATAGTGACCATTTGCTTCATCCGCAATCAGAAAATTCTCAATCGCCTCCTGAGAACGTTTTTGACATAATTCGATATAGTCATTTAATATTTGTTTAATAATTTTGGGGTATTGGGCTAATTTATCCATTGTCTTACCTCTTCTAATTCAGTATCTACAAGAATTAAGGTAAGTTGAGAGGATATCTCCCAAGTTTTTTGATACTGAATTTTGCCCCCCTAGCCCCCCAATTCTGGGGGGAACAAGAATCTATTTGCTGGTAAAAGTCCCCCAAGGGAGGGATTGCTCGCTTGGGGGATTTAGGGGGCTTAGGTGTAGCCAATTAGACTTCTCAGACAACCTCTGATGTCTAGTGACGATTAATTGAATCACATCTTGAGTAAAAAAGTTTTTGTAGGCAATGCTACTAATAGCTAGATAAAGTTTTCGTTCAGGTGCAGTTTCATCCAGAAGATAGGGATAGATATCGTATTGACCAAGAGCTTTTTTTAAATCTTGCAATTTTGATGTACCGACAAAGCTTTTGACTTCAACCACAAGTTTTTGTTCATTTCGTTGAACCGCAATCGGGCCTTCAGCCCCTAGATCGGCATAGAGTTTTGTTTTTCTATATTCAATAATATAGGGTCGTCAGTGATTATCCATCCATCTTTAATCAGTGCATTTTTCACAGCCTTATGAATCCCAGTTTCGGCATTATCAATGGAAGTAAAGTATAAACTTTTGATAAAAGCTGATCGCATTTTAATCTTAGCTCAACAACACACCATGATAAAATTAGGGTGTGTTAGCTCCCCAGTTGAGGCAAGCAATCCCAACAAATACTTACTGGAAAAAAAGGGGATGGTGTTGGGTTTTACTCTCCCATAGAATCGATCAGTTTTATCAAAACTATTGATTCGCTCAACCCAACCTACAAGATTAGCGATCGCACTACTACCTACTCCCTACTCCCTACTCCCTTTGCTATAGATTACAAACAAGTTTAAAACCTATGGACAACAACACTAAACAAATTTAAAACTATACAGTTATTTTGTAGAATCAGAGGGAGGTTATCACGCTTTTTTTCGGATCCTAAAAGGTTGTCATTCTCAAGGGGATTCTTTTGAAGAGGGAATCGAGAATATTACAGAAGCTATTGAGTTATATATTGAAAGTTTAAAGGCTGATAATCAGGCAATCTAGCGAGAAGATTTAATTGTGAAGCCATTAAGTATCTTGGCATGAGTCATTTTACCAGTATCAAACCTAAAGCGATTGCGCATTGGCGCACGCTACGCGAACGCATTTAGAGAAGGGTTTGGTGGGCAAATAATGAGAATTTGACCATTCCAACAGTTATAGTATCCATTTGCCCACCCGACAAGATTAGCGTACGCACTTAATAAAATTCCCCAAACTCCCCATCACCCCATCACCCCATCACCCACTCACCGTTAGCTTCTGGGTCGAGTAAAAAACAGGAGGTCTAACTGTCCGATTCACCAGTAAGCTGTCAACTCCATCCACCCGCAAGCGCACCCAGTAATCCCCAGCAGCAATACCGGTGATATCAAAGACGAGGCTATTGGTCTTCTGGTCTGGTGATGGGTCAGAAGAAGTAGTGGTCACTGATGGCAAAAATTCCGACAAGGGTAACAATTCGCGTCCGCCTAACAAAAACCCTACCTGTTGTCCTAGGATCACTGATGAAGTGTCTGGCTTCCCTAACCATACCGGTGGATTACAGGTCAAGCTCAACTGCTGCTGGTTTCCGGTAGTTGTAGATATAGTCATCTCCTCGATGATCTTAGGCGCTAGGGAAAAGGAGAGAGCATTAGTCACTTGTTGCTTGCCATTGGGCTTAACCCTAACTGTTACTGTATAAAACCCAGCCAACCATTGATTAGCGTCAACAGGAAGCTCAACTTCTAGAGTGGTAGCTGTACTCCTTTTTAGCTAATTAATCAATAATGTGTCAAATTCCCACAGGAAAAAATTATGCGAACGCATTAGGGAGTAGGGAGTAGGGAGTAGGGAGTAGGGAAATCAGAAGACGAACAGGTAAATGCGATTGACCGTTCGCGAAGCGTTGGGCTTTGCCCGTGCATGTCAAGCTTCGCGATTGGCCGTAGGCCACGCGGGGCGCGTTCGCTTTTCCTAATTGAGTAATCAATCCCTGGTCAACTGTACTTTCACAATGGGAAACTAGGTGAGTCAATCAAGTCTGACATCGTCCCAAGCTGGGTATCGTTGATCATATAGCCATTGGCAGCAGATGATTTAACAAGGAAAATTCGACAACCTTAACCTTAATTGGCAATAACCAATAGCTTAGGTTAAAAGCCGACTCCCGACTCCCGACTCCCTATTCCCTATTCCCTATTCCCTGTTCCCTTTCCCCTTTCCTATATGTCTATTGTTATTGTCGAAAACCTCAGCAAAATCTACCCAGTAGCAATCAAACAACCAGGACTAAAAGGTACCTTAAACCATTTCTTCCGCCGTACCTACCGTTCAGTCAAAGCTGTACAAGACGTTTCCTTTGAAATTGGCTTTGGAGAAGTAGTCGGATTCTTAGGGCCCAATGGTGCTGGAAAAACCACTACTCTCAAGATGCTCACTGGACTGATTCATCCGTCTCAGGGTCGAGTCAGAGTTGTGGATTACATTCCCAAACGACGTCAACCAGGCTTTTTGAAAAAAATTACCCTAGTTATGGGGCAGAAGCAACAGTTGCTTTGGGACTTACCAGCCCTAGATTCCCTGAGAATCAATGCCGCTGTCTATGGTATTTCTGATCAAGACTATAGGTATAGAGTTGGGGAACTGACCGAGATGCTGTCCCTAGAAGGGAAACTGACTCAGCCAGTACGAAAACTCTCCCTAGGAGAGCGCATGAAAGCGGAACTACTAGCAGCATTGCTACACCAACCCCAAGTCCTATTTTTAGATGAACCTACCTTGGGATTAGATGTCAATGCTCAATTGGCCGTACGGGATTTCTTGCGGGAGTACAACCAACGCACAGGAGCAACAATACTCTTAACCAGTCACTACATGGCTGATATCACTGCTCTTTGCCAACGGGTGCTATTAATCCATGAAGGTCGGCTGATTTACGATGGCTCTCTAGATGGATTACTTGAGCGCTTTGCTCCCTATCGTGAGGTCACCGTAGAACTTGCCCAGCCCTTACCTGAGGTAAAGACTAGTCAGGATATGTTTTTACAGCGCTATGGTGAACTCAAAGAAGTAGATGGTCACCACGTGCGTTTGCTAGTGCGTCGGGAAGTGCTTACCGAGACTGTGGCTCGGATTCTGGCTGAGCTGGAGGTAATAGATTTAAGCGTAACTGACCCTCCCATTGAAGAAGTTATTGGTCGTGTTTTCCAGGCAGGAGTAGTAGAGTGAACTGTTGCGAACGCGCCCCGCGTAGGCAAAGCCTAATCCCCATTAGGATTTTTCAGATTTCTCAAATCACATTATCGATAATTCCGAGATTATTGATAATGGAGGCAGCTTATTGAGATTTATCCAGCAGATTTCAGGTTTGTGATACTATCAAAAAAACTTTTATAGCGTTTCTATGACTCATGAGGTACACATTATTTTTTACCTCTTCCCTCTTCCCTTTTCCCTCTTACCTGCTCCGTTCGCGTAGCGTGGCCTACGGCCTCAGTCCCTGCTCCGAAGTCCCTAAAAACCAGAAATTTGTACCTCACAAGTCGTAGAATTGCTATATCTGTAGTTTGTGATACGAATTTAGATGAGCTTCCCCTGATTGAGCAATACCAACTGTCAACCTATAGTTTTCATAAAAAACTGTCCTAAAAGGATTGAGACTAATAACTTTTTATTTTAGCTAAATTTATGTTTAGAGCTAATCCTGAGAAGAATTCCTATCAAGATGTCTCAACTAACGACTTAGCAGCTTCAACTTACTCTAAGGTTGAAGTCAGACCCGCGAAGATAGGACAGGGAGTCTTTGCAGTCCGAGACATTGCTGCAGGTGAACCGCTACTTGAGTTTACCGGACCCATCATCAATTTTGATCAGAGTCTTGCCAAAGGAGAAAAGATGGGAAATGTTCTCCAAATTGACCATGATGCGTATATCGATATCGATATGATTCCAGAGTCACCAGCACCTTACGTAAATCATTCGTGCAATCCGAATGCAGGCATAATCCGAGATCGAATATTAATTGCATTGAGACAAATCATTGCAGGTGAAGAGATATTCTTTGACTATTCGACTACCATGGACGAGGATTTTTGGACAATGAAGTGCTTATGTGGTACTCAGGATTGTAGAGGGACGGTGACTGACTTCAAGTACCTTCCTTCCGAAACTAAACAGCTCTATTTGAAGTTAGGTATAGTTCAAGAATTTATTGTGAATAGTCTTAATAAAGACTAATTTAATCAGTGTTTATTACAAGTTAAATTAAACCTATTTTTTCCTATTATTTTTAGGAGTTTATAACCTAAAAATAAAAATGTTGCATCATCACCATTAAAATCGCTTGGTTAATTCAGGAATAGGCTATGGTGTCTTGGCTACTGAACCTATTCTGAATTGCTGGAAATGTGGAGATATACTGATATAGTAATATCGGAGGTATTAAAGCTAATAAAAAGTTATTTTTAACCTGAAATATCACCCTATACCCGGGTGCATCTCCTAAAAGTTGTTTGACAAGGTGGTGCGTTACGGGGCGGGCTGTCTAAACCCTGGCGCTTGATCGGAAAGCGATGCAGCAAGGGAACAGGGGGTTTCCCCCACTCGCTATTGCATCAAGACAATGAGGCCCCCCCTAACACACCCTACGCAACTTTTTTACAAATATGAGATGCACCCCTATACCCAGCACCCCAGCTCCGTTTCATGCCCATTAACCTGACAATTTATTCCAAAGAATGAAACAGCCCTGCCTACTCCCTACTCACTACTCCCTACTCCCTACTCCCTACTCCCTACTCCCTACTATCAATAAATGAAGCGCGTCCTAAAAATCATAACAACCTTCCTCAGTGTTTATTACGCCCATATGATGGAGTATCGGGCAGAAATATTTTTTTGGGTACTGTCGAATCTGTTACCTCTGATTCTAATGGGGATTTGGACCAAGGCATCCCAAGACGCAGACTTTGGTCTGAATTCTATAGAATTTGCCCGTTACTTTATCTCAGTGTTTTTTATCCGCCAGTTCAACTTGGTATGGGTGATTTGGGAATTTCAAAAACAAGTGTTACAAGGGAAGCTTTCCCCACGATTACTACAGCCCATTGATCCAGTGTGGCATGACGTAGCCCGTCACGTAGCAGAACGATTTATCCGTATTCCGTTTAACCTAGGGCTAATCGGTTTGTTTTTCGTCCTGTATCCCGAAGCAGCTTGGCTACCAAATCTTGGCAATCTGTTACTCGGTTGTCTGGTGGTAGCAATGAGCTTTTCCCTACGCTTTTTGATGCAGTATACCTTTGCCATGTTCGCCTTTTGGACAGAACGAGCTAGTGCTATTGAAGAATTATCATTTTTGCTCTACTTATTTCTTTCTGGGTTAATTGCTCCGTTGGAAGTCTTTCCTCCTTTGGTAAGGGAAATTGCCCAGTGGACACCCTTTCCTTATCTGATTCATTTCCCAGCAGCACTGTTGATTGGTTTACCTGTGAATGTGGTAGGGGGAATATTGGTGATTCTAGGTTGGAGTTTGATATTTTTCCTAGTCAACCGCTGGTTATGGCGTAAAGGGTTAAAGCATTACTCTGGCATGGGAGCTTGATCGTAATGGAAGTGTGGGAAGTGTGGGAAGCGTGGAAAGTGTGGGGAGATAGGGAGATAGGGAGATAGGGAGATAGGGAGATAGGGAGATAGGGAGATGGGGAGATAGGGAGATGGGGAATCAGATCAGGGACTGCATATTAAATTTACCTGATAAGGATTAATGTCCCTGATAAGTATGATTAACGCTATATATTCGACCAATCCAAAGTATAAAATTACATGATGATTCAGTTCTGGGGTATCAGCTATCAGCTATTCATGATTCAGGGACTCTTTTTATTGATCAGGCGTTGGATTGCCTTAGCAGACAGCTGAGGTGCTTATAGCTGATAGCTTACACAATTACAAGACTCGAGCAACGCTCTAGCAACGAATGACCCTAAAACGTTTGCCCCCAAATAATCCCCCTAATTTACCTGAACCACGTCACTTTAACGGGCCAATGCTATGGTTGGCCATGGTTTTGGCGTCTGTTGTCATTCATCTATGCTTCTTGTCGATACTGTATATGCTCTTGATGGGGCGCTTGGAAAGTTCGCCACCCAGTCAGGATTTGATTGCCATCGATCTGATTGATATCATTCTGGAAGACATATCTGACCAAGAGACATCACCAGAAGACCCATCAACAGCTCTAACTAGTCCTAGGTCAGATAGGAATTTTAATCACCAAACTGTCTCTAACTCTACCATTGATGTCACTGAGCCCGACTTAGAGCGAACACCAACAGAGGAAAGCTTACCCGTTAAAGACCTAGCACTGCCAACAGCTTATGAATTAACTATACCTGTACCCGCACCTGAACCAACAACTCCGATCACTCCTGTTAAGCCTATTCCAGTCATCCAAAGGCCGCTACCTTTACCCTTACCTCTGCCACCACCGATTCAGCCACCGGCTTCCAGCATCCTAGAAGAGTCTGGATCAAAAGATAGCGTTCTGGCTAAGATGAGTCAATTTGGTCTGACTAATCCCAATCGGGATATTCCAGACCAATTGGCTCTACCGCTACCAGCTAACAAAACCGAATTTTCCGCTGAGGAGCTGAATTTGACAGGTATTGATTTATCGGAAGAGTTAGTGTTGAAGGTGGTGGTGTTAATTGATTCCAATGGTAAACCGGAACTGCTAGCGGACTATATTCAAGTGCAGCAAGGCAATATTAGTATTGATCAGGCTCAGCAACTCGCTCAGCAGGTGATTCGCCATTGGCTATTTGCCCCTACTTACATGGCAGGTCAACCAGTTGTCCAAGCTTATCGCTTCCAACTCACCATTAGTCAAGAGGCAAGAGGCAATGGGCAATAGGCATGCTAGCAATAGGCATGCTAGCAACAGGCAATGGGCATACTAGCAACAGGCCATAGGCAAGAGGCAATGGGCAAGAGGCAAGAGGCAAGAGGCAAGAGGCAAGAGGCAAGAGGCAATAGTCCTGATTTTTGATCTAAGAGCTGATTTGTAAACTCGCACTAAACCTTGTAAGATAAGGCTTGCGCTAAACTAGAACAATTGAACTATTTAATAACCAAAAGACAATCATAGCAAGGCTTTCAAGCTTCTTAATATTTACTTTACAAATTAGCTCTAAAAAAGGTGGCATTTTGATTTTGTTATGTTATGATGCTAAAAGTACTGGAAACAGTGCGGATGTAGTTTAGTGGTAAAACCTCAGCCTTCCAAGCTGATGATGGGGGTTCGATTCCCCCCATCCGCTCTTAGAATACAAGTTGTATATATTATTACAGGTTTAATGGGTTCGCATAAGCGCGGAAGCTGAGGCCGTAGGCCACGCTTTGCGAACGCTTCATCCCGTAGCGGCTCTGTTGGCGTAGCGGCTCTGTTCGCGTAGCGTGGCCTACGGCCTTAAGAGCATCGCACTGGAATCGACAGGTGGTGCGTTACGGGGCAGACTATGTCAACCCTGGCCAAGAGGCAAAAAATTAGAGACTTTCCGCCCCTAACGCACCCTACGGCTACGCGATCGCATGAGTCTTAATTCTCCATTCTAAATTCGCGCATTCTTAATTCTCCAGCTAATTCGGAGGCTGGATTTCACTGCAAACTTCGTAGAACGATGTGGTGGGAGCTTTGGTAAACAAGTGAGACATTTGGTTTAAGATCGCCTCATAGGCTTCACTTTGATTATCTTCCATGTCCGCTATACTTTCCCAAAAGATCACAGCAATCCCTCTATCGGTTCCAGGTTCTTGCAGTAAGTAAGCGCCTTTGAACCCTTGGATATAGGTAGATACAGCTTTCTCGTAAAGATCCTGAGCTTCTTGAAATTTGCCTGGCTTGAATTCACCAATGGCAACATAAGCATACTTATGCTTCAGAAAATCTAGAAATTCTGTCAACTTTCCCTCCCCTCTGATTTTCTGGGTTGATTTCTGATCTTAACAGCTAATGATTGAGCTGCACAGATGCCAATAGCCGCTCAAATCGTCCACTATGATCGAATTGAAACCCTGAAGTTAGTAGTAGGGTGGGCAAAGTTATCTAATCTAGAATACTCACGCATAACCAAACTGTGTCTTGATGCAAAGCGCGAGTGGGGGAAACCACGGCAGTCGCTCATGGGGGGAACCCCCAAGACCGCGCTGCCTTCCCAAGACCGTAATGGTGCTTTTTCCGCATTAAGAATTAAATTCGCCACGGGTCGCACCTCTGCATCGCTTTTTGCCCACCCTACAAGCTTGACTTCAAATGGTGGTTCCAGAGGTTAGAGTATAAGCAAAAAAGCAGAAATCCCTAAGGGTTCCCGCTTTTAGTAATAATTCTTAGTAAGAATTAGTCAGTGTCAAGACTCTACTCTACACTCGACATTGAAATTGAATTCCTCGGCACTACCACCAATGCCAATGCCAGTTTCAAATATCTCGGCATTAGTTAAGGTCATGTTGTTCATCACAGCTCCAGACACATCGGTGTCGTAAAGCTTGGCCGCTGTCAAATTCACTTGGTTGAGATTTGCGCAGTTTAAACTAGCGTTGGTAACAAAGGCTTGGGTTAAGTTAGCCCCGTTTAAGTTGGCACCAGTCAGGTCAGCACCTTCTAGGTTGGCTTCGATTAAGATTGCTCCTTGCAGGTTAGCATTCCTCAAGTCAGCCCCTAGTAGATGTGCACCCGATAGATCCGCTCCTTTTAAATTACACCCTGGACATTCACCAGTTGAGAGCAACTGTTGCACCTGGTCTGGGTTTTCAGCTACTGCTGAACCAGTAAAGAACAGGGAAGCGAGTAAGGTTAGCGTTGCCAAAATATTGAATTTCATTTTTGGCCTCCCTAGAAGGAAAATTATCAGTATGTATTGCTTTATCCCACTTTTATGATAACCCATTAGTTGTCCGGGATTATACTGATTATTTGTTAAGGTTAGTTATGGAGTTAATCCCTCAATTGGTTAGGTTGTTAAGAAAAGATAAATAATTGTTAAGGTTAAGGGATTAAGGTGGTAATGGATTAAGCGATTAGGCTTTGCCGACGCTTCGCGAACGCATCCCAGCTATTGTTATAGCAGAAGTCAGAAGTCAGAAGTCAGCAGTCAGCTGATTTTATTCAAAAGCACCGATTGCGCTACTTGAGGTGCTGCGCGAACAGTAGCACCTCAAGTAGCGCATAGGCTGATAGCTGAAGGTGTGGGGTGTGGGGTGTGGGGTTTGGGGTGTGGGGGATAAGAAAATATACCATTATTGTCGTTGTCTTGATCCCAAGCGCGAGTGGGGGAAACCCCCTTTGGCGGCGCTGCATCGCTAAAAATCATCATTGTCTTGATCCCAAGCGCGAGTGGGGGAAACCCCCTTTGTCGGCGCTGCATCGCTTGTTCGTTGTTTTCCTTTTCCTCTCCCTCTGGGTCGTCCCATGTTTTACCCAAATGTAAAAAACCTACCCCTGTGAGATCCCCCCATCTCCCTATCTCCCCATCTCCCCATCCCCCCATCTCCCTATCCAAGCAATCTACTCTCTTTGAATGCAACTCGGTATCAATCCCGTTAATATCCCGGTGGAGGTTGAAACCCTCCGGTGATTTGGGTCAATGTCTCAGCAATTGCGATCAGTCTCATATCACTCCCCCGTCTTCCGACCACTTGCACACCAATGGGTAAGCCTTTCTGGGACTGGCTAAGGGGTAGGACTATGACCGGGTTACCAGCTAAATTAAAAAGTGTGGTGTAAGCACCAATAGCTTTCAGATCAGGAAACTGCTTACCATCTATCTCAATTGGTTCCCCTGATGGGCGATGGGTAAATGCTGCTATTGGAACCACAGGACACAACCAAACATCCCAATCAGATAAGAAGCTTTCTAGATCAGTAATTATACGATGGCGTTTATGAAGAGCATGTTCATACTGTTGTTGATTGATCTCGGATAAACCAAATTCAAATCTGAGAATCTCGCTATAAGTTTCCCTTGCTACAGTAACGTCCAAATTCGGTGGGTTATGTTCCTCAATACAACAGCCTAAGTTTTCCAGAGATAATGCCAATTTCTCTAAGCATCTCTTGGTTTCTGTTGATGCTGGAATATCACCAAAACCTGTTGTCTAGCAATTTGTCTGCACATCCTGGCTGGGGATGGAGATGAGGTAATTCTTCTGACTCCACCCTGGTTAGGTTATCGGCGTATGGTTCATCTTACTGGTGCCATGCCAGTGGGTGTGCCTGTGGATACCAACACCTTTGATATGGACCTCAATGCGATCGCATCTGCGATTACAGAACGCACTCGGGCAATAATCATCAATTCACCCCACAATCCCACAGGAAAGATTTTCTCAGCAACAACCCTTGAGGGTTTGGCTGCTATACTCACCGATGCCTCTAGACGTTATGGTAAGCCCATTTACCTAATTTCTGATGAAACCTTCAGCCGGATTGTGTTTGATCAGCAGCCTTGTCCTAGCCCTACCCAGTTTTACCCATTTTCTTTCTTGGTATATGGTTACAAAAATCTCCGAAAGTCGAAAGCCCCGCGTCTTTAGACCGGGGATGAAGACTCGCAGCGACTTTAGTCGCCGTGTTCGCGTAGCGTGGCCTTCGGCGAAGAAAATATCGACTTTTGTTTGACACTTTTATACAATCCTGTTAGGATAAATATATATCGTTCGCGTAGCGTCGGCGAACGCCGAAGGAGGTCGAGATTGGGTGATTATTCTAGAGTTCAAAGCCAAAGGTAAAGAATCCCAGTATTTAGCAATAGACGAAGCCATTCGGACGGTTAAGTTCATCCGAAATAGTTGCATCCGTCTGTGGTTGGACAATAAAGGGACAGGGAAAAGTGACCTTAGTCGGTACTCCAAAATACTGGCCAAAGAATTCCCCTTTGCTAATGAATTAAACTCTACCGCCCGTCAGGCTGCGTCCGAGAGGGCATGGTCATCGATTGTTCACTTCTACGATAATTGCAAGAAGAAAATCCCAGGCAAGAAGGGTTTCCCAAAGTTCCAAAAGCGTGCTCGTTCTGTCGAATACAAGAAGTCAGGGTGGAAACTATCCCCTCACAAAAAATCGATAACGTTCACGGACAAGAAAGGGATTGGAAAACTTAAGCTTAAGGGCACCTGGGACTTGTGGTGCTTCGACAAGAAGCAAATTAACCGGGTTCGGATAGTCAAGCGAGCTGATGGGTACTATGTTCAATTTTGCGTTGCAGTTAACGTAAAAGAGGAAATAGAACACACAGGCGAGATGATTGGATTGGATGTAGGACTTAAAGAGTTCTACACAGATTCTAATGGTCATTCCGAACCCAACCCCCGATTCTATAGGAAAGGGGAGAAACGTCTGAAGTTTTATCAACGCCGGGTTTCCCGGAAAAATAAAGGCTCATCCAACCGCAAGGTGCGGCTTGTTCTGAGTAGGAGCCTCCTGAGAAAGGAGGGGTATAACTCAGGGAATCGCGGGGTTAAAATCCCAAAAATTCTAACTGTCTGTTGGATGGTGGTGAAAACCCACCCCATTAAGAGATATGTGACTCCTTATCTGGCCACACCGAGCAGGTGACATCCTAGCAGAGTGAAGCTGGCAACAGGGCGGAATCAGAGGTAAATCAGATGTGCCACACTGCCGCTAACAGGGAGACGACATGGGTAACAGTAGTAAAAGTCCTGAAAAAGTGTCTAATTGGAAAGCCGCAATCTGACTAGTACATGCGAGACTTGATTCCTTAATCCTCACGGTATTCTCTTGCGGATAACCGTAATCTCCGAGGAAGGAATAGGCAAATTGGACTGCCCTAAATCGTCATAACAATCTAACAGATGGAACAAGTAAAAACGGCAGCAATACAGGTCTGTAGGCGGGTCGAACCTACGGTAAGAGATGTCACTCCTAATCCCTACTGCCGGGTAGGATGTGGGCTAACAACTGCCCACGGGTATTCAGAATACACAAACTAATGGAGAGCATTGTTAGACACATGGGCAACCATAGTGAACATTGGAAAGGTCAGAAGTGGAAGAAACTCCGACAAAACCTATTCCGCCTACAGAAGAGAGTGTACAAAGCGGTTCGAGCTGGAGACCTCAAGAAAGCTAGGTCTTTACAAAAACTGATATTGAAATCCCGTGCTGCACAGCTCCTAGCTGTACGTCAAGTCACACAACTAAACAAGGGTAAAAGAACAGCTGGAATTGACGGAAAGTCAAAACTCAATTTCAGGGAACGCATGGAACTGGTTGAAACATTGAACCGTCACGGCCACGACTGGAAACATGACGGACTACGAGAAAAACCAATCCGTAAAAAGAACGGGAAAACTCGGATGTTGAAGATACCAACCTTAGCCGACCGAGCATGGCAATGTCTAGCAAAATTTGCATTAGAACCAGCCCACGAAGCTACATTCAGTGCAGATAGCTATGGATTTAGAACGGGCAGATGTGCCCAGGATATCCAAAAACGTCTATTCAATCATTTGAAATCAAACGTTAACGGAATCAATAAAAGAATCATAGAACTAGACATTAAGAAATGCTTTGACCGCATCTCACACAGCTCAATAATGGATAGATTGCTAGCCCCCGCGTGCCTAAAACAGGGGATTTTCAGGTGCTTAAAAGCGGGCATCAATCCGGAATTCCCAGAGCAAGGAACACCCCAAGGCGGTGTGGTAAGCCCCCTATTAGCAAATGTGGCTCTAAATGGCATAGAAGATATTCACACAAGCCTGCGATACGCAGACGATATGGTGTTTATACTGAAACCAAAAGATAACGCAGCAACAATACTGGAAAAAGTCAAGAAATTCTTGACTGACCGAGGGATGGAAATAAGTGAAGAAAAGACCAAACTAACACGGGCGACAGATGGATTTAACTTCCTGGGGTGGAGATTCCGCGTCAGAAAAGACGGAAAGTTCTCATGCGTTCCCTCAGAGGATAATCACAGAGCAATCCGTCAGAAGATTAAAAACATAGTCAACAACTCGAATTATGGTGCCAAAATAAAAGCACAGAAATTAGCACCCACCGTTCGCGGATGGCGTAACCACCACAACAGCTGTGACATGAGCAGCCCAAGGGATAGCCTATGGTTCATGAACCGGACCGCAAACCGAAAATTCCGAAAGGAAAAGAAAGTAAATCGGTACCAGGCCAACGAACTATGTAAAAAGGCATTCCCAAAAGTAGGTTACAAACAAAACCAACACGTAAACGTAAAAGGGACTAAGTCACCTTACGACGGTGACTTAGTCTACTGGAGCAAGAGAAACTCTAGACTCTACTCCGATGCTACTTCCAAAGCACTGAAAAGGCAAAACCATTCCTGTGGACACTGTGGATTGAAGTTCTTAGAAGACGAGTCTGTACACCTTCATCACGTCGATGGAAACCACGACAACTGGAAAACGAAGAACTTATCAGCAGTTCACCAGAGCTGCCACCAACAGATACACTGGAGCAAGCCAAAAGGCCGGTCAAAGACCGAGTTTACCCAGGAGCCGTGTGAGGGGAAACTTTCACGCACGGTTCTGGAGCGGAGGTGCCCCGGATAATACCGGGCATCGACCGTAACAAAGCGGTTAATAAACTAGGTAGACAGCACCTTAAAATAAGTAGGCAACGTGAAGAACATGCAAAGAGACTTGCACGTTGCGTAATCCGGTCTAACGACCTGGTCGCCTACGTTCGCGAAGCGTGCCGAAGGCAAGATTTAAGAGTTAAGAATCTAGTAAAAAATCACTGTCTGGCTAAGTCTATTAATGACGCAGGTTGGTATCAATTCAGGAAATGGTTAGAGCATTTTGGAACTAAATTTGGCAGGATAACTGTCGCAGTTAATCCTGCTTATACCAGTCAAAATTGCTCTGAGTGTGGCGAAGTTGTTAATAAATCCCTTTCTACTAGGACTCATGTCTGTGAATGTGGGTGTGAACTTGACAGAGACTATAACGCCGCCATCAACATCCGTAATAGAGCCATAAGTACGACGGGGCACGTCGGAACTTGGGTTATAAACCCGAACGCTTCAGGAGATTTGGCCTCTACTGTTCTTGATTCCGGTCAGGTTCAGCAAGTTGAATCATTGAGTGAAGAATCCCCGTCTCGCGATTAGCGGGGAGTGTCAAAGCAAGACGTTCATGGCTCCTGGTCAACGCATAGGGTATATTGCTTTACCATCCACTATGCCCAATCCCCAAGAAATCAGGCGAGTGATTGGCATCTTACAACAAAGTGCTTTTGGTTGGTGTTATCCTAGCGTATTAATGCAGTATGCTCTAGGGGACCTGGAGCAACTCAACCTGAATATCGAGCATTTACAAAAAAAGCGAGATTGGATGGTCAAAGCACTGCGGGACATCGGTTACAAGCTCCGCACCCCTGATGCAACATTCTTCCTATTGGTGCGCTCCCCTTGGCAAGATGACTGTGCTTTTGCCGAGTTACTGGCCAGTCACGGCGTCTTTGTCTTACCTGGAACGCCTCGCAATTAAACCCTTAAAAATAGGGATAAATCGGTATTTAATACCACAAAATGGACATTGACATTTACTTAGCGCTAGAGTATAATTGAAGTGATTAACCCAGCTCTAACGATGCCAAGAAAAGAAGGAGTAACAAAAAGGATATCGACTCAAGTCGTCCCTGTGGCAGGGATGACAAAGTCGGTTGAACTTGAATTGCTGCAGGTAATGAAAAAGCTGGGTATCGTCAGGTCTGAGTCCTACAACAAGCTCGGAAGTATTAACCATTGGGGACTAGATTGGAAAAAGGCGTACCCAGAAGTAAGGAGTTTTAGGACTCCGGAATCCCTGGGACTACCTTCAAAACTAATGGAATGGACGGTCAGTGATGTAGCGAAAGCAATCACAGCCCAACAAGCAGCTTGCACTGAGGCAGTTGTCAAAAGGATTTACAAAAGGTTCTCTGGTACATACAACCAAAAGAGAAGAAAAGAGCTTTGTAGACAGCTCAAAACTTTAGCTTTCCTAGAAAATCCTCTACTACACAGGTTCGTCAGGAAGGAATACCAACGTGGGCATTCTTGGGTTAAGAACCAAATAGTCTATCAACAGGGAGGTTATACCTGTAAGCAACTTTCTCGCAACACTTATCAGTTAGAGTTAGCTGGGTTGAGAAGAGGAAAAAGGAACAAGGTAATCGTTAGATCTAACCGAAAACTGAAAGGACAGATTCGGTTGATACATAATCACGTTTTGCAAAGATTTGAGATTCATTTTCTAGTAGACCATGGAACCGTAGAAATACCATCTCAACTCAAGAGTGTAGGAGTAGACAAGGGATACACCGAAGCTTTCTATGATTCGGATGGTCACGCACATGGGAAGGGACTGGGGAAAGAAACTACCAAGAAACAGAAACGAATATGTGCCAAGAATCGCAAGAGAGGGAAACTATGGGCACTTCAGAGAAAGCTAGAGGAACTCAATCCATCTAGATCTGCTCGAATACTAAAGAATAATCTTGGTAGAAAGGCGGAAAATAAGCGATATAGGCAAGACCAATCGGAACTTAAAGCCATTATAGGAGCCGCTTCTAAGTCTCTTTTCAATGGTGAATCGTTGAAAGTTTTTGCGGTTCGCGAAGCGTGGCCTACGGCCTTAGATTTAACACAACCAATAAAAAATAAACGCCAGTCCAAAACCATGTCCCGCAAACTGAATAGTTGGATGAAGGGGGAAATGCGGGACTCCTTACAGAAGTGGGCTAATTGGACTGGGTCAGTTGTCACAGAAGTCCAGCCTAGTTACACGTCGCAAATTGACTCCGTGACCGGAACCCTGTTGGGGGTGCGGAGCGGAGACAGTTTTACCAGATTCAATGGGGTCGTGTTGCAGGCTGACCACAATGCTGCATTGAACATCCTTGCTCGGGGTACGGACTTTGAAATTACTCGGTATATGAACAAGACCGAGGTTCAGGCAGTATTGTTGCGTCGTACCGCGCGTTACTTGAAAGGGATGGGACTTAGTTTGCTTGATGCAGTTGAGCTGGGCTGGCTTGATTGTAAACATAGCAAAACTAAGGCTTTCAAGCAACTCCTCCCCGGGATGTGAGGAACGCCTAGAAAGATGGGTGGTTAGAAGTTACCGTAAGAATAAGGCAGCCTTTATGGTTTGTCGGCTATGGGTAAAAGGGTTAAAACTTTATGATTAAGGCTGCCTTATTCTAAGGTTTCGTCTCCGGGAGGTTTAACTCCAATTACTGCGCTTACCACCCCTTACTCAGGCAACAATACATTGCACCTTGACCGTTTAATCCGGGTTTATCCTGTTTTATTACGGTTTAAGAGTATCCCACAGGAAATACCAGGTTATTTCCGCATCTCCCTGACTGCCAGCGAAGAGATGATTTCCAGTGCCCTGCCCAAATTCCAAGCCGCATTCCAAGACGCGATCGCATCTATTGACACTCCCCAGTCGTCCTGATAGCAATTAGACCTATGCGCAAAAATAAATATGAAATCAAAATCTATCCCTTTTGCCTTTTGCCTTTTGCCTTTTGCCTTGCTTTGTTGTATTAATGTTTAAGTACAATTCGATAACGAGGCTTACCATTGCGGAGTTTGTCCATGGCCTCATTAACCTGGTCAAATGCAAAGGTTTCGGTAATGGGTTCAATACCATGTCGGCCAGCAAACTCAAGCATATGGGCAATGGTAACTGGACTGCCTGAAGGGCTACCAGAGATAGATTTCTGACCGAAATTTTGGGTCTCAAGCCCCGTCCTTCTAGGACGGCTTTTGATTAAAATGTGATATAATAAACATGTAGCCTAGTACAGGTAGGATTCGTCGGTACTGCCAATTTAAAATAACGACGTAAAGCGATACTAGTACACGAGGAGCGTGCTACCTCGCCAAAACCCATGGATCTTAACGGATACCGAAACACCAGTAAATAACCTTTTAAGACTAAACGTACCGTGGGGCACACGGAAACTGAGGAAACTCAACGCTTAGGGAGACAAGCCCACTGGGGTTAGTTAAATTAGGCTAGATGTTTGGTTTTTAACGGGCATTTGGCTTAAATATTGCCTTTCAGGATAGCTAATTTTAAGGCATGTCGAGGAACTAAGAATCCCCGTTCTTACAGGACGGGGAGTGTCAAATACAGCACTCGCAGGTCATGCAGGACTTAGAAAACCAGCCTAGTCCCACTCGTTGTCCAACTTGGAGCGTGGTCACCTTCTCTCCCAATGCTGCCACGGTACCAACTACCTCGTGACCTGGTATAAATGGATACTGAGTTAGTCCCCACTCGTTATCCAACATACTTAGGTCGCTGTGGCAAATACCACAGTATTCCACATTGATTTCTACTTCCTGTTCCCCCAAAACCCCTGGATCGTATTCAAAAGGCTTCAGTTCTCCACCAGGTTCGTGGGCTGCGTAGGCTTGAATCATTAGTTGAATTTATTTTGTGAATAGACGTCTACATTTATAGCAGTTTTAATTTGGGTGAGGGAGTAGGGAGTAGGGAGTAGCTCATAAGGGTAGGTTTTTTACTTTGACGTCAGGTGTGGGGTGACCGGGTGTGGGGTGACCGGGTGTGGGGTGTGGGGCATAAGAAAGCGATGCAGCCCTGCTCCGAGGCTCCCTTTGGCAAAGTGTTTATTTAGAGGTTGTCTGAGAAGTCTCATTTGCTACATTCAAGCCCCCTAAATCCCCCGAGCGAGCAATCCCTCGCTCGGGGGACTTTTAGCAACAAATTGATTCTTGTTCCCCCCAGAATTGGGGGGCTAGGGGGGCAAAATTCAGTATCAAAAAACTTGGGAGATATCCTCTAAGCATAACAAGTACGTAATAGCTATAATTTTAACGTTTTTAAATTACTTTGATTGTTAATTTAATTTGATAAATAAAGATATTTTGATAAAAAAACAATGAACAATAAAAATTTCAATAACAATATAGGGCTTGTAGGGTGGGCAAAAACATTTTGTTTGTTTTAAGTACTCACGAAATGATGACTTTGCACACCCTACTGGAATAATCAGCTTGTAGTAGCCCACTACTGAAATAATCAGCTTGTCGGGTGGGCAAAAACATTTTACTTGTTTTAAGTACTTACCAAATGATGACTTTGCCCACCCTACTTAAATAATCAGCTTGTAGTAGCCCACTACTGAAATAATCAGCTTGTCGGGTGGGCAAAAACATTTTACTTGTTTTAAGTACTTACCAAATGATGACTTTGCCCACCCTACTGAAATAATCATAAAACTGCGAGAAACGCTAGTATTTTATACTTTTTTTGAAGGCAATAACTACTGGAAAACCCACTAATATTGCTATAGCTAGATCTATAGCGTTTATCATAGCTATGAGGTACACATTATTTTTCGTCTCTTGCCTCTTGCCTCTTGCCTCTGACGGGGTAACAAACAGCCTTAAAAGCTTTACGGGGTGTGGGGTGTGGGGTGATGGGTGTAGGGGAAGATCAGGAGCTGGCGGAGTTGCGACGGGACGGTTAAATCAGCTTTCGGAGCAATTGTTATCCCTAGGCTCACTCCAAATTCCCTGTCTTGATGCAAAGCGCGAGTGGGGGAAACCCCCGCAGGTCGGCGCTGCATCGCTTCTATTTTCCCCACACCCCACACCCCACACCCCATACCCTGTCTAGTTTTTAGCCTTTTTGTCACCCCCTCAGCTCTTGCCTGCTCCCTGCTCCGAAGTCCCTACTCCCTGTTATTGTGAATTTTCAGTAAAGTTTTTTTAAAGGTTTGTTAAATCAAAAATGAAGACCGTAATCCTGCTAGTGCTAGGGCGACTTCAATGGTTTTTTGTTAATTTTCAGTAAAATCTTTTTAAAGAGTTTTTGAATCAATCAAGCTGAAATATATTTTTTGATTTAATTAAAAAATTCGGTAGCTGATTGATTACTATGAAACCTCGGATTTCCCCACTGGTGCCAGCAACTAGCATGGTGCTGTATTCTCTACTAGCTGCAACTACGGCATTCGGGCAAGTTACTCCAGATAATACCCTAGGGAATGAAAGCTCTGTGGTAACCCCCAATGTGACTATTAACGGTGCCCTGGCAGATTTAATTGAAGGTGGGGCGATTAGAGACAGTAATCTATTCCACAGCTTCTCGGATTTCAATGTGGCGGAGTTCGGGCGAGTTTATTTTGCGAATCCTGCTGGAGTTGCCAACATCCTGAGTCGGGTAACGGGAGGTAATGTTTCCAATATTTTGGGAACCCTAGGCGTGTTGGGTAATGCTAATTTATTTGTGATCAATCCCAATGGTATTGTCTTCGGTCCCAATAGCAGACTGGATGTGGGAGGTTCATTTTTTGGGAGTACTGCTGATAGTGTGTTGTTTGAAGATGGCACAGTATTCAGCGCAAAAAATCCCAATGAAAAACCGTTGTTGACCATTAATATTCCATCTGGGTTACAATATGGTTCCAATCCAGGGAGTATTACTAATCAGTCTTTTTTTGGGCTTCGGGTACCAAATGGTCAAACATTGGGCTTGATTGGTGGTGAGGTGACTATTCCTAATGGCGCTCTATTCGCATTGGATGGACGGATTGAGCTGGGGGGTGTTGGTGCTAATGGTGTGGTTAACCTGACCCCAACGGATACGAGTTTTGTGTTGGATTATTCGGGAGTTCAAGGGTTTCAGGATATTAGTTTGTCGGAATTTGCTTTTGTCAATACCAGTGGGGAAAGTGGTGGCAGTATCCAGGTGCGGGGGGCTAATGTGAGTTTACGCGATCGCTCTTTTGTTTTTGCGGATACCCTGGGAAATCAGAATGGCGGTGGGATAGTGGTTGAGGCTTCTCAGTTGAGTCTTGAGGGTGGTTCTAGGATAACGGCGACTGTATTCGGCTCAGGACAGGGGGGAGATTTGACAGTGGATGCCTCTGAATCTGTGCGAATGGTTGGTGTATCTGCTGATGGTACTCCCAGCGCTTTGGCAGCCCAAGTTTTTCCAGAAGTAACAGGAAATGGGGGAGATATCAGTATTACCACTGGGGAGTTAATGCTCAAAGATGGAGCACTTGTTTCAGCTAGCACTTTTGGTGAAGGGGATGGGGGAAATTTGACTGTCAATGCCGACTCGACTGTTCAACTGATTGGTCACTCAGCCAATAATCGATTTTTCAGCGGCTTGTTTACTCAAACTTTTGGGACAGGAAATGGGGGAGAGTTGAATATTACCACTGGGGAGTTAATGGTCTCTGATGGAGCACTTGTTTCAGCTAGGACTCTTGGTGAAGGGGACAGCGGAGATTTGACTGTGGATGCCTCCTCTACGGTTAAACTGATTGGTACCTCAGCTGATGGTCGGTCGTCTATCAGCGGCTTGTTTACTCAAACTGAAGGGACAGGAAATGCGGGAAATTTGAAGATTACCACTGGGGAGTTAATGGTCTCTGATGGAGCACTTGTTTCAGCTAGCAATATTGGTGAAGGGGACGGCGGAGATTTGACTGTGGATGCCTCCTCTACGGTTCAAGTGATTGGTACGACAGCCGATGGTCGGTTTTCCAGCGGCTTGTTGACTCAAGCTAATCGAGGCTTAAAAGGAAATGAAGGAAATGCCGGAAATTTGAGTATTACTACTGGGAAGTTAATGGTCTCTGATGGAGCAAGAGTTTCATCTAGCACTTTTGGTGGAGGTGATGGCGGAGATTTGAGTGTGAATGCCTCATTTAGTGTTGAAATCATTGGTACCTCAGCCGATAGTCGGCTTGTCAGTCGCTTGATTACTCAAGCTAATCGAGGCTCAAAAGGAAATGCCGGAAATTTGAGTATTACCACTGGGCAGTTAGTAGTCTCTGATGGAGCATTTGTTTCAGCTAGGACTCTTGGTGAAGGGGACGGGGGAAATTTGACTGTGGATGCTTCTTCTACGGTTCAACTGATTGGTACATCAGCTGATGCTCGGTTTATCAGCGGCTTGTCTACTCAAACTGAAAGGACAGGAAATGCCGGAAAGTTTTTGAAAATTACCACTGACAAGTTAATAATCTCTGATGGAGCAGGTATTAGTGCTAGAAGCATTCAACAGGGTACAACAGCAGGCGAAGTAAACATTAATGCCAACTCCATCTTCCTTGACAACAATAGCAGAATCACAGCAGAAACAGCAGGAACAAAAGGTAATATTATCCTGGAAGCTCGTGACATCCGACTCCTCAACCGAAGCTTGATTCTAACTGATGCTAAGGATACCGATGGGGGCAATATAGTTATTGATACTGATACCCTAGTCGGTCTGGGAAATAGCGACATCACCGCCAATGCTCTAAAAGCCGAAGTAGATAACTCTACCATTGTCGAAGGAGGTCGTGTTGAGATTAATGCCAAAGGCATCTTTGGTTTAGAGTTTCGAGACCGTCTCACAAAGGACAATGACATCACTGCCACCTCCGATAGTGGCCCATCCTTAAACGGTGAGGTAATCCTCAACATCTCCCAGGTAGACCCCACCTCAGGCTTAAACCAATTGCCAGGAATCCTGGTCGATGCAGAAGCAATCCTAGCCAATGACCTTTGTGGCTTTGAGAACAATCGGATTGCTGGGGGCAGTTCCTTTACCATTACCGGCAAAGGCGGATTACCACCGACTCCAGAGGATCCAGTGATTAATGCCCACAGAACAGTGAGGTGGCGAACTCGTCCTAGGTTACCCAGCACCAGACAACCATTACAAGCGCAACCGTCAGTCAGACCCCGTCAAGACAAAAAAGTGATTATCGAAGCCCAAGGCTGGGTAATAGCAAAGGATGGCACCATTATTCTGACAGCGCAACCATTTAACGGGACTCCTGTGGAGCAGATATTTCCCAATCTTGATTGTCATTCGGGAAGAGGGAATAGGGAACAGGGAACAGGGAAAAGGGAGTAGGGAGTAGGGAGTAGGGAGTAGGGAGTCGGGAGTCGGGAGTCGGGAGCTGCATCGCTTTTTCTATCAATCCTATGTTTACATCTCAACTAAAAAGGCTATATCAAGTAAAGTCTTTTTTGATGCTGATTCCCTGAAAACCCTCTTTATTATTGCTTTTTATCAAATGCCTTTTGCTGAGCTCTTGAACCAGTACAAAAAAACTTAATATCGGATGTGATAACCATCAATTTCAGTACTGAAATAATCAACTATTATTACTTTGATATATTCCCGATTACCGATTACCGATTCCCGATTACCGATTCCCGATTCCCGATTACCGATTACCGATTCCCGATTCCCGATTCCCGATTCCCGATTCCCAATTGCCGATTCCCGATTCCCGATTCCCGATTCCCGATTCCCAATTACCGATTCCTTATTCCCAATTACCTATAGCGTTTCTAGGACTCATGAGGTACACATTAGTTTTTACCTCTTCCCTCTTAGCTCTTCCCTCTTCCCTCTTAGCTCTTCCCTGCTCCCTGCTCCCTGCTCCCTGCTCCTCCCTGCTCCCTGCTCCCTGCTCCCTGCTCCCTGCTCCCTGCTCCCTGCTCCCTGCTCCCTGCTCCCTGCTCCCTGCTCCCTGCTCCCTGCTCCCTAAAAACCAGAAATTTGTACCTCACAAGTCGTAGAATTGCTATATTCCCAATTACCTATTCCCAATTGCCTATTCCCAATTACCGATTACCTAAACTAAAAAATGCCCCTCACCCAATTTAAAACTGCCATATTGGCCTAATAAAAATTAACAGAATAAAACAGAATTGTATGAAATAATTATAGCAATTCGGTAGCTCATTTTTAGTAACATGAAACCTCGGGTTTACGGACTTGTGCAAGCAAGTAGCGTTCTTCTGTGTTCTTTACTGGGTGCAACTACAGCATTAGGACAAATTACCCCAGATAATACCCTGGGGAAGGTCAGCTCTGTAGTAACTCCCAATGTCGATGTTAAGGGTGCCCTAGCCGATTTGATAGAAGGTGGGGCGATTAGAGAAAGCAATCTCTTCCACAGCTTTTCAGATTTCAATGTGGGTGAGATGGGGCGGGTTTATTTTGCTAATCCTGCTGGAATTGCCAACATCCTGAGTCGGGTAACTGGAACTAATGTTTCCAATATTTTAGGGACTCTAGGGGTGTTGGGAAATGCTAACTTGTTTGTGATAAATCCAAACGGTATTTTCTTTGGCCCCAATAGCAGACTAGATCTAGGAGGTTCATTTTTTGGGAGTACTGCTGATAGTGTGTTGTTTGAAGATGGCACAGTATTCAGTGCTAAAAATCCCAATGATAAACCGTTATTAACGATTAATATTCCATCTGGGTTGCAATATGGTTCCAATCCAGGGAGTATCACTAATCAGTCTCTTCGTCGTCGTAAGTTTGGGGAACGAATTAATGGTCTTCAGGTACCAGATGGTAAAACCTTAGGGCTGATTGGTGGTGACATTACTATTCCTGGTGGTAATTTAACTGCAAAAGATGGACGCATTGAACTGGGGAGTGTTGGTTCTAATGCTGTGGTGAACCTGACCCCAACGGATAGTAGTTTTATTTTGGATTATTCACCAGTTCAAGAGTTTCAGGATATTAGTTTGTCCGAGGGGGCTAGAGTTGAGACCAGTGGCATTGGTGGTGGCAGTATCCAGGTGCAGGGGAGTAATGTGAGTTTACGCGATCGCTCTTTTATTTTTGCGAATACCCTGGGAAGTCAGAATGGCGGTGGGATAGTTGTTGAGGCTTCACAGTTGAGTCTTGAGGGTGGTTCTAGGATAACTACGGATGTAACTGGCTTAGGACAGGGGGGAGATTTGACAGTGGATGCCACTGAATCTGTTCGAGTAATTGGTGTATCGCCTGATGGTAGACCCAGCGTTTTGGGAGCCCGAGTTCTTCCAAGAGCAACAGGAAATGGGGGAGATGTGAGTATTACCACTGGGCAGTTAATTGTCTCTGATGGAGCAAGAGTTTCAGTTAACACTGTTGGTCAAGGGGACGGAGGAAATTTGACAGTGGATGCGGACTCTACGGTTAAACTCATTGGTACCTCAGGCGATGGTCGGTTTCCCAGCGGCTTGTTTGCTGAAACTTCTGGGACAGGAAATGGGGGAGATGTGAGTATTACCACTGAGGAGTTAATTGTCTCTGATGGAGCAAGAGTTTCAGCTAACACTTTTGGTGAAGGGGACGGAGGAAATTTGACAGTGGATGCGGACTCTACGGTTAAACTCATTGGTACTTCAGCCAATGGTCGCATTGTCGGCGGCTTGTTTGCTCAAGCTAATCCAGGCTCAACAGGAAATGGGGGAGATGTGAGTATTACTACTGGGGAGTTAATTGTCAAAGATGGAGCAAGAGTTTCAACTGACACAAGGGGTGAAGGGGACGGAGGAAGCTTGAGTGTGGATGCCGAGGAGACTGTTAAACTCATTGGTACCGCAGCCAATGTTCGGATTCGCAGCGGCTTGTTTGCTCGAACTCAAGGGACAGGAAAAGCGGGAGAAACACGTATTACCACTGGGGAGTTAATGGTCTCTGATGGAGCAGAAGTTTCAGCTAGCACTTTTGGTGAAGGGGACGGGGGAAATGTGACAGTGGATGCCGACTCTACGGTTAAACTCATTGGTACCGCAGCCGATGGTCGGATTCGCAGCCGCTTATTGACTCAAACTTTTGGGACAGGAAATGGGGGAGAAACACGTATTACCACTGGGCAGTTAATTGTTAAAGATGGAGCATTTGTTTCAGCTAACACTTTTGGTGAAGGGGACGGAGGAAGCTTGAGTGTGGATGCCTCTGAATCTGTTCAAGTCATTGGTATCTCAGCCGATGGTCGGTTTCGCAGTGGCTTGTTTGCTCAAACTGAAGGGACAGGAAATGGGGGAGAAACACGTATTACTACTGGGCAGTTAATTGTTAAAGATGGAGCAGTTGTTTCAGCTAGCACAAGGGGTGAAGGGGACGGGGGAACCTTGAGTGTGGATGCCTCTGAATCTGTTGAAGTCATTGGTACCTCAGCCTCGGGTGGGGTTGCCAGTGGCTTGTTGGCTCGAACTTTTGGGAAAGGAAATGCGGGAGATGTGAGTATTACCACTGGGCAGTTCATGGTCTCTGATGGAGCAGAAGTTTCAGTTGGCACAAGCGGTGAAGGGGACGGAGGAAGCTTGAGTGTGGATGCCGAGGAGACTGTTAAACTCATTGGTACCTCAGCCGATGGTCAGTCTCCCAGTGGCTTGTTTAATCAAACTTTTGGGACAGGAAATCCGGGAGAAACACGTATTACCACCGGGCAGTTTATTGTCTCTGATGGAGCAGTTGTTTCAGCTAGCACAAGGGGTGAAGGGGACGGAGGAACCTTGAGTGTGGATGCCTCTGAATCTGTTGAAGTGATTGGTAGCTCAGCCGATGGTCGGTTGTTCAGCGGCTTGTTTGCTCAAACTTTTGGGACAGGAAATGCGGGAGATTTGAATATTACCACTGGGAAGTTAATGGTCTCTGATGGAGCAGTTGTTTCAGCTCGCACTTTTGGTGAAGGGGACGGAGGAAGCTTGAGTGTGAATGCCGACTCTAGTGTTCAAGTCATTGGTACGAGAGTCGATGGTCAGTCTGTCAGCGCCTTGACTACTCAAACTGACGGGACAGGAAAAGCGGGAGATTTGAGTATTACTACTGGGCAGTTAATGGTCTCTGATGGAGCAGTTGTTTCAGCTGGCACAAGCGGTGAAGGGGACGGGGGAAGCTTGAGTGTGGATGCCGACTCTACTGTTCAACTCATTGGTACGAGAGCCGATGGTGAGTTACCCAGCGGCTTGTTTACTCAAACTGAAGGGAAAGGAAATGCGGGAGAAACACGTATTACCACTGGGCAGTTAATAGTCTCTGATGGAGCACAAGTTTCAGCTAGCACAAGCGGTGAAGGGGACGGAGGAAGCTTGAGTGTGGATGCCGACTCTACTGTTCAACTCATTGGTACCTCAGCCAATGGTCAGTTTTCCAGCGGCTTGTTTAATGCAACTGAAGGGAAAGGAAATGCGGGAGAAACACGTATTACCACTGCCAAGTTAATGGTCTCTGATGGAGCACGAGTTTCAGCTAGCACAAGCGGTGAAGGGGACGGAGGAAGCTTGAGTGTCAATGCCTCTGAATCTATTGAAGTCATTGGTACCTCAGCCGATAGTCGGTTTCGCAGCGGCTTGTTTGCTCAAACTAATCCAGGCTCAAAAGGAAAAGCAGGAGATTTGAGTATTACCACTGGGGAGTTAATTGTCAAAGATGGAGCAAGAGTTTCAGCTCGCACCAGGGGTGAAGGGGACGGGGGAACCTTGAGTGTGGATGCCAAGGAGACTATTCAACTAATTGGTACCTCAGCCGATGGTCAGTTTCCCAGTGGCTTGTTTACTGAAACTGAAGGGAAAGGAGATGCGGGAGAGTTGTTGAAAATTACCACTGGCCAGTTAATTGTCTCTGATGGAGCAGAAGTTAGTGCTAGAAGCATTCAACAGGATACAACAGCAGGGGAGGTAAAGATTAATGCCCATTCCATTTTCCTTGACAACAAAGGAAGGATCACAGCAGAAACAGCAGGAGGAGACAATAGCAAGATTAAACTATTTTCCCGTGACATCCGACTCCTGAACGAAAGCTTGATTATAACTGAAGCTCAGAATACAACAACTGGCGGAAATATAGAAATTGATACTGATACTTTAGTCGGTCTCGGAAATAGCGACATCATTGCCAATGCTGACGAAGGGGAAGGAGGTCGTGTTGAGATTAATGCCAAAGGCATCTTTGGCTTAGAGTTTCGAGACAGTCCAACTCCAGACAATGACATTACTTCCACCTCCAATCGTGGCTCATCCTTCAACGGTGACGTAATCCTCAACATCACCCAGATAGACCCCACCTCAGGCTTAAACGAATTGCCAGGAATCCTGGTGGATGCAGAAGCTATCCTGGCCAATGACCTTTGTGGCTTTGAAAATAATCGGATTGCTGGCGGCAGTTCCTTTACCATTACCGGCAAAGGGGGTTTACCACCAACTCCAGACGATTCAGTGATTAATACTGACAGAACAGTGAGCTGGAGAACTCGTCCTGGCTTAGCCAGCAGCAGACAAGCATTACAGCAATTACCGCAGCAAGCATCAAGACACCCTCTCCAAGAAAAAAAAGTGATTATCGAAGCCCAAGGCTGGGTAATAGCAAAGGATGGCACGATTATTCTGACCGCCCATCCCTTTAGGGGAACTCCTGTGGAGCAGATATTTCCCAATCTTGATTGTCATGTGGGAAGAGGGAATAGGGAACAGGGAACAGGGAGCAGGGAGGAGTAGTGCGTAGGGTGCGTTAGGGGAGGGATTGCCATGATATTCAAGGTCGTAGCCAGTAGCCCCGTAACGCACCATCAAAAGGCTCGCTCTATTCTCTATTCCCTTAATTATTATGAAAAAACTATCATTTCTAATTGCCATCGCACTAACGTGCTTCCTAGCATCGGGTAAAGCATTATCAAATTCTGTTGTCATCACATCCGATTCCCGATTCCCGATTCCCGACTCCCGACTCCCGACTCCCAATTCCCGATTCCCGATTCCCGATTCCCTAGACCAAAAAGCCCAACAACTTTATGAAACTGGTCAATATCAAAAGGCGATACCGTTGTTGGAGCAAATGATTAGTAACTACAGGGATAGTGGGGACATTATTGGTGAGATTAATTCCTTAGTCAATCTCGCTTTAGTTTATCAAAGATTGGGAGAATGGGCACAAGCTAAACAGACACTATCCCAGAGTTTTATCCAACTATTAAAACTGCCATTAACCAAGGAAAAAAAAGAATTAACAGCCCAAATTTTGTCAGTACAAGGACAAGTATACTTATCACTAGGCCAGTCAAAAAAAGCCTTATCGACTTGGCAGAAAACTAGTGCTATTTACCAAGAAATAGGAGACTTAACTAGATTAACAGAAAGTCAGATTTACGAAGTGCAAGCCTACCGAGTATTAGGATTGTATAATCAAGCCAATAAAATCTTAAATCAAATCACAGAAACTATCCAAGATAAACCCGATACCAAACTTAAAATTACCGCCCTCCAATACCTAGGTGATGTGCTGCGCCGAGTAGGTAAATTCCAAGACTCTAAAATAATTTTACAACAAAGTTTAGCCATAGCCGAAAACTTACGCGATCAGACCTTGATTGCTGATAGTCTGCTCAGTTTAGGCAATACAGCTAGATTAAAAGGAGACACAGAAGACGCCATGGATTTCTATCAACGGGTTGTCAAGGAATCTCCCTTACCGGATAGTAAGATTCAGGGACAATTAAATCAATTGAGTCTATTGATAGCTAAACAAGACTGGTCAAAAGCCAGAGGGTTATTGCCAGCTATCGACAATACCTTAAGGACATTATATCCAAGTCAAAGAGCAATCAAGGCTAGACTTAAGCTAGCCAAAAGCCTATTAAAAGGTAAAAATTCACAACTGACAACTCCCAAGGAGCTGGCTACTTATCTGGCTGATGCTATTAAGCTGGCTAGGAATTTAGGCGATAAACGAGCGGAAGCACAAGCCATCGGTAACTTGGGAACATTATACGAACAGCAATCACGTCTTGATGAAGCCCAAGACTTAACCGAAAAAGCGTTACTCATTGCTCAACAAGTCAATGCTCCCGATTTAGCTTATCAATGGCAATGGCAACTGGGCAGAATCCTCAACCTAAAACAGGATAAAACAGGTGCGATTGACCGAAGCTCACGCTCCGCGATCGCAGCCTATGCTCAATCGGTGCAAACCCTGCAATCTATCCGTAGCGACCTAGTCGCGATTAGTAGCGATATTCAGTTTGGGTTTCGAGAAAGCGTCGAACCAGTGTACCGAGAATTAGTAGGACTACTGCTCGAACCCAATGCATCTCAAGAAAACCTCAAACAAGCACGAGATGTGATTGAATCCCTACAACTCGCGGAACTAGACAACTTCTTTCGGGATGCTTGTTTAGATGCCAAACCCGTTAAAATCGACAAAATAGATCCTAACGCCGCGATCTTCTATACCATTATCTTGCCAGACCGCCTGGAAGTAATTGCCACCTTGCCGGGACAACCTCTGCGCCAGATCACCACTAACTTATCCAAAACAGAAATAGAACAACAACTGGCTTTGGTAAAGAGCAATATTACTAGCCCTTGGCGAGTTCTGAAAAAGGAAAACTTACAAACAATACACGACTGGTTAATCGGCCCCATTGAAGCGGAACTAGCCAAGAGTAACATCCGCACCCTAGTATTTATCCCAGATGGGGCTCTGCGCAATCTTCCCATGTCTGTGCTTTATGACGGGGAAAACTATTCCATGGAGAAATATAGTATTGCAGTAGCACCTAGTTTACAATTAATCGACCCTAAAGCTTTAGTCAAACAAAACTTTTCGGCTCTGACCGCTGGAGTGACAGAAGTTCGTCCCCATCGTCCAGATTTAGCAGCACTTCCTGGGGTGAAGGTGGAATTAGAGAATATCAACGCCGAAGTTCCCTCATTGATTCTACTCAATGAGTCTTTTACTGAATCCAACTTCAATACAGAAGTTAATACCTCCGGTTACGAAGTGGTTCATCTCGCCACTCATGGTGAATTTAGTTCAGTAGCGGAAGAAACCTTTCTGCTGACCTGGGACGACGAGATCAATATCAATGAGTTAAATACTCTGATCTCAGGGGATCAAAAGCAAAAAAATCCGATTGAATTACTCGTCCTCAGTGCTTGTAGGACAGCGGCAGGAGACTCCCGAGCCGCTTTGGGATTGGCTGGAGTAGTCGTGCGTGGGGGGGCACGCAGTACCCTTGCCAGTCTCTGGTCTGTGGAGGATCTAGCTACTACAGAGTTAATGACTCGCTTCTATCAGAAGTTAGCCACAGGCCAGGTTACCAAGGCTAAAGCTCTGGCTCAAGCTCAACAGGAGCTGTTGCAGAGCGAGGCATATAATCACCCCTTTTACTGGTCGGCTTTTATTTTGCTGGGAAATTGGTTGTGAAAATTAGGGTGTAGGGAGTAGGGTGTAGGGTGTAGGGAGTAGGGAATAGGCAAGAGGCAAAAGGCAAGAGGCAAAAGGCAAGAGGCAAAAGGCAAGAGGCAAAAGCTTGTAGGGTGGGCAAAAAGCGATGCAGCGCGGTCTTGGGGGTTTCCCCCATGAGCGACTGCATCAAGACACAGTTTGGTTATTTTGATTGGTCATGAAATGATTACTTTGCCCACCCTACTCTACTTACCTGCTCCCTACTCCCTGCTCCCTGCTCCCTGCTCCCTGCTACCTGTTATTGTTAATTTTAAGTAAAGTCTTGATGAAGAGTTTGTAAATCAATCAAGCTGGAATTTATTTTATGAAATAATTCGAGAACTCGGTAGCTTATTGATTAACATGAAAGCTCGGATTTCCCGACTGGTGCCAGCAAGTAGCGTTGTGCTGTATTCTCTACTGGCTGCAACTACGGCATTAGGGCAAATTACCCCAGATAATACCCTGGGCAATGAAAGCTCTGTAGTAACCAATCTGAATATTAACGGGATTGTAATAGATTTAATTGAAGGTGGGGCGATTAGAGACAGTAATCTATTCCACAGCTTTTCGGATTTTAATGTGGCGGAGTTTGGGCGAGTTTATTTTGATAATCCTGCTGGAGTTGCCAACATCCTGAGTCGGGTAACTGGACCAAATGTTTCCAATATTTTGGGGACTCTAGGGGTATTGGGAAATGCTAATTTATTTTTGATTAATCCCAATGGTATTGTCTTCGGTCTCACTAGCAGACTAGATGTGGGAGGGTCATTTTTTGGGAGTACTGCTGATAGTGTGTTGTTTGACGATGGCACAGTTTTCAGCACTAAAAATCCCAATGATAAACCGTTGTTGACCATTAATATTCCATCTGGGTTGCAATATGGATCCAATCCCGGGAGTATTACTAATGAATCTTTTTCTGTTTTTGGTTTTGGGCTTGAGGTACGAAATGGTCAAACCTTAGGGCTAATTGGTGGTGATGTCAATATTCCTGGTGGTGATATAAGTGTATTAGATGGACGGATTGAGCTGGGGAGTGTTGGTGCTAATGGTATGGTGAAGCTGACCCCAACGGATACTAGTTTTGTATTGGATTATTCAGGAGTTAACGAGTTTCAGGATATTAGTTTGTCCGGGGGTGCTTTTGTCACTACCACTGGCTTTGGTGGTGGCAGTATCCAATTGCGGGGGGCTAATGTCAGTTTACGCGATCGCTCTTCGATTTTTGTAGGTACCCTGGGAAGTGAGAATGGCGGTGGGATAGTGGTTGAGGCTTCTCAGCTCAGCCTTGAGGGTGGTTCTCGGATATTTGCCAATGTATCCGGCTCAGGACAGGGGGGAGATTTGACCGTGAATGCCTCTGAATCTGTTCAATTGATTGGTACCTCAGCCTCGGGTGGGATTCTCAGCAGCTTGTTTACTCGAACTCAAGGGACAGGAAAAGCGGGAGATGTGAGTATTACCACTAAGGAGTTAATTGTCAAAGATGGAGCACGAGTTAGTGCTAGCACTTTTGATGAAGGGAACGGCGGAAATTTGACAGTGGATGCCTCTGAATCTGTTCAATTGATTGGTACCTCAGCCGATGGTAGGTCTGTCAGCGGCTTGGTTACTCAAGCTAATCGAGAAGCAACAGGAAATGCCGGAGAATTGAAGATTACTACTGGGGAGTTAATTGTCAAAGATGGAGCAGAAGTTTCAACTAGCACTTTTGATGAAGGGAACGGGGGAAATTTGACAGTGGATTCCTCTGAATCTGTTCAAGTGATTGGTACCTCAGCCGATGGTCGATTTCCCAGTGGCTTGTTTACTGAAGCTAATCAAGAAGCAACAGGAAATGCCGGAGATTTGAAGATTACCACTGGGGAGTTAATTGTTAAAGATGGAGCACGAGTTAGTGCTAGCACTTTTGGTGAAGGGGACGGGGGAAATTTAACTGTAGATGCAGACTCAAAGGTTCAAGTGATTAGAACCTCAGCCTCGGGTGGGATTTTCAGCGGCTTGTTTACTCAAACTCAAGGCACGGGAAATGCAGGAGAGTTGAACATTACCACTGGGGAGTTAATTGTATCTGATGGAGCACAAGTTTCAGCTGGCACTTTTGGTGAAGGGAACGGTGGAGATTTGACAGTGGATGCGGACTCAAAGGTTCAAGTGATTGGTACCTCAGCCAATGGTGGGTTTCGCAGCCGCTTGACTACTCAAACTCTTGGGAAAGGAAAAGCGGGAGATTTGATTATTACCACTGGGGAGTTAATCGTCTCTGATGGAGCAGTTGTTTCAGCTGGCACTTTTAGTGAAGGAGATGGGGGAAATTTAACTGTAGATGCAGACTCAACTGTTCAACTGATTGGTAGGACACCCAATGGTAAGTTTCCCAGCGGCTTGTTTACTCAAACTCAAGGCACAGGAAATGCCCAAAATTTGAGTATTACTACTGGGCAGTTAATCGTCTCTGATGGAGCAAGTGTTTCAACTAGCACTTTTGGTGAAGGGAACGCCGGAAATTTAACTGTGGATGCCTCTGAATCTGTTCAAGTCATTGGTACCTCAGCCTCGGGTCGGTCTCGCAGCGGCTTGTCTACTCAAGCTAATCAAAAAGCAACAGGAAATGCCGGAGATGTGAGTATTACCACTGGGCAGTTAATTGTCTCTGATGGAGCAGTTGTTTCAGCTGGAACTTTTGGTGAAGGGAACGCCGGAAATTTGAGAGTGGATGCCTCTGAATCTGTTCAAGTCATTGGTACCTCAGCCGATGGAGATTTTCGCAGCCGCTTGACTACTCAAACTCTTGGGAAAGGAAATGCCGGAAAGTTTTTGAATATTACCACTGACAAGTTAATAATCTCTGATGGAGCATTTGTTAGTGCTAGAAGCACTCAACCGAGAACTTTAGCAGGCGAAGTAAAGATTAATGCCAACTCCATCTTCCTTGACAACAATGGCAGGATCACAGCAGAAACAGCAGGAGGAGATAACAGCAAGATTAAACTCTTTTCCCGTGACATCCGACTCCTCAACGAAAGCAAGATTCTAACTGATGCTAAGGATACAACCACTGGGGGAAATATCACAATTAATACTGATACCCTAGTCGGTCTCGGAGATAGCGACATCACCGCCAATGCTGAAGAAGGTTCAGGAGGTCGTGTTGAGATTAATGCCAAAGGTATCTTTGGTTTAGAGTTTCGAGACCGTCCAACTCCAGACAATGACATCACTTCTACTTCCAACCTTGGCTCATCCTTCAACGGTGAGGTAATTCTCAACATCTCCCAGGTAGACCCCACCTCAGGCTTAAACGAATTGCCAGGAATCCTGGTGGATGCAGAAGCAATCCTCGCCAATGACCTTTGTGGCTTTGAGAATGATCGGATTGCTGGCGGCAGTTCCTTTACCATTACCGGCAAAGGCGGATTACCACCGACTCCAGAGGATCCAGTGATTAATGCCCACAGAACAGTCAGGTGGCGAACTCGTCCTAGGTTACCCAGCACCAGACAACCATTACAAGCGCAATCCTCAGTGAGACGCTCTCAAGACAAAAAAGTGATTATCGAAGCCCAAGGCTGGGTAGTAGCAAAGGATGGCACCATTATTCTGACGGCGCAACCGTTTAACGGAACTCCTGTTGAGCAGATATTTCCCAATCTTGATTGTCATTCGGGAAAAGGGAATAGGGAGCAGGGAGGAGTAGTGCGTAGGGTGCGTTAGGGGAGGGATTGCCATGATATTCAAGGTCGTAGCCAGTAGCCCCGTAACGCACCATCAAAAGGCTCGCTCTATTCTCTATTCCCTTAATTATTATGAAAAAACTATCATTTGTAATTGCCATCGCATTAACCTGCTTCTTGCCATCGGGTAAAGCATTATCAAATTCTCCAGCAATCACACCCAATTCCCGATTCCCGATTCCCGTTCCCCTCCTGGGAGGGGTTAGGGGTGGGTTCCGATTCCCGATTTCCGATTCTCCAGAACAACAAGCCCAACACCTCTATGAAACAGGTCAATACCAAGAGGCTATCCCGTTGTTGGAGCAAATTATTAATAACTACACCGATAGTGGGGACATTATTGGTGAAATTAATTCCTTAGTCAATCTCGCGTTAGTTTATCAAACCTTGGGAGACCTAGACCAAGCTAAACAAACACTATCCCAGGGTTTCAGCCAACTAGAAAAACTTCCTAATCCCAAAGAACGTCAACAATTACAAGCCCAAATCCTAGAAGTCCAAGGACAAGTATACTTATCTCTAGGTCAAGGGGAAAAAGCCTTATCGACTTGGCAGCAAACGAGTGCTATCTATCAAGATATCGGAGACTTAACTAGATTAACAGAAAGTCAGATTTACGAGGTGCAAGCCTTACGAGTATTAGGGTTGTATAATCAAGCCACTAAAACCTTGACTCAAATCCAGGAAACTCTCCAAAACCAACCGGATAGCATCCTGAAAAGTACCGCCCTCCAATACCTAGGTGATGTGCTGCGCCGAGTCGGGAAATTCAAAGACTCTAAAGCAATTTTACAACAAAGTTTAGCCATAGCGGAAAACTTACGAGATCAGACGTTGATTGCTGACAATCTGCTCAGTTTAGGAAATACCGCTAGATTAAAAGGAGACACAGAAGACGCAATAGAGTTCTATCAACGGGTTGTGAAGGAATCTCCCTTACCTGATCTTAAGATTCAAGGGCAATTAAATCAACTGAGTGTATTGATATCTAAACAAGAGATATCTAAACAAGAGTGGTCACAAGCTAGAGCGTTATTGCCAGCTATAGAGTATACATTAACCACATTATCTCCCAGTAAAACAGCAATCAATGCTAGAATTAATCTAGCCAAGACTCTGTCAAAAACTAAAAACTCCCAACTCACAACTCCCAACGCCCTTGCTACTCATCTCGCTGATGCTATTAAGCTGGCTAGGAATTTAGGAGATAAACGAGGGGAAGCTGAAGCTATTGGTAACTTGGGAAGCTTATACGAACAGCAATCACGTCTTGAGGAAGCGGAAAACTTAACCGAAAAAGCGTTACTAATTGCTCAAGAAATCCAGGCTCCCGATTTAGCCTATCAATGGCAATGGCAACTGGGCAGAATCCTCAATCTAAAACAGGATCAGAAAAACGCGATCGCAGCCTATTCTCAATCCGTGCAAACCCTCAAATCTATCCGTAGCGACCTAGTCGCCATTAGTAGCGATATTCAGTTTGGGTTTAGAGAAAGCGTTGAACCAGTCTACCGAGAATTAGTAGGACTACTGCTGGAACCCAATGCATCTCAAGAAAACCTCAAACAAGCACGAGATGTAATTGAATCCCTACAACTAGCAGAACTAGACAACTTCTTTCGGGATGCTTGTTTAGATGCTAAACCCGTTAATATCGACGAAATTGACCCCAACGCTGCTATCTTCTATACCATTATCTTACCAGACCGCCTGGAAGTAATTGTAACTTTGCCGGGACAACCCCTGCGCCAGATTACTACGAACTTACCTCAAGCAGAAATAGAAAAACTACTGGCTTCGGTAAAGATAAATATTACTAGCCCTTGGCGAGTGCTGAGAAAGGACAACTTACAAACAATACACGACTGGTTAATCGGTCCGATTGAAGCAGAATTAGCCAAGAGTAATATCTTCACCCTAGTATTTATACCAGATGGGGCTCTGCGCGATCTTCCCATGTCGGTGCTTTATGACGGAGAAGACCATTTAATTGAGAACTATAATATTGCCGTAGCACCTAGTTTACAATTAATCGACTCTAAAGCTTTAGTCAGACAAAACGTTTCAGTTCTCACTGCTGGAGTGACGGAAGTTCGTCCCCATCGTCCTAATTTCGGAGCACTTCCTGGGGTGAAAGTGGAATTAGAGAATATCAAGGGTCAAATTCCTTCATTGATTCTACTCAATGAGTCCTTTACTGAATCCAACTTTAATACAGAAGTTAATACCTCTAGTTACGAAATTGTTCATCTCGCCACTCATGGTGAATTTAGTTCAGTAGCGGAAGAAACGTTTCTGCTGACCTGGGATGACGTGATTAATCTCAATGAGTTAAATACTCTGATCTCAGCGGATCAAAAGCAAGAAAATCCCATTGAATTACTCGTCCTCAGTGCTTGTCAGACAGCCGCAGGAGACTCCCGAGCCGCGTTGGGCTTGGCTGGTATCGCCGTGCGTGGGGGGGCACGCAGTACCCTTGCCAGTCTCTGGACTGTGGACGATCTAGCCACTACAGAGTTAATGACTCGCTTCTATCAGAGGTTAGCCACAGGCCAGGTTACCAAGGCAGAAGCTTTGCGACAAGCTCAACAGGAGCTGTTGCAGAGCGAGGCATTTAATCACCCGTTGTACTGGTCCGCTTTTATTTTGCTGGGAAATTGGTTGTGAGGAATAGGGAGTAGGGAGTAGGGAGTAGGGTGTAGGGTTTAGGGTTTAGGGTGTAGGGAATAGGGAATGGGAAAACGGGAATAGGCATGCATGCTAAAGCTAGCCCACACCCCATTAGTGCCTGGAACGGGCATCATTACTGCGTGGAACGGGCATCATTACTGCGTGGAACGGGCATATTGCCCGTTATAATTTTCCGGTGTAACGGGCATATTGCCCGTTATAATTTTCCGGTGGAACGGGCATATTGCCCGTTATAATTTTCCGGCGGGCAAAAACAGTTTGGTGATTTTCACTAGTCTTTGGTGCGTACGCGATCGCATTCAACTATCAAAAGGTAACCACACTCCTAATCGACTCACCCTGATGCATCAAATCGAAGGCATCATTAATTTGTTCTAAGGGCATGACATGGGTAATCATGTCATCAATATTAATCTTACCTTCCATATACCAATCTACGATTTTAGGAACATCCGTGCGTCCTTTAGCTCCCCCAAAAGCTGTACCTCGCCAGACCCGTCCAGTCACCAATTGAAAAGGTCGAGTATTGATTTCTTCTCCAGCACCGGCGACACCGATAATAATAGATTCACCCCAACCTTTGTGGCAACATTCTAGAGCTTGGCGCATCACCTTAACATTACCAATACACTCGAAACTATAATCAGCGCCCCCTTTAGTTAAATCAATAATGTAAGGGACTAAATCGCCCTCTATTTCATTAGGATTGACAAAATCCGTCATGCCGAATTTTTCCGCAAGTTGTTGTTTCTTAGGATTAATATCAACACCTACAATTTGGCTAGCACCCACCATCCGTGCGCCTTGGATCACATTCAAACCAATTCCCCCAAGTCCAAATACCACCACTCTCGAACCTGGTTGAACTTTAGCGGAATTGATCACAGCACCAATACCGGTTGTAACTCCGCAACCGATGTAACAAACTTTATCAAAGGGAGCATCTTTGCGGATTTTTGCTACTGCGATTTCTGGCAGTACGGTATAGTTAGCAAAGGTGGATGTGCCCATGTAATGATGGAGCATTTTGTCATTGACAGAGAAGCGACTGGTACCATCGGGCATTAAACCACGTCCTTGGGTATTCCGAATTGCCTGACAGAGATTGGTTTTACCACTTAAACAGTATTCACACTGACGGCACTCAGGGATATAGAGGGGAATCACATGGTCTCCTACCTCGACGCTAGTCACCCCTTCACCCACCTCAACCACTACACCTGCTCCCTCATGTCCTAGAATGGCTGGAAATAGTCCTTCTGGATCTGCGCCAGACAGGGTATAGGCATCGGTATGGCATACTCCGGTTGCTTTAATTTCCACCATCACCTCACCCGCCTTAGGTTCCCCTACCTGAACCGTTTCAATGGATAAAGGCTTGCCTGCTTCAAAAGCTACTGCGGCTTTGACCTCCACAATCAACTCCTACTTGGTCTTATCAACTGACCTATTCTATTGAAAAATTAAGGCTTTGGATAGCAAACAAAAGAGGTACATAGCATTTTTACCTGATCCGAAGTTTCCGATTCCCGATTCCCGATTCCCGATTCCCAATTCCCGATTCCCGATTCCCGATTCCCTAAAACCCACAATATAGCACTACCCATTAAAGTGTTTGACATTGATACAAGCTGAAAACCTTGTGTAGTAAACTTTTGCCTCTTGCCTCTTGCCTCTTGCCATTGCGCGTAGCGCTATATACTTCACCGATTGCTCTCAAGCCGACCGGCGTTAATGAGCGATCATATTATTGTACAATTAAAAAAACAACAAATAGTATAATTTTTCCCAATTTTTGGGGTAATTGACGGAATAAAAACTCATGGCAGCTGAACGAATTGTCATCTTATCCAGTAGAGAAATAGCTAAAATGCGTCTTGCTGGACGCTTAGCCACTGCACTGTTAGACCATTTAGAACCCATGGTTAAGCCAGGGGTAAGCACCCTAGAGATTAATGATGAAGCGGAACGCTGGACAAAAGAGCATGGGGCAATCAGTGCTCCCTTAGGTTATCAGGGCTTTCCTAAATCTATCTGTACTAGTATCAATGAAGTTGTCTGTCACGGTATCCCTAACGGTAAGCAAATCCTTAAAGATGGGGACATCATTAATATTGACGTAACACCAAAGCTGGATGGATATCACGGGGATACCTCTAGAACCTTTTTTGTTGGTACCCCCTCACCCCTAGCAAAAAAGCTGGTGGAAGTTACTGAAGAGTGTATGATGCGTGGTATTGCTGAGGTCAAGCCAGGAGCAAGAGTTGGCGATATTGGTGCTGCTATCCAAGAGTATGCCGAGTCCAACGGCTTTTCCGTAGTGCGAGACTTTGTTGGACACGGGATTAGCAAGATTTTCCATACAGCTCCCCAAATTCCTCACTATGGCACTAGAGGGAAAGGAAAACGCCTCCGGGCTGGTATGGTTTTCACTATCGAGCCAATGATTAACGAAGGTACCTACGAAGTGGAAATTCTAGCTGATAAGTGGACAGCTCTAACAAGCGATCGCAAACTTTCTGCCCAATTTGAACACACTGTAGTGGTCACTGCTGACGGCGTAGAGATTCTGACCTTGCCAGAACAGGAAATCCAGAGCAAATCGGCTTAAGTCTCATTAGTCATTAGTCATTGGTGCTTGGTAATTCGTGCTTGGTGCTTTCTACTTGATGCTCGGTAGCTGCCAGGAGACCTGATGTTTGTCAATCTGTTAGTCAATTTCGGAAAAGCACTAATCACCAAGACCAAAGTCAAAGCACTAAGGAGTGACATACTCCCACACGCTCATCAGAGATTACAGTGTGGGCTTCTTGCCAACTCCACCCAACGGTATCGGCTTTCGCCGACGCTGCGCGAACGGATACTCGGCAAGCTTTATTGACGACACGGGATGCCCCTCCGCACCGGAACAATACAATAAGTTCTATTTTTAAGCACGTAGGTGGCGGTTAGCTCTTAATTTGTTTTCCCTACTATTTTTAGTATAACGTTTTTCAGGCTGTTGATCAAAGTTCCAGCTCCGCGATTCATCCCACACTCATGCTGCGCATTTTCGTTGTGGGGCTTCTCGCGGTCTTAGCTAAAGACTAAGGGCTAAAGAGTAAGGATTAATTAATATGGACATTTAATGAAAATCGAGCTTAAACTGTGAGATATAGGCAGTAAAAGCAGGCACACTATCTAGGTAACAATTCTTAAGAGTATTTCTAAAGAATGCTAGCCTCCTGCTCAGGAAATTAGCAAGTGGTGAACCCTCTGATGGGTGACACCGCCGTTTTGCTGTGTTCTTAAGCGTTTTAGGTAATCCTAAATTATGGCAACTCTATACGTCAATCCAGCTACTGGAAGTGATAGCGCTGATGGTAGCGAATCTACGCCCTTTAAAACTATTACCAAAGCATTTGATTCAGCTGGATCAGGTGACCAGATTCAACTAAAACCTGGTACTTATAATACTGGCAGTGGTGAAACCTTTCCGCTGAAAGCTCCCTCTGGTGTAAAAATTATAGGGGATGAAGCAAACAAAGGCAAGGATATCTTAATTGAAGGCAACGGATTGTTCAACACCCGTTTCGGTGGTGGTCAAAACGTGACCCTGATCCTAGCTAAGGATACCGAGCTCAGGGGAGTAACCATGACCAATCGTGAGCGCCGAGGTACTGGTGCCTGGATTGAGTCTGGTAGCCCTATGGTTGCTAATTGTACCTTTAAAGAGTGCAATCGTGAAGGGGTTAATGTCACAGGTGAAGCCACACCAGACGTTAAAGATAATAATTTCATTGGTAGTGGTATAGAGGGTCAAGGGATATCGATTACCAGGGATGCCAAAGGGAACATCCAAGGCAATACCTGTATAAAAATGGGTAATGGCATTGCTGTTGATGGTAATGCAGCGCCCAGGCTGGTGGATAACACAACCTCTCAAAACATCTTTGGGATAGTGGTTTCTGGGGACGCTCGACCGATACTGCGTGGGAATCGGATTGAAAACAACGAGAGATTTGGTCTGTCAGTTTCTGGGAAGGGTTTGCCAGATTTGGGAACCGCAGGAGACCCAGGGGGAAACGCACTGCGTAACAACGGTGAGTTTGATTTAAAAAATTACACCACGGTTGAGCTGATTTCAGTGGGCAATGAGTTAGTTGCCACAAAAGCCAGTGGTCCAGTTTCAATTGAGGACGCGATCGTTATTGGGCCTGGTGGTGGAGAAACCCCTGGTGGTGGAGAAACCCCTGGTGGTGGAGAAACCCCTGGTGGTGGAGAAACCCCTGGTGGTGGAGAAACCCCTGGTGGTGGAGAAACCCCTGGTGGTGGAGAAACCCCTGGTGGTGGAGAAGCTAAAAAGTTAACTGATATTGCCGGTCATTGGGCAGAGGATTTCATCGAGGGATTGTACAGTAAAGGCTACATTAGTGGCTTTGGTGATGGCAGCTTTAAGCCAGACCAAACCATGACCCGTGCTGAATATGCGGCCTTGTTGGTAAACGCGTTCAATCCTCAAGCTGAAAGGGCAGCCAAGGATTTCACTGATGTTGCTTCCAATTATTGGGCTTACGAAAAGATTAAACAAGCCTATCGTGGTGGATTCCTGTCTGGCTACCCTGGGGGGACATTCAAACCCACAGACAAGGTTCAGCGTGCCCAAATCATTGTTTCACTGGTGAATGGGTTAGACTTAACGGCTTCTAGCCCCAATGCCTTACAAGCCTACGATGACAGCGGTTCCATTCCTACCTACGCCATTGACGCTGTCAAAACCGCAACCAAAAAAGAAATTATCGTAAATCACAGCAATATCAAGCAACTCAACCCCACTCGCAATGCCACCCGTGCTGAAGTAGCTGCGATGGTTTATCAAGCCTTGGTGGATGCTAACAAAGTCAGCGCCATTAACAATCAATATATTGTCAAATTTCAGGACGACGGGATACCCACATTCGCCGACATTCAAAACCACTGGGCGAAAGAGTTTATTCAGGGATTGTTGGCAGAAGGTATGATTTCAGGTGTTGATAACACTAACTTTAAACCTAACGATAAGATCAACCGTGCTCAATATGCGGCCTTGATTAGCAAAGCGTTTAACCCTCCAGCCAAAAGGGAGGCCAAGCAATTCAAAGATGTCGGTGATGGGTCTTGGGCTAAGGATGCGATTCAAAAAGCCTATCGTGGTGGATTCCTATCTGGTTACGCTAATGGCAACTTCGGACAAGCCGATAATGTCAAGCGAGCGGATGTAATTGTTTCCTTAGTAAATGGTTTGGGTTTAAAAGAATCGGATCCCAATGCTTTGGATCTCTATGATGACAAAGGAGATATTCCCAGCTATGCCACAGATCAAGTCATAACCGCTACTAAAAAACTGATTGTGGTCAATTCCCCTGACCAGAGGAAACTCAATCCCGTGCGTGAGGCCACTCGTGGTGAGGTAGCTGCGATGGTTTATCAGGCTTTGCTGGATCAGGGCACACTAACTGCTGCTGTGAATAGTGAGTACATTGTGGTTGGTTGATTTATGGTTTGGATCTGACCGGGGTTAGATCAACTAAATCTTTCTGAAAACATCGGTAGCCTGCTGAGTGCAGGCTTTTTTTATATAGCGCTAGGTGCAAGGCAAGAAGCAAGAAGCCAAAAATCGAGGGTGAACTGTAAGATATAGGCAGTAAAAGCAGGCAGACTATCTAGGCAACAATTCTTGAAAATCTATCTAAAGAATGCTATCCTCCTGCTCAGGAAATTAGCAACTGGTGAACCCTCTGATGGGTGACACCGCCGTTTTGCTGTGTTCTTAAGCGTTTTGGGTAATCCTAAATTATGGCAACTCTATACGTCAATCCAGCTACTGGAAGTGATAGCGCTGATGGTAGCGAATCTACGCCCTTTAAAACTATTACCAAAGCCTTCGATTCAGCTGGATCAGGTGACGAGATTCAACTAAAACCTGGTACTTATAATAGTGCCAGTGGTGAAACCTTCCCGCTGAAAGCTCCCTCTGGTGTAAAGATTATAGGGGATGAAGCAAACAAAGGCAAGGATATCTTAATTGAAGGCAACGGATTGTTCAACACCCGTTTCGGTGGTGGTCAAAACGTGACCCTGATCCTAGCTAAGGATACCGAGCTCAGGGGAGTAACCATGACCAATCGTGAGCGCCGAGGTACTGGTGCCTGGATTGAGTCTGGTAGCCCTGTAGTAGCTAATTGTACCTTCAAAGAGTGCAATCGTGAAGGGGTTAATGTCACAGGTGAGGCGGCACCAGAAATTAAAAATAATGATTTCATTGGTAGTGATATCGAGGGTCAAGGGATATCGATTACCAGGGATGGCAAAGGGAACATCCAAGGCAATACCTGTAAAAAAATGGGTAATGGCATTGCTGTTGATAATAATGCAGCGCCCAGGCTGGTGGATAACACAACCTCTGAAAACATCTTTGGGATAGTGGTTTCTGGGGACGCTCGACCGATACTGCGTAAGAATCGGATTGAAAACAACGAAAGATTTGGTCTGTCAGTTGCTGGCAATGGTTTTCCCGATTTGGGAACCACAGCAGAGCCAGGGGAAAACATACTGGTTAACAACGGTGAGTTTGATTTAAAAAATTTCACCACGGTTGAGCTGAAATCAGTGGGCAATTTTTTAGTTGCCTCAAAAGCCAGTGGTCCGGTTTCAATTCAGGATGCGATCGCTGAAGTGCCTAAACCCACTGACCCACCTGATCCGGTTGACCCACCTGATCCTGTTGACCCACCTGATCCGGTTGACCCACCTGATCCGGTTGACCCACCTGATCCTGTTGACCCACCTGATTCAACTAAAAAGTTAACTGATATTGCCGGTCATTGGGCAGAGGATTTCATCGAGGGATTGTACAGTAAAGGATACGTTAGTGGCTTCAATGATGGCAGCTTTAAGCCAAACCAAACCATGACTCGTGCTGAATATGCGGCCTTGTTAGTCAACGCGTTCAATCCTCAACCTGAAAGGGCAGCCAAGGATTTCACTGATGTTGATTCCAAGTATTGGGCTTACGAAAAGATTAAACAAGCCTATCGTGGTGGATTCCTCTCTGGCTACCCTGGGGGGACATTCAAACCCACAGATAAAGTCCAGCGTGCCCAAATCATTGTTTCACTGGTGAATGGGTTAGACTTAACGGCTTCTAGCCCCAATGCCTTACAAGCCTACGATGACAGCGGTTCCATTCCTACCTACGCCATTGACGCTGTCAAAACCGCAACCAAAAAAGAAATTATCGTAAATCACAGCAATATCAAGCAACTCAACCCCACTCGCAATGCCACCCGTGCTGAAGTAGCTGCGATGGTTTATCAAGCCTTGGTGGATGCTAACAAAGTCAGCGCCATTAACAATCAATATATTGTCAAATTTCAGGACGACGGGATACCCACATTCGCCGACATTCAAAACCACTGGGCGAAAGAGTTTATTCAGGGATTGTTGGCAGAAGGTATGATTTCAGGTGTTGATAACACTAACTTTAAACCTAACGATAAGATCAACCGTGCTCAATATGCGGCCTTGATTAGCAAAGCGTTTAACCCTCCAGCCAAAAGGGAGGCCAAGCAATTCAAAGATGTCGGTGATGGGTCTTGGGCTAAGGATGCGATTCAAAAAGCCTATCGTGGTGGATTCCTATCTGGTTACGCTAATGGCAACTTCGGACAAGCCGATAATGTCAAGCGAGCGGATGTAATTGTTTCCTTAGTAAATGGTTTGGGTTTAAAAGAATCGGATCCCAATGCTTTGGATCTCTATGATGACAAAGGAGATATTCCCAGCTATGCCACAGATCAAGTCATAACCGCTACTAAAAAACTGATTGTGGTCAATTCCCCTGACCAGAGGAAACTCAATCCCGTGCGTGAGGCCACTCGTGGTGAGGTAGCTGCGATGGTTTATCAGGCTTTGCTGGATCAGGGCACACTAACTGCTGCTGTGAATAGTGAGTACATTGTGGTTGGTTGATTTATGGTTTGGACTTGACCAGAGTTAGATCAACTAAATCTTTTTGAAAACATCGGTAGCCTGCTGAGTGCAGGCTTTTTTTTGTATAGCGCCATAATTTTCAGTGATTGACCTATGGTCACGCTACGCGAACAGCTATCAGCGTGACCCTAATCCCTAATCCCCAAAATCGGAGTTATTGGTACTTCAGTTGACCTGGTTCCGCAATAGTTTTAAGCAATGGTTTTGATTCTAATGGGAACTAGTTTCGTTGCTGGCATTCTGGTAAAGGAATAGAGTAGAGTCCTGGAATTAGAACTAGGTAATGTGTCGGTGATCTACCCAAGTAAATAAAGTTGGCAGATCTGAGTACGCCATCAAAATGGATTTTTATTGCTTTCCCGATGGCTGCGATCACGCAGCGCCTCTGTAGGGGAATCGTGTAGGGTATTCAGGGCAAGAATCACATCCCGTAAACCCGTCCCATAGCCAATGCGTGTAAGTCTCTTCAATTGAACTTAAAAACACCCCTGGGTATCGATTTCAGCGATTTAGGGAACTGACATATCACTAGCAGCTCTGTCTTTGGTTTGGGTTTTAACAATCCCTCAGAGAAAAAGTACCCTTAGGGGTACCGTTAAGCAGCCAAAAATTTATGATGATAAGGATTAAGCACCGCGTACAGAATTAATTACCGACTTTAATTATCTGAAACTCTTGCTGTAAAAGAGTTTCAGATTTTGAAGAAAATGTGTAATTTAATTTTGTGTACCTGCTTATTAACCGCACCTAACTAAATTAACTTTGGACAAAACGGCTTTTTGCCCAAAGTCCAAGTTAATTCAGAATCTTAACTATTGGCAGATAATCTATGACTGAATTTCTTGATGTACAAAATGGATTGTACAACGCTATGGTACAAGGACTGGGACTCTCCGAGAATTCTTTTCAATTGATCCAACCATCACCTCCACTTGTCCCCGATGATGACGATGCTCTCTGGAATTACTTCAATAACATTCCTCCAGTTTCCCTGACCCAAAATTACATTGCATCAGGTGGTAATCAGTTTTTCAGTAACTATAAAGGATTCAACTCCGCACTAACAAGCGTAGTTGAAAGTCGCTTGATCCGGGATGTTGGGCAAGAAATCATTGATGAATTCCAAGATTATATATTTAGCAGGAATTCACTACCATCATTAGGACAATTACCCAGCCTTTTCCGTCGTTGGGCGTTTTTTCGCTATCCCAACGTCGCAAACAAAGGAGCTTCAGCCTATGCTGCCGCGTTACTTGATCCTGTCGCATCAGCCCAGCTAGCGTTTGGGCTATACGAAGGAGATCCGCTTGAGGGGATTCCGGATAAAAAACCCGATTGGGATCTTGGCTATCAGGAACTTGTAATCCAGTTAAGATCAGCACCCAGCCGCTCATTCAACTTTCAGCGTTCTACTATGAAGACTGATGTGACTAAAACTTGGTCGGGCGGTGGTCACTCTGGGTTCTTTGGGCTGTGGAGAGGCAGCAGCAGCAGGTCAAGTGAAAGTAGGAAATTTGCTAATAGTAATTTCACTTTGACTGCCTCATTTGGTCATGTCCTCCGTTTTGCAACAGTCCCTGGATCTTGGTACTCATCTGCAGCGACGGGATTAGCATACTCCAACAGGAATGGTGCACCGTGGAATCCTGAATCCCCAATCAATTGGAACAATACTTTCGATCCAAAGACGGGCAATATAGCTCGCCTCATGGTCAATCTGATTGTGGTTGATACGATGAAACTTAAGATCGAATCTTTCGCTAAGTACGAGGAGGATGATCAGGTTACGATCCGACGTAATTCAGGAGGAGGGTTGTGGCCTTTCTACTCTAGCGGTAATTCGAGAGGTGTCTCCAACACAGTCGATTTCGACGATGAAGGAAAGATGACAATTACCGTTGATAGCGAACCGGGTGTACCCATTGTTATTGGTGGTGACGTCTTACCTATTCATCAGTATCTCGGTTTTGCAATAGAGGGGGCAAGGCTGTTCGCCGAAGCCTTAGAAGCCAACCCTGAATTTCGAGATCGAATGGTACTCCCCGTAAGCTAGAAACAGTGTAAAAAAAAGCATTTTAGCTTGAACAGACGTCAGGAGTCATAATTTAAAGTTCAGAGTAACCCTTTACTCTGGGATTGTGACTCCTGATTTCCTAATCAAATAACTCTTCCCACTTAATATTGACACCTACATTCCACACTTCCAACACACTAGAAGACACTTTTCAACACTGAGAACAGAGTCAATAGATTCACTATGTCACTAACAAAATTATTATCTAGCCACGAGCCAATGACCGTCTTACAGAACCGTTGGTATAACGGTCTTATCACTAAGCTTCAGCTTGATCCTAACATGTTCCAAATCCCCCAGCCTTCACTGGTTCTCCAATCAAGCCAAGACCTGTGGGCATATCAAGATGTCATCCCACCCGTATCACTCACTTTTAACACTTCAATCTACAAAAGTTACTTATTTTCTGACGAGTACGCAGCTGTCATCAGTGAACTCGAATTTCCAACTAACAAATTCAAGCAGAACATCGGTGAGGATAACTATCAAAGATGGTTGACATATCTGGAGAATATAAATCCACCACCACCAGAAAGGCAACTTCCTAACCTTTTCCGACGATGGTCTATACTAAACGCTCCGTCAGTGATGTCTGTAGGAGTATCGGACTTGTCGAAGATGGTACTTATCAGTGCGGCTCAAAGAGGACTTCGACCCTATCGAAACCCAAATGCGAAACCAATTGACTTCAGCGGAACCTATGCCCAGCTAGTACAACTTCTTGATAATTCACCTGGAGGAAGTTTTGATTTTGACAGTCAAGGGAGCAGTGATGATGTCAGTAATACTTGGACAGGTGGTTACAATGTTGGACTCGACGGATTGTGGGCTGGTGATTCCAGCACCTCCCGGCTGAATCACAGGTTTGCTTTGAGCAGTGTTACAGTCGATATCCAATTCCAGTCATACACAGTATGGACTTCAACGCCTGGTTCTTGGTACAATTCGTCCTTACTGAACATCGCATACAGTAATAAGGCGACACCACCATGGCCTATAAACCCAAACCCGACTTGGGATGAGGTTTTCAGTCAAGATGGCAGCATACAGTACTTCATCGCTTCATTGGTGGTAATGGATGGGGTGAAAGCCACTATTACCTCCGATGTAAGCTACTCCAAGACCGACCAGCAAACTATTCATCGTAATGCGTCGAAGGGGCTATGGCCGTTCTACGTTCCCACTAAAAATGGATCTGTAACTAATATAGTTACCTTTGGCGATTCCAAGGGCATGAAAATTGAAACCGTCGCTCAACCCGGAAACCCAATTGTTATTGGGAATAACGTCCTTGGCATTGCTCAGTACCTTGGACATGCCCCCAGTTGACTATTTCAGTAAGATTTGTGCGCTCAAACACTAAAGTCACTATATTTGACGAATCATTTAGGACTGACTGTGAAAGGGTTTTGAAATAATATCTGACAACTTCAGATCGCACCTTAGGAAACATTGTCCCCTTCTGCTAAAATCCCAACTTCTGCACCGCCCTCCGTTTCACCTCCTCACCCCGCCTATCATACTTGGCCGTAGTCACAGGAGACGCATGGCCAGCTAACTTTTGGACGATCACAATATCAATCCCAGCATCAAGCAGTATACAGAATAGGCGGGACTCAGTAAGTTCATTTCACCCCATCAGTTGCGTCACTTTCTGCTCACTTAGTTGAAAAAAAACAAGGGATTGATGATGCCTTAATCCAACCCTATTCCGGGCATTCTTCTCGACAGTCATTGGAAGTGTAGTCAAGACTGAGTATAGGGGAAACTCAAGCGTCTTTATGATCTTGTGATGGTGAAGTGCCTTGTTGGGGGATTATCGGAGTTATCCTCAACTAAGGATGGCAGGAATATCTCCTTTTATAGATCCACAGTTCCTGCTATAGGTTCAACTTTTGTTGTTATAACAGGAAGATTCTCAAAATCCTCCAACATCATTCCTTTGCAGCCGGTAAATACAAAAGGATTGGGGTCTTTGATTTCTATGGGGAAAGAGGGCTCTATTACAATTGGCTCAACAACTTAATATTCATGGTTAAAACCTCCGGAAATTAACTAAATAAATCGGTTGCCACTCAAGTAGTATGGAAAAAAATGCCAATTATTAGCAGCCAGATTGGCGAAAGGTTTTAACTTCGCGCCAATCTGGCCAGACAGCTAAATGTTAGGAATTACTATATAGCGTGTCTAGGACTCATGAGGTACACATTATTTTTTCCCACTTCCGACTTCCGACTTCCGACTTCCGACTTCCGACTTCCGACTTCCGAAGTCCCTGCTCCCTGCTCCCTGCTCCCTAAAAACCAGAATTTGTACCTCACAAGTCGTAGAATTGCTATAGTAGCTATAGTGCTTCTCACACCAATCAAACTTAAGGTAAGCATTCAGCTATCAGCTATCAGCTATCAGGGAACAGCGATTAGCGCTACAGATGGTGCTACTTGAGGTGCTATCAGCTATCAGCTATCAGCCTATGCGCTATGCGCACCCTAGGCGAACAGCTTTTGAAGAAAATAGCTGACGGCTGAATGCTTACAACTTAAGGGCGCACGATTTGCGCCTTAACCCTTTTTATTAGGTCATTTATAATCACTTTATACGGTTATTATTACGAAATTACTTAACCTAATAAAAGAGTAAATATAGAAATTTTAATCAGTGTTATAATTTAGGTTTTCTTGCTTGAAAAAGTTAGCGATCGCGTCGGGTGGCAAAGGGAGCATGTCACTTATGCAGAACATTTGTACTCAAGCTATAGCCCCCTCATGTGTTTTAGCTTGCTGTGATAGTATATAGTTCATCTGTTCTACAATTTTGACCTGCTCCCTATACCCAACAGTACGGTCAGTTTATCTTTTGTTTCCCTAATGTCACAAACAGTAGATTCAATAAACCAAATACTAGAAAATAAAACAATAATATATGCAATGATAGCCCCTATTTGAATAGCAGGTATTTATTCTGGAGTGACTTGCCTTGTCATTGTTAATGATTTTGGTTAATGATTTTGAAAGAACCTATCAGCTCTAACTTTGATAATCAATTAGGTGATTAGCTGATCCCAGAAATAATTATGCTCTAATTCTCCCTACCTCCTTGGGTGCATCTCATTTTTGCTGTTTGACACCGTGGGTGGAATGGGCATCTTGCCCGTTACAATTTTCGGGCGGGCTGTCCTAAAACTGGCTAGGATGCCGAAAATGAGGGCTCCCCTAACGCACCACTAGCCAGATTTTCGGCGTTGCTGATTATGGGTATGATTTTGCCCCCCTAGCCCCCCAAGCGAGCAATCCCTCGCTTGGGGGGAACAAAACTTTCTTGCGTCCCCCAGAATTGGGGGATTTAGGGGGCTTTAACAAAACCAGATAATCGCGCATTCATTCCTTAATTCAGCAACGCCAGATTTTCAAATATGAGATGCACCTATCCCCTTTTCCTAGGAATCGAAAAACTTTGCACTGATTTTCTATTCGTTTTATCAGTGACCTCAGCCCTATCGCTCTCAAGTTCCCAGAGTGATTTTACTTTTCTGAGCGCCTTTATTAGAGCTGTTTTAAAACAAATAAACAAATAAGTAGACCATAGTAAACAAACTGTTGGTTACAGCAACAGCTCGTTCTCAGCTTACCCCCTAATCAGCTATGGGGCGATTAAGGGTGAAAACCGCTCTAACTTTTCTTATCAAACTATAGCTGTAACCCTCCTTCAGTCCTGGACTGGTCTCCCAAAACGAATTTAGCAAATGTTATGAGGGGTGACAACCCGTAAAAGGCAACGAAAACTCAATTGACTGCCAATTGAGCAATGCGCTTAAGGATCCTAAGCACGTTATACCAGTCATTGCCACGATAGAGGGTAAACTCATCGGAAAGAGCATACATCGGTATACCAGATTTACTCACTTTCAAAAACCGGAAATTAGTACCATTAGTCACCAATCCAAAACTATGGCGCAACTGATTAGGATTAGCCATCATGTAGGTCAATGCCTGAGGAATTGCTGACTTGAGAGAGAATCCAGCTTGTTTCGACTCAATCACTAATACCCAAAACTGGTCTTGTAGCACCAACACATCAATAAGCCCTCGCAGGATTTCGTGCTCCTCAACAGCGGCAATTTCTATTGCGGCCTCTGTCTTGAGGTGAAAGGGAGAACCATAAAAACCCGCTAGTCCTAACAAGGGAGACAACACTACCATTTTGACAATGTCTTCCACCATCGGGTACTGTTCCAGGTATAGCATGTGAGCCTTAATTTGCTCTAAGGACTGCCGTTCAGTGTCGGTAAGTTCGGGTAATTCCTCCTGCCACTCTCGGAAAAATTGGTCATCCTCTGCTGGGGTCAGGTTAAATTTAACCTTCACATCATGCAAGCTAAGTTCTGTTACTGCTATCGTCTTCACCATCAATCAGGATTGAGCCAAGGTCTGTATTAACTTTTCGGGAAACCTATGATCGCGCACTGGGAAACTTAGGTGCGCTTGACCCATTAAGAATTAAATTCGCCACGGGTCGCACCTGAGATAGAGCCTACCACTAGCCTGTTAGTCAGACTCCTTATAGCTCAAGGCTCGACCGACTAATGCGATCGCTAAAATCACAGTTGGAGCCAGGATCCCAATCAACCCATTAACAGATGTAGCGGCAATGGGTACACTGGGAGCAACATATTTAATAATAACAGAAATTATCGTGGAGAGGATGACGAGTTTGATAATGAAGCTGAGCTGATTATCCATGTTGCCATTGGCCTATTGCTATTACTATATTATTGCCATTGGTGAATAACCACTAGGAAATGTCATGATAAGAGGGAAAAGCACCAAATCATGGGGTTTGAGCGATGATTAAGGCAAGCTGGGGATGAAAGAGAATGTGAAAAAGACAAATTCTACCGAAAATCTAGATATTCAGCGGTTACAGCTATTTATTTACCTTGTCCCCATCTTTGGCTTGTTTCCTGCACTGTGGACATTGTACCACTCTCAGGGAACCCGAGAGGAAAAAACCGTCAGTCGCTTGTCCGTCACCTTGGCCTTTGGTTGGTTGCTAGGATACAGTTTATTATCAGCAGGAGCACAATTGTCGGAATTTTGGACATTACGCTTGCTGTTTCTCAATGCTATGCTGACATCTGGCTATTTTCTGGTCAGTTTCGCTGTGATGGTGCGCTTATGGCAGCGCCAGTCACCACGCCTGCCTGGGATTAGCCGGATTTCTGAAGGAATCCTGGGCAAGTATTTGTCCTAGTCTAGGGGTTGACTTAAAGAAATGATGTACTCTAATAATGGTTTTGACTGACGGATTGGGCAAGCTTAATCGAAAATTTACCTAATCAGGCAGCAACCTGTTATAAAACCTGCTATAGAGTATTATTACTAAACTTTAAGATCGAAGCTCCAGGTCAACCATGTAAAACCGGTCAGGAGTGAATAGTCTTCTTCTGAAAATACCATCCCTATTGCCTGTGTGTGAGGAAGCCCAGTGCCAGTTCAAAGAACTTATCGAAAACGCCGTGTAGTGAGAAGACCTACTCGCCCCGTTCGCAGAAAAAAGGTAAAAGTCAAGCGAGGGAATTGGCTCTGGCTATGGCTAGGTTTTACCGCAGTGGCCATGTCATCTGCGGCAGCAGGTGCAATCCTAGCTGTATCCCTGGCAAGTACCCCTTTGCTGCAAAGTGAACTGACTCAGGACGAGAAATCTGTATTTAACCAAGAGGAAACCATCTCCAGCAACACCATGCACTTGCCGGAGTTGACTCGACCAGTTAATATCCTATTTCTCGGTATCAAAGTCCTAACCTCTGATCTAGATAAACCCCCAGAAGTAGACCTGGGATACCACGCTCTGGTCAATTCCTTAGAGGGTTTGTCAGATACGATGCTCCTGCTACGGTTTGACCCAGACGGGGAAAAAGTCAAAGTTCTTTCCATGCCTCGTGATACTAAAACTCGTATTGAGAAACATGGTAAAATTAAGCTTAATGCTGCCAATTATTTTGGCGGACCTGCACTGACAGCGAAGGCGGTCAGTGATCTTCTTGATGATGTGCCCATTGACCGTTATATCCGAGTAAACGTTCAGGGTGTGGAAAAACTGGTGGATGCCTTGGGAGGAGTTACGGTCTATATTCCCAAGGATATGAAGTACACTGACCACTCTCAACACCTTTATATCAACCTCAAAAAAGGTAGACAGCACCTGGATGGTAATAAAGCGATGCAGTTCCTGCGGTTTCGCTATGACAAGTATGGGGATATTGGTCGAGTGCAGCGGCAACAAATTCTGATGAGGGCTTTGGTAGAACAGGCACTAAAACCTAGCACTATCGCACGAATCCCACAAATCCTCTCAGTTATTCAGTCCCACATTGACACCAACTTAAGTGTAGAAGAGCTAGTGGCATTAGCGGGTTTTGCCACCAAGACTAAACGAGCCAATGTCCAAATGCTAATGCTGCCTGGTCGATTTAGTAACGATGGCAAGAAACAAGCCAGTTACTGGTTGCCAAACCACCGCCGCATCCAGGAGATGGTGGCTCAGCACTTTGGTCAAGGCTATACCTACTACTCCAATGCCAACTCCACATCCCTGCGCATTGCCATTCAATACACTACAGATTCTTCTGAAGTCGCTAAAGCTATGCTCCGCAACCTCAACCGAGGTGGCTACAATAATGTTCGTATTGATCAGAAATTGTCTAGGGAACCATTGCGCACCACTCGCATTATTGCCCAACAGGGAGACGATGAAAGTGCTGGCACTATCCGTAACTATTTGGGATTTGGGGAAGTGCGGGTGGAAAGCACCGGTGCTTTTTCCTCAGATATTACGATTCAGTTGGGTCAAGACTGGCTACAGAAACTGGATTATCCACAATAGCAGACCATTTCCTGCTTCTAGCAAGGGAAATTATAGGGTTAATCCTACTTATAATAACTCTACAAAAGCCTTAACTTGCAAATCAATACCAGTAATGGCAGTGCCGACAACAACTGCATAGGCTCCCAATTCTAGCGCAGTTTGAGCCATGTTGGGGGTGGCAATACCCCCTTCGCAAATGGCTGGGATGTCTAGATGGTTGACCAACTGGCTGAGTAGGCCAAAGCCGGGAGGAGACAAATGGCTGGTTTGAGCGGTGTAGCCATAGAGGGTGGTACCAACTAAATCCACGCCAGCGGCTTGTGCTGCGATCGCACTCTCAAGGGTATCCACATCTGCCATCACCGGTTTACCCAATGTATCGTGAATCTGCTTAATTAAACCTTGAACTGTTTCCCCTCCAGGACGTTCCCGTAAGGTGGCATCAATGGCAATAATATCAGCACCAGCGGATGCGATCGCTTTGGCATGGTGAAACTGGGGAGTAATATAAACCTCAGACTCCGGTAACTGTTGCTTCCACAAGCCAATAATTGGAGCAGTGGGACATTGACTACGCACAGCTGCCACATGGTCAGGTGTATCAATACGCACACCCGATGCCCCCTGATTCATCGAAGCCTGTGCCATAGCGGCAATCACTAGGGGGTTGTGCAGGGGTGAGTCAGGGGGTGCCTGACAAGAAACAATTAGACTATCACGAATTGAATTGAGAGAATTAGCTGCCATGTTGTTGGTGGTTACAGTAACTTATTATCGATATATAGCGGTTCCACAGCATTTATAAAATAGGTTAGGGACAGAAGTTTTGGATTTTAGGGAATAGGGAATAGGGAATAGGGAATAGGGAATAGGGAATAGGGAATAGGGAATAGGGAATAGGGGAAAAATTATGTGTAGCTCATAAATCTAATAACCGTTATCTAGTAATTGGTTTAAGCACTGGGTTTATTATATTATAATATCTCCAGATAATTCCCCTTAATAAAAATTTAACCATCTCCCTATCTCCCTATCTCCCCATCTCTCCATCTCCCAGCCCCACCGACTCTTACGGAGATCGCCTTGGTAGTTGTATGTGTTGTGTTTTGACTTTATCGCTTTTTTTTATCAGGTCATTTTCAGGTAGAGTCTCATGTCATAGAGTATCATTTTCTAAGAAGTTTTATTAGTTAAATTTACAGTGATAGCTAATTAATTAAGCTTTATTTGACAAGCATTTTACCAGTTTTTCGTTGGGAAACTGACGAGATTATTCAGCCAAAAGAGGTAGAGTTGCTTTACTAATCAATGGCTACTTTAACTTTTATGATTTTGTCAACCCCTCTACCTGAATCCTTACACTATATTTATCTACAATCAAGATTTATTGGCTTGGCAAGATATTGATTTATTGTGCTTCTCTATCCAGATAATCTTTAATTAAAGAATTAAAGATTCTGTAAAACTATATTTTTTTGGCGGTAGAGCTCCGAAATCCAGCTATCTTAAAATTAGCAACTAGCAGTAATTTTTAATCTTGACTATGGGGTAAATACGGAATAAATTATGTAGCCAAAAGAAATACGTAATCACTCGTATAGCCCGTTTTAAAAATTATTTACTGGCGATAAATGAAGGACTTACGTGAAGACTTACTTTAGACGAAAACCTGTGAATTTTGGGGATAACTAAAGTAAATTACCGGCCTTTACCAAACCATGTAGCTACTTTCCAAACACCTTCTTAGAACAGATAAAGTATTTTACTGCATCTACCACATTAGCGGTTGGGATGCAATCTTAACCTAAGTACTAACCTTATGAAAAATCATTTATCTAACTTGGAAGTGGTTAGAAACCTCAAGCCTCGTAAGCTTGGTTTAGCAATAACCACTTTCGCTGCCCTAGGATTTTCCATGTCTGTGCCTGCTGCTGCAGGAGAATTTCGTACCATTGACGGATTTGGCAACAACCCCAATGATCCGACATTGGGTCAAGCGGAAACACCACTGCTTCGGCTGTTGACTCCTGCTTACGAGGATGGCTTCAACGCACCAAGAACAACGGGTAGCACCGGGAATATTCTGCCTAACCCTCGTGACATTAGTAATACAATTGTTCCCCAGAAGGAATTAGTACCTAATTTCCTCAACGCCAGCGACTGGATCTGGCAGTGGGGGCAGTTCATTGATCACGACTTGGATCTGAATGAGGGAGGCTTAGATCGCTCACCAGAAGATTTCACCCCCATCCCAATTAACCCTATTGACATTGCTACTGGTCTTCCGGATCCACTCGCGCCATCTATACCCTTGATCAGGGTTCCTGCAGCTCCAGGCACTGGCACTGGACCTGGCAATCCGCGCCAGCAGATCAACCAGCTGACTTCTTTTATTGATGGTTCACAGGTCTACGGATCTGATCCAGTGCGGGCGGAATTTTTGCGTACTAATGACGGTAGTGGAAAGCTCAAGAGCCAGAGTATCAATGGCCAAGAGTTACTACCTTTTAACACTGGCGGATTTCCTAATGCCAACACTGACCGGTCTGGTGCTAATGCTCCAGAAGAGTTGTTCATCGGTGGCGATGTTCGTGTCAACGAACAGATTGGGTTAACCGCAGTTCACACCTTGTTCGTGCGGGAGCACAATCGTCTGGCTGAAGAACTTGCTGAAAAAATTGACGCTGGCGACCTGGTGATTTTGGAGAAGTTACATCAGTCAGGACTTGATAAAGGAGACTTTATTTACGAATCAGTTCGTAAGGTCGTCGGTGCTCAGATTCAAGTAATCACATACAATGAATTCCTACCGCTGTTCATTGGCGATAGCCTTTTGGAGGATTACTCTGGCTACGATTCCACCGTTGACCCACGTGTCAGTGTGGAATTTGCCAATGGTACCTTCCGCGTTGGCCACACTCTTCTCTCCCCAGAGCTTCAGCGCATTAACAATGACGGCACTTCCCCCGGAAGTATCTCCCTTTCCGATGCCTTTTTCACTCCCCAAGAGGTGATTAATAACGGCGTCGATTCACTGTTTTTGGGTTTAGCTTCCCAAGTGGCTCAAGAGTTTGACAATCAGATAGTGGACGAGGTGCGGAATTTCCTGGCCTCGATTCCCACCGGTGGCTTTGACCTTGCTTCACTAAATATTGCACGGGGAAGGGAAGTTGGCCTTCCCGGCTACAATCAGGCTCGTGTGGAACTCGGTCTAGATCCAGTCACGGCCTTCTTGACCACCGATAGCGAACTTGGGATTACTTCTAACCCAGAAGTAGCAGCTCTATTTGAAAAAATCTACGAGTCTGTAGAGGATGTGGATTTCTGGATTGGAGGAATATCTGAAGACTCCTTCAATGGTGGCTTGGTCGGTGAACTATTCAATACGGTCATCTCAGACCAGTTCACGCGGACACGAGATGGTGACCGATTCTTTTTCCTCAACGATCTCGATCATCTGCTCGCCTTGGCTCCAGATCTAGAAAGCACTCGCCTCTCGGACATTATTCGCCGGAACTCAACGATTACTAAAATCCAGGATAATGCTTTTGTTGTCCCAGAAGATGTACCGGAACCTAGCAGCATTTTTGGTTTAGTTACACTCCTAGGTTTAGCAGCTATAGCGCAGCGCTATAACTTTCCACCAAAGCCATAACCCTGTACAATAATCCCATCGGTTCTATCGGTTTATATAAGTAATCATCCACTACCGCCATCATCTCTTGTTGCTCTACCTTTGGCACAGTCGGAATTGTTAAAGCCAGAATTTTTACCCTACCGGTTGTGGAGGATTGACGCAGCCATTGAGTCATTTCGTAACCCTCCCTGGTCGGTAACTGCCAATCAATAATGATCGTCTGGGGCTTAAGCAATGCAATTTGTTTGATGGCAGTGGAAGCATCAATCAACCAAATTACTTTATAGCCTGCTGCGGTCAAAATTTCGCAAATTAGGGTAGCAATCTCTTCTTGGTTTTCCACTAAGGCCACAGTGCCTTGAGCTTTGAGAGTTAGGTTGGACTTTGGCAGGGCTTTTTCTGAAATAACTGGTGCCATGGGTTGAGTGGGTAACCAAACTGTAAAACAAGACCCCTCTCCCACTAACGATTCCACCTCAATTTTGCCCCTATGGAGTTCGATTAGCTGTTTGGTTAAGGCTAACCCCAAGCCAGTTCCTTCATACTTGCGACGGTAGGGCGTTTCTAGCTGCTGAAACTTTTGAAACAGTAATGGTAACTGGTCTTGGGCAATACCAATGCCTGTATCTTCCACTTGAAACACTACTAACTGATTTTCTGGCCAGACCCGTAGGATTACTTTACCCCCCTCTGGGGTAAATTTAATCCCATTGCTTAAAAGGTTAAACAAAATCTGTGTAACCCGCCGTTGGTCTGCAGAAAAACAGTCCCTTTCTGGTGGCACTCGCCAATCTAGCTGTAGAGTCACCTGCTGTTGGTAGGCTTGTTCGTTTAGGCTACTCAATACCTGATTGGCTAGCTTACTTAAGGAAAATTTGCTGATAGTCAGGACTAACTTTCCTGCTTCAACCTGAGACAAATCCAGAATATCGTTGATCAGTTCTAGCAGGTGTTGCCCATTGTCCTGGATAGTTTTTAAATAGCGCTGTTGCTTTTCGACAGGTAATCTGTGGGAACTGTCCTGACCAAAACACCAGCGCAAGAGTGTAGCTGCCATCCCAATTACGCAGGTTAGAGGGGTGCGCAATTCATGACTCATGGTAGCTAGAAACTCACTCTTAGCAAGATTGGCTGCTTGAGCAGCTTGCAAAGCATCCCGGAGTGCTTGGGTGCGCTCAATTACCCGTTGTTCAAGGGTGTTGTTTTGCTGCTGCACTTGGGAGTATAACTTCGCTTGATAGATGGCAACGGCTAGGTGTTCAGCAATTGCCTGGAGAAAGTTTTTTTCACTGTCCTGCCATCGCCTTGGCTCGAAACACTGATGGGCAATTAGTAGTCCCCACAGGTTGTTTTCGACAATAATTGGTGCGACTAACTTGGCTCGTACTTGATGTCGATGCAACAGTTTAAGTAAGCAATTATGGGTATTATAGCTCTTATCAACATCATCAACAGCAACCGTTGACCCTCGCTGATATTTATGTGTAGAGTTCGGTACATGGGTTAAACATTCCTCCTGCTCAATCACATTCAGCACTGATGGGATACCATCGGAGGCTTTAGCTTCGTAGGTAATACAACCCCAGCCTAATTCAGTGGCAGCAGCAGGTGCTGGCTCTAGTGCTGTGGCAGCAGAGCTGTAAGGGAAGTCAAATTGATAGATGACTAATCGGTCTACTTCTAAAAAGTGTCGGACCCGTTCAACTGCTGTGGTCAGGATCAGCGGTAACTCTTGGCTTTGACGGATTTGACTGGTCACCTGATTGAGCAATCGCTCTTGCTCAACCTGCTGGTGCAGTGCTTCTGCTACGGGTTGACAAATGGACGCATAGGGATAATCTGGCTCTGCTAATGGTGGAACATCGGTGCTGTAGTCACACAGAATATCGATTAATGATAGGGTAAATTCGCTCTGGATATCTGGATTATTGGGCTTGAGGGAAGCTTGAGCCCTCTTGATTAGGTTGAGAATATCCTCAGAGGTGTCAACTTCTAATGGTGAGGTTAGGTAGGAGTCCTTGAGATGGGTAAGAAAGTTTGCGATCGCATCCGGAGCGAAGGTCAATCCCACTTGGTACAGTCTCATCAGAGAGTCATACCCAGTTAAGGTCTCCGGTTGGGCTTCCCCCCACAGTAGACAACTGAACTGTTCTGATCCGATCAGGGTAAACCTCTGGCTCTGAGCCTCAGTACTCACCCTCTGATTTACCAAAATATCAGACTTTAGGAGTATTGCCTCTTCGGCCAAGGTTGACTTCATCTCGTCTAATCGCTGATCCAGACGTTCGAACACAGCCAAGGGCAAAATTCTGAGGAATTTTGGATTACTAAATAATTTGGTAGGTGGAATTAACGATAACACCTGCTGCCTGGTGGGCTAAATTGCCTGAATGGTGTGGATAATAGCTTCTTTGATGGTAGTTGATTTTTGTCCACCTGCTTATACGTATTTCCCTACTTTACCACATTTTAGCTTGGCGTGCAGCGTGGTAAGCGTGGTAAGCGTGGTAAATATGAGAAAAATAAATATGGTAAGTGTGGTTAACACGCCCAGGGAGAGGGTAGAAGTAATTGGTTTCGTTGGTTAATCAAGTACCAAACTAGATGGCGATGTTCCGTTCGCGCAGCCTCTGGCACTGCCAGTCAGGAACCGCTTCGCGAACGCACTATTTTTTTAGTAATGTTTAACATCGGTAATAAGGAGTAAAAATAAAATATAATAGATACATAGATCAGATTAAAAGTGATCAGACATGACACCAGAATAAAGATTAACTCAAGTAGAGAACTTGTTAGAGACAGCAGCACGATACATTAATCGCCACTCTCAGACCATTGAGCAAAATCAAGCAGACATCACTCAATTACGAGTTTCTCTGAATGAGACCTTAAGATTGTTTTCTGAGTTAGCCACCTATCAACGTCAAAGTCAAGAGGAGATTCGTCAAAATCAAAAAGAAATACGACGGATTTGGGAATATTTATTAAATCAAAGCGGTAATGGACGCTCCGGGAATTAAACTTCTAGCGTTTTACCACTGCTTGGGTGCGTTATTAACCGACCAAACTAGAACGCGATGCTCCTTGGCCTTTGGGCCACGCGGGGCGCGTTTGGAGCCGCTACGCGAACGCACTGAATCCAGGGAATTACTGGGATTTAAAATTAGCCACAATTTTCTGGCTTTTTTCGGATGTAATATCTCCTTTATCTGACTTTTAGTAAATAGTAACAAAAATAATGTTAGTTGAAGTTTTTAGGTAGTAAATAAAGCGGGAACCGCCACTTTTACCCTTTTGAATATAGCGTTTATAGCACTCATAAGGTACACATTATTTTTTCCCTCTTCCCTCTTCCGATTTCCCTCTTCCGATTTCCCTCTTCCCTGCTCCCTGCTCCCTGCTCCGAAGTCCCTAAAAACCAGAAATTTGTACCTCACAAGTCGTAGAATTGCTATATTACTATTCCTAACCCTGACCTTGAATACCGTGTAAGGAATGCTTGGGATCTGATCTCCAATAATTTCACCTGACTGTAACTGATCAATAATCGGCTGGACAAAAGGCGCGGATATTACGATACCGCTTGGCTAGATTGCGTAGGCTTCTCTTGAACTCAGGTGTAACCGTGATTTGGATTTTGGCTGGTTGATTCTGGATCAATCCCATCCCACAGCTGTGAAACAGGAAGTGTATTCCCTGTCATGGCTTCTTGCCATCCCTGACGAAAGCTTTGTTCTGCCGTATCCTGTGTAACACTCTCACGAAACAGACGAACTATCTGCAACAAATTTGGTAAGTATTCTTGGGGAGTTTGCTGTATTTCCTCAATCACTTTTTCCAGTATTTATGTAGTAGTAGCGTTATCAGCTACAAAATTTTTGTCTGTCATTATCCTACCTTAAAGTTAGCAATACTCTGATTACTATAGCAGTTATCAATTGGGTTAGGTACTTTCGTTATCGGGAGTAGGGAGTAGGGAGTAGGGAGTAGGGAGTAGGGAGTAGGGAGTAGGGCGAAGAGTGTGGGGCGGGGGGGGCGGAGAGAATTGTTATATTGGTTTAATAGCGCACTAAACTAGAAGGCGATGCTCCTTGGCCTTTGGGCCACGCGGGGCGCGTTTGGAGCCGCTACGCGAACGCACTAATTTTTGATAAATGTTTAACATCATAAATAATGATAAAAAATCGAATATAATAGATAAATTTATCAAATTAAAAGTGATCAGACATGACACCAGAAGAAAGATTAACTCAAGTAGAGAACTTGTTAGAGACAGCAGCACGATACATTAATCGTCACTCTCAGACCATCGAGCAAAATCAAGCAGAAATTACTCAATTACGAGTTTCTCTGAATGAGACCTTAAGATTGTTTTCCGAGTTAGCCACCTATCAACGTCAAAGTCAAGAGGAAATTATTCAAAATCAAGAGGATATTCGTCAAAGTCAAGCAGAGATTCGCCAAAATCAAGAAGAAATACGACGGATTTGGGAATATTTATTAAATCAAAGCGGTAATGGACGTTCCGGGAATTAAACCTATTAACATTCATCAGACATGACACCAGAAGAAAGATTAACTCAAGTAGAGAACTTGTTAGAGACAGCAGCACGATACATTAATCGTCACTCTCAGACCATCGAGCAAAATCAAGCAGAAATTACTCAATTACGAGTTTCCCTCAATGAGACCTTAAAATTGTTTTCCGAGTTAGCAACCTATCAACGTCAAAGTCAAGAGGAAATTCGTCAAAGTCAAGCAGAGATTCGCCAAAATCAAGAGGAAATACGACGGATTTGGGAATATTTATTAAATCAAAGCGGTAATGGACGCTCCGGGAATTAAACCTCTAGCGGTTTGGGAGTGTAAACAGAAAATTGATGGATAAAGGGCACCATCCCCCTGTCATGTTCAAAAAACGTGAATTTTTTTTGCATTCGAGAGCAATACTGTGATCACCTAGATAGAATTTAGACTGACAAAGTGAAAAATGTGCTGGCTACTCGACCTGGGTAGCTGGAAAAAGTCAATCAGGGAATCTCCATCTCATTTCTTTGTTGACGTTCGAGTAGAAACCTCGATGATAAACAATAGCTGTTCTGTGCTTGATTCCCAAACCAATCTACAACCAATGGCTACTACTGGTGATTTGGACATCACCAATGGCCCGATTAACATCGATTTTGATGACCAAAGACCCTGAGGGCGCAACGCCCCACCGATTCTATCCCGGAGACGAAACCTGATTGTGAGTGGAGCCTTTATGGTTGGCAGGCTATGCATAAAAAGGTTAAAACTTATTGATTAGCGTGATTTGCGCGGTCTTGGGGGTTTCCCCCATGAGCGACTGCATCAAGACAAGGCTCCACTCTCCTTACGGTAACTATCGCCAAAGGCGACGCTTGGCCGTAGGCCACGCCAAAGGCGAACGCGAACAAACCATGGGGTTAGCCCGAACAGGAATTTATTCCCTAACTGCCCGGAAATTTTAGTCCTAAGATATCGACTATAATAGAAAGCAATGCATCAATACCAAGGAGGTGAAATAAGCGTGTTGGTTATGGAATTCAAGGCTGTCCTTAAAGAGCCTCAAAAGTTGGCAATAAATGAAGCCATTAGAACGGCTCGTTTTGTCCGTAACAAGGTACTTCGGTATTGGATGGACAATCGTGGAACAGGGAAGAAAGAACTCTATCGATACAACACTCAACTAAGGGAAGAGTTTGAATTTGTTAAAGACCTCAATAGTCATGCTTGCCAAGCCTCTGTTGGTGCGATTCGTTAGCTAGAAACCTTATCCTGATGAACAGGATTTGGGGGATTAGCTGCTTGGGTTAAGAACCCAAGACAACTTGATAATCATGATGGTGAAATACCATCCCCCGAAGAATCCGGGTGACAACCTTACCCTGATGAACAGGAATAACAAACCTGCCAATCGATGCAAGGGTCGAACGTCAAAATATCCTTAACCTGAAAGATAGATTGATAGGTAAAAGAACTCAAGGGTACGAGAGGAAGATACGTCAGAATCATCGTAAGCTTGGAATGGCGAAATTAAGGATTGATACGCCATAGACAAAAGTCAAAGGAAAATACGGAGTAATGGGTTCAACAGTCCATTATTGATTCTCCAATAAATTTCCCGGTGAATAGTATCGCCCTAAAAGTTCATAGAATGGTTATCAGGAACGAAGTAATTCCATAGGTTCTCTCAATAAAGGTCGATTTATTGAGTAGGTAGTTAGCCGCATGGCCTATGTGAAAAGGATAGAGTCAAAAGCCAAAGTCCATATGTAATGTATGGGATATGCTGACAGACTCACGTTATAGGAAGAGATATGGTTGCGAGTAGCAATGAATAAGTCCAAAACTCGGGGGTTCACCCCACAGTCGGAATGGAAGAACGTCAACTGGCGAAAGCTGGAAATGACCGTATTCAAGTTGCAAAAACGAATATATCGAGCCTCTCATCGTGGTGATGTCCGCGTGGTAAGAAAGCTGCAAAAGACTCTGATGAATTCCTGGTCAGCCAAGATGATAGCGGTTAGACGGGTAACCCAGGAGAACAAAGGTAAAAAGACTGCCGGAATAGACGGGAAAAAAGCTTTAAATAATAAGCAAAGACTCGCCTTAGTAGCCAACCTGAATACTCAAAAGAAGGCAAAACCTACCAGAAGGGTATGGATTCCCAAATCTGGAAGTAGGGAAAAACGCCCATTAGGTATCCCGACTATACACGACCGTGCTCTACAAGCTTTAACCAAACAGGCATTAGAACCCGAATGGGAAGCCAAGTTTGAGCCTAACTCATATGGTTTCAGACCAGGACGCTCATGTCACGATGCCGTCGAAGCAATATTCAGCAATATATGCCATAAACCCAAATGGGTATTAGACGCAGATATTGCCAAATGTTTTGACAAAATAAATCATGAAGCGCTTCTAACTAAAGTGAACACTTTTCCATCATTAAGAAGGTTAATAAAATCCTGGCTTAAAGCTGGAGTAATGGAAAAGGATACACTCACTCCCACCAACGAAGGGACACCGCAAGGAGGAGTGATATCACCCCTGCTCGCTAACATTGCCCTCCATGGCATGGAAGAACGAATCAAACAATATGCCGAAACATTAAAGATAAAAAGGAGAAGTAAAAAACAGAAACGGCAAGGAATAAGTTTGATTAGATACGCAGACGACTTCGTCATCATCCATGAAAATCAGGGAGTAATAGAAGAATGCAGAACGATTCTAGAAAATTGGCTGAATGATATAGGGTTGGAATTAAAACCAAGTAAAACAAGAATTTCCTATACTATGAACGGGTTTGACTTCCTAGGATTCAACATCCGTCAATATAAAGTAGGAAAAAATCAGTCTAAACAAGGATTTAAAACCATCATCAAACCATCAAAGAAAAAAGTTTTAGAACATTATGAGCAGCTCTCAAACGTCATAGACCGTCACAGAGCTGCTCCCCAGGAGGCTTTGATAAACCACCTAAAACCTATTATAAGGGGATGGTGTAACTACTACAGAAGTGTATGTAGTAAAGAAACCTTTAATAAACTTGGGCACATGTTATGGAACAAACTACAACGATGGGGATACAGGAGACACCCAAATAAATCAAAATCCTGGGTAATCAACAAATACTGGGGAACCATAGAGGAAGACAACTGGATGTTCATGACCGACAGGAATCACCTTCCTAAACATGTCAAAACTGAAATAGTCAGACATAAAAAGGTACAAGAAGCCAGAAGCACCTACGATGGGGACTTAATATATTGGAATACCAGAATGCAGAAACACCCTGAAATGACCAGTCAAAAGGGAAGGCTTTTGAAAAGGCAAAAAGGGGTATGTACTCATTGTGGTCTTACCTTCAGAGATGGAGATGTAATGGAAAAGCATCACATAATACCGCGCTCTCTCGGTGGAAACGACACGGATAAAAATCTTGAATTACTCCACCTACATTGTCACGATGCAAAACACAGAAAGAAAATCGAACTCAATGAGTTGGATAGAAATCCGTTCTAAGAGGAGCCTCTGTCATGGACTTAAAGTACTATAATGAGGAGCCGTATGATGCGAAAGTGTCACGTACGGTTTTGAAGACAAGTCAGGGGAGGCGACTCCTCGGCTTAGTTCAACAGAACGTAGAACGTGCTATCAAACGTTTCTTCGATAACTGCAAAAATAAAATTCCTGGAAAGAAGGGTTATCCTCGTTTCAAGAAACATTCTAGGTCAGTGGAGTATAAGCAATCTGGATGGAAGTTATCCCCAGATAAGAAGTCCATAAAATTCACCGACAAGAAGGGTATCGGAAAAGTCAAGCTCAAGGGTACCTGGGACTTGTGGAGATTCGAACAAAAATTAATCAAGCGAGTTCGGATTGTCCAAAAAGCCGATGGTTACTATGTCCAGTTTTGCGTCAAAGTAGACAATTCAGAACAATTAGAAGCCACTGGCTTTACTGTTGGATTGGACGTAGGCTTGAAGGAGTTTTATACCGACTCTGACGGATACTCTGAACCTAATCCCAGGTTTTACAAAAAAGGTGAAAAGCGCGCCATATTTTATCAACGTCGAGTTTCTCGAAAAAAGAAAGGCTCTGCTAACCGTAAAAAAGCAATTAATAGACTAGGTAGGACACACCTTAAAATAAGTAGACAACGTGAAGAGCACGCCAAGAGACTGGGAACGAAGTTACCGTAAGAATAAAGAAGCCTTTATGGTTAGTCGGCTATGCATAAAAGGGTTAAATCTTTGTTATTAAGGCTTCTTTATTCTAAGGTTTCGTCTCCGGCGCGCTGCGTAATCCGGTCTAACGACCTGGTCGCCTACGTTCGCGCAGCGTGCCGTTCGCGAAGCGTGGCCTACGGCCAAGGCAAGATTTAAGAGTTAAAAACCTGGTTAAAAACCACTGTTTAGCAAAGTCTATTAACGATGCAGGTTGGTACCAATTTCGAGAGTGGTTAGAGTATTTCGGCCAAAAGTTTGGTCGGATAACTGTCGCAGTTAATCCAGCCTACACAAGCCAAAATTGTTCCAGCTGTGGTCAAGTGGTCAAGAAATCTTTATCGACTAGAACCCATGCCTGTAAATGCGGGTGTCGGCTGGATCGTGATGTTCCTTCGGAACCGCTTCGCGAACACAATGCTGCTAAAAATATCCTAACCAGAGCCTTGGGTACCGTGGGGCACACGGGAACTTATCAAAACGCTTGGGGAGATCTGGCCTCTACTTTTCCTGGTTCCGGCCTGGTTGAGCAAGACGGGTCTGTGAGCCAAGAATCCCCTGCCTTCTAGGCATGGGGAGTGTCAAATTGACCAAGTGTTTGATCTCGAAATTCAGCCTCAAGATGGAACAACCGCGAATATCACCAAGATTGAAATTAGTAGTCATCGAACAGTAGACCCAGATGACCCTCTCGTCAAGGTCAGTAGCAGGGCGACGGCTATTAATACGATTAGTCCCAATCCCTTGGCCAATGGCCACGCTACGGGAACAGGCAAATCTGGTGGCGGTGTGGTAATGGTCAGCAGTAGCAGCACAGCTACCAGCACCATTAGTGACAATACCTCAGGGGATATAAGGAATCGCATTTCCAGTATCCATGGCACAGCCATGGTTTCCAGCACCATAAGTAACCCTAACACCAATAATCATCAGATTAGTGTTGCCGCCAGTGCCACCATTGGTAACAACAACCCGATTAGTAATCCGGATGATGTTACCGATGGACCTGACAATCTCCTTGAGGGCATCGTTGGTACTATTACCAATCCCATTGATTCCCTACTTGGTTCCTTCCAGACTCCATCTCTGTTCACTCCATCTCTGTTCACTTCATCTCTAGGTTTTCCTAGTTCTGGGATTGATCTTGACCAGAGTCGTTCGCTTATTTGAGCAATTTGTGGGCATCACTCCTAATATTGGTGCCTTTGCAGCTCAACCCGAAATAGGACTTGACCTGTTCAAGGACTAAAAATCATTGTCTTGATGCAGTCGCTCATGGGGGTAACCCCCAAGACCGCGCTGCATCGCTTCGACCTTTGCCCTAGTAATCAGTCTATTTAGTGTTGAGGCTTAGGTGTTAGGTGTTAGGAGTTAAGAGTTAGGTATTAGGTGTTAGTTAGGAGTTAACGCCTAATACCTAGTTATTAGAGTCTAATCGAGAAAAGTACAGGTCAAGTTTCTGTGACATACTCCCACACTGACTCTTTGAGTGAGCGTGTGGGCTTCTTACCAACTCCACCCAACGGTATCGGCTTTCGCCGACGCTGCGCGAACGGATACTCGGTAAGCTTTATTAACGACACGGTCAGAAGTTACCGCAAGAAGAGTGGAGCCTTTATGGTTAGTCGGCTATGCATAAAAGGGTTAAAACTTTATGATTAAGGCTCCACTCTTCTAAGGTTTCGTCTCCGGGATGCCCCTCCGCACGCCTTACAATACAATAAGTTGTATTTTTGATTAGTAGGTGGCTGACTTGCCCAGCATTTAAGGCCTTTGGCCACGCTTCGCGAACGGCTTTGTTTATCAGTACATATATTATAGCAATTCTACGACTTGTGAGGTACAAATTTCTGGTTTTTAGGGAGCAGGGAGCAGGGAGCAGGGAGCAGGGAGCAGGGAAGAGGGAAATCGGAAGAGGGAAATCGGAAGAGGGAAATCGGAAGAGGGAAAAAATAATGTGTACCTCATTCCTAGAAACGCTATATAGCAATTTTATAATACCCTGTGCAAAATTCATCCCACACCTAATGCGTAGCATTAGGTGTGGGATGAATTTTGCCGGACAGCTAAAATACTGGGTTAGGTTGTTGAGCGCCTCTGTCGCACTTTCAATGGCCGACGCTAATTCTTCAATGCGGTCAGAGTGAGCTTTACCTTCAATTTCCTTTTTCAGCAGTTCCTGTAATTTCAGAATCAATTCTTTTTGGTAGCTGACTGAATGGGTAAAATCTGTGGATTCCATCATCGGACTTAACTGAATTGCCTTACCTAATACCTGTTCGCGTAGCGTGCGCGTAGCGCATTAGCACCTCAAGTGGCCTGCGTGGCACAGGCTTCTAGCCTGTGAGGTAGCGCATTAGCTGACCACTGAATTCGAGTTTACCGAACCCAATTGTATTCAGTTTACCGTAATTTAGCTCAACGTTAACTATAGCAGTTCTAAATAGTTCATAAAACCCAAAGCTGATTTATGATTACACCAAAAAATCATCAGATCTCTTTCTTACTATTCCCTGCTCCCTGCTCCCTGCTCCCTGTTCCCAGATCCGCTGTTCCCAGATCCGCTGTTCCCAGATCCGCTGTTCCCTGTTCCCTATTCAAAACTTATTCATAACGGCAATCCCTATAAAGTTAGTGATAAAAACCGAATTGTCACTACTATTTTCAAGTCCTACCATAATAATCAAAGGCAAAAAAACAAGGCTAAATCAATTAAGCAATTACAACTTGGAGGAAGAGCTATGACTCTAGTTCGTTGGAACCCATGGAAAGACATCAACACCCTACAACGGGAAATTGACCAGCTATTTGACAATAGTTTTGTGCCCACTACTTTGCGAGAATTTGGTCATTTAAAAAATGTTCCTGCTGCTGAACTAACCCAAACTGAAGATGCTATCACTCTGAAATTGGAAGTTCCAGGAATGGAAGCCAAAGACTTGAATGTAGAAGTCACAGATACTGTTGTTGCTATCAGTGGAGAACGGAAAGAGGAAACCAATACTGACGAAAAAGGCGTCAAGCGGTCTGAATTCCGTTATGGTAAATTCCAGCGGATAATTCCTTTACCGGTTCGGGTTCAAAATACCAAAGTTGAGGCTGAGTACAAAGACGGTATCTTAAATCTGACCTTGCCTAAAGCTGAAGAGGAAAAAAACAAAGTTGTCAAGGTTAACTTGAACTAACTCCCTGGTTAGCTCAGTGGCTGGTTAGTTCAGTGGCTGGTTAGTTCAGTGGCTGGCTAACTAGACTTGGGACAATTAGTTAGCTACTGGAGTTTAGACTAAATCGTTATCCCAAAAAGCGATCGCTATCTCAACAAGCGATCGCTTTTTGTTTACATATATAGCAATCCGTGTAGCAATTGTGGGAATTTTTGTTGCCTGTTCCCTACTCCCAGCTCCGAACGCGCCCCGGGTGGCCTACGGCCTCAGCTCCCAGATCCGCTGGGGAGCAGGTCTTGCAATGCTTAAACATTAGTACTATTTTCCAGTAGAGCAAGCAATTACCCATGAGGGGGCTATAGATAATGTACAAATATTCATCCAGGACTAGCTCCCCTTCAGACCTATTACCTTCCCCTCCTGGTCGGGGTTAGGGGTGGGTTCCTATTACCTATTACCCATTACCTATTACCTTAGTACTAATGTTGCTGCATAAGTGACATGCTCCCGATCCGCTGTTCCCTTTCCTATACCAGTTCTCAATGGGGTGGCGACAAAATCATCCTATCATTCAGCAACGCCATCACTGGAGTCAATCGGATATTTTTCTGTAACTTATCCGGATAACTCAACTCGGCTGAGAAATAGAAAAATAGTAGATGCACCTTGATAGCCATCCCCCTGCAATCAAAGCGGGGGGTTTTTTAATTATAACCATGAAACCGATGAAACCCATACTCAAATCTGCCGCAACTTCTCTAATCTTAATGATTGCGATGGTTCTATCTGCTAGCCCTGGCTCTGCTCAACCTGAAGGATTAAAGGGTAGCTACGTGGGAATTAGTAACGATGGCAGCACAATCAGTAATGATATCCTCAATCCCTTTGAGAATTTGCTGGGAATTGGCTCAAACTCAAGCGATGAAAGGATTGGTAGCATGTATCAAGGTCGTATTGATCTGCCCAATTTACCAATTTCAGTGCGTGGTGCAGCGTTTCTCTCGGACAAAGGTCGTGCTCTCGAGCCAACAATTACCTACGATGTACCGGTTGCCAGCAATACTAACATTTATGTTGGTGGAGGCTATACCTTTGTGAACAACGAGGAGATCACCACTCCTTTAGGTAATCAAAATTCAGCCGTATTGACTGCTGGTGTAGAAGCAGCAGTCAATGACTACACCATAATCTACGGCAGCGGCAGATTAAGCCTTAGTGATGAAAACAACGATACTTCCCCAGTTAAATTGCAATTTGGTGCAGGCTATCGTTTCTAAAATCTATTGCTCAATCGTAATGGTAGGGGCGCTTCCCTTGGGCTTTTATTTTAACCAAAGACGAGTGACTTGTTCCAACTGAGTAACATCCTCATTACTCAAAGCCCAACCCAAAGCCCCTGCATTGTCTTGCACCTGCTGTGCGGTCTTAGCACCGGGAATCGGGATTACTCCATCTTGAGCAATCAGCCAGTTAAGGGCAACTTGAGCTGGTTTTCGCTCATACTTTTCCCCTAACTGATTCAGTAGCTTTAGCACAGGGGCAATTTTTTCTAAACCACTTTTGCTAAAGCGGGGGTCAATTGCCCTAGCTCCAGTAGGTTTGATATAGCTCTCTACCGTATACTTGCCTGTGAGTAATCCTTGAGCTAAAGGACTGTAAGCGAGAATAGTCACACCTAACTCACGCGCTTTATCAAGAATACCGTTGCTCTCAATTTTCCGATGCAACAGAGAATATTGCACCTGATTCACCGCTAGGGGTATGCCACGGGCTGCTAAGTAACTGTGAGCTTCTGCCATTTGCTTAGCGGAATAGTTACTGACACCAACTGCTCCAATCCGACCACCCTTGACTTCATCAGCTAGAGCATTCATCAACGTCTGTTGGCTGATCAAGAAACTAAAAGGCATATGTACTTGGTACAGTTCCACTTGCTCGACTTGCAAACGTTTCAAACTGTCGCTCAAGGCATCAGAAACTGACTGAGCGGTAAATCGCCAGGGTAAGGGAAAATACTTAGTGGCAATCTGGGCTTTCCGTCCCAGCTGCTTCATAAACCGTCCGATCAGGGATTCGGATTCTCCTAGTCCATATACCTCAGCGGTGTCAAAAAAGTTAATCCCAGCATCCAAGGTTGCCTCAAACGCTTCTTTTACCTGAGTAGTGCCGTAGTCACTGCCATAGTTCCAAAACACCTTGTCTCCCCATGACCACGTCCCAATTCCCAAGGCTGTAACCATCGGACCATTCTGACCTAACCTGATCGTCTGCATTCTCAACACTCCAGCTCTTAACATTTCTTAATATTAGTTCAGTTTATCGTGGCGTGGTCAGCTATCAGCTTGGTTGACGGTTGAAAGTTGAAAGTTGAAAGTTGAAAGTTGAAAGTTGAAAGTTAAAAGTTGAAAGTTGAAAGTTGACGGTTTATAACTTAAGTTTAAAAATTAACGATAAACTAGACTGAGCACTGACTCCCTGACCCATTCAGCTATTAATAAAACTAAGAAAGGAAAAAATTGCTGCAATAGAAGGCTTGATTTGGGAGCCTGAAAACCTTTATTGTGCTTTGGTTGTGTAATCTGGTTACTCCTGTGCGGCGTCAATCCCAACAGCACTCTCAAACCCTTGACCAGGGGCAAGGTATGAATATAGACTCATACATCAACATTGAGCAAGAACAAATTACACGCTCCCGCGTGCTATTTCATAGCATTCGCTTTGATTTAAATCAAGACATTCTTACAAAAATTAAACAAGCACAACAGACTGGTCACGGCCTTGATATTTCCGGAGAGTTGCTTAGTGATTTACGCCATTTAGCTCTGCTCGATTGGGAAAACCGCCTCCAGTCTGGATTGACGTTTTCTACCTACTATGTACCAGTTGATCGAGCACAGGCACTGATGCGGAGTGTGATTGCCCTTGATGGAGAAATCCTTCACCAGATCAAGAGAGACTGTCTGGAGAATCCCGACTTTTGTTGTCAAATTGCTGACGCTCACTACTGGCTGATCACTCAAATCTTGGCTCAGCTACGGCTGAAACCATCACCCAACTTTCCTAAGCTGGCTTGGGGACTATCAGCGCTGATGATAATCTTGGTGATTTTGGCAGTGCTGGTAATTCCTGGTGTATTACAGCTAATACTTGCTCAACCCTGGAGATGGTTGATTATTATAGTGGGCATAGTCAGCTGTGCTCTACTTCTAGTAATACTACAATGGCTCCTACGTTCATGTTTAATCAGGATTGCCCCTTGGATGTTGCGTCAGCTATTGTCAGGTTTGCTATCGTCCAAGCCTGGTCCTAAGAAAATTGCTAAACGTATTCTGGCATGGTTATTGCCATGATTAGTGATTAGTGACGTAGGGTGCGTTAGGGGCGGGCTCATCCTCATTTTACGCTCTAGCGCCAGGGTTGGCACAGCCCGCCCGAAAATTGCCACAGGCTGGAAGCCTGTTCCACGATTGCCACAGGCTGGAAGCCTGTTCCACGCCTGATGCCCATTCCACCCACCGGCTCAAACAGCTGCCTTTTGCCTTTTGGCTGGGATTATTAGTTAAGGGCAGAATTTAACAGATAATAGAAAGGTGAAGTCATATAGAAACTATGTCAACAGAAGCGATCGCATCAGTTATCAATGTCTATTTTGAAACCATGGCGGCCATGAATCCAGGAGGCTGGGTAGAGATTTTTGCTGAAGATGCAGTGATTTATGACCCAGTCGGAAAGCCACCAATCAACGTCTCTGAGGACTCGGAGAAGTTCTTTGGACTACTGTCTACCTTCTTTAACAGCTTTGACATCTCACAAGAGCAAATTTTTATTGCTGGCAATGGAGCAGCGGTAAAGTGGAGAATGAAGGCGTCTGCTAAGAATGGTCGTGAGGCTACTGCTGAAGGCATCAGTGTTTTTGAAATCAATGATGACGGTAAGATTCAACAGGTTTTGTCCTACTGGAATGAAGCAGAAATGATGGCTAAACTGAAGGGCTAATTCCTAAGTGGTGTTGGCGGTTAGCAAGGACACAACCTGCTGAATCAGCACCGACAATAATCTAATAGTTATAGAGCATCTTAGATTTAGGAGCGATCAGCAATAGGCTTACCTATGCATCGATCAACGATCCATAAGGAAGCGGACCGTCCGTTTGGTCGCTGGGAAGTGTAAACCAGTATCCCATATGACCTTCTATGAACTCGGCGCGGGTTATGGAACCGTCGCCATCAGTGTCAAGGCTGTTGAAAGCCTTGTCAGCACGTTCGGGCTGGTCTTCACCGGAGTATATTGCCAAATACTTCCGGTACTCTTCACGGGAAATCTGACCGGAATCATCGGTGTCGATGAGATCAAAAAAGACTTCGTTCTTTTGCCGACCCACTTCTAGTGACGATTCGAGTACCGTGACAGCCTTTGCGGCATTGGTAATAAACTCTTCTTCCCCGATCATGGTGTTGGCATCGACCGCACCCCCTCCAGCGATTATATACTGAAATAGGTCGTGAAACAGAGTCCGGATTACTTCGTAATTCGACGAATTACCTTGAAGTTTGACAAACCGATCCGCAATGGTTTCGTAGTCCGAGAGCGACAAAACCCCATCTCCGTTGACATCCATAAGCTTGAAGTAAGTCTTCATCCTAACAATCCAAGCACTCGATGATAAAAAGTCTTCTGGTGTCATTTTTAATTCGATAATAAAATCAGCCTGATGATATCATTTATTATTCATTGGTGAAAAATTAAGTTTCAGGACTTACGCATTTGCCCCCGTTGGTCCCCCAAGCGAGGGATTGCTCGCTTGGGGGACTTTGACATCATTACCCCCCAGAATTGATACTGCTGGCGAAAAAAACATTTAGTAATATCAGCCTGAAGACAGCAGTCAATATGAGCCCCCCAACCCCCAATTCTGGGGGAGCATGAACTTAAAGTTACCCATCTGCTACTCTTGTGTAAACAAATATTAATTTCGCCAACGGTATCAGAATTGGGGAGCTAGGGGGGCGAAATAAACTTAACCGCGTAAGTCCTGAGTTTATAAGTTGAGTTTATAAGCTAAGTCGTATAGTATGCATGTATTTCGTTATACAACTAATCAGCGTATTGATATCCTCGAACGCTCCCCCCGTCATTTAACGGTGATGGGCAACCCTCTTGAAAAACTTCAAGAACAGGCGATTTTGAGTTCCCTAGGCAGTCTAATAAAAATTCAGGAGGTGATCACTGCTGAGGAAATAGGAAAGCTTCCGGAAGGTGAAACCCTTCTGCTAAGCGACAATCTTTTCCTGACACCTGAGTTCCTTAACACTTTTCTCATCGCAGCTAGAAAGCAACAGGTCAATCAAATCTACTGTGCCGCAATCCCTACTTCAACTGAGATCGTACGCGACTTCGTGCAACCGTTATGTTCCTGTCCTGTTAATGACGATCTATTATTCTTGGGTCTATTCTACGCTCGCATCACCCAGCACCGAATACCAATTAACCTATCCATCGCCAAACCCATCCCCCTCGATCTTCTGGACGAACCTCTAGAACATTTGGCACTCCCTCCACTCAGTACCCAAAATACACATGATCGTCAGATTGCTTTTGAACCACTCAACATCTTCCCCGCAACTGATTTTGCTCCTTTGCGTATTAACACTTCAACACGTCTTGCCCTACCCATTGAACATTGGGTTCACCTGCTCAGCGCAAATATTCCTTTTGGCATTTATAGCGACGCTATGCGCTTCCGGGACGGAACCGATCTATTGTTCTACCCCTGGCTGTCAAATCAAGAATTACCCAAGAATATCCGGGATCTTGTCGTTATCAGCGAAGGATGCCAGATTGATCCATCAGCAACTATTATAGGTCCGACCTTCTTGGGCAAAAACGTTAGAATTGGGCCTAGCGCTACGATTGTTGCCTCTGTGCTGGGCAACAATTGCGTTGTTGGTCAGGGAAACCACGTGCGGCTATCAGTATTCGAGGATGGGGTAATCCTGCCACCAGCAACTAACATCATACTCTGGTCATTCCTAGGACGTGGGAGCTTGGTTAACAGCCAGATGCGTTTCTCTGTCGTTGGCGAAGATTGTTTCATCGGTGCCTTTACCTGCATCACCGATCGCATATTGGATAACTCACCACCAGAAAAAGATACCCTCTTTGGAGGCCGACAGGTCAAAGTCAAGTTTCGTGGTAGCGTTATTCCTTCCGGTTACTGGATTCTAGGAGCTGCGATCGGCAATCGCACCAAGACTGCCAGTGGCACAATCCTTTACCCTGGCCGCGAGCTTCCTCCCGATAGTCTTACCCACCTCCAAACAGGCGATAGCCTCCCCCTAATACTGATCAAATAGGAACCATCATTCCACCCATATTGATCTAAGAGAATATAATGTCAATATTTACGAGTCTTGCATCCCTCAGCCGTAGTCCTAACTACCAAACCAGAACGTGCGATTTGCCGCTACTGAATGAACTGGCTATTCGTTATGCAGATGAGCGCCCTTTTGCCGGTTTACGGGTTGTCTGGGGTCACGTGTTGGTATTTAACTCCATAGCAGCAGCACATGTACTTGCAATTGGTGGTGCAGAGGTTACTTTTTGCGATCCCTTCCCTAGTCCAGTAACCCAGCAAGTTGCCCAACAATTAGGAGCCTGTGGCATTCCAGTACTACCCATTGAGGAAGCTGTCTACACAGCTGATTTATTCCTTGATGTAACCGCTGTTCTCGGTAAGCATCGGCTACCCATTGGTGCCGCTGAAATCTCCCGCAGTGGCGATCTCTTTTACGAGAATCAAGCATGTGTCACAGTGAGCATCGATGGGGCTCAGGTTAAAAAAATCGAGTGTTTTTTCGGTACTGGTGATGGTATGGTTCGAGCCTGGCAGCTTCTGAATCCAAGTATGCCCTTGGCAGGATTGCAGGTTGTCCAATTTGGTTATGGCAAAGTGGGGCGAGGTGTTGCATGGCGACTTCGACAAGAAGAGGTACGTGTGACGGTTGTTGAACTTCCTGGTATGAACCGCGATCTAGCAATTTTGGAGGGATTTGACACAGTACTGGCTTCGGAAGATTTGATTCTAGAGACATCAATTGCTAAAGCTGATGTAATCTTGGCTGCGACCGGTGTTCCCAATGCTGTTGCACACAGTGTACCTGTAGCCTGGCTCAATTCTTCTCAGCCCGTACTAGTGTCTATCAGCGCTGTTGATGAATTTGGAGACGAGATCCCATCAGAACGAATTTTGGGAGGCAAAGGTAAGCCCCTGAATTTTCATCTTGAAAGCCCGACTGCTAATCGCTACGTTGATCCGTCACTGACGGGACACTTGCTGGCACTAGAAGAAGTAGTTCGTGGGGGGACAGCTCTCAAACCTGGATTGAACCTCCTCAGCGAGGAAAGCGATCTCTGGCTGTTGTCACGTTGGCGACACCACTGGCCCAACGAAGATTTTGACTCGGCCTTCCAACCTAAACAGGTTGGCTGATTTGAGTCGTTAAAATTAACATTGAGTCTATGGCGAAAGTCAATTTTTGCTTTTTGCTATGTAGCTATAGTAGCTATTACTCTGAGCTGTTCCCAAAAAAATAACCCCTGAGTCTATTGCTGTTAGATCACAGCTCGACCGACTAAGGGGTGTCTATGGCTGAATTGCGTAAGCTATTTACTACTATCCACAGCGGCTGTATGCGATCGCGTTTTCGCAAAGTTAACCTTATATTAACCAATGGTATAACTTCAGGGTAACGGGAGCTGGTCAGAGGTGAGGTAACTAGTATGTAGCTGGGACAAGCCTTTGAGCTGTTCAAAAAAAAATACCCTATGAGTGTCTTGCTGTTAGATCACAGCTCGACCAACTAAGGGGTATCGATGGCTGAATTGCGTAAGCTATTTACTACTATCCACAGCGGCTGTATGCGTACGGGTTTTCCCAACGTTAACCAAAGAGTTAACCAATGGTATTACTTTACGGTAAGACGAGTTGGTCAGACATCAGACAACTAGTATGTAGCCGGGAAACGCTTTTGAGATCAAAAAAAATACCCCTGTCTTGCTCTTAGATCACAGACAGAGGAATTAAGGGGTATCGATGACTGAATTGCGTAAGCTATTTACTACTATCCACAGCGGCTGTATGCGTACGGGTTTTCTTATAGTTAACCAATGGTATAACTTCACGGTAAGACCAGTTGCTCAGACCTCAGACAACTAGTATTTAGCTGGGACAAGCCTTTGAGCTGTTCCAAAAAAAATAACCCCTGAGTGTCTTGCTGTTAGATCACAGCTCGACCAACTAAGGGGTATCGATGGCTGAATTGCGTAAGCTATTTACTACTATCGACAGCTGCTGTATGCGATCGCGTTTTTCCAACGTTAACCAAAGAGTTAACCAATGGTATAACTTCACGGTAAGACCAGTTGCTCAGACGTCAGACAACTAGTATGTAGCCGGGAAACGCTTTTGAGCTGTTCCAAAAAAAATACCCTCTGAGTGTCTTGCTGTTAGATCACAGCTCGACCAACTAAGGGGTATCGATGGCTGAATTGCGTAAGCTATTTACTACTATCCACAGCAGCTGTATGCGTACGGGTTTTCGGAAGGTTAACCTTATAGTTAACCTTATGTATAAGAGATGGTTTACCCGATGATGGGGATTTGGGGCAAGCAAGAATCCCCAAGAATACCAGGGCCTGCACCCTGTGGGAGCGTCAATTTGCTAAACTTCTGATCACATATTGGTATTGCCTCCAAAATCAAAACCATGACAGCTACACCACTTGCATCCATACCCCTAAGTGCGATCGCTCAAAAAACCCGTCAAGCTGCACAAAAGTTAGCCGTTCTCTCAACACAGGCTAAAAATGAAGCTATTGAGGCAATAGCCCAAGCCTTGGAAGCTGCAGCACCGGAAATCCTAGCGGCGAATGCTGCAGACTGCCAAGCGGCTGAGGCGGATAACATTCCGAAACCCCTTTATAATCGTCTGAAGTTGAACGAAACGAAGCTTAAGGGGGCTATTCAGGGGGTGCGAGATGTGGGCAACCTTGGTGATCCTGTAGGCAACATCCAAATTCATCGAGAACTGGATCAAGGACTAATCCTCAAACGAGTCACTTGTTCCTTAGGAGTTTTAGGGGTTATCTTTGAAGCTCGTCCCGATGCCTTAATTCAAATTACCTCTCTTGCGATTAAATCCGGTAATGGTGTTATCCTCAAAGGCGGTAAAGAAGCAATTCGCTCCTGTGAAACCCTAGTCAAAGCAATTCATAAAGGATTATCTACCACAGCAGTTGACCCAGCAACGGTACAGTTGTTAACCACTAGAGAAGAAATCAAAGAGCTGTTACAACTAGACAACTATGTGGATTTGATTATTCCCAGAGGGTCGAATGCTTTTGTTCGGTTTGTGCAGGAGAATACTCGTATTCCAGTACTCGGTCATGCTGATGGAATTTGCCACCTCTATATTGATGCAGCAGCTGACTTGGAGAAAGCGGTAACTATCACCGTTGATGCTAAAACGCAATATCCAGCTGTTTGTAATGCTATTGAAACCCTGCTGGTGCATTCAGCAATTGCTCCTCGTTTCCTGCCCCTAGCAGCAGAAGCTTTGAAAAAGCGTAATGTAGAATTGCGAGGGGATGAAGCTAGCCGTGAGATTATTCCAATCTCGGTAGCAACGGATGAGGATTGGTCTACAGAATACAGTGATTTAATTCTTTCTATCAAAGTAGTAGATTCTGTAGAAGAAGCGATTAACCATATCAATACTTATGGTTCCAGACATACGGATGCAATTGTTACTGAAGACCAGGAGGTAGCAGATAGCTTCGGAAATCAAGTGGATGCCGCTAATGTTTTCCACAACTGTTCTACTCGCTTTGCCGATGGTTTCCGTTATGGGTTTGGAGCAGAAGTAGGAATTAGCACTCAACAAATGCCCCCTCGTGGTCCAGTGGGGTTAGAAGGATTAGTAACTTACAAATACAAGGTTACAGGGAATGGTCACATTGCGGCTACTTATGTTGGTGAGAATGCTAAGGCTTTTACCCATCGGGATATGTGATGTTCTTCCTTAGAGGTTGTCTGAGAAGTCTCATTTGCTACATCCAAGCCCCCGTTGGTCCCCCAATTTTGCGGTGCGACCCAAGGGCGATTTACTCGCCCTAGGAGGCGCGCACCGGAAGGGACTTTTAGAAGCAAATGGACTCTTGTTCCCCCCAAATTTGGGGGGCTAGGGGGGCAAAATTTAGTATAAAAAAACTTTTCAGATATCCTCTTAAATTTATCTTGTTAAAGAAACTAAGAGGTTTTAAATTCCGAAAGGATTTTCCAGTAATGCTTTGAGTATAATTCTACTGCCAGGGGCACCTAGTAAGCGATGCAGCGCGGTCTTGGGGAGGCAGCGCGGTCTTGGGGGTTCCCCCCGGAGACGAAACCTGATTACGTTGAGCCTTTATGGTTGGTCGGCTATGCACAAAAGGGGTAAAACTTATTGATTAGCGTGATTTGCGCGGTCTTGGGGGTTTCCCCCATGAGCGACTGCATCAAGACAAGGCTCAACTGTCTTACGGTAACTTCTAACCATGAGCGACTGCCGTTGGTTTCCCCCACTCGCGCTTTGCATCAAGACAGTGCTCTTGATCGATATTTTTAGACTTTGGCAAGAGGTCTATAAAAAAAACCTCAGCGGGTAGCTGAGGAATTAGTCACGTTGCATCTACTATTTCTTAATCCTTGATTGCTCTATGTAGATCCGGAAGAAATTAGAAATGGGATAGCCAAATAGAACTAATAGATTGGTTGAGACAAGAGTGAACAAAAAAAATCCCCAGCGGGTAGCTGAGGGATTAGTCAGGGTGCATCTACTATTTCTTAATCCTTCATTGCTCTGTCTCGATCCGGAAGAAATTAGAAATGGGATAGCCAAATAGAACTAATAGATTGGTTGAGACAAAATTTAACAAAAAAAATCCCCAGCGAGTAGCTGAGGAAGGAGTCAGGGTGCATCTACTATTTCTTAATCCTTCATTGCTCTGTCTCGATCCGGAAGAAATTAGAAATGCCTAAGCCAAATAAAACTGATAGATTAGTTGAGACAAGAGTGAACAAAAAAAATCCCCAGCGGGTAGCTGAGGGATTAGTCAGGGTGCATCTACTATTTCTTAATCCTTGATTGCTCTATCTAGATCCGGAACAAATTAGAAACGCGGTCGCCAAATAGAACTGACAGATTGGTTGAGACAAGAGTGAAAAAAAAATCCCCAGCGGGTAGCTGAGGGATTAGTCAGGGTGCATCTACTATTTCTTAATCCTTGATTGCTCTATCTAGATCCGGAAGAAATTAGAAATGGAATAGCCAAATAAAACTGATAGATTACTTGAGACAAAATTGAACAAAAAAAATCCCCAGCGGGTAGCTGAGGGATTAGTCAGGGTGCATCTACTATTTCTTAATCCTTGATTGCTCTATCTAGATCCGGAACAAATTAGAAACGCGGTCGCCAAATAGAACTGACAGATTGGTTGAGACAAGAGTGAAAAAAAAATCCCCAGCGGGTAGCTGAGGGATTAGTCAGGGTGCATCTACTATTTCTTATTCCTTCATTGCTCTCTCTCAATCCGGAAGAAATTAGAAATGGGTAAGCCAAATAGAACTAATAGATTGGTTGAGACAAAATTGAACAAAAAAAATCCCCAGCGGGTAGCTGAGGGATTAGTCAGGGTGCATCTACTATTTCTTAATCCTTCATTTGTCTATCTAGATCCGGAAGAAATTAGAAATGGGATAGCCCAATAAAACTAATAGATTGGTTGAGACAAAATTGAACAAAAAAAAATCCCCAGCGGGTAGCTGAGGGATGAGTCAGGGTGCATCTACTATTTCTTAATCCTTGATTGCTCTGTCTCGATCCGGAAGAAATTAGAAATGGGATAGCCCAATAAAACTAATAGATTGGTTGAGACAAAATTGAACAAAAAAAATCCCCAGCCGATAGCTGAGGGATGAGTCAGGGTGCATCTACTATTTCTTATTCCTTCATTGCTCTCTCTCAATCCGGAAGAAATTAGAAATGGGTAAGCCAAATAGAACTAATAGATTGGTTGAGACAAAATTGAACAAAAAAAATCCCCAGCCGATAGCTGAGGGATGAGTCAGGGTGCATCTACTATTTCTTAATCCTTCATTGCTCTGTCTCGATCCGGAAGAAATTAGAAATGGGTAAGCCAAATAAAACTGATAGATTACTTGAGACAAAATTGAACAAAAAAAATCCCCAGCGGTTAGCTGAGGGATTAGTCAGGGTGCATCTACTATTTCTTAATCCTTCATTGCTCTATCTAGATCCGGAAGAAATTAGAAATGGGTAAGCCAAATAAAACTAATAGATTGGTTGAGACCAGAGTGAACAAAAAAAATCCCCAGCGGGTAACTGAGGGATCACTCAGGGTGCATCTACTATGTCTTAATCCTTCATGGTTCTACCTAGATCCGCTGGTTCCCAGATCCGCTGTCCCCAGATCCCCTATTTCCTATAGCTGAAACCCCTGAGTTTTGAATAAATTATGACTAAAGTAAGCCTGAAACCCTTGTATAAACTGGGTTTTGGGTGTTTTGGTATGAAACAGCTACTTGAGTTCCAGGGTACCATGGGCAATTTGCCCTTGACTTATCTACTAAAGTTTCAGTACAATAAAGTAGAACATTTGTACTACTATAGTTTTTTCTCTTAACCATTGCACCCACACCCCTAGAGCCATCACATCGCTCCTACAAAGAAGGATTGTAGAGTAGCGATTGGCCTACAGCCACGCTACGCGATCGCTTATCGCTGTGGGTAGTGTGGGGTACTCCCCATTAGTAACTGGCTGATAGGGAAACCTCTTGTTTGGGAATTATCTCAGATAAGAGCACTGTCAATACTGCGTGGATTTTGGATAAATCCCCCCAACCCCGTCGGGATCCCCCTCCCGTCCCCCGCGCGGAAGGGGGAAGCCAGAGGAACCATAGCCTTTTTGTTCATGGGGTCTATTGTTCCCCCCTTGTTAAGCAGTAAGGGTGATCCCCCTCCCGTCCCCCTTATTAAGGGGGAAGCCAGAGGAACCATAGCCTTTTTGTTCATGGGGTCTATTGTTCCCCCCTTGTTAAGGGGGGTTAGGGGGGATCTCCCAGGGTGGATCAATATTGCTAACCAGCCACCAGCTACTATAGCGGTTCTCATATTAATAAAGTACACATACCTATTGTTTCCCGATTCCCGATTCCCGATTCCCGATTCCCGATTCCCTGCACGCAGCGCTATAGCAATTTTCCAGTAATCATTTTCAAGTAAAAATATCTAAATATCGTCAAAGGAACACACTATATGGTTGCCACAAAAGACAGTAAAGACCAAATTTTCCAAGCCTTTGAGCAAATCCTAAAAGAGCGGCAAAACATTGACTCAAAAATTGCCACCAAAGAAGAGGAGGCGGAAAAAGCTAAAAATCAACAAGTGCTGGAAACGGCCTCAAACTATACCGTTGATAATATTGTCAAAGGAATGGCTGATTTACAGCTAGAGTTTGGCACCATTGTTAATGAATTATCAGAAAAATTATCCTCAGAAGCCTCTAAACTTGATGAGCTAAAGCTGGCGATTAAAGTAGAAACTGAACACTTGCAATACCTTCAGAAAATCCGAGTTGTAGCTGATGCCTTACATTTGCTCAATCAAGAACACCAGGAAAAGCTGAAATCCCTAGAGCAAAAAGCAGCTCAACAGCGAGAAGAGATCGAAAAAGACCAAGAGCAAAAACGTAAGCTTTGGCAAAAAGACCAAGAAGACTTTGAAATAGCACGTCAAGAACAAAACGAATTATTGACTCGGGAACGACAACGCCAAGAAGCTGACTATCAATACGAATTAGAACGTAACCGTAAAATTGAGACGGATCAGTATGAAGAACTGAGCCGTAACCAGGAGCGAGAATTGCAAGAGGCCAATCAAGAAAAAGACAAGCAATGGTCTGAGCGAGAACAGAAGCTAGAAGAATCTCAAGCCCTGTTTGAAGAGTATCAACAGAAAGTGGAAGCTTTCCCAGCTGAGCTAGATGAAATCGTTAAAAAAGTCAAAGATAAAGCCATTAAAAAAGTCCAAAACGACGCTAAGGTACAGTCTGATTTGCTCGTCAAAGAATGGGAAGTTACTCAACAGGGTTATGACGTTAAAATTCAGTCTCTGGAGCAACACATAGAAAAACAAAATAAACAAATTGAAAATCTATATAGTCAGCTACAAGAGACTCTAAAACAGTCCCAAGCCCTGACCTTGAAAGCTTTTGATGGCTCTTCAAGCAGCAAGGCTCAAAATTAGTGAATAGTGATACCAGTTCAGAAATTTTCCAATAGAATATAACCTTGAAAGTATGACACGCAAACCTAACAGCAAGAACACCAAAGCAGAAATTTTAGAGGCTTACAAGGAATTACTAGCAGAACGAAATGCTTTGGAAAAAGAAATGAAGCAGATGAACAATCCGGCAACTCCTCAAGTATCCACGGTGGAAAAAAAGCAAACTAATGGATCAGTATCAGCAAAAGTCATGAAAGACAAAATGATGTATACCCTTGACAGCCTGGTTAAGCTGCAATTAGGGTTTGGTAGTAGTGTCAGTGAGTTGTCGGAAAAACTAACATCAGAAGCGGCTAAGCTAGAAGAATTAAGAACAGGGGTTACTGAGGAAACTCAACAACTTGCTGAACTCCACAATTTATCAGAAATTAAAGACGAGACCTTAGATACCTTAATTGAAGCCTATCAGAATAGCTCTAAAGCATTCGATGAAGAAATTTACCAAAGACGGGAAGAGTTAGAGCTCGAAATGAATCAGTTACAACAATCCTGGTACAAAGAAAAAGAGGAACACCAACGAGCTATTAAAGAACGCAATGAAGAACAGAGGAAAATCCGTGATCGGGATGCTAAAGAATATGATTATAATTTAGCCCTACAACGTAGCTTAGATGAAGAAACCTACAAGCATAACCAAGAAGGTTTATACAAAGAATTGGAGGAAACAAGGCAACAACAAGAGAAACAATGGGCAGAGCGGGAAAATGCGATCGCAGAGCGAGAGAAGCAGTTTGAAGAAGCAAAAACTAAGGTAGAAGCCTTCGACCAGGAAAAATCCGTGGCTATCAAAAAAGCCCAAGAAGAAGGCAAAGCGATTGCTAGCCACCAGGTCAAAATTCAAGCCGACTTGCAGAATAAGGAATTAGAAGGAAATAATCGTGTCTATCAGCTAAGAATTGAATCCCTGGAACAGACAATAAAAGAATCCTCAGCACGGATACACAGTCTTTCCCAGCAACTCGATACTGCCCTCAAACAAGTTCAGGATTTAGCGGTCAAGGCAATTGAGGGTGCTTCTAATATCAACTCTTATCAAGCCCTTAAAGAAATTGCCTTAGAGCAAGCCAAAAATCCCACTAAGGGTAAATAAGCTGAGGGAGTGACAACAAAGCTAAAAAGGAGACAGGGTGTGGGGTGTGGGGTGTGGGGTGTGGGGTGTGGGGTGTGAGATTGAAGAAAGATAGTTTACTTGTATCATATAATGACAATAGAATCTTATCGTGACCTAAAGGTTTGGCAGGTAGGGATGGATTTAGCTCAGATGTGCTATTTAGCTACTCGTCATTTTCCCAAAGAAGAACTTTATGGAATGATTTCCCAGATTCGCCGAGCATCAGCTTCAATTCCAGCTAATATTGCTGAGGGATATGGAAGAAAAACAAGACTTGAGTATATTCAGTTTTTATATATTGCACAAGGTTCCCTCAAAGAATTAGAAACTCATCTTCTACTATCGAAAAGGGTGAAGTTAGGGTCGGGTGAAGTTATTGACTCCCTTCTTAGCCAATGCGAGTCGAATGGTAGATTACTATCAGCTCTAATTCGCGCCCTAGAAAACAAGAACTGATTTTCCCTACCCCCCACCCTTATGAGTAGGGTGTGGGGTGTGGGGTTTGGGGTGTGGGGGATAAGAAAGCGTGATTTGCGCGGTCTTGGGGGAAACCCCCGCAGGTCGGCGCAAATCACGCTTGTTCGTTGTTTTCCTTTTCCTCTCCCTCTGGGTCGTCCCATGTTTTACCCAAATGTAAAAAACCTACCCCCCACACCCTACCCCCCACACCCTACACCCCGCGCCTCACGTCTTTGTTAAAAACCTACTCTTATGAGTTGTATCATCAGGGATATTGAGTCAAAGCGGTAATCAACCGATGGAAACAATTTCGGTACGTGGCGACTCATGATCACAAGCTTGCTGATCAATCTTGAGCTATGGAGCGCGTTCGCTGAAAGCGGGGCTGAGGCCTTTGGCCACGCTTCGCGAACGCCCATCGCGTAGCGTGGCCTACGGCCAATCGCTTCCATTTTTTTTTGGGTTGTTAGGTCAGCACACACATCCTAAGTTGTCAATTTCGGTATCAGTGTTCTAGTCTATGGTTATGAACGTAGTCAAAGAAATTCGGGTGTTACTGATTGAGAGGGGTGATTTAGCGCAGTTGGGTCTCAGAAAAGTCTTGGAGCAGTACAAAGAAGTCAGTTTGGTCTCTCAAGTTTCTAGCATGCGTCATGTGGCGGCCTTTTTAAAAAAATCTAACCCGGACGTAGTAGTCATTAATTTAGAGCCTTCAAGCAATAGTGATGCGTTATTGCGGTTAGTCAGAAATTGGAAAGTGGCATTTTTTACTAACATATTGCTGCTATCTTGGGACACATCAGAAGAATTTGTTATAAGCGCTTTTGGGGCTGGGGTAGATTCTTATTATCTAAAACGTATCAATTTTCCGAAAACTAATGTAGACACCAGTACTTTCTTAGATGCTTTGAGAGCTACCTATGAAGGGCAACACTGGATTGATCCAGAAATAGCTGGTTATCTCCTAAAAAATAGTATCAAGTCACCGGTTAAGAATTTTTCTGGGATTACGTTAATCAATTCCTGTGAGCCTGACTATTATCAAATTCTTAGGGAAAATCCACTGACTGAACGGGAGCTAACTGTCTTGGAATTGATCGTAGCCGGTTATACCAATGACGAAATTGCCGAGCGATTATTGCTAGGTCTTGGCACAGTTAAAACTCACATTCGGTCTCTGCTTTGGAAACTGTGCTGTGACGATAGAACACAAGCAGCAGTGCAAGCACTTCGCAGTGGTTTGGTGAAATAGATATAGCAGTTCTCAATTGGGTGAGTTACAACCTTTTAGGGAGTAGGGAGTAGGGAGTAGCTCATAAGGGTAGGTTTTTTACTTTGACCTCAGGTGTGGGGTGTAGGGGGACCGGGTGTGGGGTGTGGGGGTACAGACAAGCGATGCAGCTTCGGAACAGGGGGTTTCCCCCATGAGCAACTGGCGTGGTTTCCCCCACTCGGTATTGCATCAAGACGGGAGTAGGGAAGTCAGAGGGTAGATCTGATCTTTGTAAAAAAGAAGGGAAGTGTGGGAAGTGTGGGAAGTGTGGGAAGTGTGGGAAGTGTGGGAAGTGTGGGAATTTTTGCCTCCCCAAGACCGTAATGGTGCGTTTGACCCGTAATTAAATTCGCCACGGGTCGCACCTCTGCATCGCTTTGCGTCAATTTTTTTCCACTGCTCCCTGCTCCCTTTTACTTCAATCCTATGCTCACAACTCAAATATAAATGCTTTATCCATTAATGTTTACAGTTTAGTTGTTTTACTTTAATTGCTTAAGTTAACTGTTAAGCTAAATAGCTTATTAACTAGTAAGTACTAACGCCTCTACCTATAGGTTGGGTTTCAGCGGTTTTTTTGTTAAGTTTTTTTTCTTTTATCAGAGTTTTCTTAAAATTTAGTTTATTTATCTATTCCTTTTGGACGAGTAACATTTTGAGACTGTTGGCAAGCTGTGCCAATGATATTGAGAGGTTAAGTAATTCAGGACTTACGCGGTTAACTTGATTTCGCCCCCCTAGCCCCCCAATTCTGGGGGGTAATGATGTCAAAGTCCCCCAAGCGAGCAATCCCTCGCTTGGGGGACCAACGGGGGCAAATGCGTAAGTCCTGTAATTGTAATCCCTGGGGTGAAGTAATTACAATCATTTAGCTTATTCAAAATGCTCTTTAAATCAGTAACATTTATTAATCAAGATAAATTGAACTATTCCTCTGGGATCGCTTTTGCGATTTAAAAATTTTCTGTATCACAATAAGAGTCAGAATATTTACGGAAAGAAAAATCCACCATGGTGAACAAGTCCTCTGTTGCGATGTCACCTCGTCAACAACAGCGTTGGAAAAGTAAAGAAACTATGTTTGCTCAGTTGTTTGCTCAGTTGCTTGCTCAGTTGAAGCAAGTGCCCTTGGGCTATTTAATGGGCATGGCTGCGATCGCAATGGCATTGGATCTCTATATCAGTACCTCCGTCACTCCTTTGATTGCTGTATCATTTTTGATGTGTCTAGTTGTGGGAGTGAAGTGGATTGGAGTCCAACCTAGTAATTCTGGGAATCAAATTCAACGGCTAATCAGGAAATATGGTTTAGGAGCCTGTCTTTTCCTATTCGCCTTTCTGTGGTTTATGTTGGACTTTACCGCTGCGCCAGCCCATGCCCAGTTTTTCAGAGTCGCAGAAGATTGGCTAACTAGTGCTATTCCTGAAGTAGACGCCGATTTGGTGTCCCTGGTGTTTAACGTTTTACGAGCACTATTCCTCATTTATTTGGGTATTTCATTGGTAAAAGTCGTCAATGCTGCCCAACAAGATGATGACTGGAAAACCCTAGCCCGTACTCCAATCATCATTTTGATTGTAGTTACCTTGGGTGATCTGTTAGCAACCTACATTACTGGCACAGGAGCATAAACTACGCGCTTATCTAATTTGCCTGTTGAGTTTTATCTAGCTGAAGGGATGAGTAGTCAGGGTTTTATTGAGATTGAATATTTTTTCAATCACTGATAGGAACGCAAGTCTGATCCAAAATAGCTTGACCTATGGCAAATAATTCAGAGCAACAATTCCGTCGTGTTAACCGAACTCTTGATGAAAAACCGAGAATTGGTCCTATTCCAGCCGATCAGTTTATCCCCTGGGCAGTAATTTGGGCACTTGCCTATTACATCGTCAAGGGAGTACTAGGAGCTAGTTGGGTATGGACATCTTGTTTCGGAGTTTGGGGTATGTCTACTTGGTGGGTGCTAACTTCCTCTAGCCATTGGAAATTTCTTTCTAAGTTTATACCTGTACCTCAATGGACAAGAGGCATGGGTAGATACCAAAGACTTTTAGATGTTAAACGGGAAAAGGCAAAGGGCAAAGGCTAAAAAGTATGACAACAACTCAAGCTCACGATCAAGCTAAACAAAAGATGGGAAAGAAGCGGGTTGATGTAGGAAATGGTAAAAAGAAAACCTTAAAGCCGTTCGAGGATGACTGTAAATTAGCTAGTTTCCTAGAAGTCAGAATTGATGGGTCTGATGTTGGGGGATACATTCTCAGAAAAGGAGAAGCTTCCTATAAATTTGTGTTTGGTTTTGAATGTCGAGGCATACACACCACCTTACGTCAGGAGTTAATTGATCCGGTTTTTGATGCCATCGAAGCTGGGTTAAAAGATTTCCCAGAGCAGGAAACTCTCACGATTCACCTAACCTCTTTCACTGATGACACTGATAGACAAAACACGTTGAGTCAGCTAATCAAGGAGACAGACTCTAACGAGTTAAAGTACCTGATTATGGGAGAAAAGAAGCGAATTCAAGACTTGACCAAAGGGGGAATTAGAAAGCCAAAGACCTTGTATTTATTTGCTACCTATACCGTAGAATCAGGTCGAGAGGGAGCATCTGATAAAATCGAAGAATTTTTGATGACAGCTACCAAGTGGTGGAACGGATTCATTGGCAAGCTGGATGAGTATGAAAAACAGCAGATCGAGAGAGTGATAGAGATTGCCTTTAATAATGGCTATCAATTTTGGGAAAGGCTGTTGAGCAATCAAATGGGTCTATCGATTCGCCCTCTTTCTGCTCAAGAGTGTTGGAATTATGTGTGGCAGCGATTTAATAATACACCACCTCGTTCAGTTCCCCAGTTGCTTTCCTTAACTGAAGCTGGAGTTACCGAGGAGGTTTACTCAGAAATCCACCCGGTTTCTCTGTTAATGGAAGACTATACCGCTATTCCATTTGCTGATCGACGTTGGATTAATCTCAAAGACCAGTATACGGCAGTCATGCTCTTTTTAGACAAGCCTGAGGGGTGGAGGAATAAAGAATCCCAAATGCGCTATCTCTGGCAAGTCATGGCAAAAGATGAAGTCTATGACACCGATTGTTTTTGTGAGATTTCCAAAGCGAATATTAAAACAGTAACCAGCAAAATGCATTCGCTGACGAAACAGGCAAATGTCTCCTCAAAATATGCAGAAGAGAAAAATACGATTAATGTTAAAGCCCAATTAAATATTCAGAAAAATGTCGAGGCTCAGGCTGCTATATATGAAGGAGCTGTGCCATTTAATGTCTCGGTTGTTTTCTTAGTCCATCGCGATTCTCCACAAGAGTTAGATCAGGCGTGTTATACGTTAAAATCTTATTTTCCTCCACCAGCTTGGATGGTAAGGGAGACCGAATATCCTTGGAAAATATGGCTAGAAACCTTACCAATTTCCTGGAGCAGACTATTAATGCGTCCGTTTAAGCGATCGCATACCTATTTAAGCCATATTGCACCAGGGTTAATGCCAGTAGTCAAAACCCGGACAGTGGATAGAACAGGATTTGAATTAATCTCTGCTGAAGGGGGTACGCCAGTTTTTATTGACTTATTCAAACAGCATAAAAACCTAGGTATTTTCGGAACCACCCGCAGTGGAAAATCTGTTTTAGCATCAGGAATTATTACCCAAGCCTTGGCTCATGGTATCCCCATCTCAGCTATGGATTATCCAAAACCCGATGGCAGTTCTACCTTTAGTGACTACACCGCTTTTCTCGGGGATAAAGGAGCTTATTTTGATATTGGTCGAGAGGCAGTTAATCTTTTCGAATTGCCCAATTTAAAGGGATTAGATGCTAAACTACAACAAGAGAGACTTACAGAATACAAAGAATTCTTAGTTGAAGCACTAATGCTAATGGTTCTTGGCTCCATGACGTTTCATGACCGGACTTATACGGATAACATCAGAGCCATGTTAAGCTTAGCAATCAAAGCCTTTTTTGATGATGATCAAATCCATGACCGTTATGTAGCAGCAAATATCAATGGCTTAGACTCTCAAGAATGGCAATTAATGCCTACCCTGGCAGATTTTATTGATTTTTGTTCCTTAGAAAGATTGCGGGTTACCTCTGTATCTGGGGATATCCTTCAAGCCTTAGATCAAGTCAAATTGCGACTGAGGTATTGGATCAATAGCCGAGTAGGACAAGCAATTAGTCGTCCTTCTACCTTTAGAAGTGATGCTCAGTTATTAGTCTTTGCCTTACGGAATATTAGTAGTGACGAAGATGCTGCACTACTCTCCTTAGGGATTTACTCAGCAGCCTTAAGACGTTCTTTAGCCTCGCCGGTGAGTATATTTTTCATCGATGAAAGTCCCATTCTGTTCCAGTATAATTCCATTGCTGAATTAATTGGCAGATTGTGTGCTAATGGAGCCAAAGCCGGAATTCGGGTAATTTTATCGGCTCAAGATCCAGATACAATTTCCAAGTCTCCCAGTGCAGCGAAAATTTTTCAGAATATAACAACTCGCTTAGTAGGGAGAATTCAACCAACAGCAGTTGATAGCTTTGTCAATATTTTGAAATATCCTTCAGAGATTATTAACAAAAATGCCACAGAAGGATTTTTCCCTAAACAAGAAGGAATGTATTCTCAATGGTTACTCGATGACAATGGCATTTACACCTACTGTCGATTTTATCCCGGTTCAGCACTGTTAACAGCTGTTGCTAATAATCCTGAAGAATCAGCAATTCGTCAGACAGCAATGCGCTTACATCCCAAGGATAAAATTATGGCTATGCATTATGCTAGTAAAAAAATGGCCGAAATGCGTAATTCAGAAGTCCAAGTCGTGACTTCAAAGTTACCCGATCCCAGAGCAGAAGTTAGACTTCAAAATTAAGCCTTCAAAATAGAAGATGATCTAGGTGAGTCAGGGATACGCTTTTATCGTTTAGCTTTCAGTTCTCAGTCTTTAGGCTTTTTTCGTAACTATTCAATCAAGGAGTTCAATCATGGCTAAAAATATCACCAAAACTTGGCTACAGTTGTTAATTATTAGTACCCTAATTACAACAGTTCCTAAACCAGCCTATGCTTCTGGTGGAATTGTGGATAGTTTTGTTGACTCGTTTGTTGAGGAATTTCAGAAGGTTAAGTCTTACTTTACAAATTTCTTCGATGAATTTACCAATCTACCAGAAACCATAGACAACGATTTGAAATCAGCATTGGAAGATTCCATGGGAGTTTTAGGTATCCCGGATGTGGAAGACGTCAGAGCGTCAATTGAGGAAAGTCTCCAAAAAAGCGATTACCCAATTTATGAAGGAGAGAAACTTGCTAATGAAGTAGAAAGGCAAGTGGCTAGAGCATCAGCCTCTCGTGTTCTTAGTCAAGAAGGACAGCAGCAGTCAATCCAGGAGCTAAAGCAAATGCAGGATACTGTTTCACAGGTAGAGCAATCAGCTCAAACAGCTCAAAATCAGACAGTTACTCAGAATGTGATCAAAGAAGTTGCTCTTCAGAATGCTCGTCAAGCCGCCATACTCGGCTCCTTGCAAGCCGCTACCGTTGAGGAAGCGCAACGACAAGAAATTTCTAACATGCTCCAAAGCAATATCTCTCGTGCTTTGGATGGACAAACTCAGGCAGATCAATACCAAAAACTGGGCGCTGGTATGGAAACTTTGAGAATTACCTCCTTAAGTGGCTTGTTTTAGTTACAGGACTTACGCACAGAATCCATGGGTAGGGTGGGCAAAACCTTGCCCACCCTACAGGTAGCTGTTGATCGTTAATTGTTAATCGTTAACCGTTGACCGTCAACAGTTATCTGGATGCATAATTCTTCAATTATTATCAATTCTGAACTCACGCACTTAGCACTTATAGGACTACGCATTAAGGTGTTTGACATTGATACAAGCAGCAAACGCTCTTTTAGTGAACTTTTGCCTCTTGCCTCTTGCCAATGCCATTGCGCGTAGCGCTATAACACTCCTCACTCACAACTATTTCTCTTATGTCTCCTTGGTCTAGCTTACCTGCTTGTCCCTATTCCTACCTTCTTTGTTTATCACCATGTGTAGCGATCGCCATGTCTGTTCGTCCTTATATTCCGGATTTCCTCCGTCTGCCGATCTCTGCGAATTCTCCATCTACCCACTCTCCCCAATGTTTCAACTTTGCTGATCCCATCACTAATCACGTAAAGAGGTAATCATTAAATGATAGTCACCCCCAACTTAATCGCTCAATTTAGTAATGGAGCCTCTCAAATTATCCAGAATGGTCGTACCGGACAAATTGCGATCGCAGAAGCCATGAATGAGCTCTGGAGTGAAGTCCTCGGAGGTGGGTTGTATGCTGTGATCGCTACACTGGGGGTGTTTTTTGCCGTGGGAAGCTTAGTTCTATTCATGACTCAATGGGCAAAAGCTTTAATAGAATACGATGAGCCAATTATGTGGTCTGAGATCATCTGGCCCTTATTAGTCGCGGTTTTGTTAGCCAATGATGGAGCAATGTTAGCCAATGGCACCCAAGGACTCAGAAGTGTAATCAACAATACGTCTAATTCACTACTGCAAAACACATCTGCCAGAATTTCTTTGCAAGAATCCTACCAAATTGTGACAGAAAATATTGGAGCAAAGGCAGTTATTGATTCCTTGGTTTCTCAATGTGATTCTATCGTCGATGTTCAACAACAGGTGGATTGTTTAACAAATGCAGAGCAACAAGCACGGGACTTTTCTAAAACGTTACCGACATCTGAACAATGGTTCGATAAAGTTGGTTCATTGCTGAATCCTCTGAATGTTACTGAACGAGTCGGCTTTGCGTTACAAACCGCAGTAACGGGTTGGTTAATGTCGATTGGTATGGCATTTCAGTGGGTAGCAGAAGTTTCCATGTTGCTAACTGGACTATTAGGTCCATTAGCGGTAGGTGCCACATTATTACCTGTGGGAGCTAAGGCAATTTACGCTTGGTTAATTAGCTTTTTCTCCATCGGTTTAGTGAAAATATGCTACAACATTATTGTTGGTTTAGTCGCCACATTAATTGTTAATGCTGAGAGTTATAACCCATTAGTTTTTGCTTTTGTAGCTGGATTAATTGCCCCCATCCTAGCGTTAGTATTAGCCGCTGGAGGAGGTCTAGCTATTTTTAATAGCTTAAACTCCTTCAGTGCTTTTGTATTAGGAGGCTTAAAATAAATGGACAGCACGACTAGTTCTCCTCAGAATAAGCTAAAATTTCTCCAAAGAGGTAAGAAGAGTACTTGGTTATCCAGTTTCAATGTAACGGATAGTCTGGGGATTATCTTAATCAGCAACTTTGCTTACAATACCTTAATTCTGTTTTTCCTAGCCCTGTTGTATGGCGCTCAAGCAAGGCTAGCTAATAAGCCAGCTCCTTCTTTGGTGCAATTGAATACTGGTGAAACCACTGCGGTAAAAACCATTGGGAATAAAGAACGGACACCAGAAGTAATTAAAGCATTTACAATTAAAACCATGAGTGACCTGTTTACTTGGACAGGTCGATTACCTGGAAAAGATGGCGTTCCCTTTTCTAACTTAGACTCTGATCCAGGAGTAGAAATTCATGGCAAAGGTAGGCGTCGAGGTAAAATATCTACTCAAGCCTGGAAAGCTAGCTTTGCCTTAGCCGATGATTTTCGTGATCCGTTTCTCCTAAAGTTAGTAGACTTAACGCCATCCAACGTATTTAAGGGCAAAACACAATTTGCTTTTGTCCCCCAATTTGTCAGAGAACCTATTAAAATAAAAGAAGGGGAGTGGACACTCGATTTGGTTGGCACATTAACCGTTCTAGATACTACCAATAATTTGCCCACCTATATTCCCTTCAACAAACAGGTTCATGTACGGGCAGTGGAACCTCCTAAGTATTCACCAGGTATGGCAGACGATAGTCTACCTCCGATTATTGCTAAGGCGAGAGAGAAAGGTTTGGAGGTGGTCAGTATCAAAGATTTAGACTCGAAATAAACCTGAATCATAAGTCGAATAGTCCTGAGTCCAAGAGTCCACTAATCCGTGCATCCGTCTGTGTTAACACATCCGTGTTGTGGGACTAATGACTACAGCAACTGGAATAACTACAGCAACTGGGAGAAATTATGAAGCTATCAGATCTCAAAGACTTTGATGTCCAAAGTCTCGAACATAAATCTGAAGAAAAAATGAGTAAAAAAACTCTGATTCAGCAGAACAATGGTGCAGAGAATACCGCCCCGACATGGACAGAAGAATCATTAGCTGAGTTGCTACAATTTGATACTAGTTATGACCAAGAACAAAATCCTAGCACTCAGGGGGTAATAGCATCGACTAATGGTACCGCTGATTTAGATCCAGACTTAAATGTTACCCAACAGGAATTCGCAAAATCCGGTTGGGCAAAAGGCGCTTCCGTTGGTGCAGTAACTGGGTCAATTGCTGTAGTCGCTGGATTAGTTTTTACAGGGATGACCTCCTTGTCTTCTAAGAAGAAATTGGTCGAAAAAGTTACTCCAATTCCCACCAGTGTTGAGAAGGAATCGGAAAACGCGACCGATTCTGAAATCGGACGACTGAAGACTGAATTAGCCCTAGCCAAGCAACAAAAACAGATCCAAGCCATTCAAGAGAAAAAAAGACCAAAAACAACCATAGAGCTGGCCAAGTCAGAAGAACCCCCATCCCCATCACCGAAAACACCTCCACCACCTCGTCCTAGGCCAGCAGTGCGTTCAGCACCACCCCCTCCTGTGGTAAGAGCATCAACCCGTCCAGCACCCCGTCCAGTGCGCCGACCGGTGGTAATTCGTCAAGCTCCGCCACCCCGTCCAGTGCAGCAACCAGTAGTAATTCGTCAAGCTCCGCCACCCCGTCCAGTGCGCACAGCACCAGTGCGGACAGCACCAACACCACCCCCTGTGGCAAAAGCACCAACACCTCCTCCACCTCCTCCAGCCCCAGCAGCAAAGATAGATCCGATGGAGCAATGGCTGGCTTTGAGCCAACTAGGAAGTTATGGTTTGAGTTCTGGCAATACTCCAGAAGCGCCAGAGCAAAATGTAGCGATGATGGAACCAAGCCCACAAACACAACCAGTAGCCCAACGAAACAATGGGATCAGGGGACGCTCTACTATTGCTAATACATACTCAATTCCAGCTGTACAGAGAGTTTCCAACTCTCCCAATCCTCCCCAACCCCTCAATGGATCTCCCGTTATTTTTGCTGATCAAGTTGCTATCTCAGAAGAAGCCAGTATTTTAGCTGGTAGAGCCATCAGACGGAAGCTATTTTCCTTTGGTCAAGAAGCAGCTGGAGAATTAATCACACCAATTGTTTGGACAAAGTCGAACCTATCTCGAAATTCTCAACAACCAAATTTGGATCAACGATTTGTGGTGCGTCTGAGTGAGCCTCTAGTGGATGAAGATAACCAAGTTTTGCTCAAAGCTGGTAGCAAAATTGTCTTTCTCTGTAACATGGTTGATGATAGTGGACTAGTGAATAGTGATGCGATCGCATTAATCATCGATGACCAAGAATATCAGTTACCCCCAGGAGTAATTAGTCTCAGAGGAGATAAGGGTAATCCCATGGTGGCGAATGTCTGGGATCGGGGTTCTGATGATATCGCCAGAAATGACATGATCGCCTTCTTGTTTGGTTCTGCTGCCAAAGTAGGAGAAGTACTCAATCAACCTGAACGGAGTCAAATTATCACCTCCAGTGGTTTTGGCTCAAGCCAGTCTAGCACCTTCACTAGTCGAGACCGCAACCTATGGGGAGCAGTGCTTGAGGGAGGGTTTAAACCTCTTGCTCAAGACATTGTAGAGCGTAATGCTTCAGCAACACGCCGACTACAAAATTTGCCCAAATTATGGTATATGGGTGCCGGGAGTTCAGTACAAATTTTTGTCAACACACCCTTTGAGTTGTAGTCTCATTTTTTCAATGTAGTGAGGTACATCTTTCCTGGTTTTATGGAACAGGGAACAGGAAACAGGGAACAGGGAACAGGGAACAGGGAACAGGGAACAGGGAACAGGGAACAGGGAACAGGAAAGAGAAACCCACCCCTAACCCCTCCCAGAAATATGTACCTCACCTAATTAAAAAATGCTATAAATTTTAACGTTTCAATTTTGAATTTAAGGAGCTTGTAACTAGCCATGACTAATTTTTTTTCAGCCTTGCAAATTCAATTAGGTCAAGAGTTAAAAATTAAACCAGCCAAAACTCAAATTTTTTTACTATTTGCTTTATCTCTTTTTATAGCTAAGCCAGCTTGGGCAGATCCTGGTAATTCAGCTATAGGAGTGAAACGGGTAAGTCTAACCTCTTCTGGGCAATCTTCAGTGCCTCAAAATAACCCAATTCCAGTAGCATTGGCTCCAGGATATGGAGTAAATATCAGTTTCATTTCTACTGGGGAAGTGATTGAAAAGCTCTGGATTGATAATCCCTCATTTGTTGCTGTTGATGTCGATGGTTGCTTAGATAACTTAGTTGCTAAAAAAAACTGTGAGTATAATCAAGCAACTGTAATTCATTTGCGCCGCATTGAAGAACTTGATATTCCTGGTATCCCAAAGACAAATAGCACACTTTTGACAGTAGTTACTCGTTCTATTAATGGTAGGCAGATTTATCTATTTAAAGTGACTCCAGCTGACCGACCTAGCGAAGTAGTCATTGAATTTAATAAACCTACTCCTTCCGTAGATTTTATAGTCGTCGATTCCATAGAGCGGGGGATCTTTCGAGCAACCTTACAAGGACTGTTAGTCAAGGGTTCACAACTCCATAGAAAGTTAGATAATTTCGTCGTTTTTCTCAAAGACGGTCAGACTATTTCAAATGCCGCCACTCAAGCCGGTATTTCTTTGGAATTGGCCGATAAATTGCAAAAAATGGGTCGTCGTCCAACTGTTCCAACAGCCATTTCACAAATGAATGAACAGAAAGACACCATTGAAGTCCTAACTAAAGAAGTCGTAATCCAGGAGAAAAAGAATGAGCAGTAAGCATCAGATAAAATCAAATAAAAAGAAACCTTGGTGGCAAAAGGATAACCATCGGCGAAAAGCATTTATTCTACTCTATTGGTTCGTCACTGGCTTAGGTCTTTGCTTTGTACTTTCTGGTATTCTTATTGCCTCTGGATTAAGAATGCCAACAGCGGTCGCAACTCTTACTCCTGTTCAAAACAGTAAACTACCAGTAAAAGAAACGAAAATTAAACCCAAGGTAGAAGCACAAGTAAAACCACACGTAAAACCAAATGTAAAACCCAAGCTAGCATTAAATGCTGCAAGTGATCCTCTGCAAGACTATGTCCCAACCACAGCTTGGGAGGGGACAAAACTACCAAATTGGAATCAAGTCACCTTCGGAAGTTTTCCCGGTATTTCTCAAGGGGGTTCTTTTCAAGCGTCTTCAGACGTGATTCAAGCCGTAGGTTATGACCCATCAAGGACATGGTTAGCTGGTCAAACACCAGACCAATATATGAAATTAGGAGACTTTCAGCAGATATTTGAGCTACAAAATTTTAGCTTGAATAACATTATGTCCCTAACCGGATTCGACTTAGGAAATTTGTCCTTAGCAGATTTTGGGTTAATGAGCTCCCAAACCTTAGGTAGCTTAGTAGACGCTATCCCTGATTTAGAAAGATATACTATAGAACAGCTGCAACCAGTCTTTGGTTTACTATCCATCAATTTGGCCAGTAGCTTTGACCCAACAGAAACCTTAGGAGACTTTTTAGCATTCTCACCCCACCTCAGAGACCTTTCCTTTGACACCCTTGACCTATCGGTTTATGGCTTAGATTCCCTACCTGGTATTGATGTTGCTCCCCTCGCTGCATTTAAGGATTGGCAGAATACCAATATCGCTAAAGTTCCTGGTTTATCCCAAGTACCATTTTCGCAATTTCCCAATCCGATTCAAGCACAAGGGAGCGCCATTGGTATTTTAGATATCGCCTTTGGCATAGCTGAATCTCAACGCAATAATACCATTTCCGGTAGTGATCAAGAAGGATTTAAAGTTCCCTGTGAAAGTGAATGCGCTCATATCGAATTAGCTGGTCAGCCAAGTATCAAAGGTAAGCAGTGGATTAGTGGTAAATATCAAGAAGTTGAAGGAGGTTCCGGTTTTTTAGGACAAATAAATGATGGGATGGAACCCACTGGTAGACACCCCTTTGGGGATGCCTTTAAGGTAGTAGTTTGGGATACATCAGAAACAGAAGGCTCTGCTGGTACAGCCTTATTTTTCCGCTATTGTGTCCGTAACATGTTTGTGGATTTAGGGTGTACACCCTATTTCATCGGTCCTGTACCATTTCTGTCCTACCAGGAGCAAGACCCGATCTTTTTAGGCTTACTTTAGTCATTAATTTGAAAATTGTTAATTGTTAAGCTGTTCAGCATTTAGATTGGTATACCTAAATTCCTCAAAGGGAACAGGGAACAGGGAACAGGGAACAGGGAACAGGGAACAGGGAACAGGGAACAGGGAACAGGGAACAGGGAACAGGCAATAACCAATTTAAATGCAGATCAGCAGCTTATAGGACTTACGCAAAACTAGCCTGAAAATACGATATAGCATTTATTAATTGGGTGAGGTATACAAGATTTTACCCTATTCCCGTCTTGATGCAGTCGCTCATGGGGGAGACCCCCAAGACCGCGCTGCATCGCTATTCCCTATTCCCTATTCCCGTCTTGATGCAGTCGCTCATGGGGGAGACCCCCAAGACCGCGCTGCATCGCTATTCCCTATTCCCTGTTCCCTAAAACCCAGGACTCTGTACCTCACCCAATTGAAAACCGCTATAGTTGTCTTCAATTTTCGATTTTCAAAGAAAAATGAACCAGAATACAAATCACGTTATTAGTCTACCTCCGGGATTAATTTATCAGCAACTTACCAAAGAAAATCTTATAGATTTTTCCCAAACTAATCAGGGAATCACCATCACCAGCTGTTTGCTAGCTTTGGGTTTGCTAGCGATAATCCCGGATGGCAAGAAAGGTCAATTAGCGACAGGCTATTGGGGAGGTAAAAAGGAGAAAAAAGCTGCTCGTAAAAAAGCTCAGGAACAGATGGCTAATCTTTCCAGAAACTCCGTTGCTCTCTACGTCGGCACTCCCGAAGACATTCAGAAGCGTCAAGAGCAAGAATGGATCAAGCAGGGGAAATTGAAAAAGCAACGGAAACCTGAAGCTTTCAATTGGTTTAAGCCTGCTGCCGAGTCCTTATATCTTCCCGATGCCCAACGCGGGATTGCCGCCATTGGAGCCAGTGGTTCAGGCAAATCCTTTTCAGTCTGTGACCCTCTAATTCGTTCATCCCTTGACCAAGGATTCCCCACAATTATATATGACTTCAAATATCCAGCGCAAGCAAAACGGGCCGTGGGTTATGCTTTAAAAAGAGGCTATAAGGTACATATTTTTGCCCCTGGTTTTCCTGAGTCAGATGTCTGTAATCCCTTGGATTTACTCAAAGATGAAGAAGATGCGATCGCAGCCGGTCAAATCGCCCAAGTCATTAACCGAAATACAGATTTAACTGGCGGAAAAGCCAGTGGGGATAAGTTCTTTGAAGATGCCGGGGATAGTTTAGTCGAAGGAATATTTTTGTTAACCAAGGCAGTTGGTACCTTAGTCGAAAATCAGCGATATTGTGATATAATGACAGCACAGGCAATTTTAAGTTTGCCTGACCTAGTCAGCCGATTGGAATTTGCTTCCCAGGAGAAATTAAATGTCTGGACAACTCGCCCCCTATCCCAAATCATTAGTATCAAAGAAAGTGAAAAAACCGTAGCCGGGATTATCGGAATTGCTCAGCGAACCTTCCAAAAATTCTTGAAAAAAGACTTTATGGGAGCATTTTGTGGAAAAACCACCTTACCTTTAGATTTAGAAGGAAAACAACTCATCGTCTTTGGGTTAGATCGAAATAACCGGGATATTGTCGGACCACTATTAGCAACAATCCTCCATATGGTTATTAACCGGAATGTCTCCCGAATTAAACCTCGAACAGACCCTCTAGTTGTTTCCCTAGATGAGCTACCAAGTTTGTACTTACCCCAGCTAGTCAACTGGTTAAATGAAAACCGAGAAGATGGGTTTTGTGGTATTCTAGGCTATCAAAACTTAGGACAATTAGAAAATAGGTATGGCAAAGAGCTAACCAGAGCTATTCTAGGAGGTACAGCTACAAAGTTCATCTTTAATCCCCAAGATCCAGACTCCGCTAAAACCTTCTCTGACCTATTAGGAGAGTTTCAAATTCATTTCAAATCCAAATCCAAGAGTAGTGGTACAGGGGGCAGTTCTCACTCTAAATCCGATCAAAAGAACAAGCGACCACTTTTAGAGCCCGCTCAGTTTATTAAATTACCTACTGGTAAAGCAGTCATCATCAATCCCGCTTATCAAAGAGCCAAAGAAAGCTATGTGCCTTTGTTAGAACAAATTCAAATTCCTGAGTCTGATCTTAAAGAGCAGGAGTGGTCAGAAAATTTATGGGAGAGTATTCGAGACCATTTAATTAAAGTCAAGAGAGCATCTCACCGAGTTTCTAATCAGCAAAGGGTGCGTCAACTTAAGGAGAGAATGGCATTAGTAGACCAATTATTTCCATTGCCAACAGATGGCGCTAGACAAGCACCAGCATCCTTTTCTCCTACCCCAGCACTAATACCAAACTCTGGATCTAGCTCATCCACGGCAACTTCTCATTGGCCTCCACGTCTATCTGATCAAGATGTCTCACCAGACCTACTCGAAGGAAGTTTTTAATGAATTGCTTTGTTAGAGGTTACAGGTTACAGATTAAAGGTTACAGGTTACAGGTTGCAGGTTACAGGTTGCAGGTTGCAGGTTGCAGGTTGTAGGTTACAGGTTACAGGTTGCCATCTGATAACTTGAAAATTGTGTAATTGGAGGAAGCCATGTTTTCTAACTATAAAATAAATCCTGTAGAGGATTTAGATAGGGCAACAAATAACTTATCGGATCTACCCTCATTACCCATCGACTATTTTCCTAATGTGATTGAGATTTTTGATCAATATGGATTATTAGCTGGCGTAGTGGTGTCCAAAGGCATACCCTATGAAATGCCTAGGCACAACGATCAGGTCAGTGACTACAATGCTTGGTATTTCGATGGGCAGCTTTGCGTGTTTTATCGAGGAAAAAATATTTTGCTTGATCGCACTCAGAACTTGCAGCACCGAGCAGCAATTTTTGGAGCCTTAGGGTTGGGAGCATTAGGAGTTTAAAATCATGGCAAAAGTAACAATAGTCAGTGAGTCCTATGTATCATCTTTACAAGGACAATACCAAGGTGTCATTTCCAAATGGTCAAGTGGACTGGCAGCCTTTAGGCAAAAGCAGCAGCAAAAGCAAGAACAAAATCGACAGGGTCAACAACTCAATGGTCAGGTATATAATAGTAATCAAGAGCCTGAAATTAAAATTACCGATGGTGATCAAGTAGTCTATGGTAAAGATGGAGATAGGTTGGTCAATGACTTAAACTCAGACATCATTGGTCAGTTGACTTTAGCCAAAGAGTCATCTGTAGGAGAGATGGTTGGGGTGACCAATAAAAAAGTAGAATTGGATGGAATAGTTATTTTACAAACCAATGAGGAAGGTGTTGTAAAGGTTAACGCTTTTGATGAACAACAGCTACAGGGGCAACAACAAAAGGTATCTAGTCCAATTCAACCACAAAACCAAGCTTTCAAACCAAAAGTCCAACCCGTCAAAGCTAATACTGAAACCAGAGGTGGATTATATTCAGTACGACGGTCAGTGCAGGCTTTAGAGGATACACCACTAAAGAAGTTTTTGCAGTCCCAGGTTAATGAGATGCGTATGCTTCGTAGGGCTCAAAAACAAAAACAAGAAGCTATGCAATCGGAGTTTCTATCTGAATTGATTGAAGCCCGAATGCTTGAATCAAAACAGCCGAGTTGGTGGGAAAAGGTTGTTTCACCGATTTCAGAAAAAGTAGAAAAAGTCAAAAATGCTGTGTCTAACTACCATGAAACATCCCGTCAAAAAGAAGCTGCTGCTACCTTAGTCCGCTTAATCAATTCCCAAGCATCACCAGGACAAGATACCTATGAATCAGCAGATTATACGATTCATCGCAAGGATAATTCCTATGCAATGAGGGACAAAAAAGGTAAGGAATTGATCAAGTTTCGCGCTGGTGCTATGGGGGTCACTGTACAGGGAGAACCCAAACTAAATGAACAGCAATATCAAGAAATTTCACAGGTTAAAAAGCAGTTAGATTGGGGACAGAAACCTGAGGGAAAATTTCAGCAATTAGGAGCCTCTGAGGCTGACTACTTTAGTCGTGTCAAGGCAGTTGCAGATACATTGGTCGAATATGCCCAATCACAAGGAAATACTGTCCAGGTTGAAGGTAAACTCAACTACAACTGGAGAGCAACTCCCAATGGCGATCTCACAATTGCCGCTAAGGACAGACGAGGAACCATCTTTTCACAGCAGAAAGGACAATTCATGTCCCAGATGACACAACGGGATTTATCCTACTTTGAGCAAGCGTTAAAACCCTTAATGAGCCAAGCGGCACAACGACTAGTTCAGCCCTCTCGATCATCAGTGCAGTCTCTAAAATCTCAAAGCCTAGGTGCTCCTAACCCCTTTGCTCACTCCAGTCTAACAGCACTGGCTTCAAGCAATGGACAGGCTTTTCAACCGCCAGCTAAAACACCTATATCGCAACCGATTAATCTCAAACAAAAATCAAAGGAGCTATCTTTGTGATGCTTTTTGTTAACTGTTAACCCTCAACAATAAACCACCTGAACTATAGCATTTTTAATTTTATCGAAATTTTGGTGACATCACTTATTTGGAAAATGCTATAGTTTCATTTTGAATCAATAACGTTTGCTTGAGAATGAATATACCCGAAGTTGGGACATTATTAGAATGCTATAGAGCAGTATCTATAGGAATTCCCTTGATTGAAAGACACAATGTACTCAGGTGGATTTGTCAGAGTCTTACCCAGGATGGAGTATTCCTGGTTTACCTCTGGAATTTAGCTAGTCGTGGATTTCAGAAAATTGAATGGGATGGAAATTCTCAAACCTTAGAAAGTTCAATGGTTAATGTCCTAGAAGAGCGTGAGCCATTTTCACAGGTTGTTGAAGTGTTGAATTTTTGCCAAGCCTATTCTGGTAAAGCCCTATTTATCTTAGAAGATTTACCGTCTTTACTCGATAGTGCTGACAGTGGGCAAAGCATAACTATCAGAACCTCATTGTCTAATGTTCTCTACAACTTTGGTCTATCAAGCGATAAGTTTATAATTCTTTTGGATACGGGGGAGAATGAGTTACCTCGAATTTTAAACTCAATTATTCCTGCTGCCGAATTTCCTTTTCCAGAGCCCAAGGAAGTCACAGCATTATTAAAAACTCATTTAGTAGAATATGGTTTGGCTGACCAAGAAACACCTCTAGACGATAGACTAGCTCGGTCTATCGGGGGATTGACTCCGGAAGAAATTCGGATGGCTGTCAAACTGGCGGCGAAAAAAAATAAATACGCTCCCATAGTGTCTTGCCTCTTAAGCGATGGGCGTTTCGGCAAAGCCGACGCTACGCGAACGCGCAGCGTGGCCAAAGGCCTCAGCCCCGCTTTCAGCGAACGCTCTTCAGAGCGCGCCAAAGGCGAACGCAAGCAATTTCATATAGCAGTCAACAAAGCCCAATCTCAATCAGAGCTAGCCAAGCAATTAATCAATTACAAAATTCACAGACTCAAAGGATTTGGTTTAGAGTTCCTCAAACCTGATGTTGGGGAATTTGGGGGATTAGATAAACTGAAACAAGCGTTGGAATGGGTGAAACAAGATTTTTCTGATCAAGCCAGAGCTTATGGAATTCCATTGCCCAAGGGATGGCTATTGATTGGTCCTCCAGGAACAGGAAAAACCTTTGCTGCCAAAGTCTGTGCTCAAACCTTAGGATTTCCTTTAATTAGCATGGGAGTGGATTTAGTAATTGGTAGTAGTCCAACCCATTTAAAACGACTCTTGTGTCGAGTTGAGGCCGCGAGTCCTTGTGTTTTGTTTCTCGATGAATTGGACAAGTTTTTTGATTCCCAAACAAATAACACCAAACAAATTTTAGGAATTCTCTTAACCTGGTTGCAAGAGAAGACAACTCCCACATTTGTGATTGGGACTCTCAACCGATTAGATGCTTTGCCTCCAGAATTAACTCGTGCTGGCAGATTTGACAAACTGTTTTATGTCGGTTTTCCCAAAGAGATTGAACGGTTTGAGATTTTTAAACTCCATGCTAGCCGATTTGATCCTCGTTATCGGGAGGGAAATGGACCATTAACAGAAAAACAATGGCGTCGATTATTGAGTGCAACACGAAAATGTACTGGAGCAGAAATTCGTGCCATTGTAGAATCAGCCGTGCAGCGAGTGTTCCATCAAGGTCAGAGAACTCCTTTTAAAATTGAATTGGAAAATCTATTGCAGCAGCGAGAGGCAATGACTCCCTTGTATTCTCAGGATACAGAGAGAGTTTTAGCAATGGAAAATCGAGCAGAAGGAGTTTGTAAGCCTTCCTCTTCACCAGATAAATCAATTTTTGCTAGGGAAATAACTACCTTGTGGGGAGAACAATTAAATGTTAGGTCTTAAGTGATATTATCTCAGGATAATTATCATTAATACCACTTGTTAGCATCTCCCCATCCAGACTTGATATGATATCTAGTTAAGTGTAATGGGTAATGGGTAATGGGTAATTATTGTGATTAGTCCTATACCATTACCCATTACCACTTAATTCTTACCAATTACCAAGCAGTTTAATCAAGAGATTGTTTATCTCGATTAGGTTTCAATAACTGCTGATTAAGACTTAAATTCCAGCAGAGAATTTATCCCCAGTTTGCTGCACGACGATAGGAGATAGACAGCTTTGGTATTGCCTTTAAGGGCAAAATATTCCCAAATCTGAAGACAATCTCCTAAACTCATAGTTTTCATTATCCCTTGAGTTTCTGTATAACAGAATAGTATCTTACCCGAAAACCCTTTGGCTTTCAATTTTTTTAGTTTTCTCCTTGAGTTAATAATTCCCACCAGTAAGGCAACTGATGAGCCTATGGCATCCATTGCAGCGGATAAACTAACCCGAAACTCCTGATCATCCTCTGTCTTTAATATTTCTAATTGGGATTGACCAATTGTAATCCTAGTCGGGGTTGCTTGTAGCCAATCTGAATCTTGGTTAATTAAGTTCACCCTTGGTTGGATTAATTGATTTGGGTCTTTCTCTAATTGTTCAATGAGTTGCTTTAAGGAAACTGTTTGATTTTTATCCAGGTAGGCGGGGATGAGATTGTCTGAAACTAAATATTTCCAATAAGCCAGTAAGCTGTTGATAGGATAAACAGTCAATTTTCTCTGGGAAGGAGCAGTAACCCATAATTTGGGATAGCCATTTTCTTCAAGAAATTCTTGAGCTTGTCTTGGAGACTGTCTAATCGGTATAGACATTTGTCGTAAGCTAAAAACAATTTGGTTATCAAGGGTATAAGCTCCTAGGGTGACTTCCTCTAATTGAAGACAAATATGATCTACGTAGGGATAATCCAAAAAATCATCATCAATTATCTGAGTATCAGTGTAGTGAGTTTCAGCACTTAGGTGGGTCATAGCCATAAATTCCTTCTTCTAAATCCCTTGATTTAAGTAGCGCAATCGGTGCTTTCAGCCTGGGCGTAGCCCGTTAGCTAACTGCTGAATGCTTCCTGATTTAACGTGTTCCAGTTTTTGAGTGTTTCTATTTCTTGGTAGTACTCTCGTGGGCAGAGCAACGGATTGATTATGTACATATAACCCCTTATAGTAACGTTCCTTTTTTCAGAGAATTTTTATCGTTTCAGGATTTTAACGTCTTTATGTAACAAATATTTACAAATATTGTTATTCTCGAATTTTATGGCTATTTATAAAGAAGTAAGCAAACAAGGAATTAGGGAAATGGTAGGAAGTAATCTTTCTCAAGAAAACCTCTCCCACATCAAGCAACCTGAAAGTCTGTCAGATTTAATTGACGAGAGGGATAAGACGGATTACTCTCTATTGGAAAAGCTGTTAGAAGGACGTTCGGATAGCTTTAAGGCAAAAATTTTAGATTTAGTTGTTGCGACAGAAGTGGACGCTAATGACCCGCTATTCCTATTTTTGGTAGCAACGTCCAGTTTGGAAAAAATCTTAGCAGATACTCCTAAATCCTTAGAGCAGTTATTCCGAAGTTGGGAAAAGGATATCCAGCAAATGATTGATGTCGTGGGGCAATCCACCGTGGATATTCACCGCCAAGAAATTTCTAAAGCGATGGGCGTTCGCGAAGCGTGGCCAAAGGCCTCAGCCCCGCTTTCAGCGAACGCTCTTCAGAGCGCGCCAAAGGCGAACGCGTCTGCCATAGAGCAATCAAAGGTAACCCTAGAATCCAAGTCAGAAAGACAGCCCTGTTCCTATCCACCCAAAGGGTCAATGAATTTTCCGGTTGTTAAGGCATCTCCTGTTACAAACATTACAGCCATCTGTGGAGCTGTGGTTTTGTCATTGCTTTGTGGACTAGGAGCGGGTTGGGGGCTATCTGAGTTAAGTCAGCCAAAACTAGACCCCAATGGTTCTAGACAACTAACCCTAGACGAAGCAGCTACCTTAAATTGGGCAATCAGTAAAGAGGGCAAATTAGCCAGAAATATAACCAAGTGGAATGCGGGCTATTTGGATAACTTAGAGTGTCAAAAGGATGCCATAGACGCAGGAATCCGGTTAAACTTTGGGGGCAAAAAAGCGACTAGCGGCTATTGTCTACTGTGGGTCGCCCCTCCGAGCCAGCGCAAGTATATAGAGGACAATAAGTAAGTGACCCCTGTTTTATTGGTATTTTGATAGAGATTAGTGTCGGTTTTGTGGGAATGGCTAATAGGTACGAGCCTTATCCCCACCAGAACTACCATTCCGATTAGGGATTAGTCACTGCTAAATTTTTCTGATGGTACTCCATAGCTTTGGTGTAGTTTCCTTGAGAGTAATAAGCGGCTTTCAGACTAGCTATGGCTTTTTTTGCTGCCTTCCGGTCACCGATGGCTTGGGCAATACTCAAGCGTTGTTCATAGTATTCAACCGCTTGGCCATAATTGTCTAAGGCATCATAAGCCTTTCCCAAGCGACCTAAGGCTTGTTGTTCTAGACGGCGATTACCTATTTGTTGAGCTTTAAGCAATTGCTGCTGAATATAGTAAATCCCTTGAATATAATCTCCTAGTGCCAAGCAAGCATTACCCAGCTTGCCCAGAATCTGTCCTTGTAGGGGACGATCACCCATCTGCTGTGCGATCGCAAAACGCTGCTCGTAATAGTCAATAGCTTGAGCATAATCACCGATGGAGTAGCAGGAGTTACTGAGATTTCTCAGAATTCGCTCCTCTAGCTCAGGTAACCCAAGAGTCTGGGCAACATAGAGGCTCTGTTGCTGGCAAGCCATTGCTCGGGGGAAATCTCCTAGTGCCTTATGGGCCAATCCTAGATTGTTCAAGGCAGTCACCTCTCCCAGTCGGTCTTGGCGTTGCCGCATAATAGTTAGGCTTTTTTGACCATAGTCAATGGCCTTGAGGTGATTTCCTTGGTGACGGTAGGCATTTCCCAAAATTCCCAAAACCTGACCCTCAAGACGCTGGTCTTTGATGTCTTTTGCGATCGCAAGACTTTTGTTACTATATTTTATCGCTTGTGGAAAGTTGTCTAAGGAATAAGCAGTTAGTGCCATACCACTCAGAGCTTTTCCTTGACCCCGTCTATTTCCCAATTGCGCATATATTCCTAGTGCCTCTTGGAACGACTGTCTTGCTGCGAAGAATTGACATCGCTGGTGCTGCTCAATCCCTTTCTCTAAAAGTTGAGCAGCTTCACCGGCGCGAGGGAACCGCGCAAGGTCATCAACATTATCTGGAATGTTGTTTGGTAATGTAGGAACGAAAGTTTGGCGTGCTGCCTCTGCTAGACGCTCCCTATATTGGCTGTCATCACACGGCAACCGGCTCTCCATTCCTATTGCCTCTTACGGATCATCAAGAGTTTTGTAGTTTTCTAAGTTTGCGCAATCGAGTAAAATCCTTTGCCATATATTCCCTTGTTTTGAATTGCTCAAGGTCGTATCTCATCCCTTGAGTGAGATACCACGGGGCAAAATACGTATAAAGGCTTTTGGATTTAGCGCAGCTCGACCTAACAGTACGAGTGCGGGTACTTGACTACCATGATAACCGCATCAATGCTGGTTAGGGCAAGTTTACCAATATCATAACAAATGATATACTAACTCTAACTTATGGATGATTTAATCTCAGCAAATAAAAATCCCTAGGTCAGCATTCAACCTAGGGCTAATGGGCGTAGCCCATGCTACGCTTGCCAGCTATTGAAAGCAGCCCACCGCGCATCAAAGATTTTTAGGTGGGGACTGGTGTGACATACTCCCACACTGACAAGCGCGGTTCAGTGTGGGCTTCTTACCAACTCCAGCTATTGCTTAGGATACACGGGTTACTTTATTAACGATACGGTCAGAAGTTACCGCAAGAAGAGTGGAGCCTTTATGGTTAGTCGGCTATGCATAAAAGGGTTAAAACTTTATGATTAAGGCTCCACTCTTCTAAGGTTTCGTCTCCGGGATGCCCCTCCGCACCGGAACAATACAAAAAGTTCTATTTTTAAACACGCAGGTGGCGGTTAGCTCTTAATTTGTCTTCCCTGCTATTTTTATTATAACGTTTTTCAGGCTGTTTATCAGAGTTCCTGCCCGCGATTCATCCCGGAGATGAAACCTTAAAAGAGTGGAGCCTTAATCATAAAGTTTTAACCCTTAACTCACAGACTGCCAACTATTTTGGCTCCACTCTTTTTGCGGGAACTTCTGACCACACTCATGCTGCGCATTGAGGTGTGGGGCATGTCTAGCGGAGGAAGCTAAACTTTATTATTGAACTAAATCAAGGTCAGCAGAGTTTCTCTAGATGATGTTGCTGCTGGCTTGGTAGTCTCTGGTGTGCAGTAGACTTCGCAGGAGTTATTGGGACTTTCAATCAATTTCACCTTATGAAGTTGGACATCCAATTCTTGAATTGGTTGTTGCAACAACTGACAAATATAGATAGCAATATTTTCGGCAGTAGGAACAACCCGGGCAAAGTATGGAATGTCTTTATTGAGGAAAGTATGGTCAAAAGGTTCCAGGACATACTCATCGATGACTTGATGCAAGGAGTCTAGATCAACAATCATGCCAGTGCGCGGATCCATTTCACCCTTAACCGTCACTTCTATGTGATAGTTATGTCCATGTCCGTTGGGACGAGCACACTTACCGTAAATCTGGTAGTTTTCCTGGTCACTGAGGTCAGGATGAGCTAGTCGGTGAGCAGCGCTAAAGTGGTTACTGATAGTCAGATATACTTCCATACCGTTTCCTTGATAGTCAGCCCAGAGTTTTGGATGTTCAAATAGCTGAATCTTCAGTAGTGGTAGGTAAGTAACCAAGTGCTGCCAAATTACTCGTGCTATGTTTTCGGTAGTAGGTAAGGTTTGCTGAAATTCTGACCAAACCTCATTGAGATAAGCGTAGTCAAGTTGGCTGGTGACCTCTCGTTGGATCACCGTTTTGACTTCAGAAAAGTTTTCCACCATGCCATACTTATCCAACTGAGCGGTCAGGAAAACGAACAGAACGTAGTTGTGTCCGTGTCCAGGAAATCTGCTCCCCAAACCAAACCGCTGAAGGTTCTCAGCTTCAGTCAGTTCTGGTAACCAGTATCGGTGGCTGGCTGAAAACTCAGCACGGCGCTTAATCACGCATTCCATGTCAAGTTACGTCAACTAGACTTATGTTCAGCTTGACACTCCCCGGCCTAAAGGCGTGGGGATTCCTAGATCGACGAACCAGCCGTAAACCGACGTGTCCTCGGGAAGAGGCAATGCTTAACCAAAAAACCCGTAGTGACCTACCAAGTTCCCAGTCAATTCACGAAAGACCTAGAGGGCAGTTCTCCTTAGGCGTTCGGGTACTTGTTTGGAAGTGTCGAAGATTTTGTTTCCCAACATTCCCCCATGTTCCGGTGTGCCCCACCGTACATTGCAGTGCGACCCGTGGCGAATTTAATTCTTAATAGGTCAAGCGCACCGGGTGTTTTTCTCAAAAGTGTAACTTCAACGGTTCACACGCCAATTGTTGGTTGACGATTGGGTTTTTAGAGAGGACTTTCCCTACCCTCTGAGCATTACTACTTTATAGGCGGTCAGACATGGTTCCCTTCCAGCTGTCCTAACGGTTTTTCAGCCTGTACTCTATACTTGATTCTACATCTAGTTGGAACGACGATTCCGCAAACGCCAAAACTTTTTTAAAGCTGTCCTAGAAGGACGGGGTTTTAGACCCATTTTTTTCAACTAATTTGGATTAGTGGTCGTTGGTAAGCTATAAAAATCCTATTGCTTACCCATTACCAAAAATCTTTAACTGTGTCTTTAGCTTCCCAGAGCAGATGGGAAGCAATTCTGAACAGTTCTTGACCTGTGTGTAGGTGGTAGTCGTCGTAGTTAAGGGTAAACAGCTTTAATTCTTCTATCCCATCTGCTAACTGATTAAGACAGTAGTAGAGGTTAGCAGCAGCACTGGCAACGGTGGCAGGATTAGGTTGAGAATGAAACAGGCTCTGAGCTTGATGGAGATGATCACCACACTCTTCCAGATAAGCTTCAAACTCTGCCATGAGTTCATCATCAAACGGGTCAGCGGAGAGTTCATCGAGTTGAGCCTCTAGAGGCTCAAGGATATGACTAATCCGGTGGTTTACAGGTTGATAAATTTGCTGCAGCCAGTACCCTAGCTGGGCATCAGTCTTTTTTCCCTTTTGCCGATGATGCTGGTAATGTCTTTGGGCATGAGCTGTTCGCTGTTGTCGATTCTGATGCTCTAATGAATCCTGAAAGTAATTCCTCTTTTGGTCATAGGAACGCCGTCGCTCAGGGTTACTGAGTACCTCATAGGCAGCATTAACTTGGATAATTTTTTCGGGATCAGCGGTGGGGCTGTTGCTATCTGGATGAAAGCGCTTGGCTAGCCGTCGGTAGGCTTGTTTAATTTCTAGGGTCGTAGCGTGGGGGTGAACATCCAGAGTCTGGTAGTGATTGGATTCTGACATGGGGTACACTAAACCTACTTAAACCGGCAGCGATAGTATAATTAAGGTACCAAGTAAGCTCAATCCAATATTTCCATAGATTTCCAGAGGTTTTAGGATAACTAGTGAATGGAAGTGCCTTGCCCCATAACACTAATCCGTGGTGGCCGTCGGCTCTTGGAACAGGGGGGTGCTTAGGTAGCGTTCCCCAAAACTCGGTTGAATCATCACAATCAGGCATCCCTCATTTTCTGGACGTTTGCCAACTTGAATCGCTGCTGATAGTATGGCTCCAGTGGAAATTCCGGAAAGAATTCCTTCTTCACGGGCTAAACGACGACCGTATGCGATCGCATCATCATCCGTAACTGTAATCACCTCGTCAAGAACTTCAACCTTGAGTACTTCTGGAATAAAACCCGCACCGATACCCTGAATTTTGTGAGGTCCTGGAGACCCTCCAGAAAGTACAGAACTACCAGCTGGTTCAACTGCGATCGCTTTAAAACTGGGCTTGTGTTTTTTGATCGCTTCAGCAACCCCAGTAATTGTACCACCCGTACCAACTCCAGCCACCACGAAATCCACCTGTCCTTCTGTATCCTGCCAAATTTCTTCAGCGGTGGTAAAATGATGAATTTTTGGGTTAGCTGGATTACGAAACTGTTGCAGCATATAGGCATTGGATGTGGTTTCTACAATTTCCTGAGCTCGCCTAATACAGCCACCCATCCCTTCACTACCTGGTGTCAGTTCCAACTGAGCACCATAAGCTCGCAACATAGCCCGTCGCTCTATGCTCATTGTCTCTGGCATGGTTAGGATCAGTTGGTAACCCTTGGCTGCCGCTGCCATTGCTAGAGCAATACCTGTGTTTCCCGATGTCGGTTCCACCAAAATAGTTTTGCCGGGGGTAATCCACTGATTCTGCTCCGCTGCATTGATCATGCTAACACCAATCCGGTCTTTGACAGACGAAGATGGATTCATTCCCTCTAGCTTGGCTACAATTCTAGCCACACAGCCTTCTGCTTGAGGAATACGGTTCAATTGTACTAGAGGCGTCCGACCAACCAGTTCTGTAATATTTGGAGCAATTCGCATAACTGTTGGAAATTCTGAGTTATTAGTTGTTCTCCATCATCCTAGTATTTTTTGACACTTTCACCCCTTCAAACAAAAATCCCCGCCTCGGGGCAGGGAAAAGTAAACTAACTAATGCTCAATACTCCTTGCGGTGCGACCCATGGGGAATTTAATTCTTAATGGATCAAGCGCACCAGGGGCAATTAGCCAAGGTCTCTAGAACGTGAATGTGGTTCTGATGGTACCAATCACAGCATCATCATTATCATCACTCTGCTCTGGATTAATCACCCAGATCACACCAGGAGTGATAGAGATATTATCGGATAGCTGATACTTGTAGAAGCCTTCTATGTGAATGGGGGTCTCAATCTCATTCAAATCCGAATAGGGCACTGCACCACCAAAGAAACCTAACACACTACCTTCTTTGCCAAAATCGGGGAAGGCTAAACCACCGCCGTAACTCCAAATTTCACCACCACCTTCACCAATGACAATCACATCGGTGTAGTTGAAAAATCCACTAAAGGAAATCTTGTCGGTGAGGCGAAACGCTAATTCTGCTCCGTAGGAGTTGGTTACCTTGTCAGCTGAATCATTTATACGACTGGCAAGAAGTGCTTCTTGATTTAAGTTGGCAGCACGGGTACCTACGATACCATCTGTTCCCGCGCCTTTGCTGAATATGGCACTATCCTCTTTATGGAAACCATGGACGTAGGTAAAGCCCACACCAATCCGGTCGTTGACGTTGAAGTTCAACTGACCCAAGGCAGAATAGTCACCATTGAACAGACCTGCCCCTTCATCAGGATCTGACGCATTGCCAGCTAGGTAACCCAGTGTGATAGTACTTGGTCCAATCACGCTCTCTAGTAAACCAAGTTGGAAGCTAACCCCTAAACCAGCACCACCACCAATCCGATAGATGGGGTTTTGTTGAGAAAACGTGGATAGAGAGCCACTACCACCATCGAAGTCTTGGAAATAGGGATTGAGTGTAGGAACGTAATCATCATGCCGACCACCAAAGGCAGCAATGTAAGTTGATACTTGACCAAACGGACCAATAGGAATGTCACCGTAATAGGCTAACCAGTCAACCCCTATATCGTTCCCGTCACCAGTACCATCAATTTCAGTGTTAAAGGTCTGGGTGAGTTCTGGGGTAATCTCACCCCCCGCTGTGAAGGCATTCAGGTTACCAGCACTCAGACGAGTTACCAAACTGTCTTCACCAGTGAAGCTGGTGTCGAGAACTAAACGAACCCGGTCACCAAAGACAACTTGGTTATTGTCATCTTCCCCAAAATCACCAAAGTTATTGGTCAGGGCGAATATGACTTCCCCTTCCAGTTTCGTAGTAGTGGAGAATTGGTGATCCTCTAGGAATGCGACTCGACCTTCGAGGTTATCGACCCGTGCTCCGAGGGTAGCCAGTTCTGCCTCAAACTCTTGAATCAGCCGTTGCAGCGTTTCTAAGTCTTCACGGGTAATAAAGTCAGCAGTACTAGCAGCAATTAAACGCTCAATCTGGTTCAAACAAGCGTTCAAGCCAGCCGCAAATTCATAACGGGTGGTAGCACGGTTGCCACGGAAGGTGCGGTTTGGGTAACCAGCGATACAACCGTAGCGCTCTACCAGACTACGCAGAGCTTCATAAGCCCAGTCTCCAGGGGAAACATCCCGCAGTTGGGAAACGCTAGTTACCTGATCTTGGCTGTTACTACCTTCTTTACCGTAGCGTTGAATTTGATTTAACAGCTGGCTGTTATCTGATGCTGAGGGTACGGCTTGGGCTATTTTTGTTTCTGCCTCCGGTACGTCTACCTTAGGAACTAGGGTTGATGTTCCCTCACCCAAGGTAGAGCCCATCTTCGTGGAAAAAACTGCCGTATCCTTTACTTCTGGGGCATCTGTGGCCGCCGCGTTCGCTGAAAGCGGGGCTTGGCCCATCGCAAGTGTCTTTACTGGGACAGCTTGACGTGGGGCAGCTTCCGTGGTAATCTTGCTCTCAGCTGTTAACGAGTTGGCATTGTTGGCTGCCTGTACCTGATTGGTACCAAAGGCGAGAGCAGCACCCACTACAGCAGGACTTATCAGTAGGGACTTCAACAGTAGTTTAGACATCTTCTCTTAATCCTCACACCTTTACAATTATTGAACTCTCCCCCGGATCAATCACGGAGGATGGTGACATACTCCCGACGCTGACAAGCACGCGACAGCGCGGGCTTCTTACCAACACCAGCTACTGCTATCGGGCTTTGCCCGACGCGGGGCGCGTATCGGCTTTCGCCGACGCTGCGCGAACGGTTACTCGGTAAGCTTTATTAACGACACGGGATGCCACTCCGCGCCGGAACAATACAAAAAAGTTCTATTTTCTTTGTACTGCTGGAATTTTACCCATCCACAGATAACTCAAACTATCAAGTTTTTTCTGAAGGTCACCCCATAATATTTGGTGGTTGTCAAGGTTAAGGCGCGTAGGTGGCGGTTAGCTCTTAATTTGTTTTTCCCTACTATCCCTAGTACATCGCATTGAAAAGATCTGTTCCGACCCTTGCCCCGCGCTCCATCCCTACACTTACGCTATACGGTAAAGTACGGGGCTTCTCGCGGTTTAGATAAGAATCAGCGCCCGCAGCGATGAAACCTATTAACCTATTACAGGAACAATTTATTAGAGGAACAATTCTTATACTATAGCCTTTATGGACAAAGTGCTACACCAACTTTTTCGCCAATGCCTGTGAATGAACTTCTGCGCTAGGTGCGGGTCTATTGCTTTAGCAATAGTCACTTATTTAGAGTTATTGAAAGGATATTAACTTAGCTCTGAAATAACTTGCGCTAGGTCAAAATCTTTTGAAGTTAATCCACCACTATCATGAGTGGTTAGAGTAATTGTTACCTGATTGTAGGAAATCTCTAGGTCAGGATGGTGTTCTGCCACTTCAGATGGTTCAACAAGTTTATTCACAAACGCGATCGCTTCTACAAAACCCTTGAATGTCTTTTTACTACGCAGGGTTTTCCCTTCCACACTCCAGTCTTTTAGCTGACTCGCCTTGGCTTTAATTTCTGCATCGCTGAGTAGTTGAGCCATGATTGTTAGATGCACTCCTTAAACAATCCCATACATAAAACTATCCGCTCTCACGGCTAGTGTTTTGGTTAATCCATAACACCTGGTGTGAGAGCGGTCTAGCGGGTCTTCTGATTGAAACCAGGCTGCCGAGAGGAACTCTTAGGTAGCCCTGCCGAAGCAGTCATATAGATTCTCCGTAGAGAATCCAGATAACTCCTAGAGAACAGCCCCGGCGCACAGCCGGCTAACTCCAACCAGATGACCCATGATTTTACTACTATCTTCCATGGGCATCACCTCCTTTAATCCCTAAGCGGTTTTTTGTACCTTTCCAGGATTATTACCTTTTTTTAGAATAACAGAGTATCCCTCAAATGGCAACCGATACTTTTTAGCTACCAAAGTCTACCAATATCAACTTTAGCCCGCCAATGCAAGCTGATTGAACAGCCAGGGGGTATCTCCGCGCTTCACGGAGAAATATTCCTCGTGCGCCATTAAAGTTCTAGAACCAGATCCAATGTCACTACAAAACCCTTGGTTTTCGGGAAATTTATTTAATTGACACAAGGTCGTGGCACTAAAGTCATAGTTAAAGTATAGCAAATTACTTGAGGCCATGGCCAAGCTTTGTGATAATTTTGCCTACTGTCCACTAACCTCTGCAAACTAGCATGATGAGAAATTCGCCTGTCTATTGCTCAGAACATTCCAGTTTTCTGTTTATATAACTGCTCAAAGCCCCACCTTCTGGCGGGGCTTTGAGAAAATCCAAACGCTAACCTTAATTCGGGATCAGCCTTGGAGTCTTACAGAGCGTTACCACGAGGCAGTACTTCCTCAGGGAACTCAAAGTTTTGGTGAGGTTGGTCTGCCGGAGCCATCCAAGCCCGAAGACCCTCGTTCAGCAAAATGTTCTTAGTGTAGAAGGTTTCAAACTCTGGGTCTTCTGCTGCCCGGATTTCCTGGGAAACGAAGTCATAGGCTCGCAGGTTCAATGCTAAACCTACAATTCCTACTGCACTCATCCACAAGCCAGTTACTGGCACAAACAACATGAAGAAGTGTAACCAGCGCTTGTTAGAGAAAGCAATTCCGAAGATTTGAGACCAGAAGCGGTTGGCGGTGACCATGGAGTAGGTCTCTTCCGCTTGGGTCGGGTTGAACGCCCGGAAGGTGTTGGCTTTGTCCCCATCCTGGAACAGGGTATTTTCCACCGTTGCCCCATGAATGGCACACAGCAGAGCACCACCGAGTACCCCAGCTACCCCCATCATGTGGAAGGGATTCAGTGTCCAGTTGTGGAAGCCTTGCAGGAACAGGATGAAACGGAAGATACCCGCTACTCCGAAGCTAGGAGCAAAGAACCAGCTCGACTGTCCCAATGGGTACATCAGGAACACGCTGACAAATACTGCTATCGGCGCACTGAATGCGATCGCGTTGTAGGGTCTGATGCCTACTAGACGAGCAATTTCAAATTGCCGCAGCATGAACCCAATTAGACCAAACGCTCCATGGAATGCCACAAAGCTCCACAACCCTCCTAGTTGGAACCAGCGAGTCAAGTCTCCTTGGGCTTCTGGACCCCACAACAGCAGCAGGGAGTGTCCCAGGCTGTTGGGAGGAGAGGATACTGCTACGGTCAGGAAGTTGCAGCCTTCTAGGTAGGAAGATGCTAAGCCGTGGGTGTACCAAGAGGTAACGAAGGTGGTACCAGTCAACCAGCCGCCCAAAGCCATGTAGGCACAGGGGAACAATAGAATGCCGGACCAGCCGACGAATACAAAGCGATCGCGCTTGAGCCAGTCATCGAGGATGTCAAACCATCCTCTGGTGCTGGGGGCGCGTCCTACTGCTACTGTCATAGCAAGGATCTCCAGATATATATAAGTACGGTAAGGCGACTTACTTTCTTTATTAAAGGCAGTCTAAGTAAAGAAAAGTAAACTTCGTCTAATATAACTATCATAATATGTCATAATTCTTAATTTTGCTACCCCCTAAAAAAAATTAGGTAATAACTGCACCCAAGATACTGCTCTTACGGTGCTTTGGGCTGGGGTCTAAGATAAGAAAAAGAAGTACATTAAGAAAACGCGCTACGGCTTGATACTCCATGTTTACCATTGACTTAATTCTCAGGAATACACCCATGCCACTGTCTGTCCAACGTAAGTCAGAAGAAGAGGCGCAAGCAACCTACCAGGAAATTTTGACAGCCATGCGCTCTGGGCATCCTCAGTTGTTAGAACTCAGCTGCGATCACCAGCCAGAGAAGAAAATTGGGGTTCTCAGCGATCAGATCAGTGCAGCAATGATTTCTCAAAAATCTGGAGCCACAGGCTCAGGACGTACTCCCGGCTTCTTTGCGATGGCTGAATAAATTCATCGAACAGCAAGATATATAATGACTCAACCAGCAATTCAAGTAACAGAGGTTGGCTTCAACTGGCCTAAAGGGGGGACAGTTTTGCAATCTTGCTCCCTGGAAGTCCCCAAGGGGGAATTTTGGATGCTCTTGGGCACCAATGGCAGTGGGAAATCAACCTTACTTAGATTACTGGCTGGTTTATTGTCCCCCCAATCCGGTGAAATTTACCTGGCCGGTTCAGCAGGTTTTGTTTTCCAGAATCCTGATCATCAGCTAGTTATGCCTAGCGTAGGTGCTGATGTAGCCTTTGGACTGGTAGCCGAAAAGCTCGACCTAGCTCAAGTTCAAGCCCGGGTAAAAGAGGCTCTTGCTGCGGTGAATTTACTAGAGCTAGAGCGACGACCGATCTATGCCCTCAGCGGTGGTCAGAAGCAGCGAATTGCGATCGCTGGTGCGATCGCAAGACAGTGCGAGATTTTATTGTTAGATGAACCCACTGCCCTACTGGATCCAGATACCCAGATGGATTTAGTGTCACAAGTACGAAATTTAGTCAAAAGTCGAGGATTGACAGCCATTTGGGTTACCCACCGTTTGGATGAGCTAGATTATTGCGATGGAGCATTTTTGTTAGACCAGGGTCGGGTGATTGATCAAGGTGAACCGGAACGCCTGAAGCAAAGACTGGTAAGTCCTAATCGCTGATTCTCGGGAAGTTTCCGGAAAGTAGTAGGGTTTGTAATCGGCTAACTGTTAACTGCTAAGCGTTAATTATAATACTTAAAGTTGTGACTATAATCGTTTATATGTTAATAGTTAAATGTTGAGTGTCATTTTTGCTCAATCCTTTTGCCTTTTGCTCAAGTGCAATTTATACTAATATAAAGAAATGTTAAAATTAGCGCTAATATGTAGTCCATACGGACGGTAAACAGTATAATACCATGGAAAATGTCCTGTTCTTCACCGCTGGCTATTTTACTAGTTGATGGCTATAACGTCATTGGCTCTTGGTCTTTCCTGAAAAATACCCGTGATCGTGATGGTCTCCTGAGTTCTCGCCAAGAGTTAATTGAGACCCTAGCCAATTACAGTGCCTTTGTCGGTTATGACACTGAGATTGTCTTTGATGCTCACTCACTCAATACCCCTAACAGTCGTGAGGTGATAACTAATCACTTATCGGTTTACTACACAGATTTCGGGGAGACAGCAGACACTTATATCGAAAAATTTTGTGCCTCATATAGAAACAAGCTTGTTCAACCAACTAAACGTCTGATCGTCGCTACCTCAGATCGGGCACAGCAATTGACAGTTGTGGGGTATGGTGCTCAGTGCATGTCTTGCCAGCAGTTGCTCAGCGATGTTGAATGCACAGCTCGTCGAACCCGCCGCAAATATCGACCACAGAAATCCTCTCGTGGTCGTTTTTTAGTCAATTCCTTGGATGCCAAGGCTCAGCAGCGGCTAGAACAGTTGCGAAATAGTATCAAGTAAGGGGACTGGAAAAAAATTTCCTGATCAAACACTTGACACAAACCCAAATATCCACTATTATTATAAAAGTGAAATCAATAAGCCCCCATCGTCTAGAGGCCTAGGACACCTCCCTTTCACGGAGGCGACAGGGATTCGAATTCCCTTGGGGGTATCTAAAGAAGCGAAAAATACAAGAGTAAGCACTCAGCTATCAGCTATCAGCTATCAGCTTTTTAATAAAAGAGGTAAGCATTGGTTTAATCTGAGTTAAGTCTGCTGACCGCTGACCGCTGACCACTGACGGCTGACGGCTGACGGCTGACGGCTGACGGCTGAATGCTTACATACAAGAGTTAAAGGTAGGCGATTTCAGATAAGATTGCCTACCTTTGAGCTAATCTATCCAGTCTTTCTCTAATGGCTAAGTTAATCAGAGAACGCAGCAAAATCAAAAACCAGAATCCGGAAAAGGCAAAGGCGGCTATCGCCCATCCACTATGAGGACCTGACAGGAAAATAGTACCGGCTACTAGAGTAAATCCAGTTAAACTAGCATAAATTAGGCTTTTTAGAGCAAGGGTGATCTGCTTGAGAGTGCGATCGCTTTCTACAGAACGCACGCGCAATTGTAACTCTCCCAGCTCGAGCCGCTCTTCTAAGCGTCGAATTGCTAGTTCGGTAGCGCTAGCCTTACGTAAGTTATATTTCACAAAATCCCTAGCTTGTTTAGCTAGTTCCCCCACTATATTCCCCCGCCCTTGAAAAACAGCCAGGCTTTTAACAAAAGGCTCAGTAGCAGCTAACAAATTATACTGGGGATCTAGGCCACGAGCGATCCCATCAAGAGTTGTTAGTGACTTTAAAATAAATGTCAGTTGTGCTGGTAGGCGAAAAGGTTGCTGCTCAAACATTAAGTAAAGTTCGCTACTGATTTCCTCAAAAGCTTGTAATTCTATGGGCTTTTCGGTAAATTTTTCCAGTAGAAAAGCAACTAATCGCTTGACTGGCTTAAGATCTGACATGGGTTCAATTAACCCCATGTAAGTTAAACTATTAACGACCTGATCAGTGTCCTTACGCAGTACAGCAAAAAAAGTCTGGAGCATTTGGTCTTTAGTCATGGACTTGACCTCCAGCATTGTGCCAAAGTCATAGAAAATCAGACTGCCCTCTGTAGAGACTGCCATATTTCCAGGATGAGGGTCAGACTGAAAAAAGCCATCTTGTAATAACTGCTTGAGGTAGCAACAAATTCCCAGCTGAATAATTTCTTTAGGATTTATGCCGAGGGATTCTAGGGTCTGACGGTCATCAATTTTAATCCCCGGCATATACTCCATAGTCAAAACTTTTTTAGTTGTATATCGCCAGTAGACTTTCGGGACACTAATGCGAGGATAATTGCTGAAATTTTGACTAAAACTCTCAGCATTCTTCCCTTCATGGATGTAGTCAATTTCTTGATAGAGCAGGTTAAAAAACTCATGGGTTATGGAATCCAAATCATATTTTCTGGTTCCCGGAACAAATCGATTGGCAAAACGAATCAATCGATGGATAATCTCAAAATCTAGGTTAAATAGCTTTTCTAAGCCAGGACGCTGAACCTTAACGACTACATCCTCGCCAGTATGCAATCGGGCTTTATGAACTTGTCCCAAACTGGCAGCGGCTATAGGAAAATGCTCAAAATCCCGATACAAACCATGAATATCTTCACCCAGTTCTGATTCAATTAGACTTATAGCATCGGTTACACTAAATTCTGGGATCCGATCTTGTAATTGCGCCAAGGCATTCACATATTCTAAGCTAAGTAAATCAGGGCGTGTGGATAGTGCTTGCCCAATCTTGATGAACGTTGGACCTAAGTCTAAGAGCTTTCTAACTAACCACTGGGCTCGACGATTTCTTTGCTTGGGGGAATTATTAGCCGATACCTTGTCCCACCATAAATAAACCATAAACTGCGCTGCCGCAGTAAAAATATCGATCTGGCGAGCCAGGGGGGAATAGTTAGGTTGTTGCCAACGTGGTGGCTTGGGCGCATCAGTTGTGAGCATACTCAGCTATTCATAGTTACTCCGATCCAATCCGGGAGTATAAATCAGATCATATCCGCTTTAATACCTATTCTTCCCAGTTAGTCTTCCGAGCTATTAGTGATTAGTTTTGCCTTCTTACTTACTAATGACTAAGTTTTACATAAAAGATTGAACCTGGGGCAGAGTAATTGTGAAAGATACCCGAGACGTACGAGGAGTGTCAGACGGGCCAGTGGAGACATCTACTGTGCCATTGAGATGCTGCACTAAGCATTTTACTAGCGCTAGACCCAAACCAGTACCCTGAACTGCCTTTTGGGTCATCCCCTGACCGCGATGGAATTTATCAAAAATATGTCTGAGGTCTTCTGGAGAGATCCCCTGACCAATATTGCTCAAACTCATCACAATCTGCTTAACCGATTGCTGGATTTGCTCAGTTACCTCGATCACCACTGTAGTATTTGGGTGAGAATACTTACCAGCATTGGTTAAAAGTTCCAGCAAGATACGGTTAAGGCTCTCAGCGTCGGTGTTGATAAAGAGCGATTTTAGTGAACTATTGATTGTTAAGGTTAAGCCTTTCTCCGCCCATCTGTACTCAAAGGATTTAGCCAAGTGCTTAATCATCGGCATCAGGTCAATTTTTTGCAGCTGCAATTGGGACTGGTCAGATTCCAGCTGCTGTAGACTCAACAGGTCGTTAATTAGCTCAATTTCTTGATTACACTGTTGCTCAAGGATTTCTAGATATTTGGCACGACGCTCAAGATCAAGTTTGGGTTGACGTAACATCCGAATCGCTAGACTCATTGCAGTCAAAGGTGTCCGCAACTCATGATTCATGCTACTGAGAAATTCGTCTTTGAGCCGATTTAATTCCTTTAACTGACCCATTTGCTGGCGAGTTCTTTCGTATAAGTCTGCCTGAACTTTCAGACTATGTTGTAACTGAGCCGTGCGTTCTTCAACAAGGGATTGTACTTGCTGGAGAGTCTGATTTTGGATAATAGTGCTACTAACTTGTCTACTGACCCACTTGACCAAGTTGATTTCATTCTCTAGCCAAGGGCGAGGTTGACTATTTTGCAAGACCAAGAACCCCAAAACCTTAACGGATAGCAAACCATGATTATCTGCCCCAACCAGAGGACAGATCAGTAACCCTGGCAATAGGAGCTGATCTAGGAGTGAGATGCTCTGGTGGTCAGATTTACCAATCGGGTGATCTGGTCTATGGGTAATGACTATCGGTTCAGGGGCTTGCTTGAGAGCCTCTTGGTACCAAGAACACTCAGAAACTGGGAAGGATTGATTTAACAGTGCGTCTCCTGTTGAAAATAGATCAGTAGTCGAGGTTTCCTGTAACCATTCACAAACCACTGTCAGATCATGTTTTGGTGAATGCTGTCCTGGTAGAGAGCAACAGAGGGGATTCGTTTCATCTAACAGTAGCAGTAGTGCCCGTGACACCTGAAGTGCTTCAGCAACAGCTGTGGTAGCTATCTGGAAAATCTCCAGGAGATTGAGAGAGCTATGCATCACTTGACTCAATTGGTTGAGCAGAGTTTGGTCTCGAGTAGCCGCCTTCACTTGGTGGGTTAGCTGAACTTGAGAAATTGCTACCGATACCCATTGGGAAACAACAATTAACTGTTCTTGCTCTGTCTTTGTCCATTGGTAAGGCTGGGCTTTTCCTAAAACAATAACCCCGTTGACTACAGACTGAAACTTTGTGGAGGTCTTCAGTATTGCCCTGGCAGATAGCACTTCTTCACCCAAATCTAAGTTAGACCAAGCATCGGATGTTTGCCAATCTGAAATTGCCAGTACTGGGCCACTGCCTAAGTCATCCTCTGTGGTTAAGAGTTCAAGCAGTTGCACTGGATTTTTATGGTATCGGTGTTCTGGGTCGAGGTGTTGATCAGCACGCCACCAGGCTAGTTGGGGTGTAGTGCTAGGGTTAGCCAGTGCCCCAATTAAACAGCTATCCACCTGAAAACTCTCTCCTATAGCCTTGGCGAGCATCGCCAACAGAGTTTGCGTGTCTGAGGTATTTAGTATCGTGTTAGCAATTTGTTGCCCGATCTGAGCTAACTCTGTCGGGTAAGGCATGAGTGAACCGTGATGCTCCTGGCTAAAGGTTGGTTCAAATGTACCTGAGAGACGGGAGTTGATGGAATTTCTTCTTGGGGCAAAAATCGCGCTTTCTGCATCCATTATGCTTGTTGCACAACTTGTGAATACTGGTCTTGACTAGAGCAACTACTGTTAAAACAGTAATCTCGCTAGGATTAGTGTTCCCGGCATCAGAGTGCTTTTGATCAAGAGATTGGAGTTTTTTACGACAACCGACCGACACACCCGTTCAATTCCGCACTCTGGTTAGGACTCGTGTCAAAATAACCATTACAGTTTTTTTTATAAAAGCTATATCTCACAATTTATTTCAGATAAAATTTGTACAACTTATTTTCACATGGCTCCTTAGAGGAGAAGCTGTGGGTCGGTGGCACAACTTCCATCATGTAATCGTCACAGTTGAGTTAAACTTGCCCCCGGTGCGCTTACAGTCGTCGAATTTAATTCCCGTGATTGTCGCGCCTCCAAGGCCGTGAGCAATCCCTCACGGCCTTGGGTCGCGCCTATCGGCTTTCGCCGACGCGGGGCGCGAACGGGTGCGCACCGCGATATCAAAATGGTTACTGCTCAAGATTCGTTTACCCAATTAATTGTGATCGGTAGATTGGGTGAGGGCTTTTTGGAGTTTCGACCTAAGCACAGAGCGTAAAAATCCCAATCAGTTGGGTAGACTACTAGTACCTGGAAATCCAGGAGAGAATTGAGAAACTCCAGATATCTCCCCTGGGATTGAAATCGATTAACTTTGAACACCTTAAACACCTTGAGCACCTTTTTATACCGTTTTTTAAACAAAACTGATTTAAAACTTCAATTCAACACCACTAGGAGCGCTTCTTTCTAGCTTGTTTTTGAGCTTCCTCACTGTTTTTTCGATAAAGTATAACCCGATAACGAGCTATCTGGTAGCGTTGGTCATCAGGTTTTACCGTCTCCATTAGATTTGATGCCCGTTCCCACTTAGCTGCCACATCTAACCATTGAGCTGAGGTTTCGACACTTTCCCCTGCTGCGGCTGCTTCTTGAGCTAGGCGCATTGCCTCAGTAAAGGGGTCCCGAGTAAAGGGGGGGTCTGGATTACTAGAAGATCCCTCGGAAGAAGAATTGGCTGGGTCTTTTGCCCAATGGTCGGCTTGAGTTGGGTAATGGGATTCGATTTCCCTCCCAAACCAATCATTCAGTAACCAACCTACTAGGATCAGGAATAAACCCAAACCTAACCCAATCACAACACCTTGCCGCAATCGACCTTTTTTACGTAGTTGACCGTAAGAAGCTGGCGGTAAGACCAGTTGCTGAATCGGTAGTTTTTTTTGGCTCAGTTGACGGGAAAATCCTGGTGTTAGAGCCAGTTGCTGGCTTGGTAGGTTTTGCCGATTGTTGAAGGTTTGAGCCAGTTGCTTGAAGAAATTTGGCCTAGTAAGGGTGATGTCTTCGTACCACAACAGCTGATTGTCTGGGTCACGGCTAATTTCTTCTAACCAGAGTAATTGTTCCTCTCGCACGATGCGGCTGTTGATCCTGACACGACGAATGTTACGCGGTGAAATCTCTTCCAGAATTTCCTGGATTTGACTGACTAGAATCGATTGTTCCAGCTGTTCTGGTTTTGCTGCTTCACACAAAACTTGCAATACACCATCAGCCAGAATGGCTCTAGTTCTCACCCCAAAATCGGCTAATCGTTCATTCAGTGTTTGAATAATTGCCACCACGCTACCCTGGTGGGCTTGTCTAGCAATATCTTCCATGGTACCAGACATTTTTTTTAGCTATGACATTGGATTAGTGTGTTTGACTTTACTTAATATAGTTTTTCCCTTTAGAGTACCAGGATCTTCCATTAGTGCATGTATTGTTAATTTTTCTTCCCCCGTGGAGACCGCCGCTAAAACCCAGGTTGCTCTAGTAATTATCATAATCATGAGGTACATTTTTTGATTAACCCTACCAGTAACGGAAAACAAGACTCGATTAACTATTATTAAAAACACTCCTGAATTCCGAAATAATTAGGTGCGCGTTCACGGTTAGCTTTGAAAAAGCGCGGGGTCGCACCGCTCCATACTCCGGAATAATTTGTACCTCACAAAAATGATAAAGACAGAGTTAAATCACATCGAGTAGGGCCAATGGCCCCCACAGTTCGAGTAAACAGCGGCTTCGGACTGCTGTCTACGGTTGTAGGGAAACCTACTATGAAAGTAAGTGACTTTTTGGTAATGTCTGTAAAATCTCATGCACGTGGTTGTCAGACCATTATCTCCTTCAAAACTGACCGGTGCACTTACAGTCGTCGAATTAAATTCCCGTGGCGGGGCGCGAACGGGCGCGCACCGCAAATCTTTGATGGGTTTGCCGGGAATTCACATGGTGACCATTGACTACTGCCTGAAAAGATGAAAAAATAAAGTCTGTGAGCAGGAGGTTTATAGATGCTGTTAAAGTCCACCACTCGTCATATCCGAATCTATACAGCAGAGGTTAAAAACAACGAACTAGTCGGGAGTGATAACGTTTTAACCTTAGACATTGACCCCGATAACGAGTTCAATTGGAATGAAGATGCTATACAGCAGGTTTACCGGAAGTTTGATGAGTTGGTTGAATCCTACAGCGGATTTGATTTAACCGAATACAACCTGCGTCGTATCGGTTCTGACCTAGAACACCTTGTGCGATCGCTTTTGCAAAATGGACAAATTAGCTACAATACCGAAAGCAGAGTGATTAATTACAGTATGGGGTTGCCCCAAGTAGAACCTCATAATTAAGCAGTAGGAGATAGGCAGACAAGCTACTTTCAAACAAACCAAGTCACGACCGGCTCAAATAACTAAAGCCCATGTCTGCCTTGATACCCAGCCACAATTTAGTCGGTTGGCTTGACCAAACCATGCTTTTATTGATCAATCCCGTGCTTAGTAAAAGGAAGTCAGACGTGGTAGTTTAGATGTGGTAGCTTAGAAGGTTAATCTTGTCTACAGAAAAAAAATTCAATCCCTGGAGTTATAAGCCTTGGTGGTGCCAACCCTGGTCAATACTATTGACCGGATCTGTCATCCTATTAAGTATATGGGTAGTTTTCAAAACCATCTGGATCACGCTACTCGCTGCTATGCCAATTATGCTTTGGTGGACGTACTTTTTGCTGATCTGGCCTGAGTTAATCAAGAGTAGTGTGATGAGTGAGGGGACGGCATCAATATTGCGCAATGATTAATACATAAAACGTAATCCTGACCTTCCCCATAGACCCGCTCGGTAACCATTGCTGCGAACGAATGTATCGCGCGCAACTCATTCATGATAGAAGTAAATCATTAACCAGCCCGTAAGTCAAGCGCTACAATCTTTAATCAATGGGCTGATTTTGGCACTTCCTTTGTGGGCACATAATTCCTTCAAAGAAAGCTGTGCTAATGTTAACCCGGTTCCATCAGGCTATCTTTAGCAGCAAAGAGTTTCATGGACAATCCGGCGGCAACGCTCCACTGCCCAAATCATCAATGTCAGGCTCCCAATCCCCAGACCAACAAGTTCTGCCAAAAATGTCGCACGCCGCTGCTCAGACGATACTTGTGGGCTATTGGGTCAGGCATAAAAGCCGCTCAACCGGGAGAACTTATTGCTAAGCGCTACCTCCTGATTCACTCTCGTGTTCTTTTAGATACTCAACCAGCGGTACCGCCAGAGACCCCACTAGAGATTCCTCAAACCATAACCCCATACTTGAGACTGGTTTCCTATGGATTACACCTGCCTCAAGTGTATGGTCTGCTAACACCGAAGCCAAGGCATAACAAAGAGATTTGGTTACTCGAAGGAGTACCAATTCAGGCAACAGGGAACATTAATAATCTAGGACTTCTGTCACCAGAACTGACCAGCGTCTGGAAAAATGCCTCACCAATACGCCAACTAAACTGGCTGCAGCAATGGGCTTCACTATGGCAACCGTTGAGCCGAGAAGGAGTAGGGTCTAGCTTACTGAAATCAAACCTGGTGCGGGTGGAAGGAGCCTTGCTAAGGTTATTGGAATTGGAGCGTGATCAAACGCCAGCACCAACCTTAAAACAGCTGGGTCAGCTGTGGTCACAACTGCTTCAGGGAGCTTCCCCTGTTATTAGTGAGTTTTACCAACAACTCTGTTCCCAGCTTACAAAAGGACAGATACAGACATCAGAGCAGCTGTTAGCATTACTGGCGAAAGGGTTGTTTGAATGCCGGTCATGGCAATCGAGAACCTATAAGACTCTCACTCGTACCGATACCGGTCCGGGTCGTAGCCACAATGAAGACGCTTGCTACCCTCCTAATGGTAAGCTAATTAGCTCTTCAAGAGGGAAAGAAGCGATCGCAATGGTTTGCGATGGCATTGGTGGACAAGCAGGTGGTGAAATTGCTTCCCAACTGGCAATTGACACTCTGCGACAACAGCTCAAACAACTGCCAGCTAAACTGGAGGTGTGGAACCCAACCACTCTAAGCCTGGAATTGGAAAATGCTGTCTGTGCTGCCAATGACTCCATTAGCCAACGCAATGATCATGAGAACCGATTTGATCGGCAGCGTATGGGAACAACCTTGGTCATGGCTAGAACCCATGCCCATGAAATATACATTACCCATGTCGGGGATAGCAGAATCTATTGGGTGAGTCGCCATGGTTGTCACCAAGTTACTCTAGATGATGATTTAGCCACAAGAGAAGTGCGGCTTGGATATACCCTTTACCGACATGCTCTACAACAACCAACATCTGGTGCCCTAGTGCAAGCGTTAGGGATGGGTTCATCAACCACACTACACCCCACTGTACAGCGCTTGGTGTTGGATGAAGATTGTGTGTTTCTGCTGTGTTCTGATGGTCTTAGTGACAATGACCGAGTCGAGCAGTACTGGGAAACAGAAATCCTGCCCATTCTCGACGGTCAAATTGATATCAAAAAAGCAGCAGAACGAATCATTGAGCTTGCTAATACCAAAAACGGACACGACAATGTCACGGTGGGGTTGATTTACTGTCAAGTCACACCAAGCCAGCCTTCGATGCCCATCCAACTATCACCCCCACAGCTAGAATCCATTGGCAATCTCGAGACCAACAATACTCTAATGTTAAACGTTAAGAGTGATCAGCAACCCGCTTCTATTGATGAACAAAAAACAGCGTTGCTCACACTTAACCTCATGGAAGAGGGGGATGCATCTGGTGACCAAAATCCTCATTATTCAGCTTCAACCTCTCCTGAGAAGACTGGCAGACTGTTGTTGGGAATATTCGTGCTTTTGGTGTTAGGGGGGGTAGTCGTTTATCTGTTGAGTCCAGTGTTGAGTCTAAAGGCGAGTGGACAGATAAATCGCTTCCTGAGTGGGGTTTTTAGTCTTGGTAAGGGGCAAGAACTAACCGGTTCTAAAACCACCCCTAAACAGAGTCCAGAAACTAAAGCTATCCCAGGACAAACTCCTGAGTCCGTGACCCTTGCTAAGCGAGCTGCCTTAATTAAAAACCAAGATATTATTAGAATAGTGGGTCAAACTGTACAACTTTTGGTTAACCCTGAAAAGCAATCAATCCTTGGCAGAGTTCCTGCTGGTAGCGTTTTGCAGGTTATTGCCAGAAAAAGGTATCCTCAGGAAGAGACTTGGTGGATTAAATTAAGAGTTTGCTCACCCGGAACCAACACAACTGATATTCCATCGGATCAAATGGCTAGCTCCCCCAAAGTTGGCTCATCCTCAGTACCGTTAAACTCTAAGCAGACTAAACCCTCTGCTACCTTGGTGTCACAGGGACAGGAAGGGTGGATAAGAGAAAAGGAGATTTTACCTATGATGGCTCGTGATTTTACACCAACCCCAACACAAGCCAGTCAATGTCAGAAAAATACCCCTCCGTCTAATTCCCCTAGACCTATTCAATCTCCGTAAGTCTTGAGCAAGTAGTCAAAAGCTTATCGCTTTTAAGTTAATGCTCACCAAAGCTTTCTGACTAACCACTCAACTCCTCAACTAAGAACTGAAAACTAATGATGTCCTATTAATGACCAATTCCTCATTATTGATAGCGCCAATACCACCCAACACTAGATAGACTGATCCTCACATCGGTATATTCCCTATAATGATGAACCTTTAATGTCTGGTATCGAAAATCCTTGCCTCAGTTTAGCGATCGCTCGTCTATCTGCCGCTGGCAGAGAAAACTTGGCTATCTGGGTGCTGAAAGCTCCTTACCCAGGGGGTATGGTTCATCATGATTCTACTTGGTCTGAATATATGACTAAGTCCTGGCTGGCTTGGCAGGACATGTTTTCTCCATTTTCAAACCATGTGCCGATTAGTGGTCATCACAACCAGTATCCGACCACTTTGCCCTCACAGAATCAAAACGGTGCTACAGGTCCGGAGATTAGCTATAGTGGTCGTTTGATGCAAGGTTTGGGCATTGACCTCTGGCAGTGGCTGTTTCAAGGCTCAATTCGCAATGCCCTCGAACGAAGTCAAGGCATTGCCTTGGGACAAAATAAACCCCTTCGCCTGCGCTTGGAAGTCCGCGCTCCAGATTTCATTCCCCTCCCCTGGGAAATTATGCAACCCATGGCGGGTAAACAGGCAATTTCCCTTTCTCAGCAAATCCTGTTTAGTCGCACCACTAGTGATGTAGACGCCCTCGAACCCCTGCGCTCCCACCAGGCTCTCAATATTTTGTTAGTTCTAGGAGAGAAGGTTCAAAAATTAAATGGTTCGACTACCAATTTGGATCTCGAAAAAGAAGCGGCTACCTTGGTAAATGCCCTTCAAGCTGGTAGAGCCGCTCAAACTTCTAGGAACCAATCCGTTCCACCAGTTACCTGCAACGTCTCAAAACTAATACAACCGACACCAGCTGAACTGATTAAAGCACTCGAAACTGGTGCCTATAACATCCTATTCTATGCTGGTCATGGTGAAAGCGCACCAGACGGAGGTTTGCTATTTTTACGCTCGGATGCGAAAATTAGTGGTACGGAATTGGCTCAGGTTCTGGTGCGGACCCAGGTTGCCTTAGCTGTATTCAATGCCTGTTGGAGTGCCAAACCTGACCAAGTGAATTCCCAAACCATTCCCCGTAGTAGTTTAGCTGAGGTGCTTATTCACCACGGTGTCCCAGCCGTTTTGGGGATGCGGGACTCCATTGCTGACCAAGAAGCCGTGAGTTTTATTCAATCATTCGCCCAAGCCTTGGCGGAGCGCATGCCAATTGACCATGCTGTAGCTGTGGCCAGACAGCATATGTTGACCCTTTACAAGTTTAACCAACCAGCCTGGACCTTGCCTATCCTTTATATGCATCCTCAGTTTGAAGGGGAGTTAATCCAACCGGTGGGAGAAGGAATTACAGAACTGCCCACCATCACCTCAAGCTGGCTTGAAAATCCACCCCCAACTGCGTCTTTGCGTTCCATAGGAAAAACCGATCAGGTCTGGCCGATTCGAGGTGGATTGATGCGAGTGGGACGCCTACAATCTCACAACGATTTGGTGATTCCCGAAGTTTGTGTGAGTAAGCAACATGCTGAAATTATCTGCCGTGATGCTTTCACTGACCAAGGCTCGGATCCAACTTACTTCTTGAGGGATTTTTCTCGTAATGGTACGAGAATATTGATCGATAATGGTTGGAAAACTGTTCATCATCAGGAAGTTCAGCTAAGGTCGGGTATTCAGCTTAAGTTTGGTGGTCCTCGTGGTCAGATCTTTGAGTTTATTATTGACTCCCCAGAATCTTGAGTAGGACTATCCTCGTGCCGAAGATAAACTCAAGCTTATGCTGTTAACTATGCTGTTAACAATGGGAGTTTCACAAGGATACTGGTTAGAGTCAAATGGCAACTAGTGGCTGTCTACCTAAGGGAGCCTCTCAATAGCTCACTAATATCACACATAAGTTGATGAACGAAAGTGCTGTTGCCATGGTAATTAAACACGCGCTGAGAAGTCCAGATTATTTTTTCAGCTGTTGCGGAACTTCCTCAAAAATTGATGTAGCTATTTTATGTCAGGTTTCATCTACTAACCCAAACAGGAGGGGCATTATGAACAGCCAAGCTATTCAATATCAAGAACATCAACAATCATATTTTGAGGATACTTCGGTTCAAATCCAAGAAGAACTACTAGAATTATTACAGTCAGAAGAGGAGTTTTATCCTTGGGATCCAACTGATCCAGAAGCAGAAGCTTATTTTGCTGAGCTAGAAGCAGGTTTTTCCCTCAACGAAATCCAAGATGACCAGGAAATTGCTCAGGCTTCTCTTGCCTTTTTTGAGCGACTAAATCAGTGTTGGGAATTACCTCTCGAATCGAGCATCGAATCGAGCATCGAATCGAGCATCGAATCCACCATTGACTCGTTGAAGGCAGCTTTAGCTAACGGATGTGCGTCTTGCATGCCTCCCGAATGGCTCGAAGCGATCGCTTCGAGAGCTCAAGAGGTTGTTCACAAGAACTTGTCCTTAGCAGAGCAACTTGTGCTTTGTGTCAAGCCATTGTTACAAAACTGGACAGAAGACGATCTATTGGTGTTAGCTCGTCCGTGGGCTTACGCCATGCGCAGTAGCTCAGACTCCATGAATGTCAGTGCTTCAGTTAAATCTGAACAGTGGCACTCTTTGTCTTCTATCCAACAAGTCCGCCTAAGCCTAGAAGTAGCTCATTCGGCTCTGATCGAACTAAACAATCACACTAGTAACTAATCATCTGACTAATCATCTGACTAACCATCGATATTAACATATTAGTGTCGTAACTGGTCTTAGTGATTAGCGTAATTACTGATTAGTCATTACCGCCAAGCTGGGTTTGAACCGAAAAACCGTTTTCCGGTTCTGTATTTACCTAGATTAATTGTAATCCGGACATGATAGTTATCCCAAGTTGCATTGATATGTAGCACCATTACCTCCCATCTTCGTAATCTGTGGTTTCTGACGTCTACCCCATCCAGAATGCACTTTTATAGCGGTTTTCAGGTTTTTATTCCGATTATGACAGCCGGTGATTGCACTCGGAATTTCCTAGAGGCGTGCTGTGTATTCTACGCTCGCTGGAAACCGCTATAAATTTTTAATCTACTCCAAGGTAGCTTAACGGGTTAATGCTATCAATAGATGGCTTTTTGCAATCAATAAAATCAAAAAATTTTGAACATTGACACAAGACTACAGGTAGCTGGGTAACAGTGGTAGTAAAAGCGTGACAAAATAATAAACCAAAGGGGCAGTGAACACATAGCTGTCTGTTCGGTCTAAAATGCCACCATGACCAGGAATTAATTGCCCGGAATCCTTGACACCAGCATCCCGTTTCATTAAGGACTCCGTTAAGTCTCCTAAGAGGCTAGCTACACCAATGATTACTCCGAGCATCATGCCACTCAACTGCCAGCACGGCCAATTCAGATACCAAGCTCCTGCGATTCCTACAGCAATACTACTGACAAGGCCAAATATAGCGCCTTCCACAGTTTTTTTAGGACTGATCATAGAAAGGCGAGTGCGACCAAAAAATTTGCCGAAGGTGTAAGCTCCGATATCTGCTGCCCAAATACAGCTAAATGCTAGGAGAGTTGAAGTTAACCCAGCAGGTAAATCACTCAGATTAATCGAAAAATTAGACCAGTATCCACTGCTGGGTAGGTTCGTAGCGGCGACTGTAGCATCTCTAGCTAGGGAGGACGTTTCAGTCAAATCAGTCAAACCCACTCGCAGACGGACCCAATACCCGGGCAGATAACCACCATAGAGTAAACCTAATATGGAAGCCCCAATATCCGCAATGGTTGCTATCTTGGGTTGGAACAGTAAGTAAAAGCAAATAAATGTTCCAGCAATGGGAAACACCGCATCAGCCAGGGTTGGTGAAATGGTAGCTGTAATTAGTAGTAGCTGAGACACAAACATGGTGCTTTTGGTTGCTGGCACCATGCCTTTTGCTTTTACTAGTTGAAAAAGTTCTAACTGACCTAAATAGACAATGACACAGAAGCCGATGGTAAAATACCATCCCCCAAGTAAGATCATCCCCATCGCCAGGGCGATCGCAACTATTCCACTAAAAATCCGTAACCAGGGCATATGACGTTTTTTTTTGACACTCCTGTTCTCACACAAGAACAGGTTATTTATATTATTATTGTTAATTTTGTTCCCTGAAGGGGTCTATTCCTTACTCTAACTTCTCACCACTAAGAATAAAAATGGGGTTAACTGCTGCAAATGTTTGATAATTCCCCCGTGTCTCTAGGCGATTGACGGCTGACTGAACGACTTCGATATTGCGAGCCTGTAACTCCGCTAAGCCTTCTGAGATGGCATAGAGTCCTTCTAGATTGTTGGTGGTTGCTACTATCCTCCCTGGAGATTCTAGGTAGGGCCAGACTTCTTTGAGTAGAGTTTTGATTGGTCGTCCTCCTTCAAGGCAAACTCGGTGGGGTTTTAATGGTAGATCTTTGAGACATTCTGGGGCGTTACCTTCGATGACTTCTACGTTGGTGACATTAAAGCGATCGCAATTGTGTCGAATCAGGTTGGCTACTTCTTCATCCCGTTCTACGGCAATAATCTCACTTTTGGGACACAGTAGTCCAATTTCTACAGGAATGGTACCGGTTCCAGCACCGATGTCCCACAACCGGTCTTGGCTTCCTAGTCGTAGAGCAGAAATGATCAGCAGCCTGACTTCTCGCTTACTTAAGGGAATACCGGGTAGGCGTTCAAAGAGGTGATCTGGGATTCCAGGAGTAATGTATGGCCAAATTGGGGATGACATTTGTGGTATTTAGGTTTCGGGGTATTTTTTTTACTTTAGTTATTTTGATTTATTAAACTAAGCAATTCAGGTATAGAACACATATTTTTTTAATAAAAAGTATTATCAATACAGCGATTCTTTACCTGTTATTATATTTTAATAAGTTTAATATCATCAAAGGATTACTGTGTCTATTTTTGATAGTTTTAGATTTTAGTTTTTATCATAAATAGGAGATAAATTTTATTACAAATTAGCATCCATTTGTCCGAAATAACCATAAATATTTACAAAGATTATAACCTTGATCATACTTATGAGGTACATTCAATTTTATTCCCTCTTTATTAAGGGGGTAAACCCCCAATAAGCTGGTATTCATTTAAATTTTATCGTTATGACAGCAGGGGAGCTCGAATCCCCCCTAACCCCCCGCGCGTAAGGGGGGAATGGGAGCAGGGGATAGGGTTTGACGGTTTTTTTTATAACTGAATAATACCCAATTTAAATGGGCAAGAGCTTACCTCTGTGCAGTGCTACTCCCGACTCCGTTGGGCTTGCGCTTACAGTCGTCGAATTAAATTCGCGCTTATTGTCGCACCGCTCCCGACTCCCTCGGTGCGCTTGACCCGTAATTAAATTCGCGCTTATTGTCGCACCGCTCCCGACTCCCGACTCCCATTAAGCCAGCACGAGGTACCTGATCTAATTGAGAACTACTATACTAGTCAATAACCTTTAGGGTTTGGAGGCTGGGGTCGCTACAACCGGTAATTTGACCACCTAAGGTGATAATTTTTTGGAGGTATTCAATAGTAGTTGATTTGATTTGTTCTCCTGGCATTAGGGCTGGTATTCCTGGTGGATAGGGACAGATTAATTCGGCACTGATCCGGTTGATGGTTTCGGTTACCGGTAGGGTTTCGGTGGGAGCAAAGAAGGCTTCACGGGGGGAGAGTAAGGGTTGCAGGTTACAGGTTGCAGGGTGCAGGTTACAGAAGGCAGGTTGCTCAGTGGAGGAATTGCGATTATTTTGGGCAACTTTGATGAAAGCTTGTACAAGTTGCTGAATATCGGTTTGGGTATTGCCTAGGCTAATGATAAAGGTTAAGTGGTGAAGTGTTGGTAACTCCGCTGTGACACCAAGCTGTTGATCAAGAATTTCATCGGCTTCAAACCCACTTAATCCTAATTCGGTCACTCTTACGGTTAAGCGAGTTGGGTCTAGGGCTTGGAATCTTCGGGGTTTAATTAGTTCTAAAACTGATAATCCTGGAATTTGGCTGATTTTACTTCTGGCATCCTGGGCTAGCTGCAAGGTATGACTCATTAGTCGTTCTCCATGGAGTGCCATTTGTTGTCGTGCGGCATCTAGGGACGCGAGTAGTAAATAACTGGGACTGGTGGATTGAACTAGCTGTAAGGCTTTACTCAAGCGCTGAGCATCAATTCGATTGCCCTGAATGTGCAACATCGATGCCTGTGTCATGGCACCGAGTACTTTATGAGTTGATTGTACGCTTAAATCGGCTTCGGCTGATAGGGCATCGAGGGGTAAATCGGGATGGAAGGCAAAGTGAGGTCCATGGGCTTCATCCACCAGTAGGGGAATATTATGTTGGTGAACTATTTTAGCGATCGCTTTTATGTCACCACAGATTCCTTGATAGGTGGGATAGACCATCATCACCGCTTTAGTGTCCGGATGTTCAGTCAGGGCTTGGTTAACTGCGGTTGGGGTGATGCTATAAACCAAGTCAGTTGATGGGTCGTACTCAGGGTTAATAAAGATGGGGATAGCACCACACAAGACTAATCCTGCGATCGCGGATTGGTGGATATTGCGCGGTAACAGGATTTTGTCCCCGGTATAGCAGGTGGCTACTATAGCAGCCATCACCCCACAAGTAGAACCGTTGACTAGGAACCAAGTTTTGCTAGCACCAAAGGCTGCTGCTGCTAGGTCTTGGGCTTCTTGGATTACCCCTTCTGGAGCAAAAAGATTATCTAACTCCGGTAATTCTGGCAAATCAGCTCGAAATACTGATTTTCCTAGCAAATCCGCTAATGGCTCAGGTATTCCCTTCCCTTGTTTGTGTCCTGGTGCATAAAAGGCTGCATGGGGCTTTTGGGCTGATGCGCGCAGAGCGTCTAATAAAGGTGTCTTTTCCTGAGAAGGTGGTCGATTGTTCACAAATTTCTCCCAATGGCTCTACCATATCAAAAATTGAGCCAATTTTAAATCTTTGTGAGGTTAGCAGGGATTAAAAACCAGTGTGCTAGGGGAATCGCTAAGAGGATATCTCCCAAGTTTTTTTATACTGATTTTTGCCCCCCTAGCCCCCCAACTTTGGGGGGAACAAGAGTCAATTTGCTTCTAAAAGTACCCCGCCCCCCTAACCCCCCAATTCTGGGGGGAATTAGCGGATGCTTCGCTTTTTTACAGATGGGGACCAACGGGGGCTTGGATGTAGCAAATAAGACTTCTCAGACAACCTCTGAGGTGAGTAGGGATTCAAAACCAGTATACTAAGGGAATCGCAAAAAGCTATATCCTTGATCAAACTATAAAGGAATTGGTCAGCTAATGATCTCAACTATTACTGACTAACTAGTTTTTTAAATTCCGTTTATTGCTAGTAACGAATAATCAAATACTAGTCCACACACTGCTAGATACGGGCATGGATCAATTGGTTACTGATTGATAACCAGGATATCGATAATTTTTAATTTATATTATGTCCGAAAGTTCGGATCACTGATAGCTTAGACGTTTCAGATCACTTTATAATCAGAGATAGTCTCTATCCACACCCTTGCTCCACAATGTAAGGGATTATCAGGACGATACATTACTCTACATGGTCCATTAACTTCCACGGTATGACCATAAGTGTTTTTAGACCCTCGTTTTACGGTAATCACAGGGTTGCGCTCTCCGGTCTTGAGATTTTGGCGAATCACTTTCTGGTTAACGTGAATCACTGCAGGAGTGTAATTTGTACGCTTTGACCAGTTCCGCTTTGGACCGCGAGTGCCGGGCGTGACCACTGGCATGCCATCAAACAAAGGAATCACCCAAGTTCTACCCACTTTATAGGCTCCTTTGACTCTGCCTTTACCCAGAAGGTAACGGACGCGAGTGGCGGAAACACCTAGTAAATCGGCGGCTTGTGCGGTGGAAATCATCATAGCGGCTTAACCATTGCGTTTAATATACTGTTTATATTAGCATAATTTTAATTAGGATGCAAGCTTTTAAAAAACTATTGCATTTTAGCAATGTAAAATACTATCAGTGAAGTAAATAGGGTAAGTGTGGTAAATAAGGTAATTGTAGGGAGGTGGGAAGAAAGTGCTAGGTATGAATGGAACTGGAGTACAGAAAAACTATTGCACTCTAGGAATAGATTGAGTTAGTGGTTGTTCAAGGCTTGATACTGATGACTGATATGGTAAAAATGCGATGCTCGGTAGAGCCGCTAAGCGATCGCATCGGCTATCAAGTTGGATTTACCAACTTGGAGACATAAGAACTATTGCACTGTCACCATCAATTCGGTCAGTGGATGATCTTACTTTGATACTGACTACCGATATTCCAAAAATGAGATTGATGACCCGATCAAGTTGGTAAATCCAACTTTGGGAAATAAGAACTATTGCACTGTCGCAATCGACTGATTCCGTAGGTGATCAAACCTTGGTCTGTTCAGCTCAAGTAAAAAAAAATACCAATTAACGTAGGGTGGGCAAAGCCATCATTTTATTAATACTCATTGGAACCAAACTGTTTTTGCCCACCCGACAAGTAAGACAAATACCAATTAACGTAGGGTGGGCAAAGCCATCATTTTATTAATACTCATTTGAACCAAACTATTTTTGCCCACCCGACAAGTAAGACAAATACCAATTAACGTAGGGTGGGCAAAGCCATCATTTAATTAATACTCATTGGAACCAAACTGTTTTTGCCCACCCGACAAGTAAGACAAATACCAATTAACGTAGGGTGGGCAAAGCCATCATTTAATTAATACTCATTGGAACCAAACTGTTTTTGCCCACCCGACAAGTAAGACAAATACCAATTAACGTAGGGTGGGCAAAGCCATCATTTTATTAATACTCATTTGAACCAAACTATTTTTGCCCACCCGACAAGTAAGACAAATACCAATTCAAGTAAGGTGGGCAAAGCCATCTAATCATTAATACTCATTGGAACCAAACTGTTTTTGCCCACCCTACAAGTAAGACAAATACCAATTCAAGTAAGGTGGGCAAAGCCATCTAATCATTAATACTCATTGGAACCAAACTGTTTTTGCCCACCCTACAAGTAAGACTTCCCCCGATTCCCGATTCCCGATTCCCGATTCTTGATTTCCTGTTCAAGACTAATGGGATTAAGGACTAACGACCAAATTCTAATCGTACCATCCTCCCCACCACTAACTAGAGTGTTTCCATCTGGACTAATGGCAACTGACCAAACCCAGCCATCATTTCCAGATAGAGTGCGCAGCAATTGTCTACTCTCTACATCCCACAGCTTGATAGTTTTATCACTGCCAGCACTAGCGATAGTTTTGCCATCGGAACTAATGGCAATGGAGAGAATTGGTGCGGAGTGACTTTCGAGCATAGCTAATTCTTCGCCACTGTTGATATCCCACAACTTGACGATTTTATCAACACTAGCAACTAGGATGTTGCTATCTTCACTAATGGCAATATCAGAAATCTGACCAGGTTGTTTTGAGATGGTTTGCCGCAATTCTAGGGTGGATAAATCCCAAATCTTGATAGAACGATCTGACCCGCCACTGGCACTAACTAAATGTTTTCCATCGGGACTAATGGCAACAGCAGTAACCCAGTCGGAATGATCGGTAATGGTGCCTAAAGTTTTGCCAGTGAGGAGATCCCACACCATAACGGTCTTGTCAGGAGAGCCACTTACTAGGATTTTGCCATCGGGACTAATTGCGATTGATCTGACTATACCCGTATGTCCTTTCAAGGTACGAGGTGGTGCTCCAGTTTCTAGGTTCCAGATATTAATTTGTCTTTCTGTTGCGGCAGCGAGACGTTTACCATCAGCACTGATTACTAGAGAACTGGGCGTTCTGGTAAAGTCTTTGATCGTCCTCTGTAGCCTACCATCCCTGAGATTCCAAAACTTGATGGTTTTGTCTTTACTGCTGCTAATTAGGGTTTGGCTATCTGGACTAATGGCAAGAGAATTAACATCTGACCGATGACCTGAAATTAGTTGAGTCAGCTGAGCCTCTTGCCACGACTGGGCTAGCAATGGTTGTTGATAATGTGAGCGTCCTAGGGTTACCGGATAGACTATCCCTGTAGCCATAGTTAAGATAACTGTAGTGCATGATAGAGCCAACAGCGCTATTAATTTTTTCCTTAACATCTGTTGGATTGTCATGACCCCTTCACCCTACCAAGGCTAATCCATCACCACGGGGTTCAGATGCCGCTACCAAAACCCCTGACTGACGCCAGATAACTTGACCTTTACCAAAATTTATGCTATCTGCCATAACCTGAATGTCATGACCCATCTCAGCTAGCTCCAGAGCAATATGACGGGGTACACTCTGTTCCAATAGGACTTGTGACCCATCCACAAATCGCCATCTGGGAGCATCTAGAGCAGCTTGAGGATTCATCCCGTAATCTGCCAGATTAACCACTACCTGTACATGTCCCTGAGGCTGCATGGAGCCTCCCATCACTCCAAAGGGCCCTAGAGGTTGACCATTTTGAGTCATAAAACCCGGAATAATGGTATGATATGACCGCTTACCTGGTGCGACTTGATTAGGATGACCGGATTCTAGGGTAAACCCTAAGGCTCGGTTTTGCAAGGCAATGCCAGTGCCAGGAATAACAATCCCACTCCCAAAGCCTTCAAAGTTAGATTGGATAAAGGATACCATTAGTTCCCCATCTGCTGCTGCTAGATAAACTGTGCCACCTTTGGGTAAACCGGGTTTTGCTAACGCGATCGCTTCTTCCCCAATTAACTTCCGGCGTTCCCTGGCATACCCATGGTCTAATAGCGTTTCGATTGGGACTTCCATAAACCGGTGGTCAGTGATATGGCGGTGAGCATCAGCAAAGGCTAGCTTCATGGCTTCGATTTGTAGATGATAGCTTTGGGCTGATTCACGGGGATAGTGGCTTAAGTCAAAACCTTCGATTATATTTAATGCCATTAAGGCCGCCATCCCTTGGGTGTTGGGGGGAATCTCCCATACGGTCAGGTCACGATAGTTAGTTGAAATCGGGTTTACCCACTCAGCTTGGTGGCTAGCTAGGTCAGCTTTGGTCAGCACGCCACCAGTATTAGCCGCAAAGTTTGCGATCGCATCAGCAATTTCCCCTTGATAAAAGCTTTCACCACCACTGTTTGCAATCGCTTTCAAGGTCTCAGCATGATCCTTACTCCCCCATACCTCCCCAGCTACTGGTGCGCGCTGGTTAGGGAAAAATACCTGTTTAAATGGTTCAAATTCTCGTCCAGTCAGGGGAAGATACAGAGCTTCCGCCCGTTTCCAAGCTCTTGCTGTGACTGGAGAGACTGGAAATCCGGCTTCGGCGTATCGAATGGCTGGGGCAAACAATTGCTCAAAGGGTAGCTTTCCCCACCGTTGCCATAAACTACGCCATGCTGATACCGCTCCTGGCACCGTTACCGATAACCAGCCGATAGCAGGAATTTGACTCATGCCAGCAAAATGCTCAAGGGTCAGGTGTTGAGGGCTTTTGCCAGAGGCGTTGATGCCATGGAGTCTACCATCCCATACTAAGGCGAAGGCATCAGAACCGATACCATTAGAGGTAGGTTCAACCACTGTCAATGCGATCGCTGTGGCTATAGCAGCATCTACAGCATTGCCTCCAGCCCAAAACATTTCCATACCAGCTAGGGTGGCTAGGGATTGGCTAGTGGCTACGGCAAATCGATTACCCATGACTACCCGTCGTCTGGAGGGGTAGGGATAATGGGTTAAGTTACCCTTGAGCATAATCTTCGATTATCAAATGTTATGTAGTTATTTTATAGACAAGCTGCATAACCCCTAAGCTTGAGTACTAAGTAAGTAATGAGGTTTCCTTCCACTTAGTTGTTTGAGCGATGAATCGATTTAAGTTAGGAGTTAAGGTAAAGCGCTACTAGAAGCTAGGGTAAAGAATCAATGCCTACTAACAACTCAGGTATCAAACCGTTTTCGACATCCATTTATTTCAAAGACCCCCAAGGTGATAGGGGGATCGAGCCGGTTTTTCAATCTAATTCTAGATTAGAGGGTTTCATGGCACATCTAGTCGAGTCTGAGCCAGACAGGAGCGAAGCCGATTGGGCTGCTTGCTTCTTATATCAGTTGAGACAAGCATCTGGTATTTACCGGATTTTATCCATGACTAATCCTGCGATAGTGGTGATCAGAGCTTATCTGTTATTGTTAACCTTATCTGATCAGCTCTTATTCAATTACCTACAGTTTGTTTGTTGGTCTGCATCTCAAGCGATCGCCCATCAGTTGAGTAAATCTCATAATCTTGCCTTACATTATCCTGTAGAGGAATGTTTCATCATTGCTAGTGAAGCAGCCAGCCAGCCAGCTAAACTCCTCAGAGGATTTAATTTTTATGCTAAGTCTTCTATCAATGCCTATGCTTTCAATGCCCTCAAGCGAATTATTAGAAATCAAGTCGCCAAGGAACTCAGGTTAAAATCTATCAAATTTTCTGATTATGGCTTGTTGCGATATTTGGATAAAACCGAACTTGAGCAAGCACTTAATAACTATGGAATCACTAATCAAGATTTCAACTATTATCGTCTGGCTTGGCAATCCTTTAAAGACTACTTTAACGAAATTTATCCTCCCAGCAGCAAGGGAAAGTCTCGCCATCATTCCCCAATTAAATTCCTAAGCCAGCAACAGCTTCAACAAATTGCTATTCGTTACAACCAGCAGTTAAATCGGTTAACTCAAATGGTTAGTTCTGAGTTAAAACTTGCTGATTTTAAGAGGAATAACCCTAAAATAAGTGATTCAGATTGGTTAAGACAAGTAGTACGTTACTCAGCATATGGGCCACGCCCACGCTACGGGAACAGCAATCAGCACTCAGCAATTAGCAATCAGCAATCAGCACTCAGCAATCAACACTCAGCATATGGGCTACGCCCACGCTACGGGAACAGCAATCAGCATATGGGCTACGCCCACGCTACGGGAACAGCAATCAGCACTCAGCACATTGAAGAAATGCTAGCCATTTGCATCCAAGCGGTGCGGATGTCTCAACACAGGAATTCAGTATCCTTAGATGAGTATGGGGAAATTACTGATATAGCATCTAATCCTTTGGAGGTGGTAATCCAAGAGGAAGAAAAGGATGAGTTGGCTCAAGTCAGGACTATTATCTTAAGAGAATTTACTGCTTTAGATCAGCTAGCTCAAACATCCCTAAGACTTTGGCTTGGTCTAGGCATCAATCAACAAGATTTTATCGAGCTTTTCGGGTTTAAAAAGCAATATCAAATTGCTCGCCAGTTTCAACGTTATTTTAAACGAATTTTGAAGGCAGTCGTCACCTTTTATTTTCAGGATGCTATGAGCACAAGTCTAACCTCTAAAGACATCAATCAGCGCCTTAATGCAACCACTAAAACTAACTATATTAATAACTATCTAAAAGCTTACTTAAGTGCTGATAGCCAAGAGTTATTTTCTAAAGTTATTTATAAAATTTATGATGAAGATATTGCTAAATCAATGACTATTAATTTTAGTAAGATAGAAAAAAACAAACTAACAAAAATAAACCAGAGTTTACTTGAATTAATTCAACCAAGGTTTGAGGTATTAATTGAAAAAAAAATGTCTATAGAACTGATTGAATTTCGATCAGCTAAACCAGCGATAACTAAATTTATTGAGCGGTGGCTCCAGCAAAATCAGGCACTACTAGAGCAATCTCGATCAGGAAATAGGGCAAAACCAATGTAGCCAAAGTAAAACCTGAAACCTGAAACGTGAAAACACCAAATATCCCAATATCCCAAATACCAATTAACGATTAACCAAAAAGGAGATGAGTCAATGAAATTAAGTTTAGAGGATGTAGCTTTCCTACACCCAGACCAATTGTTGATAGAATTCTCCCCAGAAGAACGAGAACAAGCATGGCACCAAACCCAAGCTCAAGGTTATTCTAATCAAGCTGCTCGTTGGCGAGCGTATCTGAATTGTCTCTGTCTGAATACGTTTTTAAGCTATCTGGACACAGAAGCAAATTTAACAGAAGCAAATTTAACAGAAGCAAATTTACTAGAAACAGCACTAGACAAAGCACTAAAGAAACCACTAAACAAAGCATTAGTATGGCCAGAGTTGGGGGATTTACCAAGTTTCTGGGACGTAGTGAATGGTACAGCTGTTGAGCTAAACCAGATGCGACTGGTATTAATTCCTAGTGAAGAAATCAAGTTTACAGCGTTGCGAGTACCGCGAGAGTGGGTTGATATTCCTGAGTGGGCTAGTCATTATTATGTGGCGATGCAACTGAATTTAGAAGAATGCTGGTTACAGGTGTCGGGATACACAACTTATCAACAGTTACGTGATCATGGTAACTATGACATCATCGATGAAACCTACGCTGTGGATGCGGTAGATTTAATTGAAGATTTGAATGTGATGTGGGTAACGGAGGAACTTGCTCCTAGTCCCAAACTGGTCGTAAAGCCAATGGCAAGATTATCCTGTGATGAAGCAACAACGTTAATCAAGCAATTGAGCCAGGAAACTCCTTATTCTCCGAGGCTAGATATTCCTTTTGCTAAGTGGCAGGCACTGGTATCAAATTCTAGATGGCGCAAGGAATTATATAAACAACGTTCCCTAGTTGACTCTCGTAAGCCATCTATAACCTTACTGTCATGGCTGGATAATTTCCTGGAGGCTGGTTGGCAAACTGTTGAGGAAATTCGAGCACGTAATGGTGAACCTACTTTAAGCTTAGCTTACCGGTCTCAACCGATTCGTTTGAAGGATCGTTTTAACGATAATTCTTCAGCATCTTCCCCTTTTTCGGAAAATATCCCTGAAGCTGTGACCGCAATTATTAAACTATTAAAAACCAATAGCAGTAAAGATACTAACTTACCCGCTATAGAATTATTGGGTGAAATTGGTCATAGTAACTTAGAGGCGATCGCATTGCTTGCTGACATGATCAATACTACTGACGATCATGACTTACGTCGCCAAGCCGCTGTCAGTTTGGGAAAACTTGACCCAAATCATCCCCAAGCTGGGATTAGGCGAGTTAAGATAATTGATTTAGAAATGCAACTCAATGAGACCAAAGTAGCATTTATGGTTACTTTCATACCTGAAGCAGATGGTGAAATTAATGTTCACTTACGGGTGTATCCTACTAACAGTAAATATCTAAAACCTAATCTCGACTTGCTAGTACTTGATCACCAGGGAGAAATTTTCTTGTCGGCTCAGTCGAGAAATGCTGATAATTGGATTCAATTAGAGTTTAATGGTGAAAAGGGGGATAGATTTATGGTAAAACTGGTACTGGCAGATGCCAGCTTCTCCAAAGAGTTTGTGTTGTAATCTATCTTGGGTTGAAACTTTAGGGTTGAAAGTTGTGAGGTTGAAAGTTGTGAGGTTGAAAGTTAAAGGTTGTGAGGTGGAAGGTTTTAAGATAGCGTTTCTGATACTTATCAGGTACCTTCAAGTTTCTTACCCCGACTCCCGACTCCCGACTCCCGTTCCCCTCCTGGGAGGGGTTAGGGGTGGGTTCCGACTCCCGACTCCCTATAACCAAGGACTTTCTCTGCCACCCAATTGAAAAATACTATTAATAAATTGAATACTAGGGGATTAAAAATGACGAAACTAGTAACCTTTAAAATAGTTGATGGTGATTTTAAAAAGGGCTTTCGGGTAATCCTAAAAATTGGGATTGATCCCAATGAAAATAATTTAATGGCTAGAGAAATTGACGGTTGGTTACCGCCAGCACCTGAGATTAACCAATTGTGCAACAGTTGGCTCTTAAGCTATCGTGCTCAAGGGAGAATCAAACTGCATCCACCGGATCGGAAACTGACAGCTCCCTCAGAACAGATAACCAACTATTCAATTATCAACTCAGCTCATGATTTAGAAGAGGCGATCAATAATTGGCTAAATTCAACGGATAGAAAGTTTCAACGCTTCCGGGATCAAGTGTTAAAATCTTTATCGACCAATGACCAGATTCGGTTTATTATTCAAACTAATAATATCAAACTTTGGCAATTGCCTTGGCATCTCTGGGATGTCTTGTCCGATTGTGATATTGAGGTTAATTTCAGTACGTCAGAATTTCCCTTACCCTTCCAAGCAATCGACCAATCTAGAAATAAAGTCAGACTATTGGCAATTCTAGGAGATGACACCGGGATTAATATCGAGAAGGATTTGGCATTACTCCAGGAGGAATTACCGGATGCAGAAATTGTACCTTTAATCAGTCCCAAAAAAAAAGAATTAAGCCATGAATTATGGGATAAAAGGTGTGATATATTGTTTTTTGCTGGTCATAGTTTTACCCAGAAAGATAATTTACAAGGACGATTTTTCATCAATGAAGATGAAAGCCTAACCATTGAGGAGTTAAAGTATGGTCTAAGCAATGCGATTGAAAATGGTTTAAAATTGGCTATTTTTAATTCCTGTGATGGGTTAGGATTAGCAGCAGAATTGGTTAGTTTACCAATCTCGACAACCCTGGTAATGCGGGAACGGGTGCCAGATGAGGTAGCTCAGACGTTTTTAAGGTATTTTCTCAACGCATTTGCTACAAAGCAAAAATCCTTATCGGATTCAGTTTGGGAAACCCGGAAAAGATTGCAGGAGGAGGTAGAAGATAACTATCCCTGTGCTAGTTGGTTACCAGTGATATTTCAAAATCCTGCTCTGGAACCGCCAACTTGGGAAGACTTGATCCGAAATATTAGCAATCCTATTGATGATCGAGACTATCTCAAGCATAAACCCAAACTCCCAAGGGTTTTACTGGTAAGTTTGATGGTCACTATCGCAGTGATCACAATGCGATCGCTTGGGCTGTTACAAGGATCAGAATTACGTGCTTTCGACCATCTTATCGGTCTGCGACCACCTGAAAAGCCGGATGAGCGGGTTTTAGTAATTGCGGTGGATGAACCAGATATTCAGTATCAGGAAAAGATGGGTTGGTCGAGAAAAGGGTCATTATCCGATACAGCCTTGGCAGAACTGTTGCGAAAACTCAACCGTTATCAACCGCGAGTGATTGGCTTAGATATTTATCATGACTTTGAGTTTGAACCTAACTTAGGGACTCAATTGAAACAAAATCCCCGTTTCATTGCGGTGTGCCAAATGAAAAGTAATGATCACCCTGGTATCGCTTCACCACCGGGTATGACATCACAACAGATCGGCTTTAGTGATTTCCCTCGTGACCCAGATCATATTATCCGTCGCCAACTTCTAGGGATGGGCTATCCGGATAATTGTAATACTCGTTACTCTCTAAGTTTACAAGTGGCTCTGAATTACCTAGCCGAAGAGGGAATCCCGCCGATGAAGAGAAATTCAGCAGGGGATGTAGAAATCGGTGATGTGGTGTTTCGGAAATTCGCACACAATGCTGGTGGATATCAGTTAAAGCCAGAACATGCAAGGGGATATCAGATACTCCTTAATTATCGTGCCAATAATCCCAAACAAGTTAATCTCCAAGACTTACTCAAGGGTAAACTTGACTCCCAACTGCCGGATTTAGTCAAAAATAAGATTGTCTTGATTGGGGTTGGTAAAGATTTAAAGGATGTACACCAGACTCCCTATACTAAAGGGCCATGGTCTGACAAAATACCTGGGGTTATGGTTCAAGCTCAGATGAGTAGTCAGATTATTAGTGCTGTTTTGAATAAACGACCCTTGCTCTGGTGGTTGCCACAGTGGGGGGAAATGCTTTGGATTGGTAGTTGGTCTGTGGTGGGAGGCCTATTAGTTTGGCGTTTACATTCCCCATCCTACTTGGGAATTGCTGTTTTTGTTGGTATCAGCCTTTTATCTGGAGTCTGTTATGGTCTCTTACTCCAGGGGGGATGGATACCTTTTATACCATCAGCGTTGGCCTTAGTGGCAACCAGTGGAGCCATCGTAGTTTCTAGCATTTTTAAATCAAATGTAAACAAGGATGACAGTTTTTTATATTACCAAAAATCCCTAGATACTTGATTATATCTGGCCTTTTGCTTCTTGCATCTTGCCTTTACTAATCGCGATTCTGTTTACATCTCAAATGTAAAGGCTAGATTTATCATCCAATTCTTTTAAAAAATTTTGATAAAAAGGTTATTTGTTAAAGATTGAATGAATTTTAAATGAAGCTTCTCCCACCTGGCTATCGCCGTTCGCGTAGCGTGGCGATAGCCAGGTGGGAGTGTCCTATGCACACCTTAGAACTACGAAGCGTCCATAAGTCACACAGACAAGCCCAGCTTCTAGGCGGTCGTCCAGAACTTTTGCTGGAACGACCCTCGTTGTCATTTCTGCGAACGAGCTTAAGTACACCTCTAGCCCCGATGTTGTAAGCGCCATTAAGATTGGCCGTAGGCCACGCTACGCGAACGGCATTGAATAGCTTAGCTGAAGGGAAGGTTGCTAGGGCATAATTCCTTGAATCACGTCTAACCGTGCCAGAACCGTCATAGGCAAGCTTTGAAGTATAGGCAGCTACAACTTCTATTACCTTTCCACCCAACTCAGTCCACTTCATCTGTGTAAAGTCGCGAATTTTTGCTTTGAGCCATCCGTGAAACCTTTGTCGTAGATTAGACCGCTTCCGTCCACCTTTTGGTTTCCATCCTTTGAGGTTCTCAAATACGACCGCTTCAGAATTAAATTGTTCAGCAATCTCAACAATTCGCTTTGAGACAATGTGACCAATTTGGGTGTTGATTCTTTGGCATTTTTGATAGGTTTTAGAACAAAAACCTTTATGAAGTCTTCCGCCCTTACCCATAGTCTTAGACGCCCGCATAGATACGGATTTTAGTCGTTTGTCCCGACGGTCTATGTCTCTCCCAGGATGTATAAAATTAAACTAAGCCGGAGAGTCGCCCCTCCGACTCGTCTTCAAAACCGTACGTGACACTTTCGCATCATACGGCTCCTCATCATAGGAACTATTGCCATTAGTACCTCTAGAATGGATTCTCATCTAATTCTGAAGAATTGATTTTGATTCCGTGTTTAATGTCGTGACAATGGAGGTGTAATAATTCCAGATTTTTGTCTGAATCATTTCCTCCTAATGAACGTGGTAAAATGTGATGTTTTTCCAGTAAATCTCCGTCCCTGAAGATAAGGCCACAATGAGCGCACTTCCCTTTTTGCCTTTTCAAAAGCCTTCCCTTTTGACTGGTCATTTCAGGATGTTTTCTCATTCTGGTGTTCCAATAAATAAGGTCGCCATCATAGGGGCTGCGGGTTTTCTCGATTTTTACATGCCTTACAATTTTTGTTTCGGCGTGTTTAGGAAGGTAGTTTTCTTCCTTATCCATGAATACCCAGTTGTCCACCTTGAGTTTTTCTCCTGGTTTCTTGGCCTTTTCTATTTTGGTTCCCCAGTATTTCTTGTATACCCAGGTTCTTGATTTTTTGGGATGTCTTCTATACCCCCATCTTCGGAGTTTGTTCCAAAGCATGTATCCTAGTTTTGTGTATGTTTCCTTGCTACAGACTCCTCTGTAATAGTTACACCATCCACGTAGAATAGGCTTTAGGTGTTTTATTAACGCCTTTTGGGGAGCGGCTCTATGTCTTTCTATAACATTTGAGAGCTGCCTGAAATGCTTTGAAATTGCTTCTTTAGATGGTTTGACTAACGTTTTAAAGCCTTGTTTTGAATGGTTTTTCCCCACTTTGTATTGACGGATATTGAATCCAAGGAAATCGAATCCGTCAAAAGTGTGAACTATTTTTGTTTTACTGGGCTTTAATTCCAATCCCATGTCTTTTAACCATGTATTGATGACTTCCTTACAGTCTTCTACCACGTTTTGGTTTTTGTGCATGATAACGAAGTCATCTGCATATCGAATCAAACTTATTGCTCTTTTATTGTCCCTTTTACATCCGGGCATTGATTCAGCGTATTGTTCAATTCTTTCTTCCATTCCGTGGAGGGCTATATTCGCTAAAAGTGGAGAGATGACTCCACCTTGAGGGGTACCCTCTTCTGTAGGTGAGAATGTTCCATTATCCATCACACCGGATTTCAACCAGGACTTTATTAATCGTCTCATGGATGGATATGTATTTAATTTAGTTAGAAGTGCATCATGGTTGATTTTATCGAAGCATTTGGCGATATCCGCGTCGAGTACCCATTTGGGCATACGATTGGTGGCCACAAATATAGCTTCTATAGTATCATGACATGAGCGTCCTGGTCTAAACCCATAAGAATTAGGTTCAAATTTTGCCTCCCATTCAGGTTCTAGTGCCTGTTTGGTGAGTGCTTGTAGAGCACGGTCATACATGACTGGGATTCCCAAAGGCCGTTTTTCCTTCTTTCCAGGTTTGGGAATCCAGACCCTTCTGGTAGGTTGTGCCTTTTTTGAGATTTTTAGGTCGGCTACTAAGGTGAGACGTTGCTTATTATTTAAAGCTTTAATCCCATCTATTCCGGCAGTCTTTTTACCTTTGTTCTCTTGGGTGACCTGTCTAACCGCAATCATTTTTGCTGACCAGGACTTTGTTAGTGTTTTTTGGAGTTTTCTTACCACGCTCACATCACCACGTTGGGAGGCTCGATATATACGTTTTTGCAACTTAAACACTGTCATTTCTAACTTTCGCCAGTTGACTTTGTTCCATTCCGACTGTGGGGCGAACCCCCGAGTTTTAGACTTATTCATTGCTATTCACATCCATATCTTTTCCTATAACGTGAGTCTGTCAGCATATCCTGGATGTTACTCCAGACGTTGGCTTTTGACTCAATCTTGCCCTTATACCACTTACGGCTAACTACCTACTCGGAATGTTCGACCTTTCCGAGAGTGTATATAAGGGTTACTTCGTTCCTGATAACCATTCTTTGGACTTTTAGGGCGGTACTTTTCACCGGGAATATATGAAGGAAATCTTTACAAGATGTGAAAGCCTTGTAAACCATATTCCGTTGCCTTTTGTCTGTAGTGTTTCAACCTGTTTCAACTACGTAATCCTTACGATGATTTAGACATACCTTTCTTTCGTACCCATGAGTCCTTTGCCTGTTACTAACACCACCTTCAGGTTAGTAGTGCTTCACTGTTCGACCCTTGCACCAATCCATGAGTTTGTTAAGTTCATGAATCAGGGTAAGGCTGTCACTCGGATTTCGCGAGGGGAGGTCTTTCACCTCCATGGTTATCAAGTTGTCATGGTTCAAGTGAACCAAGCAGTTAGTCCCCCTTACCCTTATTGGGTTCGGTTTATAACTAACGAATCGCACCTCCCTGTGGATTACAGTGCCGCTATGGGTCACAACTGCTATTGTTGCGGCAGTGTTAATTCCCAGATCTACCGCAGTCACATTGGATTCTGGTTTCCGTTTTTCTGGCTTACAAGTAAACGGAACCGATAAATGACAAGCCCTTTCATTGAAAATCAACGAAGGGGACATCATCTTGTTACTGGCACAGGCGTGCCTTTCCCTGAGACCAGCAATTTGAACAGTAGTCCAAACCCAGTCTGAACCGTCAAAAACCTTGATTTCGGCTTGATCAAAACCATGTAGTTTATAGCATTGGCCTTTGTACAAGGCAGGATAACAGCCAGTATCAGCGTTTAGTTTTGGTGGCTTGCTATCCCTCCTTTTTCTTGTACCCGACTGCCATTCGCGGTAGCGGGTTACATAACTACTAACCTGACCAGCAGCAAAGGAGATCGCAGCACGACGGTAATAGCTAGGGAATTTGTAAAAAGATTTGTTAAATTGCGCGTATTTGATGTTAGGACGTTTGGCTGTTTTATGCATCAGCCTCTCAACGGCAGGGGTTAGCTGATCAGCTGTTAAACACCCCAACTCAGACCAATGAGTATAAATAATTCCGACCAAATACCGACAAGCTTGGCGATACACTTTAATCGTCTCCCTGAACAATGTCCTTTGAACGGAAGTCACATTAAGCTGCCATTTGTCAGTTCGTATGACTTTGGTCGGCGTTTTCACTGGTCTAATAAACTTTCCTACACTTAATATCTTAGCTTTTAAAAGATTGGACGACAATTAAACAATCAGTGTTCCAGGTTTGTAGTAATTACTATTGGCGTGGACTAACCCCCACCTGAACGAGGTGGGGGAATGCGTCTCACGTCCTGTTCAACTATAGAAATGAGTCGGGATTGATATGTAATACTGTATTTCGGTCAATAAATCAGTCATCAGCGATGCAGAGGTGCGACCCGTGACGAATTAAATTCGCCACGGGTCAAGGGCACCTAAGCGCTAATGGGGAGGCAGCGCCGCCAAAGGGGGTCTTCCCACTCGCGCTTTGCCGTGGTTTCCCCCGGAGACGAAACCTGATTACGTTGAGCTGAGCCTTTATGGTTGGTAGGCTATGCAAAAAAGGTTAAAACTTATTGATTAAGGCGAGCCTGTCTTACGGTAACTTCAAGGCCTGCCGACCCTTGGCCGTAGGCCACGCCAAAGGCGAACGCGAACAAACCACTCGCGCAATAATCAAGACAAGGTCAACTGCGTCATTGTTCTGATAGCTACTAACCTCAAGGCGTAAAGCAGAAGACACCCAGGTTGAGGTCAGCAGTTGAGATCTAGCCTTTCGTGATCTATTTGGAAATGCTCTATATGCGATCGGTGTGATAAGAAATGTAAAGGTTTGCAGAAAATCCCTCATTAAGGACTGATAAGGATTATGGAATCCTTTAAAAAAATTAACGTTTGTTAAACCTCTGAGTATGTATAACAAAAAGCTAGCCTTGTACAAACCTTCTTTGATCTTGACCCTGGTCTGGGTACTACTTAATTTCACCATTTACCCTCTACGAGCGCGTTCCCACTCTGTTGCTCTAAACAGTAACTCCCCCGCAAATAGTTTATCTACATCCGATACTCCATCAGCTCAACCAGATCTAGACTTTGACGGTGATGGTAGACCTGATCAGATTACAACAGCTGGAGGACGTTTATATTTCCTCCCGCCAAATGCTACAGAACAGGAAAGCTTTGATGATGTGGGCAGACCACCGAAACGGACATCAGGAGGATCACGTGGTCTGTGTTCGGATCAGCTGATTGCTATAGTCCCTGGCAGTAGCGAGATTGTCGAGGCAACTGGCAACTGTAGTAATGACTCGAAATCTTTCTTAGCACTGACCTTAGCTGAGTCTCCTAGCTTTTGGTTTTATGTTCCTAAACAGTCTACTCCTGAACTGACGGTGGAGTTTGTACTGCTAGATCAGAACCAACACTCTCTACTAGAAGAAAGGATTCGGTTATCTGGAACTCCTGGTATTGTCCGTGTTCCCTTGAGCAAACCTCTAGAAACTGACCAGGTATATCGATGGCAGTTCTCTGTTGTAGTTAATCGCCGCCGCTCTGGGAATCCCAAGGTGGAAGGATTAGTAAAACGCATCATACCAGACTCTACCCTCAGTAGTAAGCTCAAGGCTGCTACTTCACCACGGGAGCGTATTGGTGTTTATGCCAGTCACGGTATTTGGCATGATGCGATGACAGCCTTAGCTGAACTACGGTACCAGAAACCAGATGATTTGAGGTTAGAACGGGATTGGCAGGATTTCCTAGGTTCGGTGGGTTTGCGTGCGATCGCAGTCAAACCTCTAGTTGATTGTTGTACAGCACAGGGAGTAGGGAGTAGGGAGTAGGGAGTAGGGAGTAGGGAGTAGGGAGTAGCGATGCAGCAAGGTCTTGGGGAGAGGCTATGTGGTTGACCCACCTCCCCACCTCCCCATCCTTTCAAGGGTATGTTTTTTACAAAGACGTCAGGTGTGGGGTGTAGGGTGTAGGGTGTGGGGTGTGGGGGATAAGAAAGCGATGCAGCGCGGTCTTGGGGAGGCAGCGCGGTCTTGGGGGTCTCCCCCACTCGCTATTGCCGTGGTTTCCCCCACTCGCTATTGCATCAAGACAATATACTTAATTTGTCGTTAAAATCATCATTTCTTCGTTGTTTTCCTTTTGCTCTCCCTGTGATCCGCCCCCGACCGGTCGGGGGTTGGGGGTGAGGCAGAACCCAAATGTAAAAAACCTACCCCTGTGAGACCTCCCCATCTCCCTACCTCCCCACACTTCCCCCGATTCCCGATTCCCGATTCCCGATTCCCTACTCCCGATTCCCGATTCCCAATTCCCGATTCCCGATTCCCGATTACAGCCAATTTCCCACTAAAACATAGGCTCCCCAGAAATATGGAGCTTGATAACCACGGCTTTTTAAGAGCTTAACTTGAGCACGGCGCAAGGCTTCAGCTTTGGTAACCGTTGCGCCAGAATCAGCTAATTCTTGGTAAAAAGATGCCATCAGTTTAGCCGTAGAGTCATCATCAATGAACCATAGGGAAGCCATAGTACTCCTGGCTCCTGACTGAATCGCTACTCCGGCCAAGCCTAAGCTAGCACGACTATCACCATCGGCAGTTTTACAAGCACTGAGCACTAGTAATTCAATTGCTTCTAAACTATTGTCACTTCTGTTCTGGATGACATTGCTTAAATCCTTGAGATTGATTCGCTTATCCCACGCCAGCAGAAAGGTCTCGTCTGGATCTGAACTAAACTCACCGTGAGTAGCTAAATGCACCACAGGAAATGGCACTGAACTGATTAACTCTTGCCATTTTTGACTGGTAAAGTCTTGATTGAGCAATTGTTGACTGGGAATTTGGGATTTAATTTCCCCTAATTCTGTTTTAACATTGGGTAGGTTAGCGAAACCTTCATGATCAGGAAAACCCTCGCGCATGTCTGAAAGTCCAAAGGCTAAGGCATTTAACTCTACTTGAGCTAAGGGTTTGGGCTCCAGTAGACTCAAACCAGGAATGAGTGCGATCGCATAGCCTTTTTCTACTAGATACTGTTCACCATCATGAAGGGTAGCCATGGGAACATTGCGAAAGCCACCATCAAGAACAAATACTAAGGTTTTAACTTGATTGGCTTCGAGCAACCCTTCCGCCCGTCGAATTAACCAGTCATAAACCTGTTGGGATAAGGCTAGACTTTCTTTAGAAATAAAAGGTTTTTCTAGCTCTATACGGAGACTTTCTAAGGTTTGCTCAAGTTTAGCTTTAGGTAAAGCAGCGGTATAGTGAATAAATTTTTCTGATTTTGGTAATTTCACGATCACCGCTAACCGGTCATCGAGAATAATCGGATAAACTAATGCTGCACTCGGATCGATTTGCTGCTCCCTCAATTCCACAATGTCAGAAAGGTTACACCCCAGAAAATTTTCAATTTGGGCTAGCTGGAGAGAGTCAATTGCTGCGGTAGCTTGCTTGAGCTTGTTTTGTGGGATCCGGTTATCTGCGATCGCTTTCTTTGCGATCGGTTGAGCGGTTTGATCGTCTTTCAAGAGTAAATCGACTAATTCTCGATAGACTTGCTCAACATTTTCCCGAAAGGAAAACTGCACATCTGAACTCAGAGCCAGTAAATCTTGGCGAAGAGAATCTAGGGTTTTGACCGTTGCTTGGTAAGCGGTGATTGCTTCTTCAGTTTTTCCCAGAGCTTTATAAATTCGTCCTAACTGCCATTGCCATTGATAGGCAATGTCATCGGCTTGAATTCCTTGAGCTATGGTCAGGGCTTTTTCGGTAAATTCTTGAGCTTGATACCATTGCTGAGTTTGTTCATATAGCTTACCAAGGGTACCAAGGGCATAGGATTCGGCTCGTTTATCGTCTAAAAGTTGAGCCTCTTGGAGAGCTTTGACTAATGTATGGGCAATTTCGTAAGGCTGAAGGATAAAGGATGACCGCTGAAGATTGTCGTGATGCTTGTTTGATTTTAGATCATAGGTGATCAGACTTTCGACAAAATTGATTTGAGCATAGATTGCGGTTCGACTAGCTGGTAATTTAGTAATCTCGCTGTTGAGTAATTCCTTGACTTGGTCATTAATTTTATATTTTAATTCTTGGAGCCTTGTAGTTTTGTTTTGATCTTTGTCTTCATCCGTTAAGGTCTCTAACCAATTGTGGAAGTCAATGAGTAGACTTAATCGCTGTAGTTTCGGTTCAATATCTAAGCTGGTTGATGCTGATAATTTGCTTGACTCTTGAAGAGATTCTTGATAGTAGTTTAGAGCATAATTAAACTTATCATCAACTTTTTTTTGAACTTTTTCTTGTTGTTCTATCTGGTTATTTCTGGTGTATAATTGTTTATAGTGGTTGTACCAAGAACGTTCTGTATCTCCCAAACTCAGTAAGGTCTCTCGTTTTTCTAAAGGAGGTTGAGCTACTTTCAAACTTGCCTTAAGCACTTGCTGAGAGTGCTTCAAGTACCCAAGGAGACGGAGAGTATTCCCAAGGCTACGTAAGCCAAGGATTTTAATCTGGGGATCAGGGGTTTGTTGAAAGGTTTGCAGCACCGTTTCAAACCTTTCTTGATTGGACAAATCGCAATTATTGTCCAGGTTTAAGGCTTGTAATAAGGTTTTACAGGTGCGACGGTGAAGTCCTAAGGCTTCCATCGCTTGAGCTTGATTAATTAGGGTACCTGTAATGCCAATGTCATCCTTTAATTGTTGATAAATCTCAGTAGCCAATTGCCAGGCTTCTAGAGCAGTGTCTGGTTGTCCTAAGGCTAATTCTAAACTACCTAGGGTGTTGAGAGCTTGGGCTTGGATTTGCTGGTAGTCTGGGCTATCCCTGAGATCTGCTCCGGTCTCTAACAGCTTGAGGCTAAATGCGATCGCATCTTCCGCATCAAACCACTGTTGCAGTTTCTGGTAAGCCAAGGACAGATAACTCAACACCATGGCCTGATGTAGTCTATCCCCTTGGGATTCATAGGCTTGTGCTGCCTGTTCCCAAGTGCTTGCTGCTTGATTAAACTGACCTTTGGTGTAGAATGCTCTGCCTTGTTCCACTAAATCTGACGCTGACCAATCTTGAGGAATTGGCTTAACAGTTGTGGGATAGGATAAGACCGGAAGGATGCCAATGGGGAGAACTAAATTTAGGAGAAAAAAAATTAGGGTTTGTGTGCCAATTAGGGTCGCGCGAAGCATGAGGACGCTAAATCTAGGGTTTCTATTAAATTATCTCTTGAATGGAGTATGGTGTTTCATAGTAAGGCTGAGGTATATCTAAATTTTTCTCATTGCTGAGGGGCGGGATGACTATGAGTGGGGTGGGCATCCTGCTGGGAATGAAACAGGCAAGATGCCTGTTCCACTAAGATGCCTCTGGAAATGAAACAGGCAAGATGCCTGTTCCACCCCTGATGCCCCTGGAAATGAAACAGGCAAGATGCCTGTTCCACCCCTGATGCCCCTGGAAATGAAACAGGCAAGATGCCTGTTCCACACCTGATGCCCCTGGGAATTGTAACAGGCAAGATGCCTGTTCCACCCCTGATGCCCCTGGAAATGAAACAGGCAAGATGCCTGTTCCACCCCTGATGCCCCTGGAAATGAAACAGGCAAGATGCCTGTTCCACCCCTGATGCCCCTGGGAATTGTAACAGGCAAGATGCCTGTTCCACGCTGCATCTGTGTTCCCGATTCCCGATTCCCAATTCCCTGCTCCCTGTTCCCTAGGGCAAATAACAAGACCCAGGCACCTGCCGAAATCCATCCGGTGTCACGGTAGTTGGATAAGCAGTCAGAAAGATATTGCCATCAGCATCAATCATCAAGCCTTGAGCTTCTATAATCCGTTTTGGCTTAGGGGTAGTGGGGGGCTGAACAGGGGGGTTAACCAGTGCAGTCCGGGAGCGATAGCGTCCACGGGCAGTGGGACGGCGTATATCTTCCCAAAGGGTATTGCTGCTGATTTCACCTGGGCGAGGAGGTAAGCCGCCACGTCCAGTATTGACAAAACTACTGCCAGTACTATTACCCGGTTGGCAGCGCTGGTCAAATTGAGCCTTGCCTGGTTCGGTGGGTAAGCTGTTGGGCTCCCGTTCCAGAAAGTCATTGGTAGTGTTGATGGTCACCATACCACTGTCTGTCTGACCAGAGGCATCTATATCATTGGTGCCATTGCCATCAATAGCTGGGCGCTCTTCAATACCAAAGATACTGAAGGCATTGATAGTGATATTACCGCCTTGTCCCATGGGAGCATTAGCAATGATATCACTACCATTAGAACCAGTTGCGGGGAAAGCAATCAGGAATGGGTTATCATTCGGATTATCATTACGGTTCTCATTAATAGTGATGTTACCTCCGTTAGCTTCTAAAGCCTTTGCGGAGATCAGACTTTCGTTTTTGAGCTGTATTAGGTCTGATATGTTTAGTGTGATATTCGCTCCTGATTCCCCAGGATTTGGAGTTTGAGCAGTTTCAGCTTCTAGTGTTCCGTTATTGAGCAACAGGGAATTAGCATTAATTATCAGATTACCTGCTACCCCGTTCTCACTTCTGACTGTTATTATCCCTTCATCTTCAACCTTGAGGGAATTACTATTGATTCTGATATCACCAGCTTGAGCTGTCTTACTGCTTACGTTTATTTCCCCTCTATCCTCAACCTTCAGGGAATTAGTATCGATGGTGATCGTACCAGCTTCACCACTGAAATTGCCTGAGCTGCTAGACACTAAACCACTGGCAATATCACTATTAGTGGGACTAACTCCAGAAATAGTAATGTCATCAGCATTGACTGTAATCTTACCAGCATTTGCTGCACGATCAGGTAAGGATTCCGGAGATACACCAAGATTTCGTTGCCCCCGTAAGTAGTGACTAGTAATTCTTTCAGGGGATAAGGCTTCGTCATAGACTGCGACTTCATCAATCACACCATTAAATGCTTGGTCACCAATGTTCGGCCAAGCCCCGATCAAGACACGGGGGTTTTGACTTTCAAAAGCACCTTGGTTGTTACTGATCACTTCCCGACCATCGACAAAAATGGTGTTGGTGTTGGAGCTTTGGTCGTAACTAGCTACAATGTGATGCCAAGTATCTGCTTCAATGAAGTTCCTTGGTGTTCTCAAGTCCGAGTTACCCTCAAAGTCACCAAAACGGACAGCACCGTTACTGGTCACTCGGAAATATAGACTGTCACCGTTACCATCGTTTTGGTTATTGCTTGGATGTATCCCGACATAGGATTGATTCTTAGATTGGTTAGAGTCGTTTTGTTTTACCCAGGCTTCTACAGTGAAGGATTGATTGCTGATATCTAATTCCGAATCTCGTGCAATAATACCAACATCCACAGCATCATTGTTGCCATCAAATTCTCCTGCGGTGCCTGATATTCCTGGAACGCCCTGAGTTACGCCATTCTCGTAGGTACCGTTGAAGCCATTGCCAGAACTGTCAACAGCTGTTAAGGAAGTGGTTTCGTCTAAACCCCAGTAGGCTACTGGCTGATCTTCTAGGACAACCTCCTGATAGGACTGGTTGGCTAACTCAGAAGCTAGAACTCTTGGGATGAAACCGAGGCTGCGTGCTTCTACCCGCCCACCATTAATCAGAGATAGGGAGGAAGTAGTGATCTCAATAGTTCCTCCATTACCACTACCTGTGTCGTTTACAGCGCTGGAAATTACTCCATCATTCTTGAGCAGAACAGATTCTTTTGCATGCACAATAATTGCGCCGCCGTTGCCGCCATTGCCGTCATTGTCTTGTGAGAAGGTAGCAGTGGAAATTTCACCTTGGTCTTGAACAGTTAGTTTATTGGTGGTTAAGTTTATAGGTCCACCTGTCCCATTCCCCCTCGTGCTAGCATCTAGGGTCGCACCATCAGTGACTGCAATGGAGTTAGCTTTAATTTTAATCTGACCACCGTCCCCCTTGCCTACAGTTCCAGATACTAACTGGGCACCATCAGTCACAGAAACAGAGTTAGCGTCAATTATGATAATGTCACCACCGTTTCCCTCTGTTGTCTTAGAACCCACACCAGTCAATATCCGACTAGGTTTGCCATTGATGCCCACGCCGTCTATTAAAACCTGGTCACCAACCGTAATCATCACATCACCACCATCCCCCTTGCCTTGAGTACCAGATACTAACTGGGCACCTCCAGTAATCGCCAATGAACCTCCTGTAACTGTGATCGTGATCGTGCCACCATTGTCCTTGCCATCCGATTGAACCTCACTAAATATGCCACTATCTGCTCCAATTAGCTCGCTGAATCCATCAACTAAAACGCGATCGCGAGCTATTATTTCCACATCACCCCCTTTTCCTTGGCCACGGGTTTCGGAATTTATCTGAGCACCGTCGGTAAAGGAAACTGACCGAGCTTTAATTGATACTTTGCCACCGTCGCTCTCTGCTTGAGGTCTAACGCGAGTGAAGATAATACTTGAAAATTTATCCCCGTTTTCATTCTTAGCAGCGCCATGAAAGCTAACTTCCTCTTCAGCAATAATTGATATGTTGCCAGCATTTCCTATGTCATTGATTTCAGTACTTACTTGACCGCCATTGGTCACAAAAACTGACGTTGCCTCTATGGTGATATTGCCACCATTACCTCTAGCTTTTGATTGGTTGCGAAACCTTTTGTCTTCTCTATCCGGACCGACCCGAGAGCGCAAACCGCTGGCTATGTTATCTTTATTTGCTATCCCGTCAATGGTAACTGTATCGCGAGCTTTGATAGTTATCTTGCCAGCATTACCTATACCAAATAGGTTGGTTTGGATTTGACCACTCTTTGTAACGGATAGGGAGCCAGTGTGAATGGTGATGTTACCACCGTTCCCGACAGCGTCTTTCCCAATGAATTCGCCGACGTTACTACTAATCCTACTAAATCGATTGCCCCTTGCTCCCGAAACGGTTACGCTATCACTAGCAAAGATTTCAATATTGCCCCCAGTGCCTTTACTGTTGAGATTGGCACTGAGTCTAGCACCATCAAGGATTGACAAAGATTCAGTCTTAATGGTTATCGTACCCCCCTGGCCGTTTGCCCCACGCTCAACATTAACTTTGGCTTCACTGGAGGCTTCATTGCGATTGCCTGACCGAAAGGTTACCCTCGGTGCTCCTTTAAAGAGCACTTGACGGGCGTCTATGTTGATATGACCTGCACTCCCTTGACCCTTGAGGCTAGCATCAAGGACAGCGCTGTCTTTGACTGAAACAGAATCAGCTTTGATGGTAATATCCCCACTCTTGCCTATGCCTCCGTTGTCCAGACGAGATACTAGTTCAGTGCCGTTGTTATTCCGTTGAGTGCCGTTTCTGCCATCAAGGGAAACAGCCCCACTGGCCGTAATCGTGATATCTCCGGCATCGGCTTGACTGTTGCTGTTAGTTCGGATCCTAGCTCCTTGGCGGGCGGTGAAGGAACCGGTTTCAATGGTAATATCCCCAGCTTGACCAGCATTGGAGGTACTGGTGATTATGTCACTATTGTCAAGGGTTATGTCATCAAACGTAATTAATTTAATCTGACCGGCATTACCGGTAGCGCTAGAGGTATTAATGCGTTCGCTTATTTCAATCCCGCCTCGATAATCGATAATCACATCACCACTATTTCCCACAAACCCACCGAAATTGTCATCGGTGCGGAGTGTTCCAATCTCCAGCTTGTTAGTAGGATTAGATCCATTGGTTTGATACTGATTGGTTAAGAATACTAGTCCATTCGGAGCATTAATCGAGATGTCACCAATGGTGATATCGGCACTAGTAGCAGCCGTATCCAGGTTAGGGGCAAGGTTTCCGGTATCCACATTTCCTGGAAAACCCCCCAGTAATGTCCAATCTATGCCAGCCCGAATATCTAAGGTAGGTTGACTACTACCATCAATTACTACAGACGTTCCCCCTTGGTCAGACAAGGTAACATTGGCCAGACTAGCTAAGAACGGATTGGAGTTATCAGGACTAATGGCATTATTGGCTGTATCGGTAGAGTTAATTTCTAGGTCCCCAACGGTAACACTCCCTCCTGCCAAAATATGTAGTGATGCTCCGGTATAGTTTCCTAAACTGACATCTCCATTGGCCAGAATAATTGGGTCATGGGGGCTGAGTAAATTTCCGGGTAATCCATCCAACTGCTCGATGCTGAAACTGCCGCCAGCGGTATAGTGAGCATCCCCTGCTATGGGACCCGGCGATTGGCCTTGGCCTTTGGGCCACGCTACGCGAATGGCCACGCTACGCGAACGCAACCGTAAATCAGAACCAGCGAATAAACCACTATCGGTATGGTTATGGGCAGCAATATCAATTGACTGATTCCCCTGAATTAGCAGCAAACCACCAGCATTGGCAATAAAAGGTTGCGCTATAGTATCCCTGATGGTGACCGTATCTTCTCCAAACAGAGTCAAATTGTTACCAGCCTCCAGTTGACCCTGTAAATCTAGATTGCCTGCAGCTAGAGTTAAATCTTGTCCTACTGCTAAATTCCCAGCATTTTGAATTGTTGTCCTGGGGTCATACTTGCCATACTGCAATCCTGGGGTAATATTAATGGTTAGCAGTGGCGGGGCTTCATAGGATGTGGCACTAAACTCCTGCCCATTAGCAAAGACCAGGCTATTGGCAGTAGAGGCGAAAAAGGAACCAGCTACATCTAATCTCGACTGCGGTCCAAACACAATGCCATTAGGATTGAGCAAAAACAGATTCGCTGCACCATCTACTCCCAAAGTGCCTAGAATATTAGAGAGATTACTTCCAGTTACCCGGGTTAGAATAGTCTCGATTCCAGAAGGATTAGCAAAATAAACCCGTTGTAGTTCTCCTACATTAAATTCCTGAAAACTGTGGAATAGGTTAGACCCTCGTGTTGCGCCACCTTCGATCTTATCTGCTATTTTTCCTCGGACATTGGTATTAGGTATCACCACAGACGATTCTGAACCTAATGTCCCATCCGTAACAATATCGGCCAAGGCATAGTTACCCGACATGGCTAGGGTTAACCAACCCAGGGGGACCGCCATTGTCCTGGCCCAACCTAAGGTGAGGGTGATTACTAGCTTTCTTCCACCCATATTAAGTTCTAAGTTATTGCTTTAAATATCTTCTGGTTAATTCTAGCAGTTATTAGTGCTTTTTATTGGAACTATGTAAATTTTAATAAGTGTGGTGAAATGGGGAGACATCACCCTCAAATTATGGGATATATAGCGTTTTTATATAGGTTGTAAACAGGCTTAGGGCATGAATTGAAATGCAGGCAAAATGGGAAAGGTAAGAGGGTAAAGAGCTTCGTATTTTTCTTTTTCCATAAAAAAATACTACCTAGGTTTACATCTCATTTATAAATGCTATAACTATCGGATCTAATACCGAGTTGCATTCAAAGAGAGTAGATTGCTTGTATAGGGAGATGGGGAGATGGGGAGATGGGGAGATGGGGAGATAGGGATAGAAAGTTGTACGTTTGACCGCAACTTAGCTGTCCGGCAAAAGAAGCCCCACACCTAATGCGCAGCATAGGTGTGGGATGAATTTTGCACAGGGTATGCATGGAATTGCTATAATATATGTACTGATAAACAAAGCCGTTCGCGAAGCGTGGCCAAAGGCCTTAAATGCTGGTTTGTCAGGCACCTACGTTCCTTAAAAATAGAACTTATTGTATTGTTCCGGCGCGGAGGGGCATCCCGGAGACGAAACCTTATCAGAGGGTCGCCTTAATCATAAAGTTTTAACCAAAGGTGCGCTTTCCGTTGGCGAATTAAATTCGCCACGGGTCGCACCTCTTTTATGCATAGCCGACTAACCATAAAGGCTCCACTCTTCTTGCGGTAACTTCTGACCGTGTCGTTAATAAAGCTTGCCGAGTATCCGTTCGCGCAGCGTCGGCGAAAGCCGATACCGTTGGGTGGAGTTGGCAAGAAGCCTACACGCTCACTCGTTCGCGGAGCGGCTCTGTAAGAGCAGAGTCAGTGTAGGAGTATGTCACTATAAGCGATCGCGTAGCGTGGCCAAAGGCCAATCGCGTAGCGTGGCCAAAGGCCAATCGCGTAGCGTGGCCAAAGGCCAATCGCGTAGCGTGGCCAAAGGCCAATCGCGTAGCGTGGCCAAAGGCCAATCGCGTAGCGTGGCCAAAGGCCAATCGCATGTTTCTTAAACAGTTAAGCTTCCGCAACGGTTAGGCTTCCGCAACGGTTACTATCAATTCAAGAGCACAGCATCAACGGACTACTAGCTGTTGATGCGATCATCCCATGCTTGTTTAACAGTTAGGCTTCCGCAACGGTTAGGTTGACCCAACGGTTACCATCAATCAGGATAAGACCATGAAAAGCTAGTAGTAACCCATATTCCGCAGGTTGGTCAGACCAGTAGATAATAATTTTGGCAGGGAGCACCAAGAAACTGAATACCCCTTATTATTAAATAATGAAATTATTTAATAATTTCATCATATTGATTGCTGTCATCTTGTTGTTCCTTGATTGAGTTTATAATCTCGTTTAATGGCTTTTGGTTTAGCCACTGATGGCGTTCTTTGGTATAGTCACCTTGACCCCAGTTAAAATATTGAATAAACCGAATTGCATCAACCATTCCTAAGGCGTTGCTTAATAATGGAATGATTTTAATAGTTTTTAGGTGCCCTTGACCTTGGTGAATTTAATTCTTCATGGGTCAAGGGCACCTTTGACTAAAATAAGCTGACGCCTGACAGCTGACCGCTGACCGCACCTCAAGTAGCGTGCCCGTAGCGCTTAAGCAGATAGCTTAGGTTGCTGTTACCGAATTGGAACATTCAACGCGCCATTTTCCTTAAGCCATTGGCACTGTTGAGCACTTAATCCTTTAGCATCGGTAAACACCGCACCGGCCACCTCGCATTGGTCGAAATCAACACCATTCCAAATAGTATTCTCTAAATTAGCGTACTGTAAATCAGCATTTGTAAGATTAATACTAGATAAGCGAGCCCCTTCTAAATTGGCAGAAAATAAAGACGCTTCAGTTAAATCAACATCGTTTAATAGCGCATTTTCTAAACTTGACTCCAGCAACTGAGCACCACGCAAAATTACCTCGGTCAAATCAGCAGCTCTGAGATTAGCAACAATCAGATTAGCAGAGGTTAAATCTGCTCTGAGTAAACTAGCACGGCTTAAATTTGCCCGTTCCAAATCAGCAGCAAGCCACTTAGTATCGATTAACTTAGCTGCCTCTAAGCTAGCTAGATCAAGGCTTGCTCCACTGAAATTAGCCTCAGGGAAATTCACAGCTCCTAAATTGGCCATCTTGAGATTGGCACCTGTAAAGGTTATCCCTTTTCCAGTTGCTTCTCTCAAATCCGCCTTTTGCAGCTGGGCTAAGGACGCCTCAACCCCATCTAGTCTTGCTCCACAGAGCTTAGCCTTTGTTGCCCAAGCCCCTCGGAGATTCGCCCCCTCCAAATCAGCACAATTCAGTTGAGCTCCTGAGAGTCGGGCATAAACCAGAGTTGCCCCCGATAGGTTGGCCCAGCTGAGATTGGCTTGAGTAAAGTCTGTCTCTTGACAAGATGCTCCCGAGAGATTGGCATTACGTAGGTAAGCGTGGGCAAACTGAGCCTGATCCAGATTCAACCCCTGTAAATCAATATGACTCAGCTCGGCTTTCTGTAACGACAGTCCTTGCTTAAGTTGGCTAATAACTTGATTAGTAGTTAATAATGTCATAGTATGGCTTCTATAAAACCTGTAGTCAGTTAGTTTTGTATCTAATTTAACTTTAATCTGACCTCAAATGTAATTATTGCAAAAATCTTTTACATAAATGTTTACGATTCAAAATATACTTTCGACACAAGCAAATTGAGCGTTTGAGGCACCCGAGCAGTCAATGGGCTACGCAAACGCTCTATGTCAACATGAATAAGGGTTTGAGCACTTAGACTAATACGCTGATACCTAAGTGCTCAAAGTATAGTGGAGAGTAGTTGTGTGTTTGATTAGGGGATTGTGACAGTTTCCCTCAATCAGCAACGTCGTGCTATGGGGAGTAGGGAGTAGGGAGTAGGGAGTAGGGAGTAGGGAAATGGTCAAGTTTTCTATCAGTCGCTTTATCCTCATGGCAGCTATAGTTATCGGTGTAATTGTTCTTGTCCCAACTATCAAGCAAATTACCCAGCAGCGAGCCATGACATCCGCTTACGAATTACTGACTGACCCATTCTTGCAATTTCCTACAAAAGATTCCGTGCGGGTGGTTTGGTTTACCGAATTTCCTGG